>JBBQUR010000010.1:0-187431 GCA_038212275.1 Planctomycetota bacterium
CCCGGGGCCCCGGACGCCCGCGCGGGGGGTGGGGGGGGGGGGGGGTTGTTGGGCCGGCCCGTGGGGCCCCGCGCGGTTATTGGCGCGGTGGCGTGGCCCCCCCGGGCCCCCGCCCCCTTATGTGCCGGGTGTCGTGTGCCCCCCGGCGCCCCCCCCCCAACACCCCCCCCCCCCCCCCCACTCCCCGTGCCATCCGACTCCTGCACATCTCGCCCGCAGGGGCAGCCCCCGGCCAAGCGGAACAGCGCCCCACCCGCGTCCGCCCCGCCCTGCGCTATCGTGCCCCTCCATGCCGTCCCGCGTCGCCCTCCTCGTCACATCGCCGGATACGGTGCTCGCCGACACGGCCCGCGTCATGGACCTGGCCGGCGCGCGCGACGTGCTCTCCACGCATGTGGACACGCTGCTCAAGCTGAACCTCTCGTGGACGAAGTTCTTTCCGGCCTGCTCGAGCTGGCCGTGGCAGGTGGACGGCGTCATCGCCGCGCTGCTCGGCATGGGTCACGTGCGGTCGCGGCTCATTCCCATCGAGAACGCGACCGTGGTCACGAACCCCGTGCAGGGATGCCGCGAGAACCTCTGGGAGACGGTGCTCGCGCGACACGGGCTGAGCTTCCGGCCACTCACCGAGGAGCGCTGGGTCGTGCGCGATTTCGGGCCCGGCCTGCGCGTGCTGCCGCGCATCTTTCCTGACGGCATCATGGTGCCGGAGCTCTTCGCGGGCCGGCAGATCGTGCACCTGCCCACGCTGAAGACGCACGGCCACACGGTGACCACGGGCGCGGTGAAGAATTCCTTCGGCGGGCTGCTGCGCGAGGAGCGCCATCACTGCCACAAGCACATCCACGAGGTCCTCGTGGAACTGCTCGTCATGCAGCGCGCACTGCATCCCGCGCAATTCTGCGTGATCGACGGCTCGGTCGCCGGCGACGGGGCCGGGCCGCGCACGATGCACCCGCGCGAACGCAATCGCCTTCTCGCCGGCGCGGACCCGGTGGCCGTGGACGCCGTCGGGGCCGCGCTCATGGGCATCGAACCGATGTCGGTGCCGTATCTGCGCATGGCGCACGAACAGGGGCTTGGATGCGCGGACCTCGCTGCCATCGACCTCGTGGGCGACCCGCTGGACCGCGCCGACCCGCCCTTCGCGCCGCGTCGCAGCCTCGTGATCTTCGGCGACCAGATGCTGCGCAAGGGCCCGCTCCGCTTCCTCGAGCGTGCGCTCCTGCACGGACCGCTCTTCGCCTGGGCGCCCTTCGCGAGCAACCTCTGGCACGACGGCATCTGGTATCCGACCGTCGGCCGCGCCCGCATCGCGCGTTTCCGCCGCACGGACTGGGGCCGGCTGCGAGAGAGCTACCGCAGCCCGCTGCATTAGTGCTCGCGGCCGACGCCGTCCCCGGTCCGCCGCGTCCCTGCAACAGACGCGGACGAGCGCTCGCGGGCCGATGCGGGCTAGAATCCCGGCCCGCACAGGAGACCCCAGGTCAGCGTGGATGACAGCCCGGAACTCGTCGCGTTGAGGGAAAAGGCCGAGGCGCTGCTGCGCCGCGCGGTGGCGGAGTTCCGTACGGCAGGCGACCGCTTCGAGGTGCCTTACCAGGGCACGCGGCTCATCGTGCACCCGCTGGACTGGACGCGCGGCCGCACGCTGCTGCGCTTCATCGCGCCGGTGATCATGGGCATCGTGCCCACGCCCGAGCTGCACGCACGCCTGTCCGAACTGAACAACACGACGATCTTCGGGAAGTTCTACGTGATGGACGGCTCCGTGTGGATCGAGCACAACCTGCTCGGCGAGTCGGTGGACTGGGAGCAATTCCGCGCGGTGCTGGCCTCGGTGGCGCACCACGCGGACCACCTCGATGACATGCTCATTGCCGAATTCGGCGGGCGGAAATGGAGCGACCATGCGTGAGACCAAGGCAGCCGTCGTGGCGCTGCAGACCCTGCACGCGGAGGGTTGGCCCGCGCCGGCGCGCGAGCTGCTCGACGCCGTCGTGGACGTCGCGCGCCGCCTCTCGCAGAACGTGGTCGGGCTCGAGCACCTGCTCGTCGTCGGCGCGGAGAACGGCGTGGAGAGCATGGCGCGCGTCGTGCCGAGCCTCGCGGCCTTCCGCGAGGCGCTGCTCGATTCGCTCCACGACGACCGCGACGGCTTCCGGCGCCTGAAGCCTGCGGGCGCCGAGGCGCAGGTCTTCCTGCAGCCCGCGCTCATCGCGGTGCTCCAGCGCGTCCGCGAAGGCGAGTCGGCCATGAAGCTCATGGGCGAGGTCATGGAGGGAGACATGCCGCGCATCGTGCGCGCCGTGGCCTTCGCGCGAGGCACCGAGCCGGACGTGCTTCCGCCGGACACGATCGCCCTCGACCGCGAGCACCTGGGAGACCCCTCGCTCGTCACGGGCGCAGGCGTCGCAGTCCCGGAAGAGTCCGGAGCCGCGAGCCCTGGAGCGGGCGCAGTCGCGGACGCGGAGCCCCGCGCGCTCCCGCTCACCACCGACCTGTGCAGGGAGGCGGCCGATGATCTGCCGCTCATCGGCAGGCAGGCGCTCCTCGGCCAGGTCGCGCGCATCCTGCTGCGCTTCCACGAACCCGTGGTGCTCGTCGTCGGCGACCCGGGCTCCGGCAAGACGGCCTTCGTGCGCGGGCTCGCGCGCGCCGCCTGCACGCGCGAGCTGCCCGCGCTCGCCGGCTACCGCTTCCATCAGCTGCGCATCCTCGACCTCGTGGCCCAGAGTCACCGCGGACAGGACATCCACAACCTCGTGGACCAGCTGCTCGGCCACATCGCGGCCGACCCGCAGGCGGTACTGGTCATCGACGACCTCCACATGCTGCTCGCCAAGCAGGGCTACCCGATGATCTCGGACGTCATCGACACGGTGAAGATGCACATCAAGCGCGGCAAGCTGCGCGCGCTGCTCACGGTGGACAGCTCCGACTTCGAGAAGTCCTTCAGCGGCGATGCCGTGTTCGGCGGCGAGATCAGCGTGCGGCGCCTGCAGCCGCTCACGCGCGAGGAACTCTCGTCGGTCCTGCACGGGATGAGCGGGCGCCTGGCGCAGCACTTTCACGTCACGGTCGGTGACGATGCGATCGACGCGACCGTGAACCTGTCGGTCGCGGAGCAGGCGCCGGACTACCGGCCGCCGGGCGCGTCGGTGCGCCTGCTCGACGAGGCCTGCGCACTCGCGCGCGCGACCGGCGTGACGACCGTGAGTGCCGCGCACGTGGAGCAGGCCGCGCACGAGGAAACGCCCTCGGCCATCGCGCACTGGGACCGCGCCCGCCTCGCGCATCTCGGCGACGCGCTGAAGGCCAGCGTGCTCGGACAGGATCTCGCGGCCGAGGCGCTCGCGCGTCGCGTGCGGCTCTCGAAGCTGCGCCTCGACCGCAAGCTGAACCGCCCCGACGGCGTGTTCCTCTTCATCGGTCCGTCGGGCGTCGGCAAGACGGAGCTGGCGCGCAGCCTGGCACGTGCGCTCTACGACGACGAGAGCCGCCTCGTCCGGCTCGACATGAGCGAGTACATGGAGAGCCACTCCGTCGCGCGCATCATCGGGGCACCCCCGGGATACGTCGGCTACGGCGAGGACGGCGCACTCACGGGGCCCGTTTCCCGCATGGGCCACGGCGTCGTGCTGCTCGACGAGATCGAGAAGGCGCACCCGCAGGTGCTCAACCTCTTCCTCCAGGTCTTCGACGACGGGCGGCTCACCGACAGCAAGGGCCGCGTCGTCGACTTCAGCGACACGGTCATCATCATGACCAGCAACATCGGGCGCGAGCTCTACGCGATGCACGGAGAGCGCGCGATCGGCTTCGGCGCCGACGCGCGACAGGCGGCGGCGCCCGCAAGCCCGTTGCGCGACGCGGTGCAGGAACATCTGCTGCGCGTGCTGCCGAGCGAGTTCGTCAACCGCATCGACGAGATCGTGCCATTCCGCGTGCTGCAGGACGCGGACATCCGCGCCATCGCCGAGCGCCTGCTGCTCGCGGAGGCCGTGCGCTGGAAGGATCGTGGCCAGGTGCTCACCTGGGACCCGGAGGTCGCAGGCGTGATCGCCACGTCGGGTTACGACCCGCGACTCGGCGCGCGGCACGTGGAGCGGAACCTCGAGCGGCTCGTCATCTCGCTGCTCTCGGATGCGGCGGTCACGGAGGGATTCGAAAAGGCGCGCGCGCTGCACCTCCAGCTCAAGGGCGGCGGTCTCTGCCTCATCGTCGATGGCAAGCCCTTCGAGTGCCTGCCGCACGGCGCGCACGGCGCCGACGGGTCGGAGGCGACGGGCGCGGGCGGCACTTCCGGCTCCGCGGCGGGGCGAAAGAATCCGCTCAGCGCGACGAAGAAGCCGCCAGCGCCTTGAGACCGGCCGCGAGCCGCCCGATGACCGCCTCGCGCTCGAAGCGCGAGAGGTCGCCGGGCAGCGCGGCGCGAAGCGTGCGCTCCTGTTCGCCGTCCGTGAGCATGCGCTGCAGCTTCAGCGTGAGGTCCTCCACGGAGCCGTCGTAGATCACGCCGTTGCGGCCGTCGCGGATCAGCTCGGGCACGAGACCCACGCGCGTGGAGACCACCGGCGTGCCGCATGCGAGCGACTCCGCGACGACGCGCGGACCGCCTTCGCTGCTCGAGGCGCAGACGAACACGCGCGCCTCGCGGTACACCGCCGCGAGCGCCTCGCTGTCCGGCACCCACGCGATGATCTCGACGTGCGGACGCAGGTCGTGCCGGTCGAGAAACGCTTCGATGCGCGCCTGTTCCGGGCCGCGTCCGACGATCCGCAACCGGCACGGCACTCCCCGCACGAGCAAACGTCGCTGCGCCTCCAGCACCTGCAGCACGCCCTTGTTCGGCACGAGGCGGCCCACCATGAGCAGGTCGCACACGGGTGGCGCGGGCGGATCGGCTCGGCAGACGGCCAGATCCAGATAGAGCGAACCCAGCACGTGGATTTTCTCCGCGGGCACCCCCCAGCCCGAGAGCAACGCGGGCAGCTCGATGGCGTTGACGACGCGGAAGCCCGTCGCGCGCGTGGCAGCCCAGCGCACGTAGCGTCGCGTGGCCCACGTGTCGAATCGTTCGCGCACGGACGCGGGCCGCGGGAAACCGGGCACGTGATGGATCTCGGAGATCCACGGGATGCCGGTGCGCTGCGCGATGCGCCTGGCGCCCCACCCGTTGTAGAAGGGGTTGTAGTCGTGACTGGTCATCACGGCGTAGGCGCGTTGCGAGGCGAGCTCGAGGCCCGTGCGCACGATGAAACCGGCCTGGCCCAGCTTGCTCCCGACAGAGGATCCCTGCCCCGGCGCCGGATGATGCAGGTGCACGTTGGGGAACGGCTGCGGGTTGACGATTCTGTCGGGCCGCGTGCCGATGACGTCCACGCGATCCCAGTGCCGCGCGAACGACTCGAGCATGTAGTGGAAGGGGCCCTTCTCGCCCGCCACGACGCCGCGGTCGGCGCTGACCATGAGGATGTTCTCGGTCATGCTCGCGTCCGTCGGCCGCGCCGCGTCATGCACCCGCGCCGTGCAGCCGGCCCTCCGCCTTGCGGGTGCAGGTGCGCACGCAGCTCAAGCCTTGAAGGTGCCCAGGAAGTCCTGCGCGGTCTCGATGCCCGCGCGCATCGACCGCGCCATGTTGTTGTACCAGAACTGTCCTGAACGCCCGATCGAGCGCAGGTTCTCGAACTGGTCGAGGCGCGACCAGATGCGATCGAGCTTCTCGCGGTAATCGAGCGGATACACGGGATAGCTGTCCGGCACGAAGAGATAGCGGATGCCCTCGATGTCGTCCGGCTTGCAGACCTTCAGCTTGGTGAGGCCCGACTTGATGCGCTCGTCGAGACGTCGCGGGTCGGCTTCGTCGCGCTCGTCATTGGGCGTGATCTCGACGCACAGGCTGTCCTTGCCCGCGGGGCACAGGCCGCCCACCGAGCGATTCGGATAGTAGATGCGGTTGAAGATCACATCGTCATCCGCGACGTAGGTGTAGAGATCCTCTCCCTTCTTGAGCGGGCGCGAGATCTTCATCAGCGCGAGCAGGATCGTCATGAACGGCAGCTCCTCGCGCGGGATGCCGACGATCGAGCAGAGCCGGTGCACCGAACCGGTCCAGATGACCTGCTCCGGGTCGTCGATCGAACCGCCTTCCCACGTGACGCGCGTGATGCGCCTGCCGTCGTGCACCATGTTCACGTTGGACGCGCGCAGGATCAGCGTGCCGCCGTTCGCGACGAAGTTCTCCGCCATGCGTTCGGTGATCACGCCGACGCCCTTCGGCGGATACAGCACCTTCTTGTAGTTCTTCTTGAAGGCGGTGTGCAGCAGTCCCTGCGCGATGCGAAAGATGCGCGCCGCGCCTTGAGGCGGCGGTGGCGGCGGCTTCACCCCGGGCGTCGGCGCCTGCTTTCCCTGCGGGTAGCGCGCGAGGTACCTGTCCACGAGCGGCTTCTCGGTCTGGAGCATCTTGTCGCGCTTGGCGTCGGGCACGTTGTGGATGGTGCGTGCCGACTGGTTCCACCAGTCGCGATGCAGTCGCTCGGCGCCGTCCGCGGGCGGCACCTTCTTCTTCAGGTAGGGCCCCAGGAAGATCCGGTACATCTTCTGGCCGTAGCAGTGCTCGAGAAAGGCGCGCGCCACATGCGTGGCGGGAATGTCCTGCTTGATGGCGTTGCGCAGGAAGCGGTAGATGCCCGACGGCGGCAGCTTGAAGGCCGCGCTCGCCGACGGCGGCCAGGGCACGTTGCTGCGCCCGATGAGCGCGTTGATCTTGAAGTCGATCGGGCGCCACTCGTCCGGGCGGACGACCGACTTCACGAGGTCGTTCACTTCCGGGCTGACATCGAGGAAGAAGTAGTGCGGGCCGACATCGAAGATGTGGCCGTCATATTCCACCGAGCGCGCAAGGCCGCCGACCACGCCCAGGCGCTCGAGAATGATGACGCGCTTGCCCGCGCGCTGCAGGGTGAGAGCCGCCCCGAGCCCGGCCATCCCTGCCCCGATGATCACGATGGGCTTCGCGTCCCCGCGCTTCCCCTCAGGCTTCTGGTTTGTGGCTGGTGCAGTCAATGGAACCGATGCGGGCTGTGGGGTGTGCCTCGGCGGAGGGCCGGTCGGCGGAAAGCGGGCGGGGGATCATATCCGGTACGGCTACATCCGGCGCGCCGCGACGTCTCTCCGTTGGTTGGCACTGCCGACCCGCCGAAGCACGAAGGAAGTCTCATCGCGTCCCGCCCCTCCCGGGTGGTCCCTTCGCGCCCCGGCCCGAGAAATCCGCCTCCGATTCGGGATCGTGTGCCCATAATGTCGAGCCCCTCAGAAACGGGTCCCGCGGCGTGGCAGCGCTCCGGGACGCAATCACCCTTCGGTCAGGCGGGAACTCCGATGCAGAGCATCCAGGTGGCGCGGATGTCTCGGGCGCTGAAGGCGCTCAGCGACAGCAACCGCATCCGGATCCTCGAGATCCTTGTCACGGGCGAATACTGCGTGTCGGACCTCGTGGAGCGGCTGCAGATCGACCAGCCCAAGGTCAGCCACCACCTGGCCATCCTGCGCAGCGCCGAGGTCATCCGCAGCCGCCGCGACGGCCGGCACATCAATTACTCGCTGAAGCCGAACGTCCACAAGCGGATCGAGGCGCCCGAGGGCTCTGCACACGTCTTCGATCTCGTGGACCTGTGCGTGACCTTCCGCTTCCCCGCGGAGGCGGCTGCGCCTGCTGGAGCTGCAGCTCCAGCTCCCGCAGCACTCCCCGATGAGGGCAGCGACGCCGGGGCGCCGGTACGCGTCACTCCGCCGACGCGGCCCGACCGCCAGACGCCCGGGATGCCCGGCCAGCGGGAAGCCACCGGCGAAGCCTGAGGCGGCGAAGCCTGGTAGCCTCGACGAAGGAGCGCTGCTCCGTCAGGTCTCGGCGCCAGTCTCCACACCAGGCGCAGCACCGGCTCCATTGACCTTGCCCGGTGTGCTCGGGCTCGCCGGCGCTTCCTGCTTGGGGTTCTTGCGGAGTTCGAACTCGAACCGCGCATTGGCCGGCGCATAGCGCAGGTGCCCTTCCTTGCACTCGGGGCACACCCAATCCAGCAGCGCCGACATGTCGGCGTTGTAGTGGATCAGCATGTTGTTGTTCCGGTTGATCCAGCACTCGAACAGGCACTGGGGGTTGTCGCAGCAGAACTTCAGCAGCGACAGCATCGTGCTCTTCATCGATTGCCTTTCTGATGGGGGGCGGGGCTTGCCCGCCCCCGCGTGGAATCCGCGAGCAGAAGGCGAAGCCTTCGACTGCGGGGCCGAATTCTAGGCCAGCTTGGGGGCGAGGCAAGCGCCTGCTCCCGCCTGCAGGTCCCGCCCGATATCCGGTTCGGAGGCGAAAAGGGCCCCCACCCCACCGAATGGACCCTGAATTGGCTGGCTGGCGTGATGTTGGCGAACCTCAAGCGGGGACTCTTCGGTCAACGAAGGGGGTAAGAATAATTCCGTGAGGGCCTCTGGCGAGGGGCCCGATGCGCCGGAGGGGCCTCGTGAAGCCGGCAGGGTCCTGCCTCTTCAGTGCTGGACGAGGCGCTCCGCCTCGATGCGCGCGAGCTGGTCCTCCGTCACGTCGCCGGTCGGATAGACGCCGGAGAAGCACGCGTTGCACGTGTGCTGCAACTCCGCATTTCCCTCGAGCACCGCGGTCTTCAGGTTGTCCAGCGTCTGGTAGACGACTCCGTCGGCGCCGATCTCCTCGGCGATCTGCTCGATGCTGCGATCCTTGGCCACGAACTCGTTCTTCGTGGACATGTCGATGCCGTAGATGCACGGGTGGCGCAGGGGCGGCGAGACGGATGCGAAGTAGACCTTGCGCGCGCCGGCGCGACGCGCCAGCTCCACGATCTGGCGCGACGTGTTGCCGCGCACGATCGAGTCGTCCACGAGCAGCACGTCCTTGCCCTCGAACTCGAGCTGGATCGTGTTGAGTTTCTGGCGGATGGAACTCTGGCGCGCGCGGTTGCTGGCCATGATGAAGGTGCGGCCGACGTAACGGTTCTTCACGAGACCTTCGCGGTACTTGATGCCGATCTCGTGCGCGAGCGCCATCGCGGAGGTGGTCGAGGATTCCGGCACCGGAATCACGACGTCGGCCTTCCAGCCGGTGGCCTGCCAGATCGGAGCCATCGACTCGCCGAGCCGGCGACGCGCCTTGTAGACCGACACGCGATCGAGGAAGGAGTCGGGCCGCGCGAAGTACACGTACTCGAAGAGGCAGGGCGAGTGCGGCTTGTTCGTGAGCTGCTTGCGATGCAGGTTCCCCTGCCGATCGATGAAGACGGCTTCGCCGGCCTTCAGGTCGAAGGTGCTGTGGAAATCCAGGATGTCCATGAGCACCGATTCGGAGGCGATGCACCAGCTGCGGCGGCCCTGGTCGTCGATGCGCTGGCCCGCGATGATCGGCTTGATGCCGTAGGGGTCGCGGAAGGCGTACATGCCTTCGCCCGCGATCATGCCGACGACGGAGTAGGCGCCCTTCACCCGCCTGAACACACCCTCCACGGCGGCGAAGACGTGCTCGCTCTTGAGCGCGCCGATCTGCTGCTGCGCGAGTTCGTCGCCGAACACGTTGAGGATGCCTTCGAGATCGCACGAGCTGTTGATGTGCCAGTGAGACTCGTTGCTGAGCTGCTTCCGGATCTCGTCGAAGTTCGTGACGTTCCCGTTGTGCACCATGCCGATGCCGAACGGGTAGGCGATCGAGAAGGGCTGCGCGTCCTCGACCGAACCGCCGCCCACCGTGGGGTAGCGCACGTGGGCGATGCCCATCGAACCGCGCAGTTGCGCGGCCTCCGCGTCCGTGAAGACGTCGCGCACCAGGCCGCGAGCCTTGTGCGAGTGGAAGCGGCCGTCGTAGGTCAGCGCGCCGGCAGCGTCCTGCCCGCGGTGCTGGATGGCCATGAGACCGGCATAGAGCTGAGGAAAGATCTCGGTGCCGGGAGGAGCGTAGATGCCGATGAAACCGCACATGGCAAGGCGTTCCGCACGGGGTGGGCCGACATGGTAACCGGGGAGGGATGAGGATGGCACCGTGCGGGGCGGCTGCCGCCGGCGATCCGGCGCCGCCGCACGGCCACCGAACGGCCGTGGCGCCCGAGTGAAGGCCCCTTGCAGTCCGGCTCGCGGCCTCGGCTACACTGGCTCCTTTCGCTGCCTCGCTCGAAGACAACCCTCCAACGAGTGCTCATCCCATGCTCACCACGCTGCTCGTCCTCGTCACGGCCACTTTCTCCGCACAGGACGCGGGCACGGGAGTGGCGACATCGCCCCCCCCGCCGCCTCGGGCGGACGCTCAGGCCGAGACAGCGCCCGAGGTGCGTGACTTCATGCTGGACTCCGAGAAACTCCTCTACGACCCGCAGGCCGCCGGCCTGAAGAGCGTGGAGTTCGACGCGGCTGTCGAGGTTCCGAACCTCGGGCCCGTCGGCAGCGTGCACGTGTCGTGGGCCGATGGCGCCAACACGACCGTCGTCTTCGCCAAGGATCCCGCTGTCCAGATTCCGCCCGGCATCCCGCCCGAGTTGCTCACGCTGAGCGGCGAGGAATTCGGTCGCGACTTCCTCGACCAGATGCTCAACCGTCGCATCAGCCCGCTTCTCCAGGAGTCGCTGGCGAAAATGGAGCCGCCGCAGAACGGCATGGTGTGCATCAGCGTGGCGCGCGAGGCCGAGCGCGCGCAGCGCATCAAGGAGCACACCATTTTCTTCGACGAGGACGGTGTGCTGAAGGTGTCCAAGCTGCTCATGGATACACAGGGCATGGGCGTTCCCTTCTCCACGCTGCCGATCACCGAGACCTACACGTGGAAGCCGGTTGGTCCGGGCAGCGAGCTGCTCGTGCTCGAAATGCGCCAGGGCGAGCAGGACTATGGCGCGCTCGGCAAGGAAAAGACGACCACGACTTTCGACTACACCGTGGTGGACAACATGGCGCTGGTGACCGGCATGACCATCGAAAGCGAGCGACCGGCGATGATGGGCGGCCGTACCCGGCACCAAGCCACGCTGCGCGGCCTCGTGGTGAATGGCAAGCCGGCGACGGTCACGCCTGCTACTGCGCCGGCCGCCGCGCCTGCCGACCCCGCGTCCCCCGCCGACCCGAACTCTCCGACCGGGCACTGAGGCCGTCGGGAAGCCGCATCGCTCAGCGGGCGGTGCGCGCTACTCCTCGCCGTGCCGCGACTCGACCTCGCTGAACACGCGGTCGAGCACGTCGATCATCTGGTCGATCTCGCGCGTGAGCACGTCGGTCAGCAGCACGATGCGCAGGCGCGAGAGCTCACCCCTGTTGCCGCAGCCGAGCAGTTTCGCGCCGAGGCGCCAGCCGGTCTCTATGACTTCCTCGCGGTGCCGCACCGTCAGCCCCCACATGCCGGCCAGGCCCGAGAACTCGGGAAAGACGTCGGGATGGCGTGCGGACAGGTCGGCCAGGCGCAGGCGCACGTACTCGCCCTTGAGGCGCGAGTTCTGCAAGCAGGTGCGGCCCTCGAACAGCGGCTCGCGCGCGTGCGTCAGCGTGTCGATCGTCGCCCAGGCCATGTTGACGTCGAAGAACTTGCCGCCGCCGAAGGTGTTGCTGTGCCAGCCGACGTGCATGTCGTCCGCATACCGGGCGCGCGCGACCGTGAAGCCCACTACCGCGCCCTTGCTCGCCCAGAGGATGTCGGGCTGCACCTCGAAGTGCTCCGCGGCATAGAGCGCGCCGGTGCGTCCGAACGACTGCACTTCGTCGGCGCCGAACAGGATGTGCCGCTCGGAGCAGGCCCTCGCGATGGCCGACAGCCAGGCGCCGTCCGCGAAGTGATAGCCGCCCTCGCCCTGGTAGCACTCCACGGCGAAGAGCGCTGCCAGGTCCACGGGAACGCGGCCGGCTGCAATGACCCCGGCGACGCCGCCGGGCGCGTCGAGAATCTGCGTGATCGGTCGATCGTCGATGAGCTTCGTGAAGTCCTCGGCGCGCCCGTTGAACGGGATGTGCTTCACCCAGCGACACTTGCTGAACGCGACGTGGTGGGACTTCTTGCTCCACGTGAGGTTGAGCACGCCGAGCGTGCGACCGTGAAAGGCGCCGTCGCAGCCGAAGAGGAAGAAGGGATAGTCGGCGTAGAGCGGGTCCTGCAGCGCACCCGGGTCGAGGTCGAAGTGCGTGATGCGCGGGATGCCGAGGTCGGACATGAGCCGTGCGAAGACGCCGGCGCCGTGCTTGCGCAGGAAGCGCCGGTAGCAGTGGAGCTGCCCCAGCTTGATCGCGGCCTCGCCGGCTTCCGCGCCGCTGTTGCTGAAGAACACGCGAAAGGCGCCGGCGCCCGGGAAGGCCTTCTGCGTGAGGCTCGTGATCAACTCGGCCAGATCCTGCGTGGTGTGCAGGTGTTCGGGGCGCTCGCTCATCACGAGATAGTCGTCGGTGTTGATCTCGCGGCGGAAGGCGAGGCCGCTTGCGACGAGCGCGCGCAGCGTTGCGACGAAGACCTCGTGATGCTCGTCGATGAGTTTCTGGGCGACGCCCTGATAGAGGTCCAGGTAGACGCCGGCCGGCGAATCCACGTACATGCCCGCGGCGGGGTACGAGAGATCCACCACGGGGCAGCTGGAGGAGATCGTGTTCGGGAAGATCAGCCGTGCGTGCTCGGCCTTCGCCTCGTCATATGCCGAATGCGGCGTGCCCTCGTGGGACACCGTCGCGGTGCCGCGGTTCAGGCGGCGGCCGCATACCACATGATCCGGGAGGTTCAGGCGTGCGGTCTCGGCGAGCAGGTCATAGCCATCGATGACGATGCTCTCCGACGCGCTCACAGCAGCTCGATCTCTTCCTTGCGGAGAGACCGTTCGCAGTAGTGGCAGCGAACGCGGATGGGGTCGGTGCGCAACACCGTGAACTTGGTGGACATCCACGGCGCGGTAGACACGCAGGACGGATTCGGGCAGCGGATCATGTTCTCGATCTGCTCCGGCAGCGTCGGCGTGAACTTGTCCACCACCTGGTAGTCACGGATGATCGAGAAGCTCGCGCGCGGGGAGATGAGCGCGATGCGACTCACCTCCTCGGGAGTGACCTCGCGCTTCTCGATCTTGATGATGTCCTTGCGGCCGGCCTTGCGACTGTCGAGGTTCAGGCCGATGGTCACGGCGCCCTCGAACTTGATGCCGAGCACGGTGAGCACCTTCAGCGCCGTGCCGGCGACGAGATGATCGATCACGGTGCCCTCGCGCAACGCGGTGACCTTGATCTGCTTGTCCCCGGACTGCGGGACTGCGGCGCGCGCTTCGGCCGGGCGCTTCTCGCCGGAGCGGGGATCTGCGGCCTGCTCACTCACGCGACACCCCCAGCAGCATCGAGAGCACGGCCTTGCGGACGGTGACGCCGTTGCGCGCCTGGTCGAAGTATGCCGAGCCCGGATAGTCGTCCAGGTCGCGGCTGATTTCCTGCAACCTCGGCAGCGGGTGCATCACGGTCACGCTGCCGCCGATGCGCTCGATGCTGGCGCGGTCGATGCGGTAGGCGTTCTTGACCTTCTCGTATTCCACCGCATCGGGGAAGCGCTCCTGCTGGATGCGCGTCGTGTAGAGGATGTCCACGTCCGAAGCGATCGAGAAGAAGTCCTCGTCCTCGGAGTAGACCGTGCCGCGTGCGTCCAGCTCCTCCAGGAACTCGGCGGGCATGCGCAGCGTCGGCGGCGACACCAGGAAGATCTCGTTGTCGAAGTGCGTGAGCGTCTCGATCAGCGAATGCACCGTGCGGCTGTACTTGAGGTCACCGATGAAGGCGATCTTCAGGTTGTCGAGCCTGCCGCGCTTCTGGCGGATCGTGTAGAGGTCGAGGAGCGTCTGCGTCGGGTGCTGGTTCGTGCCGTCGCCGGCATTGATCACCGGAAGCCCGGTGCTCTCGGCCGCAAGCCTCGCGGCGCCTTCGAGCGGGTGCCGGATGAGCACGATGTCGCAGTAGTTCTCGACGACGCGGATCGTGTCGACCAGCGACTCGCCCTTGGCGGTGCTCGAGACCTTCGCGTCGGCGAAACCGATGACGTTCCCGCCGAGTCGGTGCATCGCGCTCGAGAATGAGAGATTCGTCCGCGTGCTGGGCTCGAAGAACAGCGAGCCCAGCACCTTGCCGTGCAGGATCGGGTGCGTGTAGTTCTCGAATGCGGACGCCTCGTCCAGGAAGGCGAGGAGTTCCTCGCGGCTGATGTCGCGCATCGAGATCAGATCGCGACCCGCGAGCACGGGCGTGCCGGTGGCCTTCGACGTCACGGGTGTCTCCCTGGGATCGCGACCGCCGCGTCGCACCGCGCGCGAGCGGCGACCGACGATCGTATCAGTTGCCCTCGATGGCCGCTCGCGCTCGTGCTTCGGCGGCCTCCATGCCGCGAGCGAGGATCGGCGACCATGTCTCACGCAGCTCGGCGCGCGTCGCACCGCCGGGCACGCGGATCTCGGGGCCATAAGCAATGGCGGCGCGACAGAGCGGCTTGCCGATCACGTGCGCATCCCAGCTCCGGGTGCGCCAGGCGCGGTCCACCCACAAGCCCACGGGCACGATCGGCAGCCCCGTGCGACTGGACGCGAAGAGGATGCCCTCCTTGATCTCGCGGGCCGGGCCGCGTGGTCCGTCGATCGCCACGGCGAGGTCGGAGCTTGACTCCCGCGCGAAGCGGGCGATCTCCAGCATCGCGCGCGCCCCGCCGCGCGTGCTCGAACCGCGGACCAGGTGGAAGCCCAGTCGCCGCATGACGCGGGCGATGATCTCGCCGTCACGGTGTTCGCTGACCAGCGCGTGCACGTCCCGGTGCCCGACAGCGGAAATCGTGTGCCAGAGGCTTGCGTGCCAGCTGGCGTAGATGCAACGCACATCCTCCCCGGCAAGGCGTCGCTGACTGCAGGAGCTATCCAGAATCCGCGTGCGGTAGGTGGCGTGGAGCAGGTGATGCAGCACCGCCACCGCTCTCGAGAGCAGCTCGATGCGAAACTTCTCGACTCGCGGATTCCGGACTCTCTTCGCTGACATGCTGCCAGGCATTCTATGCATGACAGCTCTGCCGGCTGCGGATCCTGCGCTCCCGCGGAGCGAGGCGCATGGATTCCCGATCCGCCTCCGCAACCAGCGACGTCGGGACGCCTCTACTTCCTGGACTTGGCGATGTCGTCGCCCGATCCATCCTGGTCGACCCCGTCAGGGCCGGTGCTCCAGAGGACGGGTTTGCCCTTCTCGTTGAACTTGAGTCGGTATGGGTTGCCCCACGGGTCCACCGGCACCTCGGGCCTGCCGAGGCAGCCGTCGGGGTAGTGGGCGAGCGGTCGCACGAGCTCGCCGAGCGAGTCGGGATAGGACTTCTCGCTGATCTTGTAGACCGTCATGCCGGCGCTGATCTGCGCCAGATCATCCTGCACCTGCTCTTCGGGCGTCGTCTCGCGCGCCTGCACGAGCGTTTCACCGCTGGCACGCGCTGCAGCGAGCGCCCCCGCCGTGAGCAACAGCGGCACGAAGTCGGCGACGGCAAACTGCGACACGCCACGCTCGACGAACGTCCCGCCGTCCTTGTCTGCGAAACTCGCGGCATAGGAACTGCCGAGGTGCTTGGTGATGCTTCCCTCGGTCGGCAGCAGCGAGAAGTCCAGCGGCAGATCGAGGTTGCCGCCGAACATGCCTGCAACACCCGAGAGCTGACCGTACATCGCGCCGAACGTCACGGCGCTGTTCGAGAAGGACACGCCGCGCACCACGCCGGACTTGCCGACTGACGCGATGAAATCCATGAACTCCTTGTTCTCGGTGATCGAGCCGGTGCCCGCGCTGCCATTGAGGTCCGACTTCAGCGTCTTCGGAGACTCGAGGCTCGCGACAAACTCGTTCCCATCGAAAGCGAACGCGGGCTGCATCCCTGCTGCTGCGAACGGGGTGCGGGAAAGGTCGAGTTCGAAGAAGCGGTGGCCTTCGTGATCCGACTCCTTCAGCGCGAGAGGAGTCTCCTTCATGAACATCTCGCTCGCATTCGTGACGAGCGACTGCAGCGCCGTCGCGAAGGCGTCCGGATCGTTCAGTCCGACGCGCATCACGCTCGCCGGAGTTCCCGGAAAGCCTTCACCCGGAACCGAGAAGGAGACGAAATTGCCGTGCACATTGGCGAAGAGGTCCTTGCGCAGGTCGGATTCGCCCATGACCTTCTTGAGCGTGCTGTTGGCCTCGGCAAATTCTTCCGGGGCGATGGCCTCGAACGTGTTCATCAGGAAGTCGTACACGTCTCCCAGGCCGTCGATGCTTCCCCCGGAGACGCCGAGACTGTTTCCCGGCACACGCCCCAGCCGGGCCAGATCGAATGCCTGCTCGCTCGACAGCAGGTGCGGGATGAGGCCCTTTGCGTCCCGTTCAATCGACGTCGCGGAGGTGCTCAGCAATCGACCGCTCGTGTCGCGACTCGACACGCTGCCCACCCACTGCAGCGCCTTCACGCCCAGGTTGTCGATTGCAGCGGCGATCTTCGGAGCAAGTTCCGAGAACTCGGGGTGCTCGTGCGCCGCGAAGCCCAACGCCGCGTCGACGATGCCGACCATGGCGCCGACGCGCACGAAGCTCGTTGAGCAACCGGGCTGCAGACCGCCGCCGGCGCTGAGCAGCTTCTGGTATTCGGGAGCGTCGGCAAGACGTCCGAGCTCCCCGCCCTTGGCGTCGAAGCGATCCATCACGCTGAACAACGAACGTTCCGAAGCGCTCGCCACGGCGAGATTGCCGAGAAACGCGAGGGAGATGCTCCAGCCCTCGTCGCCCGTCTTGCGGAAGTAGTCGTGCCCCCCGTGATGCGCGAGCTCTTCCGGCGCCGGGACCCTGGTCCATAGCGCCTTCACGAGGCCGACATCGTTCGCGTCGAGCAGCTCCACCCCCATCACGACGCCGATGTCGGGAAAGACCGGCTTTCCTTCGCTCCCCGCAGGGGGAAGCGAGAAGTGAGTCAGCGCGAGGAACATCTTGCCGAGCGCCGGTCCGTTGGCGCCGCCCGACATCATGTCCGCAAGCGAGATGTTCCGGCCTTCGGCCTCCGCAATGCCGCTGTCCTTGATCGCGCCGTCGATCACTGCCTGCGCCGCAGCAACGGGCTTCTGGAGAAACGCTTTCACCTCGGGCTCGGCAAGGATCTGATTCATGGCCGAGTTCTTGGAACTCTGGCTCGACAGCTTGACGCTGTGCGTGCCGAAGTAGAGCAGCGTGTCGCGAGGCACCAGTGCCGCGGGATCCTCGATCTGCTGGGGCGACGGCGAGGCGAGAACCATTGCGGCGGCGAACGCGAGCAACATCAGGCAGCTCCTTGGCGGGTGGCGGCAGCCGACGACAAGAGTTGCGCGCCCGGGGAGGGGCTCATGCGCGCGTGTCGCGACCGTTCCGCTGATGATGACCGACGAACGCGAAGCACCACAAGGCTTGGCGGGACCCAGCCACCGAAACGACACCCCCGACTCGGTGGCAAGCTGTCACGGGATCGGGGCGCTCTCCCTGTTCTCCATGCGTGCCATGTGCTCGATGCGAGCCGTGCGCGCCGGCACTTCGTGCGTGCTTGTGCGTGGCCAGCGTCATTCGAATCGGGTGTCCTGGATCAGCAGTTTCGGCACCTTCGTTCGAGGCGCACCGAGAGGGTGAATCAGGCGCAGTCGAAAGCTGTCTCTGGCTGAGCCGCACGAATCCGCGGTCTCGACTCGTTCAGGCGATACCGACCTCCACCTCGGCGGCCTTCACCCGAGTCGAGCTCAAGCGGCGACTGCGAGGCGAACTCCACGCCAGGACGCATCGTCGGCCCGTGGCAGACGTCGGTACGGGCTGCTGCCCCGGCCGAGGCAGGCACCGCCCACGTGCGGAAACGGGCTCTCCTCAGCTATGACTGCGCACGCTTCCGAGGTCCACCCGTTCGCGTCCCCCGCCAGAGGCCCTTGCTCAGGTTTGCCCTCGCGCGCAGAATGCACGCGGATGTCTGGTCGTTCCAGGCTGCAACTCTTAGCTACGCATGTCCGCGCATGGGGATGATTCCTCAGTGCCGAGTAAGGCGAGTCCGCCGAGGCAACCAGACTGGCCGCACACGCGATAACTACCGTATTGTGGCTGTAAACGTAGGCCATTTAACCATCACAGTCACCCACGGAGAACTCTGTGCACCCCCTCTTCAAGGTCCTGATCGTTGCTGCAGTCCTGGCAATCATCGCCGTCATCTACCAGTCCCAGCAGCAGGCAGATGATCAATCCGGCTGGTCGCAGTACGGTGTCGCAGAGGCGCAGGGCTTCACGGTGGAAGCGCTTGAGGCTGCGCAGGACCAGACGCACGGCACGTCTGCCGAGCCTTGGATCGCCTATCAGCTGGCTGTGAAGCTTTATGAGTCGGGCGGGCGCGCAAATCTCGATCGCTCCCTGCAACTCGCGAAGGAAACGCTCAGGATGTTTCCCGACCATCCCATTGCCGAGCGCCTGCGAAACCTGATCCAGATGACCGACAGCTATGCCGGAGTCGCAGACGCTGCATGACCGGTCAGGCGATGGTGCGCGGCTGAGCAGAGCTTGAGGGCGTGCCTTCACGCAAGTGAACTGAGTGACCGGCTGTCCGCTCGGCGGGCCCAGCGGGCGTGTGGCTCTCGGTTGCTGAAGCTTCGATGGTGATCACGCCTCGGCAGCCAGAGCGCCGGCGGTCAACAAGAGGTGCAACAGACGGTCGCGATCCTTGTCCGAGTAGAACATGAATCGGACTTCGCCACGGCCACCCTTGTCGTTAATAGACACCTTAGTTCCGTATATAACGCGTAGTTGTTCTTCGTAATCTCGGATTGCGGTTCGTGATCTGGGCGAGCCGGCGACGTGCCTGCGCTGAGCCCGTTTCGAGTGTTGCTGAGCCCTTCGCTCGACTTCGCGCACGGACAGGCTGTCGCGTGACGCAGCCTCGGCCAACGCAATCATCTGCTCGCCACTGCCAGCTGCCAGCACGGCTCGAGCCTGCCCTGCGGAGAGCGCGCCGGCGTGGAGAAGTCGCTTCACGCCATCTGGCAGGTCCAGCAGGCGCAGGGCGTTTGTCACGGCGGCCCTGCTCTTGCCGACTCGCTCCGACAGAGCCTGGTGCGTCAAGTCGGCTCGGGCGAGCAGCGCGTCATATGCTGCAGCCTCTTCCAAAGCGTTGAGGTTTTCGCGCTGGATGTTCTCGATCAAGGCCAATTCGAGTGACCGCGAACCGCTCGCCTCGATGACGAGCGCCGGAACGGTGAGCCTTCCCGCCAGCCGAGACGCCCTCAGCCGCCGCTCTCCCGCCACGAGCTGATAAACGCCTGCAATACGCTGCACCACAATGGGTTGCAGTACTCCGTATTGTCCGATGGACTTCGCCAGACCTTCCAAAGCAGCCTCGTTGATGATCTGTCGCGGCTGGTCCGGATTGGGATGCACATCTCCCACAGGCAACTCAAAGACTCGCTGCTGAGCCTCCAGTTCGGACGGGATCGCCGTGGTTCGGGAGATGAGGCTGTCGAGCCCCTTGCCGAGTCTGCGCTCGCTCATGCCGGTCACTCCGAGATCCAGCAGAAGCTAGTCGGCCAGACGGTGTCGATCAATCATGTTTCACGTGAAACATCGGTCGACCCGGTCGCTCGCCGCATTCGCGCAGTCAGGTGCCGATCCGGAGATATTCCAGGCCGGGAGCCAGGGGGCGTCCGTGCTCGCCGAGGCCCGACTCGAAAAGCGCTTCCAGATCACGCAGGGCCCTCGAATCACCATGCACGCGAATCTGCTGAGGCCGAGGATGCCTTCCGCCCAGCAGAATCAGGCTCATGAGCGAGTTCGCCGAGCAACTTTCGCCGTCAAGGCTGATCTCCAGCGGCGTGCCGTAATGCCGCGCAATCTGAACGATCAGCGCCAACGGACGCGCGTGC
This sequence comes from Planctomycetota bacterium, assembly GCA_038212275.1. Classification (GTDB taxonomy): domain Bacteria; phylum Planctomycetota; class B15-G4; order B15-G4; family B15-G4; genus JBBQUR01. Next base: position 19,917 of record JBBQUR010000010.1, read on the forward strand.
AGCGTCACCCCCGCCGGCATGCACAGCGCAACAACCGCCCGGCTGACAAACATCTGCAGAATCTGGTGTGCAAGTGCGCTGGCCGATTCGACATAAAGATATGCATGCCTTAGACATACGTTCACAGCTATGTCCAGTATTTCCAGCTCGTTCACAACCGTCGTGATCGCCGTCCGCGCCGGGGCATGCCGGATATCACTCTCGTGCCGCTCGTAAAAATGCACGAGACCGGTCGCCATCTCGAGCAGGTGCAGCGACACGGATACGTGACCGCGCAACGAGGCGAGCCACGGGTGGTCCCGCTCGACAACAGTGTTCAACACGAAGGTGTCGTAGATGGACTGGATGCTGTGGACGGTTGACTCATACCAGCGGCACCGCTCTTCGCTCGCATATTCCGTGACGAACTCAACGAGCGACTCCTTCGGGCGCGCGAATCCGAGGTTCAGACTGCGGCTCGTCTCGAGCACCTTCAGGAAGCGCGCCCCGATCTCCGCAATGTGCTGTCGCTCGTCCACGGCTTCGGACTCGTCGAGATTCCGTGGAAGAAGGTGACGCTGCGGTAACTTCGACTTCACTTCGACTGACGATAAAGACCATTTACAGCCGTGTTGAGAGGCCTCTAGCTCCAGGGAGCCCAACAAGCCGTGGAGGGCCTCGTTGAGCCTTCCCAACGACTCGTCAAGCTCTGTGGCGAGTGGGGCGCGATCGATCAGCACTTGGTATCGCGTGAGCCGCTGCGACAGGTGCAGGCCGATGGAGCCGACCGCTGCCAAACCGCGAGCGGATGCCACCGTCTCCCCGAAGGTCACAAAGGTTCGGTTCTGCCTCGCGCCGAAGTCATCGAGGAAGGTCTCGAAGTCGTGCGCTTCCTGGGACAGCCGAGCCATGACGGAAGGAGAGCGCAACAGCTGGGCGTCATTGCGAATGGCAACGACGCACCCTCCGAAGGCCTGCGACTCCTTGGCCAGGAGCGTCCTGAACTCGTCCTCGCGAACGATCACGTCGCGAGAGAGCGCTGTCGAGGTATCGCGTGATTCCGTCTGCGTCATGGCTCCAGCCCGAATGGCGTCAGTCTATCACGCGGGGCGCAGGCTCGAGTCCGTTCCACCCGATGGCCTCAAGGTCGCACGCATTCGCTGTCGATCTCCTGACGCGCGCACCCCGTTTCACCCCACCACACCACGAGCGCCGTGGCCAGCTTCGAGGGAGAGACTCCCATTCCTTCCGACGGCACGATCGAGATCTACCTGCGCGAGATCAATCGCGTGAAACTCCTCACTGCAGCGCAGGAGAAGGAGCTCGCGGTCAGGGTGCAGGGCGGTTGCCAGGAGGCGCGGAGTCATCTCGCGCAGGCCAACTTGCGGCTCGTCGTTTCCATCGCCAAGCGCTACGTGAATCGCGGGCTCTGTCTTCTCGACCTCATCGAGGAGGGAAACGTCGGCCTCATGCGTGCCGTCGAGAAGTTCGATCCCGCGGCTAACTGTCGCTTCTCCACGTACGCCACGTGGTGGATCAAGCAATCTATACGCCGCGCACTCACGAACACCGTCAAGACGGTGCGCATTCCTTCCTACATGATCGAACTGATGTCCCGCTGGCAGGCTGCGACAGAGAAGCTGCTGCTGAAGCACGGGCGCGAACCATCGCCTGCAGAGGTCGCCCGGGATCTCCAGATCACCGACGAAGCCGTCATTGCCGTCAGGGGTGCGCTCCAGACTGCTTCGCGCTACACGCAGTCCTTCGCGCAGGATGACGATGCTGCGGATCTCTCCGACATCATCGTGGACCCGAATGCGGAGGAACCCAGCGACCGGCTTCTCGCATCCAGCGAGCTGCGTCGAATGCTTGCCCTGCTCGAGACACTCGAGGACAGGCAGGTGAAGATCCTGCGCATGCGCTTCGGTCTCGGCTACGATGAGTCGATGACGCTCAAGCAGATCGGCGCCGAACTCGGCCTGACGCGAGAGCGAGTCCGACAAATCCAGAACGAGGCGCTGGCGAGGTTGCTCTCCGCGATGAACGAGAGCGAATTCGTCTGACAATCAGTGCGGGTCAAACAAGCTCTCGAAGACAATGGCCCGGCGTTTCCGCTGAGCGGCCTGTACGCGCATGTGCCGTTCTGCCGTGAACGCTGCACCTACTGTTCCTTTACGACGATTGCGGATGATCGCGCACTTCATGCACCGCTCGTGCACGCATTGCTCGAGGAGTGCGCGCGCCACTCGCGTGCCGGAGCGTTTCGAGATGCGCCCCTGAGATCCCTGTATCTTGGTGGGGGCACTCCAGGTCTGCTGGCGCCGGACGATCTGGCAATGCTTGTCGACGGCCTGCGCATTCACGCACCTCTTGCGTCCGACGCCGAGTTCACTCTCGAGGTGAATCCTGCGAACGTTTCGACGGAGGCGCTCAAGTGCTGGAACGATCTCGGCATCAACAGGCTCTCCATCGGCGTTCAGACCTTTCGCGACGACGTCCTCAGCCGCCTCGGGCGACGGCACGATGCGACGATGGCACGGCGGGCTCTGAAGCTCGCCCATGAGCATTGGCCGCACACGTGGTCCGCGGATCTGCTGGTCGGCTGGGTGCGACAGCAACACGACGATCTCGACCGTGACATCGTCGAGCTGATGAGTCACGCGCCACCGCACGTCTCGGTGTACGGACTCACCATCGAGCCGAAGACGCCACTCGCGCAACTCGCCGCCAGTGGCCACGAGGTCACCGCACCGACCGCACTGCTCCCCGCCTTCGACGCCGTCTGGTCGGCCGCGCTCTGCCAGGCAGGGCTTGAGCGCTACGAAGTTTCGAACTTCGCGCGCGACGGTCATCGGTCGCGGCACAATCAGCTGTATTGGCGAAACCTCTCGTATCTGGGGCTGGGTCCGGGAGCGTCGAGTTCCGTGCATCCCTGGCGCTGGACAAACCGGACGGACCTGGCCGGCTACCTGAGAGCCACGGCCAATGGGCGAGGTGTTCGTGCCGCAGCGGAGCGAGTGGGGCCGCATGCCCGGCTGCTGGAGACCGTGTCGTGCGGGTTGCGCACGCAGGAAGGACTGGAGTCCGCCGAACTCGATCGGCGCTTCGGGCCCGCCTGGCGCGACACTCTTGCGGGCGGATGGCAGCGGCTGTGCGAACACGACATCCTCCGGGAGAGTCGCGGTTGGATCACGGTGCGCCCGGCAGAGGTCGTCCGGTTGGACGCCATTCTGAGAGAGCTCATCTCACTCTCAACGTCTCGTGGTGCTTCAACCCCAGGGCACCGCAGTCTTGATGGCTGCCTATGATACTTATCATAGATAATTACGATTCTTTTACCTTCAATCTGTACCAATTAGTTGCTGATCTCGCAGGTTCCTCGGCCCGCCCCGTCGTTCTGCGGAACGATGCCGTGGACGTGCTCGAGGTTCGTCGACTCGAGCCGACTCACATCGTGCTGTCGCCGGGACCTGGCCACCCAGCCGGCTCCCGAGTGTCGCTGGACATCCTGCGCGACCTGAGCTCGGTGCCGGTTCTCGGCATCTGTCTGGGCCATCAAGCCCTCGCCCTGGCACACGGAGCTCGCGTGACACGATCCGCACATCCGAGCCACGGCAGGACAACAAGCGTCAGCCACGACGGATCGAGACTCTTCGACGGTCAGCCTCCGCGCTTCGAGGCGGCGCTGTATCACTCGCTTGCGGTGGAGCCAGCCTCGCTGCCTCCGGAACTCATCGCGAGCGCCTGGTCCGACCGCGGCGATATCATGGCCTTGCGTCATGCAGACCGCCTGCATTTCGGCGTCCAGTTCCATCCGGAATCATTCCTCACGCCCACGGGCCGGCACATGCTGCAGGCCTTTCTGGAACTCTGATGTCGCTACCGTTCGCCGACCGACTCGCGAGTGCCGTACGCAGCAAGCACTCGGCTCTGGTTGTGGGGCTCGACCCGCAGTTCGCGAAGCTGCCCGTCGAGATTCGCGAGCGCGCGACTGCGCATCACGCTGACCAGCGCGAGGCTGCCGCGGCAGCCATCAAGGAGTTTGACGCCGCCGTCATCGAAGAGGTTGCGCCATTTGCCGCTGCCGTGAAGCCGCAGATCGCCTACTACGAACGGTGGGGGCCGCCCGGACTTGCGGCGTATGAACATGCCATCGAAAAGGCTCATGCAGCTGGCCTTCTGGTCATCGGTGACATCAAGCGAGGGGACATCGGCCCGACGGCCGAGGCTTACGCCTCGGCCCATCTCGGCTCGGGAACCACGGCCGAGAGGGACCAATTCGCTGACGCCATCACCGTGAATCCGTACTTCGGCACCGACGGCCTCCAACCCTTCCTGAACGCCGTGCGCGAGAAAGATGCCGGTCTCTTCGTGCTCGTGAGGACCTCCAACGCCTCCGCGGGAGAGCTTCAGGACTTGCAGGCGCTCGGCCAACCTGTTCATGAGCATGTCGCCGCACGGGTCGTCGCCTGGGGCCATGAACTGACGGGCAGCTGCGGCTACAGCAGCGTTGGCGCCGTGGTGGGGGCCACGGCCCCGCGCGAACTCGCAAGGTTGCGCGAGTGCATGCCCAGGACGTGGTTTCTGATCCCAGGGGTCGGTGCCCAGGGAGGCACTGCCGCAGACGTCGCACCAGCCTTCGACTCGGACGGGCTCGGTGCCCTCGTGAACTCCTCTCGGGGAATCATCTTCGCCTACGGTTCGCCTGCGGCGTCGGAGTGGCGACGCAGCATCCGCGAGGCCGCACGTCGCTTGCGGGACGAACTCCGCACGGCCGCGCCGCAAGCAGCCTCTTGAGCGCTTCGCCTCCGCAGCCGCCGAGTGTCTCGGTGCATCGGCGGCGAGCTCTCGTTCACCAGCCCTGGACGAACGACTGGTGGGGGGGCGGCGCAACGGATCCGGAGCGTGACCGCGCCGCCAGGCTCGCCGCAATCTTCGGTCCGCCGCCCTCTCTGCCGGCACTTCTGGACGCTGCGACCGCGAGAACGATCGACCCGCCCGCAGCGTGGACCCAGCTCCTGCACGGCCGCACGGCGCACGCGGTGCCCCGGGATGCGCTCGTCGTCCTCGCCGGGCAACAACCGATCCTGCTCGGCGGCGCGGCTCTCGTCGCCCACAAGGCCAGCACGGCGATCGCTCTCGCGCGGCACCTGGAGGCCACGTGGGGTCGGCGTGTCATTCCGGTCTTCCTCATCGCCACGGAGGACCACGACACATCCGAAGTGGATCACGTCGACTTCTGGGATCCCATGAGCACCGTGCTCCGGCGTGTCCGCAGTCCGCTAGCCCCGCCACATGACCGATTCATGTCATGTACGCTTGATGAGACGTCTTACAAAGCCGCTTACGAGATATTTAAAGCCGCAATGCCTCAGGCAACGAGGACCGATGTTCCACCGCAATCAGCGGGCGAAAGCGTCGCCTCGACACAGGGCGGCGATTTCCTGGAGCTGACGAACGCGCTCCGGTTTACACCTGCCTTTGTAGCGCACTTTGAAAGCATGTTAGACGCTGTTTTCGGACCACTTGGGCTGCTTACCGTGCGCGCCCATGAACTGACCGCGCGTGCGGGCCATGTCCTTGGCGCGGGCCTGACGCGCCGCGCCGAACTTGCGGAGAGTCTGGAAGCCGGGGCGCGGGCGCTGCGGCGGGTGGGCCTCCCTGCCAGCTTTGATGCCGCCGATCCGCGGCCACTCGCGCTCGAATCGCGCTCAGGCCGAAGGCGCCGGATCGCGGCCGACGACACTGCGGCGGCCTCGCGTTTCGTGAAGGATCCGACGAGCTTCTCGCCGCATGCGGCCCTGCGACCCGTGATCCAGGCGACTGCCCTCCCCGTCGTGGCCCAGGTCTGCGGCCCTTCCGAACTGCTGTATCTCGGACAGGCCCGGGGCCTTCACGCCCTGCTGCGGGCCACGCCGCCGGTGCTGGTGCCGCGCCTTGAAGCCACTTCGGTGAGTCCCGAGTTGCTGCGTGCCATGCACGCGGACCTCTCGACGCTTCCATTGCCAGGCGTGATGCCCGACGGGCAACAGCCTCCCGGGCCACCCGTGGTGGGGGGCGTGGGAACCGCCGACCCGGCAGCCGACGAGCTGGCACGTCACGAGACGGCCCTCCTCGACAGCGCTCGCGCGTTTTCGGCGGCTGCGAAGGCGATCGAGCCGGCCAATGCCGCTGCGGCCGAGCGCTGGCTCAGCCGTGTGGAGCACGGCGCCCGACGACTCGCCGAGACTCCTCTCTGGCGCGGCCACATCCGCCAGGACGCCCGCTCCGTGCTGCGCCCTCGCGGTCGTCCCCAGGACACGGTCCTCGCGTGGCTTCCCGATGCACTGCACCATGGCGCCCCACGCCTCTGGGCCGAGCACATCGTGAGCCTGTGCCGGCCGCTCGATCAGCCTGCTCACGTGCTGCATGTGCCGCCTGGAGAGGTCACCGATGGTTGACGTGCTCATCTTCGGCCCGCACCCCGACGACATCGAGATCTGCGCCGGCGGCCTCGTCCTCACGCTGATCAGGCGCGGCTACACCGTCGGCGGCGTGGACCTCACGCACGGCGAGGCGGGCACACGCGGCACCCGGGCGGCGCGCGACCGCGAGGCGTCGGCCGGCACGCAACTGCTCGGCCTCGCCTTCCGCGAGAACCTTGGCCTGCCGGATGGCGGCGTCGACGTGACGACAGCTGCGCGCGACCTCGTCATCGACGTGATCCGCAGGCACCGGCCACGCCTCGTCGTCGCGCCATTCCCCAGCGACGATCACCCCGACCATTCGCACGCCGGAGAGCTCGTGAAGGACGCGCGCTTCCTCGCGGGCTGCGCGAACATCGGCCCGGCCGGAGCTCCCTGGCGCCCGGGCCGCGTGCTGTTCTACCCGTCGCGCGAACTCCTCATGCCGAGCCTCATCGTGGACATCAGCGACGTCTTCGAGCAGAAGCTCGCGGCCGTGCGCGCGCACGCATCGCAACTGCACGACCCGACATCGCGTGAGCCGCTCACCACGATCTCGTCGCCGGACTTCCTGTCCATGATCGAGGCCACCAGCCGGCATTACGGCGGACTCATCGGTGCTCGCCACGGCGAAGCCTACGTGGTGCAGGGTCCGCTCGCGGTGGATGATCCCGTGCCCGCCGTGCGCGACCGCAACTTCGGCCGCAGCGGAGTCCAGCCACAGCTCGACGAGCGTCGGCCGTGAAGCCGTTGCGCATCGGCATCGCCTGCTACCCGACGTATGGCGGCAGCGGCGTGATGGCCACCGAGCTGGGCCTCGCGCTGGCCGAGCGCGGCCACGAGATCCACTTCTTCTCGTATGCGCGGCCGTCCCGACTCACCGGCGTGAAACACGGCGTGGAGTTCCACAGCGTCAGTGTCTCGAGCTACCCGTTGTTCCGCTACCCGCCCTACGACCTCGCGTTGAGTTCGTCGCTGCGCGAAGTCATGGATGAACGTGGACTCGACATCGTGCACGTGCACTACGCCGTGCCTCACGCGCTCTGCGCACACCTCGCGCGGGAGATGCTGCCGGGCTGCAGGACTCGCATCGTCACCACGCTGCATGGCACCGACATCACGATCCTCGGCCGCGATCCGAGCTACCGCGAGGTCATCAAGTTCGGGCTGCAGAAGAGCGACGCGGTGATCTCGGTCTCCCGCTGGCTCGAGCAGCAGACGCGCGAGGTCTTCGCGCACGAGGGTCCGATCCACGTCGTGCCGAACTTCGTGGACCAGACGCGCTTCCGGCCGAGGCGCGACCCTGGACTGCGCCACGAACTCGGAGGCGACGAGCATGCGCTCATCGTGCACACCTCCAACTACCGGGCGCTCAAGCGCGCGCCGGAGACTGTGGACGTGCTCGCGCGCCTCGGTCCGAAGAGTCGCGCGCTGCTGCTCCTCGTGGGCGACGGTCCGGACATCTCGCTCGTGCGCGACGCCGCCCTGCGCCGCGGGCTCTCCGACCGGGTGCGCTTCCTCGGCGAGATCCCGGACGCGGAGACGGTCACCGCCGCCGCCGACGTCGCCCTGCTGCCCAGCGAAAGCGAGTCGTTCGGACTGGCCGCGCTGGAGGCGATGGCGTGCGCCGTACCCGTCGTCGCCACGCGCGTCGGCGGCCTGCCGGAAGTCGTGCTCGACGGCGCGACCGGATACCTGCGCGAGGTGGGCGACACCGAAGGCATGGCCGAAGCCGTGCGCCGGCTGCTCGACGACGATGCCCTGCGCAGGCGTCTCGGACAGGCCGGCGTCGAACGCACGACCGAGCTGTTCTCGCTGGAAAGCAGCGTCAGGCAGCACGAGGAACTCTACGCCCGGCTGCTGGCCGGCGACACCGACGATACCGGCGGCGCGACAGGTGCCGTGCGAGGCGCCGCGCGCGCGACCTCCGGTGATGCGGATCACGGCGGCGGCGCGCCGTCCGCCGACGCGCGCGGCTGATCCACCGGATGCGTCGGCTCTACTTCGATCACAACGCGAGTTGCCCGCTGCGTTCCGTGGCGCGCGATGCGATGCAGGAAGTCCTCGCCGATCCGCTGGCCGGCAATCCTTCGAGCGCCCATGCGGACGGCCGCAGGTCTCGTGCGAGGCTCGAGGCTGCGCGCGAGACGCTCGCTCGCGTGTTCGACTGCAACCGCGACGAGGTCGTGTTCACCTCCGGCGGCACTGAATCGAACACGCTCGCGCTCCACGCGTCATCGCCGGAGCAATCCATCCTTCACTCCCCGATCGAACATCCGTCGCTGCTGGAGCCGCTGCGCGATTCTCGGCACGCCGTCGCCTTGAACGTGGATGGCGAAGGGCGCATCGACCCGGACGAGCTGACACGCCACGCCTCGTTGCATCCATCGCTGGTGACCGTGGCACTCGCCAACCATGAACTCGGCACCGTGCAGGACATGCACCGGCTCGTGCTCGCCGCACACGCGCTCGGCGCGCGCGTTCACTGCGACGCGAGCCAGGCCGCGGGACGACTGCCGCTCTCCTTCCGCGAACTCGGTGCGGATCTCATGACCCTGTCCGCGCACAAGCTGGGAGGACCCGTCGGCATCGGCGCACTGATCGTGCGCGTCGGCACGCCGTTGCGCGCTTTGCACCGGGGAGGCGAACAGGAGGGCGGACAGCGCGCCGGCACCGAAGCCGTCGCGCTGGCTGCCGGGTTCGCGGCGGCCGCGGAGCGCGCTGCGCTGGAACTTCCAGCCGCCGCGCCGCAATGGCGCGCCTGGTGCGTCGGGCTGAGAGAGCAGATCGCGCGCATGGCGCCGGACGCCGTGTTCAACTCGCCGGCGCTCGACGGCCTGCCCAACACGATCAATGTCTCGTTCCCGGGCCGGCCCGGAAGTTCGCTCGTGCACCGCCTCGATCTCGAGGGCGTCAGCGTCTCTCATGGCTCCGCCTGCGCCTCGGGCTCGCTGAAGCCGTCGCCCGTGCTGCTCGCGTGCGGCGCCGGCGAAGACCGCGCCCGCGGCGCATTACGGATAAGCGTCGGCCCGGTCAATAGCCCTGACGACCTGTCGGAGTTCGAGGTGCGGCTGTCCCGCGCGCTCGCTGCCGTGTCGCCGCGTTTCTCGACCTGACTCGCACTGCCTTGCGTGCGGTGATCGATGATGACGGCACATCGTGTGGAGGAAACCGACGGCCGCGCGACCGTAGCCGTCCGCACGACACATCGACGCGCACGACATCCGACGCTCCGCGCGAAGTGCGTGGTTGCTGACAACCACCGCCCGGCAGGTCGTCTGCACCTCACGAGATGGAGCGATGCGTGGCGTTTGCTCCCACGCTTCACGGAGATGTCGCGCACGAGTCGTGACGACAAGCACCGCATCGCGTGACGAGTGCTCACAACTCGTTGACAGCCGTGGAAAAAGCCCGATAGTACCGCGGCCTTTCCTGCTGTCGGGGGCGCACGCGAGTCGACCGGATGCCGGGCCTTCCCCGGACGGTTCCGCACGCGCGTGCTCCGCGGGCACCAGCTGGAGGGGGCATCAAGGGATCTGCGCGCCGCGACGGCGCCGCGCGTTGGATCCGCGTTTTCTCCAGCCAGCGAAGGGAACCTCAGCCGGATGAGCACGGCCGAAACATCGGTGCCGGATCGCACGACATGGCACGACGCGATCCGCAAGCTCGTGAGCAAGCAGCAGTACGAGCTGTGGTTCTCCTCGATGCAGCCGGTTGCCGCGAACGACGGCGGACTGCACTTCAGCGTGGCGAACGCCTTCATCCGCGATTGGCTGTCGACCTACTACACCGAGGTGCTGCGGACCGCAGCACGTCAGTGCGCGGGGAGCGAGTTGCCGGTGCACCTCGTCCTGGCGGATCGCCTCGTTCCGGGGTCTGTTGCGGCCGATGGCGGCGCAACGACCCAGGGCGAGACGCAGGCCGGCCAGAGCGGCGCCACGAAGCAGACCGGCTGGAGGTCAGGGCCGACGAGCGCGGATGACGGGGCCACCGGTCACGACGAGCAGGCGTTCATCGGCGTCGGCGCGGACGGCGCCCGACAGCCGGGAACGTCGCCGCACGCTGGCGGCTCGACGTCCGACGGCATGGCGAACAGCGCAAGCCTGGCCTTCTTCACGCACAACTCGGACGTCGTCCTGAACCCGAAGTACGTCTTCGAGAATTTCGTCGTCGGCCCGAGCAATCGCTTCGCGGCTGCCGCAGCGCGTGCCGTGGCGGATGCGCCCTCGGCTTCCTACAACCCGCTCTTCGTGCATGGCCGTGTCGGACTCGGAAAGACCCATCTGCTTCAGGCCATCTGCCATCAGGTGCTGGCTTCCAACCGCGAAGCCCGCGTGCTCTACCTGTCCAGCGAAACCTTCGTGAACCAGTTCATCGGAGCCATCGAAGGCCGCGACCTCGACCGATTCCGCACGCGCTACCGCAATGTGGACATGCTGCTCGTCGACGACATCCACCTGCTGGCCAACAAGGACCGCACGCAGGACGAGTTTTTCCACACCTTCAATGCTCTCTACAACGCCGGCCACCAGATCGTCCTCAGCAGCGACGGGCCCGCGAGTGGCATCCCGACCCTGAAGGAGCGCCTCATCAGCCGCTTCAAGTGGGGCATGGAGGTCGAACTGGCCGCTCCCGGCTACGAGACGCGGCTCGCCATCGTCAGGCGCAAGGCCCGTGACCGCGGCGTGGACGTCCCCGAGGACGTGCTCACCCTCATCACCGAGTCCATCGACACGAACATCCGCGAGCTCGAGGGCGCCATCACGAAGGTGCTCGGTTACGCCCAGCTCATCCACCGGGACATCACGGTAGACCTTGCGCGCCAGGTGCTCGGCCTTTCGTCGAGCGGGCCGCTGCGACCCGTCACGGGCATCGAGCGCGTCGTCGAGGTCGTGTGCCGCCATTTCGGCGTGCGGCTGGCCGACCTGCAGGGTCGCAAGCGCACGCAATCCATCGCCCTGCCGAGGCAGACCGCGATGTACCTGGCGCGCAAGCTCACGACCCTCTCGCTCGAGGAGATCGGCGGGCATTTCGGCGGCCGCGATCACTCCACCGTGCTCTACGCGGTCGATCGCACCGGGGAACGCATTGCCCAGGACCGGTCGTTCGCCCAGCTCGTCACCGACATGGAAATTCGTGCACAGCGCTGAATTCGTACACGTGAGCCGGCACGGCGCGAACGCGTTCCACCAGCGGACAGTTCGAGTTCCGCGTCCGCATTGTCGGCAACTCGCCGATCGCTCCACACCGATGGCGACCGACGTCCACAAGCCGACCCGCCTCGTTGTCGAAAGCCAGCCAAACCCGCTTCGCTCTTCAACAGCCTCCGGCTCGGTGCCCCGGGACTGCGGATCGTTCTCCCGCCTGCTTCAGGGCTTGCAAACCTCTTCCCGTCAGGCACTTGCCGAGGACACGGAAGAGGTTTTCCCCAATCCGGCCATGCTTCAGAAGATGAAGTCTTTTCATTAGAATTGAAGGCTCTCAGGAAGATGCCATGAAACTCGACACACCCCGTGAACCGTTCCTCCAGCACCTCCAGCTCGCGGCATCGTTCTGTCCCGCGCGCAGTCCAAGGCCGATCGTGCAGGACGTGATGCTCGAGGTCCTGGACGGCGAGGTCGTGATGGCCGCCACCGATGCCGAGGTCTCCGTGCGCACCCGCTACCGGGTTGACGGCATCACGGGATCGGGACGGACGGCGCTGCCCGCGCTCACGCTGCTTTCCGCCGTGAGGGCGTTGTCCAGCGAGTCGCTGCACATCACCGACAGCGGCGTGCTGCACGAGATCTCCGGCGGCAAGTCGATCTTCAAGCTGCACGGCGACGACCCCGAACTCTTCCCGAGCATCCCGTCGGTGGACATGAGCCGTGCAGTGCGCGTGCCTGTCGCGGCGTTCGTCGATCTCTGCAACCGGACGATGTTCGCCGCGGCACGCGACATGGGACGTTACGCGTTCAACGGCGTGCTGCTCGAGATCGATCCGCAGGAGATCACGCTGGTGGCCACGGACGGACGCAGGTTGGCCATGGCGCGCATGGAATGCGCGACGGGCGTCACCGAGCGTCGGTCGAGCATCGTGCCCGTGAAGGGCCTCATACAGCTTCAGCGCGCGGCCGCCGACGGTGGCGAGGAACTCGCCATCGATCTTCGGGAGAACCAGGTCGCGTTCCGGCTCGGCGGCGCGGAGATCATCGCGCAACTCGTCGAGGGCGAATTCCCCGATTTCCGGGCCGTCCTGCCGAAGGACAAGGACATGCCGAGGCAGGTCGAGCTCGATCGCCAGGAACTGGCGCAAGCCGTCCACCGCGCATCGCTCACGGCCGGCGATCAGGGCCGGGCCGTCGAGTTGACCTTCGACAAGGGACTGCTCTGCGTGACGTCCCGCCAGGAAGGCCTCGGTGAAGCCCGCAGCGAAATGGGAGTGGCCTACGATGGCGACGCCGTCGGAATCCGCTTCAATCCCGAGTTCCTGGGCGAGTACCTCAAGGCTCTCGAAGACGCCACGGTGACGTTCCGCTTCAAGGACAGGATTTCAGCGGGGGAGTTCACCTCGTCCGGCAACGCACGCTATGTCCTGATGCCGATCACGTCGTGAACCTGAGCGGATCCACGCGCCTGGGCGGCGTGCCGGCAGGACACGAGAGTCCGGTCACGAGCCTGCCGGCCTTCACGGAAGACGCATGACACGACGAGGCAGCACCGAGAGCCTGGGAGAGATCCTGTCGGCGCTGCTGCAGAAGCGCTCCTATGTCCGGCCGCTGGCGCTCGCGGCCTTCAATGACGCCTGGTGCCACGCAGTCGGAGAACACATCGCCTCCAGGACGCGTGTGGCCGCCTTTCGCGACGGCACATTGACCATCGAGGTCGGCTCCTCCGCCCAACGCTATGAACTCGAGGCCTTCCGCTCCCGCGAACTGCTCGCGGCGCTTCAGGCCAACCGCGCCATCGCGCCGGTCCGCAAGTTGATCTTCCGCCTTGGAAACCCGCCGACATGACCGAGACCTACGACTCTTCTTCGATCCAGGTGCTCGAGGGCCTGGAGGCGGTGCGCCGGCGTCCGGCGATGTACATCGGCGACACGTCCACGAAGGGCCTGCATCACTGCGTGTTCGAGGTGGTGGACAACTCCATCGACGAAGCGCTCGGCGGCTACTGCAAGCTCATCGACGTGTCCATGAACAGCGACGGCTCCGTCACCGTGCTGGATGACGGACGCGGCATTCCCGTGGACATCCACCCGACCGAGAGAGTGCCCGCGGTCGAAGTGATCATGTGCAAGCTGCACGCCGGCGGAAAATTCGACAAGGGCAGCTACAAGGTCTCGGGCGGCCTGCATGGCGTCGGCGTGTCGTGCGTGAACGCGCTTTCCGAGGTCCTCGAGGTCGAGATCTACCGGGACAACAAGGTCTGGCAGCAGACCTTCCGTCGCGGAGCGAAGGCCAACGAGCTGCGCGAGGCGGGGCGCACCACGCTGCGCGGAACCAAGATCACGTTTCGGCCCGACGCGCAGATCTTCGAGACCCTCGAGTTCAGCTACGAGATTCTCAGCACGCGCCTGCGCGAGCTCGCCTTCCTCATGGGCCGCAGTGGGGTCGAGATCCGCCTCACCGAGGAGAGCACGGGCCGGAAGGACGTCTTCCAGTATCCGAACGGGCTCGAGGACTTCATCAACTTCATCAACGAGACCAAGGAGCCGGTGCACCGGCAGATCCTCTCCATCGACACATCGGTGACCGACGCCCACGGTTCGCCGGTGCAGATCGAGATCGCGCTCCAGTACAACGACAGCTACCGCGAGGATGTCTACTGCTTCGCGAACAACATCAACACGACCGAGGGAGGCACGCATCTCTCGGGCTTCCGCAGCGGCCTGACGCGCGTGCTCAACACCTATGCCAAGCGCGAGAACCTCGTGAAGCCCAACGAGGTGCCGCCCACGGGCGAGGACTTCCGCGAGGGCCTCGCCGCCATCGTGTCGGTGAAGCTGGGCGAGCCGCAGTTCGAGAGCCAGACGAAGATCAAGCTCGGCAACCGCGAGATCGAGGGCCTCGTGGCCTCCGCGGTGAATGACAAGCTCTCCGCGCTGCTCGAAGAGAACCCGGCGATCGGCAAGGCGATTCTCGGCAAAGCGCTTCTCGCTGCGCGCGCCCGTGAAGCCGCCCGCAAGCAGCGCGACCTGGTGCGTCGCAAGGGAGCGCTCGCCAGCGGCAACCTGCCGGGCAAGCTCTCCGACTGCCAGAGCACGGACCGGGACGAGACGGAGCTCTACCTCGTGGAGGGCGACTCGGCAGGCGGCACGGCGAAGCAGGCGCGCGACCGCAAGTACCAGGCAATCCTCCCGCTGCGAGGCAAGATCCTGAACGTCGAGAAGGCGCGCCTCGACAAGATGCTCGACCACGAGGAAATCCAGGTGATCATCACCGCGCTCGGGACGGGCTTCGGCGCGGATGACTTCGACATCGAGAAGCTGCGCTACGGCAAGATCATCATCATGACCGACGCAGACGTGGACGGTTCGCACATCCGCACGCTGCTGCTGACGTTCTTCTACCGGCAGATGCTTGAACTCGTGCGCGCGGGCCGCATCTTCATCGCGGCGCCGCCGCTGTACAAGCTGACGCACAGGAAGAAGGAACGCTACATCACCAACGAGAAGGAGCTGAAGGTCGCGCTCCTCGCGCTCGGCACCGGGCACGCCAGCATCGAGCACGCCGCGAGCAGCCGCCAGTTCGCGGGCGAAGAGCTCAACGCGCTGGTGAAGCACCTCGTCGCGATGGATGTCTTCCACGAGCGCTTCAGCGAACAGCGCGGCGGCGGCAGCTTCCGTGACTACGTGGTGGCGCTGCTCAAGGACGGCCGGGCCCCGCGCGTGCGCGTCGCGCAGCCGGACGGCTCCGTGCGCTTCTTCCGCGACCGCGCGGCCGCGTCCGAAGCGCTCGGGCCCGCCCTGGATTCAGCTTCCGAACGCCACGCCATCACCGACGTGCACGATGCGGACAGCGTGGACTCCGTGCTGAAGGGGCTCTCGGCCTGGGGGCTCTCCGGCGCGGACTACTTCGGCGCCCCCGGAGCGGAACGCTTCCGCATCACCCTCGATGGCGAGGTCACGCCCGCGTCGGGCCTGGTCGCCGTGCTCGAGGCGCTGCGCCGTGCCGGCGAACAAGGCGTGGATATCCAGCGCTACAAGGGTCTCGGCGAAATGAACGCCGAGCAGCTCTGGGACTCCACGATGAATCCCGAAACGCGCTCGCTGCATCCGGTGAGTCTGCGCGACGAAGTCGAGGCCGACCACCTGTTCTCCGTGCTCATGGGCCCGGGCGTCGAGCCGCGCCGCGAGTTCATCGAGAAGCACGCGCTCGAGGTGCGCAATCTCGACATCTGAGCCGCGCGATCACACGCGCGCCGGGGAGCTGGAGCAGGACCGCGTGCGCGGCTAGCTCCGACCGGCGTCGTCTTCGCGCTGCGTCGGCTGCGCTGACTGCGCTGACTGCACTGCTTGCGTTGACTGCGTTGACTGCGCTGGATGCGCTGGATGCGCCGGATGCACTGGCTGTGTCGCCTGTGTCGCCTGTGCCGGAGGCGCGGCCGGCGCCGTCGGCGCCGTGGAGGAGGCTTCGCCGGGAGCCGGAAGCCGCGCAACGTCGTGCCAGTCGATGTCCGCGTCTTTCGCGAGGTCCAGGTCGTCCTTCATGTCGAGTCCCTGCTTGAACTCGGCGAGGCCAGGCAGCGATCCGATGCCGGCGGGGTCCTGCAGGTTCCTGGCGGTCTCGCTGGCCAGCGTGCGCAGCTTGCGAACGGTGCGTCCTGCCTTCCGCGCGACGTCCGGGAGGTCGCCGCCGAAGAGCATGATCGCGGCGGCGACGACGATCATGAATTCCATCGGCCCGATGTCGAACAGGGCGAGGGACGCGGGCAGGCCGATGACGGACATGCCTAGAAGATACTGTTTTCCGTGGAGCCCGTCAGACTGTCGTCGCCGACGCCCACCGGCGTGAACGTGATCGTGAAGCTGGTCTCGTTCTTGCTCTGCCCTGTGAAACTCTCCGCGCGGCTGTTGTCCAGCTCGAAGCCGATGTACCAGCAGTGCGCCTTCTGCCGAAGTCGGACGCCGCTGCGCACCTTGTCGCTCCCGCGCGTGTCCTGCTCGAGGAAGACGGCGACCGCCCACTTCGGATTGAGTTGCCATTCCACCGTCGTGGTCACGAAGTTGAACTGGCCCGCCACCGCACTGTTCCCGATGGTGAGCTTGCGGCCTTCGCCGATGGCGGTGGTGAAGCTCGAATAGCTCGTCTTGTAGTGGCGCGTCTCCGGGTCGAGCGTGGCGCGCCATCGCACCGAGGCGTCCTGCAGCCCGGTGATGTTGGCGTGCGGAATCCAGCGCGTGTCCACGAGCAGCGGCCCGACGAGATTGTTGTCGTTGAAGGAATTCCTTCCAGGATACAGAGGCAGCAGCAGCTCGGTGTCGAGCAGCGTCGCGACCTTGTCGTTCTGGTGCGTCTGGATCCGGTCGCGCAGGTCCAGCTTGATCACCTGTCCGCGGTCGAGCTGCTCGACCTGGTCGATCTGGATCAACTCATCCGGCCGCTTGTTGAGCGCGAAGAGGTTGAAGTATCCGGCGCGCAGCTCGACGATGCGGCGCAGGCCCTCGATGTTCCACAGTTCACTGTGCGCCTCGCCGGTGCCGACATAGGTGCGGCTCCACTGCGCGCCCACGTCGTAGGCGTAGCGCACGTCGGCGCCGCCGTGGAGCGTGTTGCTGAAGCCGGTGAGGTCCTGGCCCGCCTTGAGCGAGACGCGGTCGCCGTTCGAGAGGTCGTAGGGCAGCGTGACCTCCGCATTGCTGCCGACGCGCAGCACGGTGTCCGTGGACTGCAGGCCCGAGTCGTCGGCTTCGAGCAGTCGCGCGTTGCTGATGAAGTCCTTCATCGTGAGGAAGGCGTCGCCGACCTGCTCGCCCGCGACGCGATGGGTGAGCTCGGGCAGGTACTCGACCTGCGTGTCGAAGTCGTTCAGCCGCGTCTGCGCCAGCACGCCCCACATGTGGTTGTCCACGACGTCGCGGTACCAGACATACGTCTCCTGGGGCTTCTCCTCGCGGTACTCCTTCTCGTAGTACTCCTGCAGGAAGTTTCCATCGCTGATCGCGGAGACCTCGATGTCCAGGGTCCTGTGCGCGTCGATCTTCGTGCGGTGCTCGAGGTCGATGCGCCCGCGGTGATTGTCGTTGATGGGCTGGCCCAGGAAATCCTTGCTGGCCGAGTCGTTGATGTACGAGCCGAACAGCTTTCCGAACGAATCGTCCGTGTGGTAGCTGACCCCGGGCTGCGTGAAGAGTCCGCGCTTGCTGTAGAGGTTCTCGTCGAGCTCCCATTTCGCGCGCACTTTGCCGTCGTAACCGAAGAGGCCGGCCACGCCCGTGGCGAGGTTCGTCGCGTCGCCCTCCCACGCGGTCTCCAGTTCGTAACCGAAGCGCGTGCTGCTGCCGAAGCTGAAGCGGTGCAGCAGCAGCTGCCCGTTGTCGACGTTCAGGTTGAGGCCCGGCCACCACATCACGGGGGTCTCGCCCCAGCAGATGGTGTTGCCCGCCGTCTCCAGGATGCGGCCGTCCGGCGTCGGCGTGAGCGTCGCGTCCGCGGTCTGGATGTGCCAGTGCGGGTTGGCGTGATCGCAGTTGGTGTAGATCAGCCCCGTCATCTGCGAGCTGCCGTCGCGCAGCCGGTGCAGCAGGTCGTAGCGAGCGACGATCGTCTCGCCGTCCTTCGACACGGAGCGCAGCTCGCCCTTCACCACCGTGGCCACGCCCGTCGCGTTGTCGAGCAGGAACGAGCTTGCACCCGTGATCGTCTCGTCGCCCTCGACGACGCTCACGTGCCCGTCGAGATAAAGCTCGGCCAGACGCGCATCCTTGACGAACACGTTCCGTTCCGGCGTTCCGGCGCCGTCCTCCGTCGACGGCGGTGCCTCGGGTGTGGCGTCGGCCTTCGCGTCGGGCAGCATCACGATCACGAGCGTGTCGCCCTTGAGCGTGCGCGCCCCCTGCACCACCTCGACGCCCTCGAGGAAGACCCAGACAAGGCGGCTGGCGTCCTGCGGGTCCTTGAAAAGGTATTGAGGTCCGAGCGGCCTGATCAGCGTGCCGCCGGCAACGGGGAGGATGCGTGGCGCGGCGGGTGGAGCGACTGCCTGCGCATCGAGCGCTGCGACGGCGGTGTCGGCCTCCGGTGCGGCGGCGGGAAGCGGCGCCGTCGCAGCTTGCGGAGACGCAGGCGTCACGACAGGCTCCTGCTGGGCGATCAGCGTCGGCGCGGCGGCGCACCACGCGCCCAGCAGGAATGCCAGGGCGGTCCGCAGCCCGGAGCGAGCACGACGTCGGCGGGGCGCGGGGCTGGGCTGCCGTCGTCGCACGCGCCTACTCCTTGACCCTGATCGTGGAGCGCACGATGCGGGCCTCCTGCGAACGAGGATGCACTTCCACCTGCGCGGCGTCGACCACGTTGCCTTCCCAGATGAGCCGGCAATGGCCGGTGAGCAGCGCGACATCCCGACCGACGTCCCACGCGAGTTCGTCGCCGCGCACTTCGATGTCGCCAAGGTGGCACACGACGTCGCCGGTGGCCTGCAGGCTGCGCAGTTCGTCGTGTTCGTCCGTGACGGCGCGCAGCAGTTCAGTCGCGGCCACGCTGCGCAGCTCGCTGCCCTCGCCCTGCTGCACCGAGGCGTGACCGAGCAGCTCCACCGTGCGCGTGATGCGGTCCGCCTCGAGCCGGTCACCCGACAGGTGCAGCGGGGCACGCGAGCCGGCCGTGAAGAGCGTGCCGACGGCGCTGCCTTCCGCGCTCAGGTGCTGCGGCGTACCGTCGGGCGCGGCGCGCACGGCGAGGCGCTGTGTGGCCGCCAGCGCCACGTGCTCCGCCGCCGTCCGGCGCTCGAAGGAACTGGGCCCCTCCAGCACGGCGGTTCCCGCGCGGCCATCGAGCGCCAGCAACTCGGTGTGAAAGCGGCCCTGCTGATCATTGCCGCCTTCGACGCCGTCGCGCAGCGTGCCGAAGCCGTCGCGTAGCGCGTCGTCCGCACCCGGCGGAACGGTCCAGTCGAGGCTGCCGCGCGAGGTCAGCACGAAAGCCTCCGCCGCGGGGGTGCGGGCCGCGAAGCTGATGCGCACGTCGCTCCCCAGGTGCAGCACGCCGGTGCCGTCGTCCCAGCGCATGCCGGTGCCCGAGCCCGACATGCCCGCGCGCGACCACGCCACGGCCTCGCTGCTGGTGACAATGGGGGACGAGTCCGCGTTCTCCACGCGCACCTCGGTGCCGTCCACGAGCAGCGGGCCGTCGCGCCCGGCGAGGCTTGCGTGCGACTTGCCGCGCAGCGTCATCGTGTGCGACGGCCCGTCCACGAGCAGCGTCTCGGTGTCGAGCGTCGAGCCATCGCTCATGCGGCCGGTGACGCGACCGCGCAGCTCGCCGTGCCCGTCCTGAGCGCTGGTGGCGTGCGGCGGGGCGACCCACGTCAGTCCGCCCGCTCCGTTCAGCTCCGCCGTGAGCTGGTTCTCGGGATCCGTGAAGCGGATCTGCGCGTCGCGGGTCAGGTCGAGCTGGCCGGTCGTCTCGTCGTAGACCATGCCCGTGCCCACGATGGTCACGCCGTCGCGCGACCACGACACCTCGTCGGGCGAGGTGACCATGGCACCGGTGCGTTGCATCGACGCCGCCACCAGGCGCGCGGGCAGCACGTCGATCGGCCCGGAGAGCAGCACGACGTCGCCCTCGGCGGAGACGAGCGCAAGGCGCTGGTGCTCGTCGGCGCCCAGCGTGATGCGCTGCGCCGAGGCCTCGTTGCGCCGGTCATCGGCGACACGCCGGAACTGCGCCGAGCCCTCCAGCCGGAACGCGCGCGCGGCGCCGTCGAAGAAGAGCATGTCCGTTGCGAAGCTCGTGCCGTCGGGCAGCGTGCCCGACACCTTGCCGCGCAGCTCGCCCTGCGCCGCCGCGATCGGGTCCGTCGCCTCCGGCGGGATGGTCCACGTCATGCCACCGGGCGCGAAGACGCGCAGCCCGGCGAGCGGCTGCTCGCTGTTCTCATCCACGGAGATCTGCGCTTCGCGGTCGTACACGAGCCGACCGACGGCCGTGTCCCAGTCGAGCTGCGTGCCCGTGGCGACGACGCCCTCCTGGCTCCACGTGACCTCGCCCGGTGCGGTGACCCGCGAGTCCTGCATGCGGATGTGCTCCGTGACCATCCACGCCGGCAGCACCGCGAACGGCGCGGACACCAGCCGCACGGAACCGTCCGCCTGCGCGATCGCGAAGCGCCCGCTCTCGTCCGCCTCGAGCGCGATGTGCTGCGCCGTGAGCTGCAGCTTGCGGCCCTTGTCCTCGCGCTCGTAGGCGGCGCGCTCCACCAGCCGGATCGTGCCGGTGCGGCCGTCCACGAGCAGGCTCTGCGCGGCGACGCGCGTGCCGTCCGACGCGACGCCCGTGACCGGCCCGCGCAACTCGCCCCAGCTCTGGGTGCGCGGATCCTTGCTGCCGGGCGGCAGGTTCCACGTGAGGCCGTCGGGCGCGTTCAACTCCAGGCCGCGCCGCTCGGGGCTCTCGACGAGCGTGATCGTCGCGTTGCTCGAGAAGTCCAGCCGGCCCGTGTCGCCGTCCCAGGTCATGTCTTCGCCGACGAGGGACATGTCGTCGCGCGACCAGGTGACGTGGCCCGGCGCCTTCACCAGGGCGCCGTCCACGTCGACGCGCTCCGCGGTCACGTGCGCGGCGTGGCCGTCGGCCATGAGCATGTCGCCCTGCACGTCGCCGATGAGGGAGAAGCGCTGCGCGTTCATGTGCGAGAGGTCGATACGCACTGCGCCGCCGACGGAGTCGCCGGTCTCGAAGCGCGCGCTGTTCGAGGAGAGCGTGCCGTTCTCGGCGCCCGTGATGCGATCGAGCAGCCTCACGAACGGGCTCTCGGCGACGAACGCGCCCGACGCGTCGGGCCTGCCGGACTTGATCTTCACGCGATAGGCGGGCACTTCGCGCATGCTGCCGTCGGCGCCCTCCACCGGCTGCACGACGTCGAACTCGACCTCGCCCGGAAACATGACCTGCGTCGCGCGGTCATCCTTCTCGTCCTGGATGCGGAGACTCGGGGCGTCCTTGCCGGCGGCATCGAGCTCGCCGATGTGCGCGCGCTTGCGGCCGGAAAGAGGGTCGGCAAGCAGATACACCACGGCAAGACCCGCCGTCACCATGCCGGCGAACAGCAGCGCGCGACGAGCGGCCGGTTTCACCGGATGGCTTCCAGGAGCTTGTCCCAGCGGCCGGTGCCGCGCAGCACGTGCTCGACGAGGTCGCGCACGGCGCCGCGGCCGCCGCGCGACGGCACGACGAGATCCACGCGGCTGGCCACGTCGCGCGAGCAGTCGGCAGGCGCCGCGGAGAAGCCCGCGCGCTCGAGAATGCGAAGGTCCGGCACGTCGTCGCCCATGACGGCGACCTGATTCGCCGCGAGGCCGAAGTGCAAGAGGATGTCGTCGAAGGCCGCGGACTTGTCGCGCGCGTTCTCCCAGATGCGCTCGATGCGCAGCTCGCGGGCGCGGCGCTGCACCGCGGCGCCGCCGCGCCCCGTGAGGAAGGTGGTGTGGAAGCCCGCGTCGCGCCAGAGCGCGAGGCCCGCGCCGTCGCGCGTGTGGAAGGCTTTCAGCTCCTCGTTGCCCGCGCCGAGGATCACCGTGCCGTCCGTGAGCACGCCATCCACGTCGAGCACGAGCAGGCGCAGCGCGTTCAGGTCCGGAGGTCGGGTGCTCACGGCATCATCCGCAGCTCGAGCAGGTCCTGCACGTCGAGCAGGCCGACAGCGCGACCGTCGTCATCCACCACGGGCAGCTGGTCGATCTTGCGCTCGCGCAGAATGCGTCGCGCCTCGCTCACGAGCTGTTCCGGGCGCACGCTGGCGGGCTTCTCGGTCATGACCTCGTCGATCGGCGCCGAGAGCATGCCGAAGTCGTTCTTCGCGCGTGCCGCGAGCAGGTTGCGGCGCAGGTCGCCGTCGGTGTAGATCCCGGCGAAACGGCCGTCCGTCGCCACGACGATGACCGCGCCCGGCCGCCCCGGCGTCGAGGTCATGCGTTCCACGGCCTGCGCGAGCGAGCTGCCGGCCGAGATCGTCGGCAGCATCTCCCCGCGGCGCATGACCTCTTCCACGCGCAGCAGCGAGCGGCCGAGGTCCCCGCCGGGGTGGAAGCGCGCGAACTCCTCGTGCGAAAAGCGGCGTTCGGAGAGCACGGCCATCGCGAGGGCGTCGCCGAGGGCCAGCATGACGGTGGTGGAGGTGGTGGGCGCGAGTCCCAGCGGGCAGGCCTCGGTGACGCGGCCGTAGTCGAGCACCACGTCCGCATGCCGCCCGAGCGGCGAATCCGCGTCGGCCGTGATGGCCACCAGCTTCGCGCCGATGTCCTTGAGCGGGCCGACGAGGCGCAGCAGCTCCGCGGTGGTGCCGCTGTTGGAGAGCGCCAGCACCACGTCGTGGCGCGTGACGCGTCCGAGGTCGCCGTGCAGCGCCTCGGCCGGGTGCAGGTAGTCGCTCGGCGTGCCGGTGCTGGCAAGCGTCGCGCCGATCTTGCGCGCGATGATCCCGGCCTTGCCGATGCCCGACATGACCACGCGCCCCTCGCACCCCGCGAGCAGCCGGACCGCCCGTATGAAGTCCGCGTCCAGCGTGGCGCCGAGCAGCGAAAGGGCCGCCGTCTCGGCGTCGAGCAGCGCGCGGGCGCCGGCGAGGATGTCCTGGTCTGAAGCCACTCTGAGCACCGCCCTCGTGCGCGCGGACCGTGCGGCTCCGCGCTCCCGGATTGGGGGCGGCGCGGACGCCGCGGGCCGCTAGAGTAGCGAACCGCTCGTCGCCTTCGCATCCCGGACCCGCCCTTGAACACGGAAGATCCCGCCACGCTCGTCGGGGTGCTCGTCATCCTGTTGCTGTCGCTGAGCTGGCACGAGGCGGCGCACGCCTGGGTGGCCGACCGTCTTGGCGACCCGACCGCGCGCTCGCTGGGCCGGGTGACCCTCAACCCGCTCAAGCACCTGGACCCGTTCTTCTCGGTGCTGCTGCCCATCGCGATGTACTTGTCCACCGGCTACGCCTTCGGTGGCGGCAAGCCGGTGCCGATCAACGTGATGAATTTCAGGAACCGCGCGCGCGACTTCATGCTCGTGGCGCTGGCCGGGCCCGGCAGCAACATCCTGCTCGCGCTCGGCTTCAGTCTGGTCTTCCTGGTTGCGGCGAGCACCGGGCTCATGCCGGCGGTCGTGATCCACAGCCCCTACGGCGCCGCCAACGTCATTCCGCCGCAGATGCTGCGGCCCGATCCGGACTCGTTCCTGCAGTCCTGGCTGGCGACCGGGGTCCTGCTGAACCTCCTGCTCGCCGCCTTCAACATGATCCCGCTGCCGCCGCTGGACGGCAGCCGCGTGGTGGGCTGGTTGCTGCCGGCCAGCCTGCAGCGCTACTGGTATTCTCTCGACCGCATCGGGATCTTGCTGGTGCTCCTGCTGGTCTTCTATTTCCACGGGAGCTCGTTCATCCTGGATCACGTCTTCCGGGCGTATGACGTCCTCGCGAACCACGTGGACGACCTCGTGATGAGGTTCGCCACATGAACCCCGCCACTGCGCCAGGGAGCGCGCCATGACCGAGCAGGTCTTCGAGCTGGAGAACTTCCGCGGGCCCATGGACCTGCTGCTGCACCTCGTGCGCGAGCAGGAGGTGGAGATCACGGAGGTGGACCTCTCGCGCCTCTGCGACCAGTACCTCAAGGCGCTGGATGTCCTGGAAGACCTCGACATCAACGTCGCGGGAGAGTTCCTGGTCATCGCCAGCACGCTGCTGCTCATCAAGTCGCGCGCGATCCTGCCGCGCGAGGAGGTGGACCTCAACGAGGAACTCGACCCCGGCGACGAACTCATCCTGCAGCTGCTCGAGTACCGCAAGTTCAAGTCGCTGGCGATGGAGCTCGGCCACCGCGGCGAGCAGCGCGCGCTGCGCTTCCCGCGCGGCGCCTCCGAGGTGCCGCCGGAGGAGTTGCCGACGCTGGAAGAAGTCTCCATCTGGGACCTCGTCGGCACCTTCGCGCGCCTCACCGAGGAGCTGGGCCTCAAGCGCAGCTTCGACACGCTGCGCCAGGAGAAACCGCTCAAGGACTACCTGCGCGCCGTGCTCGACAACCTGCACGCCCAGCCGCAGTGGACCTTCCGCGAGCTGCTGCTGCATGCCGGGGGGCGCACCGGCGTCTTCGGCGTGTTTCTCTCCGTGCTCGAGCTGACCAAGACCGGGCAGATCCGCGTGGAGCAAGGCGAGAACGGCGGCGAGATCGTGCTGCGCCTGCGCGAGGACCGCGACGAGACGCTGCTCTCGGGCATTTTCCAGGACGCGGCCGCGCCGCTCACGGCCCGGGTGGCCGGAGTCGTCGGCGGCCCGTCCGTCGAGGAGCCGGAGGGGCCGTCGCTCTTCCCGGAGCTCGCGGCGCCAAAGCCAGCGGCCGGAAGAGCCGCCGGCCCGGCGGCAGACGCCGACTCGGACGACGAGGACGACTCGGACGACGACGCCTGAGGCTCATGCGCGCGGCGCCCGGCCAGCCGCACGACCAGCCCCGAGCGCGGCGCCGTGCCGGGCCGCGACGCGCCGGACACTTGGCCGCCCCCAGCGAGGACAGTATCGTGTGCCGCCCTGCACGGAAGGGCCGCGCGATCCCGCCGAAGGGCTATACGTTTCAGGTTCGCACCTGCGGCTGAAACCCGTGGCCGGCTGCGTGCATCGCAACGTCCCACCTTCCATCCCTGACCGATCGACCCGAGGAGTTCCCATGGCCGGCAACGTTCCCGCCTTCACCGATGCCAACTTCGACACCGAAGTGCTCAAGTCCAAGTTGCCCGTCGTGGTGGACCTCTGGGCGGACTGGTGCGCGCCGTGCCGCGCCATCGCGCCGACGATCGAGGCGCTCTCCAAGGAGCTCTCCTCGGTCATCACCATCGGCAAGATGGACATCACCGCCAACCCGAACACGCCCAGCAAGTTCGGCGTGACCGCGATCCCGACGATCCTGCTGTTCAACAACGGCAAGGAAGTCGGCCGGCTCATCGGCGGCGGCAAGACGGCCTCCGACTTCAAGCGCGAGTTCAACAAGGCCTTCGGCGTCTCGGTCTGAGCCTCTTGCCCGGCGGCGCGAGGCATCCGCAACGCGCGGCTGCCCCGCCGCCGGCCCGCAGACCCTGTCCCGGAGTGAGCGCGCGATGAGGGTCACGCTGCTCGCATCCGCCGAGTTCGCCGTGCCGGTGCTGGAGGCTCTCGTCTCCAGCGGGCACGAGGTCGCGCTCGGGACGCAGCCCGCGCGGCCGGCTGGCCGCGGGCGACGTGCGGCCTCCACGCCCGTGGCGCTCTGCGCGGCGGAGTTCGGGCTGGCCGCCGAGGAATTGGACGACGTCAACGCGCCGGAAGGCCTCGCCTGGCTGACGACCACGCAGCCCGACCTGCTTGCCGTGGTGGCCTTCGGGCAGAAGCTCGGGCCCGCCGTGCGCGCCGCCGCGCCATGGGGCTGCATCAACCTGCATCCGTCGCTGCTGCCGCGCTGGCGCGGCGCGGCTCCAGTGCCGGCCGCGCTGCTTGCCGGCGACGCGGAGACCGGCGTGTGCGTCATCGACGTCGTCGAGCGCATGGACGCGGGCGACCTCCTCGCCGTGCGCCGCACGCCGACGGCCGCGAAGACCGCCGGCGAACTGCTCGACGAGCTGGGACAGACCGGCGCCACGCTGCTTCTGGAGACGCTGGACTCGATCGCGCGCGGTGACTGCGTGCGCACGCCGCAGGACGAAGCCGCGGTGACGCGCTCGCGCAAGCTCGTGCCCGACGACGGCCGCATCCGCTGGGAACACACCGGCGCAGACGTGGACCGCCGCGTCCGCGCCGTGACGCCGAAGCCGGGCGCGTTCACGCTGCTCCCGGACGGCACGCGCCTCTCGGTGCTGCGGGGCGCGCCGACCCCGTGCGAACGCGGGCATCTCCCCGGCGAGGTGCTCGACCGCGACGACGGCCTCGTCGTCGCCTGCGGCCGCGATGCCTATCGCATCCTCGAGCTGCAGCGCGAGGGCCGCAAGGCCATGGACGTCGTGGACTTCCTGCGCGGCAACCCCTTGCCGCCGGGCACGCGGATGGGTCCGTGAGCGACACGCCGCGCGACGCCTCCGATGCCCCGCGCGGCAAGGTGCGCAAGCCGGCGCATCGCGGCAGCGGGCCCGACGGCGTGCGCAGCGAGCGCGCGCGCGCCATCGCGTTGCTGCTCGACGTCGAGCGCGGCGCGTTCGCCGCGGAGCTGCTGGGCCCGCACGACGGCCGCTTCGTGCGCGAACTCGTGCTCGGCGTGCTGCGTCGACGCCTGACGCTCGACGCCGTGCACGATGCCTTCGGCCGGCGCCCCGCCACAGACCTCGACGACGACGTGCGCGCGGCCGTGCGCATCGGCCTCTACCAGTGGCTCTTCATGGACGGCGTGCCGCCACACGCGGTGGTGTCCGAGACGGTGGGCGCGTTGCGCCTGGCGGCCGGGGCGGGCGGCACCGGCGCGCGGGCCTGGGTCAACGCCGTGCTGCGCACGGTGCAGCGCGAGAGTCACAAGGTGCCCGAGGGACAGGACCGCGGCGGAAGCAGCCCGCGCAAGACGCTGCACCGTCCCGGCCGCTGCGTGATCTTCTTCTCGCGGCCCGTGTTCCCGGATCCTGCCGTCGATCGCGTCGCGTATCTCGCGGCGGCGCACAGCCATCCGGCACTGCTCGTGAAGCGCTGGCTGGCGCAGGTCGGCGAGGAGGCCGCCGTCGCGCGCATGGAGGCGGGCAATGCTCCGGCGCCGCTGGTGCTGCGTCCGCGCCTGCCGCGCTGCAGCGCCCGCTCGCTGGCCGAGACGCTCATGCACCAGGGCGTGTCCACCGAGCTGCTGCCGCGGCCGGGCGCGGTCACCGACGCGCTGGCGGTGAAGCCCGGCGCCGAGCGCGCGCTGGCCAGCCGCGCCTTCCGAGACGGCCTGTGCCTCGTGCAGGATCCCGAGCAGATGGATGCGGCGGAGCTGCTCGCGCCGCGCGCGGGCGAGGTCGTCTGGGATGCCTGCGCCGCGCCGGGTGGCAAGACCGCGCAACTCGCGGAGCTGCTGGAGATCGCGGAGGCAGGCGCAGTCACGCACGGCCGCATCGTCGCCACGGACGCGCGCGAGGACAGGCTGCAGCGCGTGCGCGAAAACGTCGAGCGCCTCGGGCTGCGCGGCGTCGAGGTCGGCGTGCACGAGTTGCTTGGCGGCGGTGCGCCGGCCGGTCGTCCGGCGCGCGGCTTCGATGCGATCCTGCTCGATGCGCCGTGCAGCAACACGGCGGTGCTCGCCCGGCGCCCCGAGGCGCGGTGGCGGCTCCGCGAAGAGAGCATCGCCAAGCTGGCGTCGCTGCAGCGGCGCATGCTTGCGGCTGCACACGCGCAGCTCGCCCCCGACGGGCGGCTGGTCTACTCGGTCTGCACTCACGAACCCGAAGAGGGCGCGGCGCACGGCCTGAGTCCCACGCGATCGCCCTTCGCATGGATCGCGACGCACGCGGAACTCGGCGCGCTCGTCGACGGCTGGGAGCGCGACGGCCTGCTGGCCGGCGACGCGCCCGCGATCGGCCCGGCTGCGGACGGGCCGTCGCCTGGCGACGACGCGTGAGCGGCTCGCGGCCGGGCGCGCCGCTGCGCCTTGCGTACAACACGAACGGCTGGCCGCAGCACGAGCTGCCCGAGGCCGCCCGACAGCTCGCGGCGCTCGGCTACGACGGCATCGCGATCACGCCCGACACGTTTCACCTGAACCCGCTCCGCGACGGCGCCGTGTCCGAAGCGCGTCAGCTGCGCCGGTTGCTCGACGAACTTCCGCTTGCGGTCGCCGTGGAGACAGGCGCGCGCTTCCTGCTGGACCCAGCCCGCAAGCACCAGCCCACCCTGCTCAGCGGCTCGTCGGGCGCGCGCGCAAGACTCGACCTGCTGCGCCGCTGCTTCGACCTCGCCGTCGAGCTTCGCGCCGAGACCTTCTCCTTCTGGGCCGGGACCTGGGCGCCGGACGACGCGCCCACGGCGGCGACCATCACCTCGATGCCAGCGCGCGACGAGCAGCCCGCGACCGCCACCGCCGCGACCGCCGCCACCGCCGCCGCGACCGATGCCGCCACAGCCGCCACCGCCGCTGCGGCCGCAGCAGCCGCAGCCACCACGCCGCCGCGCGAGCTGCTGCTCGAGCGATTGTGTGCGGGGGCCGGCGCGTTGCTCGATCACGCGCGCGGCAGCGGTGTCGCCGTGTGTTTCGAGCCGGAGCCCGGCATGGCGGTCGCATCGCTCGCGGAGCTGGACGAGTTTCTCGCCCGGCTCGCGCGACCCGAGCTGCGCGTCATGCTCGATGTCGGGCATGTGCCGGTGACGGAGCGCGAACGCCCCGGGTCGACCGCCGCGGCGGAGTCGGTGACGGCCCTGGCGAAGGCGGGCCGGCTCGGTGGCCTGCAGCTGGACGACTGCCGCGGCCGCGTGCACGAGCACTTGCTCCCCGGCGAAGGCGAGACGGACTGGCGCGCCTTGCTGGCGGCCATCGCGGAGAGCGGCTATGTGGGCCTCGCCTCACTGGAGCTGCCGCGGCATGGGCATGACCCGGTGAGCGCTGCCCGTCGCGCGCTGGCCTTCCTGCGCGGGCAGCCGCCGGGCTGACACGCACATCACTCAAAGGACTTCCGGGATCATGACCAGCCCCGCACACGCCACGTTCCTTCCGCATCCGAAGCGCGCGCTCTCACCGGAGGCGCTGCTGGATTCGCTGCGCACGCGCTACGCCGTCAAGGCTTTCGATCCGTCGCGGAAGATCCCTGCCGACGACTGGCGCGCGCTGGAGCAGGCGCTGCTCCTCTCGCCCTCGTCCTACGGCCTGCAGCCGTGGAAGTTCCTGGTCATCGATGATCCGGCGCTGCGCGCGAAGCTGCAGACGGTGTCATGGGGTCAGCGCCAGGTCGTGGATGCATCGCATTTCGTGGTGATCGCCGCGAGGCGCTCGATGGATGTGGAGCATATCGACCGCTTCCTGCGGCGCACGGCCGAAGTGCGCGGCGTGAGCCTCGACTCACTTGCGGCGTACCGGAAGCTCATCGTGCATTCGCTCGTGAGTCCGCCCGCGGGCTTCGATGCGCACTCCTGGTCCTCGCGACAGGCCTACATCGCGCTGGGCATGTTCCTCGAGAGCGCGGCGCTGCTCGGCATCGACGCGTGCCCGATGGAGGGCATCGAGCCGCTGAAGTACGACGAGATCCTGGGACTCGGCGCGCACGGCTACGGCGCCGTGGTCGCCGTCGCGGCCGGCTTCCGGTCAGCGCAGGACGCCTACCAGCACGCGGCCAAGGTGCGCTTCGACATCGGGGACGTCATCGAGCACCGCTGAGCGGCACTTTCCCGCCCTTGGCGAGTCGATGCAGTTCGTCGTCCTCGAGCAGCGCGCGGGCTTCCTTCGCGGCGCGGAAGAGCACTTCGACGCGCTCGTCGCTCGGCTCGTAGCCGTGCTCCTTGAGCCACCACACCACGTTGCTCTTGCCGGACATCGGCCCCACGCGGATGACCTGCTTGAGTCCGAACTCTCCGGCGGGCACGCCCGAGTAGACGCGGTCCGCGAGCCATGCATCGCCCTTCTGCAGCGCCTTGATGACGGCGGCGGCGTGAACGCCCGTGCCCGTCTCGAAGGCGTCGCGCCCGAAGACCGGGTAGCCGATCGGAATGGGCACCTTCGTCGCGCGCGAGGTGAGGTGCACGTACTCGCCGAGGCGGCGCAGGTCGTTGTCGATCCAGCCGAGCAGCTTGAGGTTCACGAGCAGCAGGTCCATCGGGACGTTGCCTGCGCGCTCGCCGATGCCGAGGCCGGTGCCGTGTACGCGATGCGCGCCGGCCTGCAGCGCGGCGATCGCGTTCTGGATGCCGAGGCCGCGGTCCATGTGCCCGTGCCAATCGATCTTCACGTCCTTGCGGCCGCTCTTTTCGACGAGCTTGACCGCCCAGCGGATGAGGTTGCGGGCGCCGTCCGGCGTGGCGTGGCCGCAGGTGTCGCAGAAGCAGAGGCGCGAGGCGCCGTGGTCGAGCGCCGCGCCGTAGAGCGCCTCGAGCGTCTTCGGGTCGGCGCGCGTCGTGTCCTCCGTCACGAACATCACGGAGAGCCCCTCGGCGCGCGCGAACTTCAGCGCGGCCACGGAGTGCTTGAGCATCGTCGCGACGTCCCAGTCCTCGGTGTACGCGCGGATCGCGGAGCTGCCGATGAACGTGGAGACCTCGATCTTCACGCCGGTCTTCTGCTGGATCTCGGCCACGGGCCGGATGTCGGCCTCGACCGTGCGGGCCGCGCAGTTGGGCTCCAGGTCGAGCCCGGCGTCGCGGATCTCCTCGGCAAGGCGCGTGACCGTGGACACGACGTGCGGGCCGGCGCCCGGCAGGCCGATGTTCGGGTAGCGCAGCCCGAGCGCGGACATGAGGTGCAGCAGCTCGATCTTCTCGTCGATCGTCGGCGCCGTGACCGACGGACATTGCAGGCCGTCGCGCAGAGTTTCGTCGTCGAATTCGATCGGATGCGGAGGACGCGTCACGGCCTCCGCGGTGTTCCAGTCGTGGATCAGGCCTTCACGGGACTGGTCGGCGCCAGGCTGGCCGGCGGTGGGCGGAGAGGGACGCTGGGGCTCATTGCTCATGCAGCGCATTCTAGCCGCGATGCGGCCCCCTTCGCGCGCCGTCCGTGCTTCGAGCTGCGTCCCGCCGCCTCGCGGTGCGTCGCGGCGCATCGAGACGCGTCGCGAGCCACGCGGATGAGAGGCCTTCGGCCCCTCGCCGGCCTGCTCGGACAGCGGCTTGCTCAGACAGCGGGCGGCTGACCCGGCTCGCTGAAGAACGGGTCGCCCGAGTCGAGCTTGGAGAGCCAGGCGTGGAAGTCGATGCGCTCGTTGCTGCCGATGGCGGTGCCCGCGCCCAGCATCTGGTCCACGACCTCGTTCGGCAGCGAAGCGTCGGCGGTCAGCTCCTTGCCCGAGAACGACCCGTCGAGGGCGAGCAGCCCGCGTCGCTGCAGCGGCCGGAGCAGGTGCCGGCGCCGAAGCAGGTCCTCCTCGCTCTCGCTCACCAGTTTGACCAGATCCACGGCATCGACCGAGCCCACGCCCTCGACCAGCTCCTGGTAGAGCATGGTCACGAGGATGAGCAGGGCGTCGAGGTCGAGGCCATGCTGCTCGCGCAGTTGCAGCAGCGGCAGCGCGTCGGTGACCGGGGTGAGGGCAAGGCGCTGGCTCGTGCGCAGCGCGTGCGCCCGCGCGCGGCCGAGCAGCACGCCGGCGCCGTCCGCGACGGGCAGCCCCGTGCCGGACCACGGATCCAACTGGAAAAGCAGTGCGGCGCGCCGCCGGTAGATGAGCGAGAGCCGGCGCAGGTCCGAGAGCACCTCCGCGTTGTTGCGATACGGCGCGGTGGTCTCCTCCGCATCCGTCGGCGCGATGCGGCGCGCGAAGATGTCGCAGGCGATGCGGAAGACATGGTCGGAGAGGCGATAGAGCGTGGCCTGAGCCGCGACGCCGTCCACCGGCAACGACTCGGGCAGCAGCAGCCCGCCGCTCAGCAGGCGCCCGTCGGAGGTCAGCCGTGCAAGTGCCTCCAGCCGGCCGACGCTGTCCGGCGAGGCACGGCGCGCGAGCTCGCTGCCCGTGATGCACGGACGGCCTTCGAGGCGCTCCGCGAGGGCGATCAGCAGCAGGCGCAATTCTTCCGACGAGACCTTCTGGCGGACGAGGAGTCCGAAGAGATCGCCCTTGCGGGGCGGACGGCCCAGCAGCCGCGGGAGCTCCGGAGCGGAGCGGTCCAGGGCCGAGAGCAGGCGCGCCAGGGCGGAGCGTTCAGTGGTGGTCGTCACGGATGTCCTTCTCTTCAGGGCGGCTGTCCGAGCCGCGACGCCGAGACCCATCGGGCCCGGGCGAGCAAGCGGCTTCCAGCCGCGAAGGTCCCGAAAGTACGCGGAACACCCCACAGAGTAACCCACCTGCGGTGACGTGCCCGGTGTCGTCACGCATGCTGTCGCATCGATGCACGGATGGTGGCCGCAGGTCGGGCTGTTAGGCTTCCGCCGATGATGGAACCGCCGCTTCGGCCGCCGCAGGAATTGCCCGCCGGCAGTCCCGTCCCTCCTGCGGCGCCGGAGCGTGGCTCGGCAGAGTTCGCAGGCGCGCACGGGATGGCCCGCGCGCGTCGCTCTGCAGCGCTGGGTCGGCGCGCGGCGCTCATCATTGCCGTGCTGCTGCCGCCGCTCGTCCTGCGCGGCTGCGTGCTCGACGCCGTGGCCATCCGGCAGACGTCGATGGAGCCGATGTTCAAGGAGAACGATCACCTGCTGGTCCTGCGCCGCGGCGTCGATCCGCGGCCACTGCAACGCTGGGACGTGGTCGTGATCGATGGCGTCATCGACAGGGAATTGCCCGAGGGCGTGAGCGCCATGCTGAAGCGCGTCGTCGGTCTCCCGGGCGAATGCCTGCAGATTCTCGATGGCGACGTGTTCGCGGCAGTGCCGGACGAATCCGGTTGCCGAGACGCGCGGCCCGTGCTGATCCGCAAGCCGGATGTGCTGGTGGAGGCGATGCTCGTGCCGTTGCACGTCGGCGCGGGGCTCGTGGCGCCGTGGACCTGGGCGGGGCCCGGCCAGCGCGAGCAGTTGCCGAACGGAGGCACGCGCCTCACTGCGGGCGAGCAGCCCGGCCTCGCGGTCTTCGAGCAGAATCTCACCGACGGACAGCTCGACGCGCCGGGCGAGGAGGCTGTGCTCGACACCGCGTTGAGCGTCACCGTTGGCGAGGGCGACGCGATCCTCGAGCTCTGGTTGCGCGAGGGCGCGGATGTCTTTCGCGCACGCCTTGCTCCGGCGGCGCGCGGCGGCGCGTCGCTGCACCACAATCTGGGCGGCGGCGTCGTGACGGCCGCACCTGATTTTCCAGGCCTGCAGCCCGGCCAGACGGTGCTTTTCTGGAACGTGGACAACGGCGTCAGGCTGCGCGTGGACGGCCAGCCGGTGCTGAACTTCGACTATGCGCAGAACGAGCCGCAACCGCCGGGCGCACCACGGCGCAACGAGCCGGCACTCGCCGTGGAAGACGGCAGTCTGGAGCTTCGGACCGTGACGGTTCTGCGCGATGTGCACTACAGTGTGCGCGGCATCTACGCAGCGGCCGGTGAGCCGCCTTCCCACGTGCCCCAGGGACAGCTCTTCGTGCTTGGCGATCACAGCAATCAAAGCCGCGACAGTCGCTCCTTCGGGCCCGTCGGACAGGAGCTCGTGCTCGGGCGGCCGCTGCTGCGCTACGCACCGTGGCCGCGGGCCGAGTGGCTGTCCGCGTCGGGTCAGCCGTGACAGGCAGCGCGGCTGAACCCGAATTCCGGCCGCTGGGAGGTCTCCCGAGGTCGCAACCCGCTGAGGCGAGCCCGGTTGAATCGCCCGCTTGTTTCTCCCCGAGTTCTTCCCAGCCCATGGGTCCCCTCGACGGCCGCGAGATGATGCTCGCCGTGACGAGAGAGGTTCCGGGCGCCTTCGAGCGACTGGTTGCCGTGTACGAGTCCCGCATCAAGGCCGCTGTCGCGCGCTCCATCAACGACCGGGCGTCTGTGGACGACCTCTCCCAGGAAGTGCTCCTGAGGTTGTATCGCGCGCGGGCTCGCTACGAGCCGACCGCGCGCTTCGAGACCTTCCTCTACAGGATCATCTTCAACCTCTGCGTGAACCACACGCAGTACCAGCGGCGGCGGCGCACGCTGAGCCTGGAGCAGTCCGGCGGCGGTGAGGATGATTCCGTCAGTCTGCCGGCCGACCCCGCCGCGCTGATGCCGATCGAGGACGTGGCCCGCGATGAGCGTGCGCGTCTGGTGCGCGACGCGATCACCGCGCTGCCCGAGAATCAGCGGCGCGCTCTGCAGCTCTCCCGCTTCGAGGGTCTCGGCTACGACGAGATCTCGGGAGTCATGGATCTCTCGGTGCAGGCCGTGAAGTCGCTGCTCTGGCGCGCGAGGGAAAATCTGCGACTCAGCCTGGCTGCGCAGCTCGGAGACTTCGCCGATGAATGAGCACGACGGCGTGCGCCTGATGAGTTACGCGGACGGCAGCCTGTCGCCCGCGGAACGCGAGGCAGTCGAGGCGTGGATCTCGGTGGACCCGGAGGCGCGTCGGCTGCTGGCCGAGCATCGCGCGCTCTGGGCGCTGCTGGGCGAGGCGGACTTCGCTGCGACACCCGCGACCTCCGAGGATTTCCGTCGCCGCACGCTGCAGCGCGCGACCGAGCCGGAGACCGCTGCGTGGAAGCCTCGCGCGATCGCCCTGCTGGCAGCCTCGGTGCTCGTCGGCGTGATCATGTTCGCGTGGCTCGATGCGTCGTCGCGGAGCACGCTCCGTGCTGACGACGTCGTCGTCGTCGGCAACCTCGATCTGCTCGAGCACCTGTCGTTCGTCGACGAGCACGCCGCCTCGCTGGACGAGTCGGCGTTCGCTTCGGTGCTGCACGAGTTTGCGCCACCGTCCTCCCGGGACATGCCGGAGCCCGGGGCCTTCGAGGAAGGCCGATGAACCGGACCTCCCGCTGCCTGCGCGTCACGTTTCTGGCCGCGCTGCCGGTGCTGCTGCTCGCGGCGAGCTGGGCCCCCTTGCTCCAGTCCGCCGGGCAATTCGATTCGCGACAGTTCGGCGTGAATGAGAATCGCTGGCGCGCGCTGTCCGAGGCGAGCCGCCAGGAGCTGCGCATCAAGTGGCAGGCCTTCTGCAAGCTGCCGGAAGCCGAGCGAGAGCAGTACGTGCAGCGCATGGACATCCTGCGCCGCATGACCAGCACGCTACGCCGCATCCTCGGTCGCGAACCGCGCGCCGAGGAGCTCGACTTTCAGCTCGATCAGACGCGGGAGCCGCTGCATGCGTGGCTCACGCAGGAGCTGGCGCTCGACGCTTCCGTGGACGACCTGAGCTTGCGGACCACTGCGGAGGAGGTGCTTGCCGAGAGGATCGCCGGCTTCCTGGGCCAGCTCGTTGCGGACGGCCAGTTGAGCTCCGCCGAGAGCGACCGCATCCTCGCGCAGCCCCTGAGCCTGGTCATTCGCGACGCCGTCGGTCTGCACGCCGCCGCGCAGCAGCGCAGCGGCGATTCGATGGCTGCGAGCGGCTCCGGCCCGGCAGGCTCCGACTTTGCCGGACTGCTGAGCAGGAGCGAGCGCGAGGCGCTGGAGAGCGGCCGCTCGCCCAGCGGTCGCAGCGTCCGCGACCGAGACCCGGGTGGCGGCGGCGACCCGCTCCGCCTGCGGCTTTTCAAGCTTGCGTTCGTAGCGCAGCGGTTCCGTGAAGCGGGCATGTCCGAGCAGGAAGTGCAGAA
Organism: Planctomycetota bacterium; assembly: GCA_038212275.1. Classification (GTDB taxonomy): domain Bacteria; phylum Planctomycetota; class B15-G4; order B15-G4; family B15-G4; genus JBBQUR01. The sequence goes on from JBBQUR010000010.1 coordinate 55,774, forward strand.
GGCCGTGATGCTGCCCATGGCCGAGCTCGAGCAGCTCATCAACGAGCAGCTCGGGCTGCGCTGAGGGCGAGGCTGGGGCGAGGCTGGGGCGTGGCGGCCGATCGGTCGGCGGAGTCTGAAGTGCGCCTTCAGCCGACGGGGCCGTTGACAGAGGCGAGCCGGGCGTCGTAAGTATCAAGCCGTGCGTGCACAAACCCTGGCCTCGGTCGTGCCGCCCCGCAAGGTCCTCGAGCGTGTCGTGGTGGTCATGCCCGCCCACAACGCCCAGAGCACCCTGGAGGCCACCTTCCGTGACATCCCGGACAGCGTTGTGTCCGAGGTCATCCTGGTGGATGACGCGTCGAAGGATCACACGCAGGACCTGGCGCGCCAGCTCGGCATTACGACGCTGCGCCACGAGCGGAACACCGGCTACGGCGGCAACCAGAAGACCTGCTACCGCGAGGCGCTCAAGCGCGGTGCCGACATCGTCATCATGGTGCACCCGGACTACCAGTACGACGCGCGCGTCATCGGGGCGATGGTCACCTTCCTGCGGCTCGGTATCTGCGACGTCGTGCTCGGTTCACGCATCCGCACGCGCCACGAGGCTCTCAAGGGCGGCATGCCCTTCTGGAAGTACATGTGCAATCGCCTGCTCACGCTGACCGAGAACGTCGTGCTCGGCCAGAATGTCGGTGACTTCCACACCGGCTTGCGCGCCTACACGCGCGAGGTGCTGGAGACCGTCCCGTTCGAGCTCGACTCCGACGACTTCGTCTTCGACACCCAGTTTCTAGTCCAATGCGTGCACTTCGGCTTCAAGATCGGCGACGTGCCGGTGCCGGCGCGCTACTTCGAGGAGGCGTCCTCGATCAACTTCCGGCGCAGCGTGAGGTACGGACTCGGTACGCTCGGCGCGCTCGGCAAGTTCCTGCTGCAGCGGACGGGCGTGCGCCATTTCAAGGTTTTCGTGCCGGCCAACCTGCCGCGGTGGTGATGGCGTGCTGAACGACGAGTCGCGCGGCGCATCGCGCGGCTTGAAGCGCGCGGTCGTCGCGTTCTTCCTGCTGCTGCTCGGCCTGCGCACCCTGGCCGCCGCCCGCCTGCAGCTCTTCGGGGACGAGGCCTTCTACTGGATGTGCGCACAGCATCCCGCGCCGGCCTACGCCGACCACCCCTTCGTGACGGCGATGTCGGTTCGCCTCGGCACGATGCTCCTCGGGGACACGCCGCTGGGCGTCCGCGTGCTGTTTCTCGCTTACGGAGCCTTGCTTCCGTGGGCAGTGTTCGCGCTTGCGCGTCCGATCGTCGGCTCGCGGGATGCCTGGCTCGCAGCGGGCGCCAGTCTCGTGCTGCCGATTCTGGCCTCGGCGGGCGCCGTGGCCGTTCCCGACGCGCCACTAATGCTGTTCGCGGTGACGACCGCGCTGCTCCTCGAGCGCGCGACGCGCACGGGGATGCTGCGCTACTGGCTGGCGGCCGGGTGTTGCGCGGGACTCGGCCTCAGCACGCACTATCGCTTCCTGCTCATCGTCGGCGGCGCGGGCGCCTACCTGACGCTCACGCAGGTCGGCAGGCGTTCGTTGCGTACGCCGGGTCCATGGCTTGCAGGCCTGCTCACCGTGGCGGGTCTCGTTCCGCTGCTGCTGTTCAATCTCGCGCTCGACTGGCAGCCCTTTCTCTACCAGGCCGGCGGTCGTCACGGTGAAGCCAACGGCCTGTCGACCTGGCTGTATCACCTGGCGGAGCAGGCGCTGGTGTCGACGCCGCTGCTGTACGTGGCGCTGATCGTTGCACTGTGGCAGGCCGTCGCTGCCGGCCGCGCCGGAGATCATCGCCGCGCGCTGCTTGCGTCGTTTGCGCTCGTCCCGCTGGGCACGTACTGGGTCCTCGCTCCCTTCACGGACAGCGGGCACGACCACATTCACTGGCCCGCCGTCGGATATCTGCCGCTGCTGCCGTTGCTGCCCGGCGTGCTGCTCGGGTGGGCCGCACGCGGCAGGGCGTGGCGGATCGCAGCGTGGGCGGCCCCGGCGCTGGGCGTGGCCGTGACGCTGGTGGCCTTCATCGACCTGGGCACCGGCGTGGCCGGGCTGCGCTTTCTGCACGGCCCCTTCGACGGATGGACCGAACTGAACGTCGCAACCCGAAGCAAGCTGCTGGTGGGACATGGTGCCGGGGCGACGGTCCAGACACCGGCGCTGCTGCTTGCCGACAACTACATTGCGGCGTCGGAGCTGCAGTTTCTGCTCGGCTCGGAGGCGGAGGTCTACGTGGCCGCCCATCCCAAGAACGATCAGCACGGCCGGGCGCTGCAATTCCGGATCTGGGAGCGCGACGAGGGCGCCTTCCGCGCACGCGGGGGCGAGCCTGCGCTGCTCGTGGAAGAGGTGAGCGAGAAGCCGCGGCCTCTGCTGGGCGTCGCATGGGAGGAGCACCTTACGAGCCTGTTCGAAGATGCCGAGCCGCTGGGCGGCCTGGATTGCAAGCAGGGCAAGCGGCGCTTCCGATTCATGGCCGGACACGTGTTTGCATCGCCACCGGAGGCGCCGCGCTGACCAGGGTGCGCTCGTGGCGCGTCCTCCGCGCGGGATGGCGCGAAAAGGTCGAGCCCAAAAGGTCGAGCCCAAAAGGTCGAGCAGGTGTCACGTCGGCGCTCCGATCGACGGGCGGAGCCGGGTAGAGTGGGCCGCCGTTGCATGTCCGGATGCTGCGTGCGGGAGTCCGTACGCGAACTGCCAGCGGAGGGTGCGAGTGCGATTCGTGAAAGTGGAGGGCGCCGGCAACGATTTCGTCTTGCTCGACCTCTTCGAGCAGGCAGTTCGGGATCCCGCCGCGCTTTCGCGTGCGATGAGTGATCGCCACCGGGGCATCGGAAGCGACGGAATCCTGCTGGTCGGGCCACCGCAGGCTGGCGGCATCGCGCGCATGCGCACCTTCAATGCGGACGGCAGCGAAGGCCTCATGTGCGGCAACGGCCTGCGGTGCGTCGTGCGCTACCTCGTCGAATCGGGGCATGCCGGGGCGCAGGATCTCGTGCGCGTCGAGACGGCGTCGGGCCTGCGCGGGGGCCGCATGCTGGGAACCGGGCGCGTCGAAGTCGACATGGGCGTGCCCGACTTCCGGCCGGCATCGGTGCCGGTTCGCGGCGAGGGCGATGGCGCCGTGCCGGTGGAGATCGAGCTGCCCGCCGGCCTCGATGCGGACCCGGATGCGGGCTTCTGCGTGTCCATCGGCAATCCCCATGTGGTGGTGTCGGTGCGCGATCCCGCCGCTGTGGTGCTTGCTGTGCACGGCCGCGCGCTCGAGTGCTCACCGCTGTTCCCGGAAGGCGCCAACGCGCACTTTGTGCGGCTTGTCGGCCACGACCGGATCGAGTCCAGAACCTGGGAGCGGGGCGCCGGCGAGACCCTGGCCTGCGGCACCGGAGCCGTGGCGGTGGTGGCGGTGGCGCGGCGACTCGGCTGGGTGACGGCCCCGCGCGTCACCGTGGCGACCCCCGGAGGCGACCTGCACGTGCGCTGGGATGGAAGCTGCACGGCCTGGCTGGAGGGCCCGGCGAGGATCGCATTCCATGGCGAATGGGACGGCTCATGAGAGCGGTGGTCGCTTCCGCGCTCGGCTCCCTGCTTGCGGGACTCCTGCTCTTCGGAACGGCGACGGACCTCGGAGTGAGTTTCGCGCCGGTGGCGACGGCCATCCTTCTGCTCGCCTGCGGTGCCGGCGCCGCGATGCGCGGCGGTTCCTGCGCATCGAGCCGGCGCCGGGATGCGGTGGTGCTCACGCTGATCGTGTTGCTGCGCGGCCCGCTCAGTGACGCGTTGCTCGCGGTGATTCCCGGCGGAGCTCGTTCGACCTGGATCATCGTCGCCCTCGTGACGCTGGCGCCCGCAGGGCTGCTGCTCGGACGCTTGCTCCGCGGCGCGCTGCAGGGCGCATTCGCCGCGCTGCTCGCCGGCGTGTGTGTCGGCGCGCTGGCCATCGGATTCGGCGTGCAGGGGCTGCTGCCTGCATGGCTGACCGTGCCGCTGGCAGTGTTGCTCATCTGGTGGCTTTCGCGCCGGCCCGAAGCCTGCGATCACGCGGAGCACAGTCCGCCCGACCCACACACGACGCCATTGCCGGCATCCGGCTCCATCGGGCTGCTGCTCGGTGCGTCGCTGGCGCTCGTCGCTCTGTGCTTCCGACGCGTCGTGCCCGCTTATGCCTCGCCGACGGAGCATCCGGACATGGATGTCCTGCTCATGCTGCTGCTCCCGGCGGCGCTGGTGGCCTGGCCTGCAGGAGTTCTTGCGCGTGGGCGAGCAACGCGCTGGCTCGGCGCGCTGGGAGGTCTGTCACTCTGTGGTGCGGCCTGGATCACCACTGACAGCCTCGGGCTGTATCAGAACTCCGTCGCGCTGGTCGGGCTCAAGCGCATGTTTCACGATCGCGCGCTTCACGCCGGCGGGTTGATCGCGGACTGGCATGTCTGGCTGCTGTCATTTTCCGGCGCCGTGGCCGCGGCGCTGGGTATTGCCGCCGGCGCGGTGCGTGGAACGCGTGCTGCCGCGGGCGCATTGCTCGGCGTTGGCCTGGCCCATCTGGCCGAGTTCCTGCTCATCGCGCCGCAGAGTCCGCTGGCCACCGGCACGGCCGGCGCACCGCTGCGGCTGCTCGTGGCGGCCTCGTCGTGCGGCGCGCTTCTCTTGCCGCTCTTTCTCTTCGGTCGCAAGGGCTGGTTGGCGTTGCCGGTTGCGGTGATTCCGTTTCTCGCCTGGGAGCCCGAGTCGGGAGCGCCGTGGTTCTCCACGACGATGTGGCGCCAGGTGGCGGGATTCGATGAGGTGCGTCGACCGGGCGAATACAGCGCCGAGTGCTTCGAGCGCGACCTCGCCGCGGATGTGACGGTCTTCTCGACACCAGGCGTGGACAGTCGCGCGCTTGAAGGGCGCGATGCCTACACCCAGACGTTGAGTGCGCGCACGCCGCTCTTCAGTCTGGGGCCGAATGGAGAGATGCAGACGGCCATCGGGTACGAGGGCGCTCATCCCGTCTTCGGCGTCCCAGGGCAAGCCGCTGAGACCACCGATGAGACCATCGGGGAGACCGCCGGGGAGACCACCCAGAAGCCATCGACGCCTGAAGTCCAGATCGAGCGTTTCTACGGCCTGCGCGTTGCGGGGCGCTCCTTGCACCGTCAGCACTCTCCCATCGGTGCAGAGGGAAGCGTCGGGCGACTGACACGCCTGATGGCCGTGCCGGGGAGCGTGCTTGCCTGCGGAATCGGTGCCGAGCTGCTGGCCGCCGATCTTCACGACTCCGGTCAGGCGAGCTCAGCGGTGGTCGCAAGTCCGGTGCCACTCGGGAACATCGGAACCCGGGTGTTGCTTGATCATCTGGGGAGCAACGGCTGGCAGGCAGCGCAGATCGAGGACCCGCAGGTCAGCCTGCGCACCACGCAGTCGGGCATCATCGACACAGTGGTGGTGGCACCCTCGGAAGCCTCGCTTCCCGGTGTCGCCGAGTTGTGCACCCTGGAGTCCATCGAACGCATGCGACGGCTGCTGGCTCCCGGTGGTCGCTGTCTGCTGTGGCTGGACACTTCGGAGCTGGGTGAGCGGGAACTTCGCGCGCGCATGGCGTCCTTCGGGGCGGTCTTCGGTGAGCGCAGCGCGGCCTTTGTCGAGCCGCGTGAACTGGACCCGCCCTTCGTGCTGTTGCTCGGCTGGGTCGATGACGCGGGCCGGCCGTCACGACGCGACCTTGAAGGACGCCTGCCGTCTCCGGACGCCTCGGGCTTCCGGGCGCGCATCCGGCGCCCGGAGGATCTTGCGGCCTTGCTTCTGCGTGACGGGACGGGGATGTCGGTGCTGGCCGACTCCGGGCCGCTGCATGCCCGCGCCCGGCCGATCTGCAGCGTGGCGGGCGCGGAGGCCGGCTGGGCGGCGGTCATGGCAGTCCTCGGCGAAGCACCGCAGCTTGCATCGGTGGTGGAAGGAGCAGGGCCCGCTCGGAGCGGAGCGCGCGAGGTCTTCGCGGGGCTCGCCAAGCACGGTCGGTATTCCTACCGCCTGCTCGGCCTCAACGACACGCTCCTCGAGATCAAGCCCGATGTCGACTGGCCTCTGTTCGATGCAGAGGTCGCTTGCTACGTGCGCGCTTCGGAACAGGATCCGGATGATCCACTCCTGCAACTCGCACTGGCCGCCTTGCTCGAGCCGCTTGCGCTCGTAGGCGATCTCACTCGCTTCGCGACGGCCTACGAGGCCTGTCACGCCGAACGGATGCGGAGCTGGCGCCTGGCGCTGCAGGAGGCCTGGGTGCGAAAAGAAGGCCTTCAACTGGAAGAGAGCGAAGCGGCCATCGCGCGGGCTCGCAACTGGGCTGCCGGCGGCTGATGGGCCACCGGCAAAGGCACGGCCTCAGGCCGTGAGTTCGAGCGTCGCCTCGGCCAGCTGACGCACCGGGCCGCCAGGTGCCCGCGCGACCAGGCGCACTCGATAGTTGCCACGACCGATCGGCGCGAAGCTGAGCTCGCCGCCGTCAAAGGGGCGCTTTTCACGGGCCGACCCGTCCACGTCCAGGAGAATGGAGGCGAGTTCGCCCGAGGCCAGCACAGGCATGTTCTCGCAGCGCACGACAAGCCGGGCCGTGCCATTGGTCTGCACCTGCAACTCCAGTTCATCGATGCCGTGGCCCGGGCCCCGGATGGCAACCCACTCCGGAGCGAGAGTTTCCGTTCCGCGCACCCCGATCGGCGCGGGGGTGAGCGAGCCATCAAGGAGCGTGCGGAAGGTGAGCTCCGCGTGGTTCATCAGCTCGATGCCACGCTTCACCAGTCGTCCGACGATGCGCACTGCTGCGGGCGGCGATGAGGCTTGCACAGCCTCCGCGAAGGCGGGGGAGGGAGCGCTGGCAAGACGGAGATCCGTCGAGTTCAGGTTGACCACCATGCGCAACAGGTCGTGGCAATCGGCGCAGGCCAGAGAGTGCAGCTCGAGTGCCTCGCGTTCCGGGGCGGGGAGGAGCGCGCCCAGGTACTCCGCGAAGGCCTCATCGGACGGACAGTTCTTTCCGGGTGCCTTGGAATTCAGCGGCTGGCCGGCAGTCGCGAAGAGACGATCGATGGGGTTGCTCATGGAAATCCTTTGTGCCTGGCCGCCTGGGTGGAGAAGCGGGCCGGTCGGACGCGACCGCACGTGGTGGATCTGACAGGCAGCGCGGGGCGCCGGGCCGAGAAGCTCACTGCACGACCCCAGCGCCCACGCGCTCGGCCAGCTCGTGGATGACGGAGAGGCATTCCGCTTCCACGGAGGCCGGATTCTTGAGCGCCGCCAGCTTGGCGAGCTCAGGCCTGGTCGCGCAGAAACGCGGGTAATCGATCAGGACCAGGCCAAGCAGGGCCCTTCGCTTGGACCCGGGCTGCAGCAGCCCCTCGAGAAGCTGACCGGTGGGGACACCCAGCAACGGACGAAGGGCCTGCTGGACGGCGGGGGTCAGGACCTCGGGGTCGGGGCGGCGGGGGCTCGCGCAGTCTCCGTCGCCGAGGCGGGCGGTCATCTGGTCCTTGGCGCGCTTGTAGAGGGCGTCGATATTGGCGCGCGAGGTCGCCATCACCACGCCGATGCGCTCCCGGTCCACCTCCTTGAAGACCCAGAGCACGGCCGAAATGCGCTTCCAATCCAGTGAAAACAGCAGGTTGTAGAACGTGTCCAGCTGCTCCCGCTCGAGACTCCGCTCGTCCGGGTTGTTCTGCTTCGGGTCCTCGAACTCCCAGGTGGGCTCATCGTCTTCGCGGCCCCCCTGCCCGATTCCGCGAGGATGGCGGCGGAATTTGCGACGCTCGTCCAGCGTGAAGCGCGTGACGACGATCTGCAGGAAACTGGCCAATGAGGCCGAGTTGCGCCCCTCGAAGGCGCGCAGCTTGTAGTAATCCTTCGCGGACAGGTTGATGACGAAGCCCTGGTAGAGGTCGTCCAGGTAGTCGCGGGGGAAGCCCATCCCGGGAGCGTTGAAGATCGAATAGAAGAGCGAGCGATAGCGGTCGAGGAACTGCTCGAAGGCCCCCTTCTCGCCGGCAAAAATTCGGTCGAGCAGTTCTTTCTCGTCGGCCTTCATTCGGGGGCGGTCCGTCTCGGGGAATGGGAGGGCATCTCACCTCGGCGGAAGCCCCGCATCGGCGCAGGGTCGCAGGCGCTGGTCGAGCCCCTGCGGCAGAGTCGGTAGTCCGACCTTAAACTGCTCCGTGGCAACATCTTACAGGAAGCATCCCACGTTGAAATAGACAGCCGATCCGGGGATGATAGCGACTCGCCCGGTGCCCCCCATATCCGTACTTCGGGGACACCTTGAGTGCCCCCACGGGATCCTTCCATGGCCGATTCTCAGAACCCTCGTGACGCTGCCGTCCTCATCGAGAAGGAGATGAAGGACAGCTACCTGAGCTACGCGATGTCCGTCATCGTGTCGCGCGCCCTGCCCGACGTGCGCGACGGCCTCAAGCCCAGTCAGCGCCGCGTGCTTGTCGCCATGCACGACCTCAATCTCGGGCCGCGCGCCAAGTACAAGAAGTGCGCCAAGATCGCCGGCGACACGTCGGGAAACTACCACCCCCACGGCGAGGGAGTCGTCTACCCGACGCTGGTGCGCCTCGCGCAGCCCTTCAACATGCGCGTGCCGCTGGTGGACGGCCAGGGCAACTTCGGCAGCGTAGACGGCGATCCGCCGGCAGCCATGCGCTACACCGAGGCGCGCATGACCGAGGCCGCCTCGGCCATGCTCGAAGACATCGACCGGGACACGGTGGACTTCGTCCCCAACTACGACGGCTCGCGCACGGAACCCACGGTCCTGCCGGCCATGTTCCCGAACCTGCTGATCAACGGCAGCAGCGGCATCGCGGTGGGCATGGCCACGAGCATCCCGCCGCACAATCCGCGCGAAATCTGCGAAGCCCTCAAGCTGATGATCCGCAAGCCGGACGCAAGCGTCGAGGACCTGATGCAGATCGTTCCCGGTCCGGACTTTCCGACGGGCGGCATCCTCTGCGGCCAGAGCGGCGTGCGCCACGCGTACACGACCGGCCGCGGCATCTCCACGCTGCGCGCCCGCGCCGAGTGCGTCAACGAGGAGAAGAACAAACGCGCGCGGATCGAGATCACCGAGATCCCGTATCAGGTCAACAAGACGAGCCTCATCGAGGCGATCGCGCAGCTCGTGCGCGACGGCCGCATCACGTCGATCCACGACATCGCCGATCACAGCGACCGCGACGGCATGCTCATCGTGATCGACCTGAAAAAGGGCGAGGACCCGCAGGTCACGCTCAACCAGCTGCTCAAGTTCACGCAGCTGCAGGTCACGGTCTCGATCATCAACATCGCGCTGGTGAACAGCCGACCGCGCACGCTGCCGCTTGCCGGGCTCATGCTCGAGTTCCTCGATCACCGACGGATCGTCATCCGTCGCCGCACGCAGTTTCTTCTGGCCGTCGCGAAGGCGCGCATCCACATCGTGGAAGGTCTGCGCATCGCGCAGGCCCACATCGAGGAAGTCATCGCGACCATCCGCGGCGCTGCAGATGCGGCCGACGCGCAGGTCCAGCTCTGCGCACGCTTCGAGCTCAGCGAGAAGCAGGCCGAAGCCATCGTGAACATGCGCCTGCGCGCGCTGACCGGTCTCGAGGTCGAGAAGCTCGAGGCGGAGTGGCGCGAGCTGAGCGCGGAGATCGCGAGGCTCGAGGGCATTCTTGCCGACCCGCGACTCATCGACGCGATCATCGAAGCCGACCTCGATCGCATGGCGGCGGCGTTCTCCTCGCCCCGCAAGACCGAGATCGGCGAGCCGGTGGACGGCATCGAGGACGAGGACCTCATTCCCGACGAGACCGTGGCCGTCACGATCAGCAATCAGGACTACCTGAAGCGCATGACGCTCGACACCTACCGCAGCCAGCGGCGCGGCGGTTCCGGCATCCGCGGCGGCGATGCGCGCGACGGCGACTTCATCGAGATGCTCTTCCTCGCGAACACCAAGGACTCGCTGCTCTTCTTCACGGACAGCGGCAAGGTGCATCAGCTCAAGGTGTATCGGCTCCCGGACCTCGGGCGCACGGCGCTCGGCCGCGCCGCGGTGAACCTGATTGCGGGCTTCCCGCCCGAGGACTCGATTCAGGCCGTGATTCCCGTGAAATCCTTCGATGAAGGCACGCTGCTCTTCGCCACGGCCAACGGCACGGTGAAGCGCACGCCGCTGTCCGACTACGCGCGCCCCAAGTCCGGCGGCATCATCGCGCTGGGGCTCGACGAAGGCGACCGCCTCATCGACGTGGCCATCTGCACGGAGGACGACGACATCATCCTCGGCACGAGTCATGGCCAGAGCATCCGCTTCAAGGCTTCCGACGTGCGCCCGATGGGACGCCCGGCCTTCGGCGTGCGCGGCATCAAGCTCAAGAGCGACGACAAGGTGTGCGGCATGGCCGTCGTGACGGTCGGCGCGTCGCTGCTGACGGTGTGCCGCAACGGCTACGGCAAGCGCACGGATTTCGCCGAGTATCCGCAGCAGGGCCGCGGCGGTCTGGGCGTGATCAACATCCGCGCCACGGATCGCAACGGGCCGGTCGTCACGCTGCGCGCCGTCGGCGATGACCACGACATCATGTACATCACGACCGGCGGCCAGGTCGTTCGCACGCCGGCGTCCGACATCAGCCGCATCGGTCGCGGCACGCAGGGCGTGCGCCTCATCACGCTGGGCGAGGACGACGCGGTCGCGTCGGCGGCCTGCGTCGACAAGGATGAAGGCGTGGATCCCGACACCGATGGTGCCGAGATCGCCGGCGAAGTCGGTGACGGCGCGGCGGATGACACGCGCGCCACGGGACCGGCATCGCAGGCCGACAGCAATGATCACGGGACGGGCGGAAACCAGGAGCCATCGGATGACACCCGACCGCCGCAGGCCTGATCGCCCCGAACAGGCGCCAGCCGCTCGCCACCCCGCGATGGCCTCCATCCAGGAGGCCCTGGCGGAGTTGTCGGCCGGGCGCATGCTCATCCTGGTGGACGACGAGGAGCGCGAGAACGAGGGTGACCTCGTCTGCTTCGCGGAATTCATCACGCCCGAAATCGTGAACTTCATGGCGCGGCACGCGCGGGGCCTCATCTGCCTGCCGATGGACAAGGCCATCGCGGACCGCCTCGACCTGCCGCTGCAGGTGGAGCGCAACACGTCCCGCCTCGGCACCGCATTCACGGTCTCGATCGAAGCGCGCACGGGCGTGACCACCGGCATCTCCGCAGCGGACCGCGCGCGCACGATCCTCACCGCCGCGGGCCCCGACTGCAAAGCCGAGGACCTCGTGCGTCCCGGCCACATCTTTCCGCTGCGCGCGATGCCAGGCGGCGTGCTGCGTCGTGCTGGCCAGACCGAGGGCGCGGTCGACCTTGCACGTCTCGCGGGCCGCCGTCCGATCGCCGTGATCTGCGAGATCATGAACGAGGACGGCACCATGGCGCGCATGCCGGACCTCGTGCGCTTCGCCGGGGAGCACGGACTCAGGATTGCCACCGTCGCGGACCTCATCGCGCACCGGCGCAAGACCGAGCGCCTCATCGAGCTCGTCGTGTCGATCGACCTGCCGACGGCCGACGGCGAGTACCGCGCACACCTCTACCGCAGCACGGTGGACGGCAGCGAGCATCTCGCCCTCAGCCTCGGCGACCCGCACCCGGGCCTGCAGGACGGCATCGGGCGTCCGGTGCTCGTGCGCGTGCACAGCGAATGCCTCACCGGTGATGTGCTCGGCTCGCTGCGCTGCGATTGCGGCAGCCAGCTCAAGGCCGCGATGCGCAAGGTCGCCGCCGAGGGCGAGGGCATCGTGCTCTACATGCGCCAGCAGGAGGGCCGCGGCATCGGCCTCGCGAACAAGATGCGCGCCTATCACCTGCAGCAGACGCAGGGCCTGGATACCGTCGAGGCGAATCGCGCGCTGGGGCTTCCGGTGGACATTCGCGACTACGGAGTCGGGGCGCAGATCCTGCGCGACCTCGGCGTACGCGAGATGCGCCTGCTCACGAACAACCCGAGCAAATACCACGCGATGAACGGTTATGGCCTGAAGATCACGGAGCGCGTGCCGCTGCAGGTGAAGCCCGACCGCCACAACGAGCGCTACCTGCGCACGAAGCGCGACAAGCTCGGCCACGACCTCGACCTCGGGCCTGAAGCGGGCCTCGCCCCGCAGGCCGCGCGCCAGCCGGGCGGCACGGCGGCCGCACCCGATCCCGCCCCGGACGCCTCGTCCGGCCGGCCGGGGTCGTCGAGCCCGGACCGCAAGCCGTCCTGAGCGCCGGCCGCGCCAGCGACCCGCGCGCCGGGAATAGGCCCCGGCGGGCTCCCGTCCAAGCCGCACCGACGCGGAGATCAGCATGAGGGACGAGGATGCGGCCCTCGTGGCCCGATTGTGCGCCGGCGACGAGGACGCCTGCCGTGAGTTCGTGGATGCCTATCGAGACCGGATCATCACCGTGGTGGCGCGCGTCGCGGGCACCGGCTCGGATGCCGAGGACCTGGCGCAGGAGGTCTTCATCAAGGCCCTCCGCAACATCCACCGATTCGAAGGCGGCTCGGCGCTCTTCACGTGGCTGTACCGCATCGCGGTCAACACCGCGCGCGACTTCCTCGCGAGCCGTCGTCGTCGTCCGTCCGTGCCGCTCGATGGCGAGAACGGCCCGAACGCCGAACCGACGGCCCCGGGCGACGGCCCTGCCGAGGCGCTGCTGCGCGACGAGCGCCGCGCCATCGTGCGCGCTGCGCTGGAGCGGCTGCCCGAGCCGTTCCGCACCACGCTCATCCTGCGCGACATGGAAGGCAACAGCTACGAGCAGGTCGCGGACCTCCTGGGTGTCTCGATCGGCACCGTGGAATCGCGCATCTTCCGCGCGCGCTGCAAGCTCCGGGCGCTGCTGGGAGGGATCGCGCCATGAACACGCCTGAGGACTCTCGCGACCTGTCCCCGGATCGCGCTTCCGGTGCTGCGCCGGACCTTGCCGAGCTTGCCGAGAATGAGCGCTGCCTCTCGGTGCTCATGCTCCTGCACGATGGCCGGCCGGTGCAGCCTGCACTTGCCGCGTGGGCGCAGGCGCACGTTGCGACGCACGCGAGCTGCGCGGCGGCCTACGCGGAGTTGATCGAGCAGTCTGCCGCACTGGCCGCGACGAGTTCCCGCCGCGCACGCCCGGACTTCACGGATCGCGTCCTTTCGCGACGGGCACCGGACGACGACGCGGGGGGCGCACGCGCCGACCTGTTGCCGTTCGTGCGTCGTCTCGCGGTGGCGGCAGGACTCGCGCTTGCCCTCACGCTCTTTGCCGAGCTGGTCCAGCCGTCGGACGTGACGGCGGATTCCTCCCTGCAGACCAATCGGCACGCGGCCGATCACTTCCGGCGCGGCCCTTTCGGTCCGCAGGACATCGAGGCCGGCCTGCGCGGGCGGCTCAAGGATCCGGACTTCGGCCGTCAGCCTCGAGGAGCCGGACGATGAGCCCGCGCGACGTGCCGGCCGGCGGTCGTGGCGTGCAGGTGTCCGTGGTGCTGCTGGCGTTGCTCTGCCTGGCCACGGGCGTGCTCGTCGGCTGGCAGCTCCACCGCGAGCCCGCGCGACCGGCAAGTTACCTCGCGCAACTCACGGAGTCGCTGGATCTGCGCCCCGACCAGGTGGCCGCCCTCGACACCGTGCTGGCCGAGGAAGATCTCCAGATCGACGAACTGCTGCGCGGCAAGCTGCAGCAACTGAGCGAGCCCGTGTCCGCTCGACGCCAGCAGACGGAGGCCGCGCTGATCGCGCTGCTCGACGAGTCTCAGCGCGCTCGCTACGAGCAATTGCTGCACCCGGACGGCAGCGGCGAGGAGAGCGGGCGTTGATACCCCTTGAGGGCTGCCGTATCGTCGCGCCGGTTTTCCAGGGCCCGCGGATCTCCTGAGTCATGGCCACGCAGACCGCCATCGAGTACGCGGGCCGCCGCGTGCGCCTGCTCGAGTTCGACGGCACGGTGCGCAAGCTCCGCGTCGTCGGCGTGCGGGAGGTGGACCTGGACGTGCCGCCGCAGGAGGAGGGCGGGCCTGACCCGGACGACCTGCGCGCGAAGGCCATTGCCGAGGTGATGAAGGAGGCCGGCTTCGCGACGGACCCGTCGGCCATGGCCTTCGATGCCGGCCACGCGATGTTCCGCGAGTTCGACCTGCCCTTCACCAACGAGGAGCAGATCGCGAAGGTCGTGCGCTTCGAGTCCGAGAGCCACTTCCCGGGCGACATCGACGAGGTGGTCATCCAGCACGTCGTGCTGCGCAAGCTGCGCGACAAGAGCCACCTGCTCGTGGCCGCCGTCCGCAAGGACGACCTGCTCGACCGCCTCGACATCCTCGAGGAGTCCGGACTCGACCCGCAGTTCGTGGACATCGACGTCTTCGCGATGTACCACGCGCTCGTCGGCACGGGGGTGGCCGACGAGCATCCGCGCATGATCGTCGTGAACGCGGAAACCAGCACGACCACGCTCATGTTCCTCGTGGACGGCACGCTGTTCGCGGTGCGTTCCATCCGCATCGGCACGCATGGCGTCTCGTCCTCCGCCGTCGAGTCGCTGACGGCGGAGCCCGGCATGGAGGACGCCGGCGGCGGGGCGGCCGCGGCCCTCGCCCGCGGCGCGGCGCGCGAGTCCGAACTGGAAACCGTCCGCACGCACGACTACCTCGCGCGCCTCACGCGCGAAATCCGCCGCACCCTGTCCACGCTGCCGGACTTCGGCCAGGCGGACGCGCTCTACATCACGGGTGCGGGCAGCCTGCTTCCCGGCATCCGTGAGTCCATGTCGGCCTCCTTCGGCCTGCAGGCCACGTCGCTCAACCTGCTCGAGCACGTGGAGCACAAGCTCTCGGACGAAGACGTCGAGCGCTACGGCCCGGAGATCGGCGCGACGCTCGGCATGGCCTTCAAGCTCTGCGGCCTCGATCGGACGCACACGGACTTCCGCCGCGAAGAGGCCGCCTACACGCGCAAGTTCGACCAGATCAAGACGCCGCTCATCGTGCTGGCGCTCATGGCCTTTCTCGTCACGGCCTTCCTCGGCCTGCACGCGTACATGGACGTGAAGCACCTGAAGGCCGAGTACGGCGACGCCGCCACCAAGAGCGGCATCCTCGGAACGGGCGATCTCCAGCTCGTCCAGCTCTTCGACAGCGAAGACAAGCTGGAGCAGGCGCGCGCGCGCATCGCGGCGGTGGAGTTCGGCCCCAAGCGCGTGGATGCCATGCTCAGGGAAGTCCAGAAGCTGAGCGAGGACATCAAGAAGGGCCTCGGCCGAAGCGACACGATCCCCGAACTGCGCTCTGCGCTGGCCGCATGGATCGAGCTCTTCGAGGTCATCCGTCAGAACGAGGACACGCTCGGGCGCATCGCGCTCACCCGCATCGACATCGAAGCCAGCGGCAAGGAGCCGACGATCAAGCTCAGCGGCGAGATGGAGGACCTGACTCACCTCTCCGCCTTCATGGACATGATCAAGGCGCGTCCGATGTTCAAGGAAGCCAACGTGGGCGCGACGAAGCCGACGACCAAGGGCACCACGAGCTTCACGGATGTCACGCTGCTGCTCAACCTGTCCGGCGCCGACGCCCAGGAGGCGACCAACTGATGTTCAAGGGATGGGACTTCGAGCGGGCGCTGCTGGTGCTTCTGCTGGTGATGATCGTCGGCTGCCTCGGCTTCATCTCCTGGGAGCGGTCGGTGGCGGACGACCTGCGCTCGCACCTGGGCGCGGCCGACCGGCAGCTCACGCAGATCGGCGAGCTCTCCGCGGAAATCATCCGGCTGCAGGACGAGATGCGGCTCGACGCGATCGCGAGCGACAAGATGGGCCCGTATCCGTATCTCGAGGAGCAGATGACGGCCAGCCGCATCGGCAAGAAGTTCACCATCACCAACACGGTGGATCCGCACCCCTCCGAGGGCTTCGAGGACACGCGCTACCTGCTCTCGCCGGCGCAGCCCGACTACGACTTCACGCGCCAGGAGATCGGGACCTTCCTCCTGCATGTCGAAGCCAATACGACACGCATGAAGGCCACGCGCATCAAGCTGGACCTCTCCACGCGCAAGAACGCCGGTCCCGACATGTGGAAGCCGACCTTCACGATCACCGATCGCAAGCCGCTGCTCATCAAGAGTTGATCGCGCCGCAAGGGCTGATCGCGCCGCCGGTGGCGGTGTCAGCGTGCACATCCCGATCCGGCGGCCGGATCCGACGGGCACCGCGCCTGAACTCGCCGGCCGAGCGCTGATTTCCTCAACGCCAGGCGGGCGGTCGACCGAAGAGGGCTGACGTCCGCAAGGCCGTGGCTCGTCGGTGCAACGTGTGCTCCGACGGTTTCCGGCGTCACCGCGGGCGGTCATCCGCGAGCAACGCATGAACAGTCCGACCGGCCGCACCTCCGCCGAGAGTCAGCCCGGGCCGGCTCGACCGGCCGACGGCGGCGTCGCGTCGGCCACGTCTGCGACGTCCGCCGCGTCCCGGGGCCACCGGGACGTCGTGCGCGGCAACTACTCTTCCGCGGTGCTGCTCGGTGCGGCCGTCGCCTTCCTCGGCGGCGCCTTTCTCTTCAACTGGTACCTGAACGAACTGCGCCAGATGATGCCGAGCGGCGGCTTCGTGCCGATGCAGTACAACACCGCGCTCGGTTTCGTGATCACGGGCCTCGCGGTGGTCGCGCACTGCTTGGGGCGTCCGCGCGTCGCGTTCGTTGCGGGCGCGGCGGCCGCGGGCCTCGGAAGCCTGTCGCTCGCGGAAGGCCTGCTCGGGCACAGCGTGCACATCGTGGGCGCGCTGTTCGGCGGCAGCATCGCGGGGAACAGCGGGCCGACGATGTCGGTCAACACATCACTCTGCTTCGCGCTGACCGGCGCGCTGCTCGTCACCTGGCGCGCGCCGGGCGCGCGCAAGCGCTGGCGCACGGCGGTCCTGGGCTCGCTTGCGGCGGGCGTCGTCTCGGTGGGCTTCCTGGGCCTGCTCGGATACGTCACGCACGAAGGCGGCACGTACGGCTGGGCGCGGATGTCGGCCATGGAGGCGCACACGGCGCTCGGCTTCGTCGCGCTCGGCACCGCATTCTTCGTGATGCTCATGCGCATGAAGGACTCGCCCGTGGTCGGCACGCTGCCCGGCTGGTCCGCCTGGATGGTCGGGATCGGCGTGGCGGTGCTGACGATGACGCTCTGGACGAGCCTCACCGCGAGCGACGCGCGCACGAGCCAGCTGGCCGAGACGCGGCTGCACTCGGCGGCGCTCTCGCACACCAACCAGACCGTGCAGTCACACCTGCGCGCCCTGAAGCGACTCGCCCTGCGCTGCAAGGGCGAGGGGCGCGTGCGCCCGTCGGACTTCGGCGCGGACGCGTCGACGCTGCTCGAGGAAACGCCGGGCCTGTCGAGCATCGCCTTCATCGATCCGGGCGGCAACGTCTTCGGCGCGCAGGGACTGCACGACGACCGCACGCTGGAGATGTCCATCGGTGAACGCCAGGAAGTGCGCGCGGCACTGCGCATGGCCAGGGACGAGCGGCTGACGACATCGTCCGATCCGGTCAGCCTGTTCGGGCCGACCACGGATCTCTTCGTGTTCGTGCCGGTCTACGTGGGCGACACCTACAGGGGCGCCCTGGTCTGCGAGCACGACCTCCAGCCCTTCCTGGACTGGATCTTCGGCGACGGCGTCGGGCGCACCTTCGACGTGGACGTCTGCACGCTCAACGGGCAGCCCTTCTACAGCCGCAGAGGAGGCGCTTCGGCACGGCGAGAGGCGCGCGCGAGCGCCGCCGCCGGCGCGTCCGGCGTGGCGGCACAGGAGGCCGCCGACGGGCGCATCGGATTCGCAGACAAGGTCTGGATCATGAGCAGTCTCGCGGACGTCACCGTGGTGGGCGGCAAGAACGTGAGCAACACGCTGATCCTCTGGTTCGGCATGTTCCTCGCCGTCGCGCTCGCCTTCGTGATCCGCAAGTCGGGCCTCGTGCGTCAGCGCGCCGTCTCGCTCGCGGTCGCGAATCGCACCATCGAAGAGCGCTCCACTTCGCTGCGCGTCGCCAACGAGTCGCTGCGCGCCACGGAATCGGAGCTCACGCGCGCCGCCCGCGCGCAGCGCCGCGTGCTGGACAGCCTCTCCGCGATGCTGATCGGCGTCGACGACGAAGGCCGCGTGGTGGAGTGGAACAGCGTGGCGTCCGACCTGTTCGGCCTCGGTGATGCGCAGGTGCTGGGACAGGTCTTCGACGACCTGCCCCTGTGCTGGGATCGCGAGTGCGTCCGCGAAGCGGTGGCACGGTGCATCGCCACCGGCGAGCGACTGCGGCGCGAGAACATCACCGTGACTCCGCTGCCCGCTCAGGAAGCACTGCGGGGTACGGGCACTGGCATGACCGCAGACAGCGTCGACAGCGCAGGCGCGGAGGAAGATGCCGCGATGGACGCCGATGCGACGGAGGCCGATGCAGCCGCGAAGGTGCCGGCCGAGTCGGCTCAGAGCCGCGTCGTGAGCATCACGGTGAATCCCACGCAGACCGGAGGCGGGCGTGGCTTCGCGATCATCGGATCCGACGTCACCGAGCGACAGATGCTGGAGATGCAGCTGCACCAGGCGCAGAAGCTGGAGTCGGTGGGCACGCTGGCCGCCGGCATCGCGCACGAGATCAACACGCCGATGCAATTCGTCTCGGACAACCTGCGCTTCGTGAGCCAGTCGGTGATGCCGCTCACGTCGGTGCTGCAGCTCATCCCGGAACTCGTGGATTGCAGCCGCAACGGTGTCCTGCCGACCGAGCTCGCGGCGCGCCTCGAGCTGGCAACCCACGGCGTGGACGTGGCCTTCCTCGCCGACGAGCTGCCGGCCGCCCTGGACGAGATGCAGGAAGGCGTGAACCGCGTGACGACGATCGTCCGCGCGATGAAGGACTTCAGCCACCCGGGCAACCAGGGGCGCCAGAACGCGGACCTCAACAAGGCCATCTCGACGACGGTCTCGGTGGCGCGCAACGAGTACAAGTATCACGCCGACGTCGAGACGGACTTCGGAGAGATCCCGCTGGCGGACTGCTACGTCGCGGATCTCAACCAGGTCTTCCTCAACCTGCTCGTGAATGCGGCGCACGCGATCAAGGACGTGGTCGGCGACGGCGCCGGGCGCGGCACCATCCGCATCTCGACGCGTCTCGACGGCGACATGATCGAGATCCGCGTCGCGGACACGGGCGCGGGCATCCCCGAACACGCGCGGTCCAAGATCTTCGACCAGTTCTTCACGACGAAGGGCGTGGGCAAGGGCACGGGGCTTGGCCTGGCGATCGCCCGCGCGGTCGTGATCGACAAGCACAAGGGATCGATCCGCTTCGAGACCGAGCTGGGCAAGGGCACGACCTTCATCGTGCGCATCCCCGTCTCGTCGCAGCCCGAGGACAACGAGGGAGGTCCGCGCGCCGCGCCGGCCGCATCGACGTCCGCCGCGGCCGGAGAGCCGTCGGATCTGTCGATCCCGCACGACGCTGCCCCGCAATTCCCCGCCGCTAACCCGCACGCGGTCGTCGACCCGATCCCCGTTTCCGGAGAACCGCAGCCGTGAACCGCATCCTCTTCGTGGACGACGAACAACGCGTGCTCTCCGGCCTGCGCCGTCAACTGCATGCCCGCCGGGCATCCTGGGAGATGCAGTTCGTGGACGGGGGCCT
Source organism: Planctomycetota bacterium (assembly GCA_038212275.1). Taxonomy (GTDB): domain Bacteria; phylum Planctomycetota; class B15-G4; order B15-G4; family B15-G4; genus JBBQUR01. The sequence continues at coordinate 75,511 of JBBQUR010000010.1, forward strand.
CGCGGCGCTCGCCGAGCTGGCCCGCGCCGTCGCGGCCGGCATGCCCTACGACGTCATCGTGAGCGACATGCGCATGCCCGGCATGGACGGCGCGCAGCTCCTTGCGCGCGTCTCGTCGGAGTTCCCGCACACGGGGCGCCTCGTGCTCTCCGGCCACGCCGATCCCGATCGCATGCAGCTCGCGCGCAGTTGCGCGCACCGCTACCTGCAGAAGCCCTGCCCGCCGGAGACGCTCGAAGCCGAGGTGAAGCAGGCCGTCGAGGTGCGCGAGGCGCTGGACCGCCTCGGCTGGGAGGCCGCCTGCGCCGTCTGGTGTTCGCCGCCCAAGCACTTCGAACATTGCGCCAGCGTCTTTGCCGCGCTGGCCAGCGAAGCCGACACCGATGACGTCGTCGCGGGGCTGCTGGCCAGCTTCACGCACGACACGGCCTTCTGGGCGCGCCTCGGTCTGGTGCTTGCCGCCGCGTTTCCCGCGCAGGTCCGGCCGGGAGCCGGCGCCGCGGCGACGATCGCGGCGATGGGCACGCGCAACATCCTCTCGCTCGTCATGGCGCTGCGCTTCTCCGACGCGTTCGGCGGACCGCCGGACGCCTCGCGCCAGACGGCGGACCTCGTGGTCGCGCAGCACATCGCGGCGATCGGGGCCTGCGAGAACTCGGGGCTCGAGGCGCTGGTGCAGGCCGTGACGGCCTCGATGCTGAGGCTCCCGCTGACCGCGCCGACCGCGCCGACCGCGCCGACCGTGCCGACCGTGCCGACCGCGCCGACCGCGCCGACTGCGCCGACTGCGCCGGCCGAAGCAGGCGCTCCGTCCGGCGCCGCCGCGGCGGCGGATCGCTCGACTGTCCTGAGCTGGCTGCTCCCGACCTGGGGCTTCAAGGATGCGGTCGTCGCGGCGGCCGCCTGCCGCGAGGCGCCCGCGCTGTGCCCGCCGGCGACGTCCGGGCCGCTCGTGCTGCTCGTCGGCGCGGATCTGCTGCTGTCCTTCAGCGACCCGGCCGTGCCCCCGGATGAGGCCTTCGTGGGGGCCCGCATGGCGTGGCTCGGCGAACGGGGCTGGGCCGAGCCGCGCACCCGCTGGGCCGCCGCCGCGTCGGCCTGTGCGCGGAAAAACTCGTCGGAAAATAGCCTCACCTGAACGGGGGACGCGAGCCGATACGCGGAAGTGCACGTGGGGCGACCGGCTCCATCCGTCGAACGCGCGCCGCGCGCACCAGGGAGTTGAAGAGATGGATCACGCAGTCCTCATCGTCGATGACGAACCGAAGATCTTCCAGGCCTTGCGGCGCGCCCTGCATCGCGAGCCCTACGAGCTGCTGTCGGCGGAGAGCGGCGAGGCGGCGCTCAATCTCCTGGCCGAGCGCCCGATCGACGTCATCATCGCCGACGAGAACATGCCGAACATGCGCGGCAGCGTGCTGCTTGCACGCTGCAAGGCGCAGTGGCCCGAGATGGTGCGCATGATGCTCACCGGAGACGCGCGCCTCGAGACGGTCGTCGCGGCGGTGAACAAGGGCGAGATCTACCGCTTCTTCATCAAGCCCTGCAACGAGGCGGAGCTGATCATCTCGATCCGCGACGCGCTGCAGATGCGCCAGCTCAAGGCGGCTGCCGGGGCGCTGCTCACGACGGTCAAGCGCCAGAACGAGACGATCAAGTCGATGACCGCAAGCGACGGCAGCGTCGAACTCCCGCCGATCGTGCTCGCGCCGCGCCCCAAGGCGGTCGTGATCGCGGGCGGCGGGGCGCCGTCCGCCGACCACGCGGGCGACGGCTCCTCGCACGGGTCGGGCGGCACCGGCGGCGCCGCGGGCGACAACTCCGGCAAGGGCGGGATCTTCCACCTGACGAACAAGGACATCCCCGAGGACGTCGACAAGCTGCTGGCAGAGATCCGCAGCGAGCTCGAACGGATGGGGTAGTGCGAGGCCTCGGCGCTGCAGCGGGCCGCGCTTTGTGCGGCCCGCGCCTGTTTCGGACGGGGCGCGCTGGAGTCGGCGCGCCTCAGTGCAGCGCTGGAACCGGCGTCGCCGCGTGGAAGTCCTGCATCGCCTTCACGCGCAGGCCGTGCTTGCGCATGGACTCGATCGCGGTGGCCAGGATGCGCGCGCCGAAGACCGTGGTGATGGTGGGGATGTTCTTCTGCAGCGCGGCCGTGCGGATGGCCTTCTCGTCCTCGCGCGTCAGCGGGTCGGCGCTGGGCGAGTTGAGCACCAGGTGCACCTCGCGGCTGCTGATGATGTCCACCACGTCGGGACGGCCTTCGCCGCGCTTGTAGACCTTGCGTGCGGGGACGCCGGCCTTCTGCAGGTAGTCCGCCGTGCCGGGCGTGGAGACGATGGTGAAGCCCAGCGCGTGGAAGGCGCGAGCGACGTCCAGCGTGGCGGGCTTGTCGCGGTCGCACACGGAGACCAGCACCGTGCCCTCCAGCGGCAGCGTGCGGCCGGCGCCCATGAAGGCCTTGGCGATGGCGCAGCCGAGGTCCGCGTCGATGCCCATGACCTCGCCGGTGCTGCGCATCTCGGGCCCGAGGATGATGTCGGTGCCCGGGAATTTGTTGAACGGGAAGACCGGCGCCTTCACCGAGAAGTGCGGCGGGATGATCTCCTTCGTGAAGCCGATGTCGACGAGCTTCTCGCCGGCCATGACGCGCGCGGCGATGCCGGCGAGATTCACGCCGATGGCCTTGCCGACGAAGGGCACGGTGCGTGAGGCGCGCGGGTTGACCTCGAGCACGTAGACCGTGCCGTCCTTCACCGCGTACTGGATGTTGAGCAGGCCGCGCACGCCGACGGCGAAGGCCAGCGCGTGCGTGTGGCGGCGGATGGTGTCCTGCACCGCGGTCGGCAGCGAGTACGGCGGCAGCGTGCAGGTGGAGTCGCCGCTGTGGATGCCGGCCTGCTCCACGTGCTCCATGATGCCGCCGATGACGCAGGTCTCGCCGTCGCACACGGCGTCCACGTCCACCTCGGTGGCGTTTTCCAGGAATTCATCGATGAGGATGGGGCGATCGGGGCTCGCGTCCACGGCGTTCTCGATCCAGTCGGCGAGGCCCTTGCGGTCCCACACGACCTCCATGCCGCGGCCGCCGAGCACGTAGCTCGGGCGCACGACGATCGGGTAGCCGATGCGCGCGGCGGCCTCTTCGGCCTGCTCGGCGTTCGTCGCGATGCCGTTACGCGGCTGCGGGATCTTCAGCTTTGCCAGCAGCTCCGTGAACTGCTCGCGGTCCTCTGCCAGGTCGATGGAGTCCACCGACGTGCCGAGGATCTTCACGCCGCCGCGCTGCAGGCCCTGCGCGAGATTCAGCGGCGTCTGCCCGCCGAACTGCACGATGGCGCCCTCGAAGGACTGCGCCTCGTGGATGTGCAGCACGTCCTCGATGGTGAGCGGCTCGAAGAAGAGCTGGTCGGAGGTGTCGAAGTCCGTGGACACCGTCTCCGGGTTGCTGTTCACCATGACGATCTCGAAGCCGCGCTTGCGCAGCTCGATGCACGCCTGCACGCAGCAGTAGTCGAACTCGATGCCCTGACCGATGCGGTTGGGCCCGCCGCCCAGCACCATGATCTTCTTCCGGCCCGTGTCCACGACCTCGGTCGTGGGCTCGTAGGTGCTGTACAGGTACGGCGTGAAGGACTCGAACTCGCCGCCGCAGGTGTCGATGCGCTTGAACACCGGGACGATGCCCAGCTCGTGGCGGCGCAGGCGCACGCGCGCCGGGTCGGTGCCGAAGACGCGCGCGATCTGCTCGTCGGAGAAGCCCGTGCGCTTGTACTCGGCGAGCGTGCCGGCCGGCACGTCCTCGAAGCTGCCGAAGCGCTCCATGCCCTGCTCCACCGCGACGATGCCGGCGATGTGCTCAAGGAACCACGGATCGATCTTCGTGAGCTCGAAGATGTCTTCCTTCGAGATGCCGCTGCGCAGCGCGAGGCGCACGGTCTGCAGCCGGTCGTGCAGCGGAATGCCCAGCTTGCGGCGCAGCTCGCGCACGCTCGGCCGGCCGCGGCGCGGTGCGCCGGGCAGGAAGGGATCGTTGGCCTTGAGCCCGAGGCCCGGGTAGCCGCTCTCCAGTCCGCGCAGCGCCTTCTGCAGCGCCTCCTTGAAGGTGCGCGCGATGGCCATGGTCTCGCCCACGGCCTTCATCTGCGTGCCCAGCGTCGGGTCCGCCTCGCGGAACTTCTCGAAGGCGAAGCGCGGCACCTTCACCACCACGTAGTCGATCGTCGGCTCGAAGCAGGCCGGCGTCTTGCGGGTGATGTCGTTGGCGATCTCGTCGAGGCTGTAGCCGACCGCGAGCTTGGCGGCCATCTTGGCGATCGGGAAGCCGGTGGCCTTGCTGGCCAGCGCGGAACTGCGCGAGACGCGCGGGTTCACCTCGATGACGATGCGGTCGCCGTTCGCCGGGTTCACCGCGAACTGGATGTTGGAGCCGCCCGTCTCGACGCCGATCTCGCGGATGATCGCGATGCCCTCGTCGCGCATCTCCTGGTACTCGCGGTCCGTGAGCGTCTGCTGCGGCGCCACCGTGATCGAGTCGCCGGTGTGGATGCCCATCGGGTCCAGGTTCTCGATCGAGCACACGATGACCACGTTGTCCTTGCGGTCGCGCATGACCTCGAGCTCGAATTCCTTCCAGCCCGCGATGCTCTTCTCGATGAGCACCTCGCTGTTGAGCGACAGCTCGAGGCCGCGCGCGCAGGTGCGCTCGAATTCTTCGGGGTTGTAGACGATGCCGCCGCCCGTGCCGCCCATCGTGAAGCTGGGGCGGATGACCGCGGGAAGGCCGATCGTCGCGAGCACCTCGCGCGCCTGGTCCATCGTGTAGGCGATGCCCGACGGCGGCACCGCGGCGCCCACCCTTGCCATGGCCTGCTTGAAGAGGTCGCGGTCTTCGGCCTTGCGGATCACGTCCACGGTCGCGCCGATCATCTCGACGCCGTACTTCTTCAGCACGCCCGCCTCGTGCAGCTTGATGGCGGCGTTGAGCGCGGTCTGTCCGCCCAGCGTCGGCAGCACGGCGTCGGGCCGCTCCTGCTCGATGACCCGCGTCAGCACCTCGGTGGTGATCGGCTCGATGTAGGTCCGGTCCGCCATCTGCGGGTCGGTCATGATCGTGGCCGGGTTGCTGTTGACGAGGATGACCGTGTAGCCGTCCTCGCGCAGCGCCTTGCACGCCTGGCAGCCCGAGTAGTCGAACTCGCAGGCCTGGCCGATGACGATCGGTCCGGAGCCGATGATCAGGATCTTCTGGATGTCGGTGCGTCGCGGCATCGGCTTCAGGCTCCGGGTCGTGAAGTCCCCGGCCGATCATGCCGACGTGGGACAAATTGGCGAGAGCTTACCGGTCCCCGCGCGGCGGCGCGAGGGGGGATGCCCGGCCGCCGCGACAGCCCGGGAGGGTCCCGGCGGAGTTTTCTCAAGCCCGGGGCATGGGCCAGCCGAAATCCACGAGCGTAATCGCCTCTCGTGTCGGCCGACTCCCATGGTTGGGACTCGCCGCCGGGAACCAAGGAGTAGACATGTTCTTGAACAAGACCCGGAGCGAGCGCGGCTTCACGCTCGTGGAATTGGCCGTCGTTGTCGTGATCATCGGCGTGCTGGCCGCTTTCGCGGTGCCGCGCTTCCTGGCGTCCGTCGAGCGGTCGAAGGCTGCCGAATCTTTCAACTACCTCGCCACGGTCCACTCGGCCCAGGAGCGCTACCACGCTCGTCAGGGCACGTACGCGTCCGACCTGAGCCAGCTCGACACCGAGATGATCTCGCCCGAGTATTTCTCGGTCGGCGAGATTGCGGTCCCGTCGAGCGAGTCCTCGCTGGAGACCGGCTGGGAGCTGACGCTCACCCGCGCCGGCGCATCGGCTGGTTACGGTGCGTACACGGTCGTGTTCAACCACGATGGTTTCGACACCACGAACAGCACCATCGCCGCGGAAGTCAGCCCGTTGCAGACCGCGACGAGCTGACCGTATCCGGCAGATGCAGTCCTTCTTGGCGCGTTCGCGCCGGCCCATCCCGCCTCACGGTGGATGGCCGGCGCGAATCCGCCGGACGGCCCGGCGGCCCGAGCTGCCGCATCGCAGCGCGCATGAGAGGCCCCGACTCTGCCGGGGCCCTTTCTCTTGAAGGGCGTCTCCGGCAGAGCGGACGCCGCCGCCGCACGGCCGCGTGCGCGGTGAAGAGTCGAGGAGAGCACGGAGACACCGGCCTTGCGCCGCTCACCCTGGAAGCACGTCACCGGAGTGCTGCTCGCACCCGATCGCATCCTCACGGCCACGGTCGTGGTGACGCCGCTCGGGGTGCGTCCGTCCGCCAGCGCCGAGGAAGCCATCGTCGACGGCGACCTCGGCGCCGCGCTGGCGCAGCTGCGTTCGGCCGGGCACCTGCGCGGCAGGCTCGTCTTCGGGGTCGATGCGCGGCGCTCGTACGCCATCACCCGCAAGCTGTCCACCGAGGACGCGGAGCAGAAGCCCGCGGAACTGCTCGCGTCCCACCTCGGCCTGGTGCACGACGCGCTCGTGGCGGGCATCGAGCAGGTCAAGCTTCCTTCCGGCCTGCACGCGGCGCTGGCCGCGGCGCCGCGCGACGTGGCATCGACCGTGCTCGAAGCGCTGGGAAAGAAGCCGGGCAACGTGCGCCTCTACCCGCTGACCTGGGCGCTGTACCAGTTCGCCTCGCGCCTGACGGGCAGGCCGCGCAAATGGCGCACGGAGGTCCGCGTCCTGCGCGACGCCGAGGGCGGCGTGGCCATTCTCGCGCACGGCGGCTTCCCCATCGCCTCGCGCCTCTTCGACATGCTGGACAGCCGCGACGTGAGCTCCGTCGGGCTGGCCGTGCTGGGCCTGCTCACGCACGCACGCGAGGAGCTCGGCCTGCGCTCCGTGGACGGCGTCATGCTGCACATGGACGGCACGGAAGAGGGCCTCGTGGACATCTGCGAGGCATTCACCGGCCTCAAGACCGTGATGGCGAAGTCCGTGGGCTGCGACGAGCCTGCCTCGGCCCTGGCCCTCGCGCACGCCGGGGCACGCATGAAGCAGGATGCCGTCGACCTGTTCGTCGCGCTGCGGCCGCCGCCCGGCGTGCTGCACCGGCTGCCGCTGCGCTCGGCGGCGGTCCTCGGCGTCGCAGGCATCGTGCTCGGCTGGATGCTCACCGACGCCGCCGCCGGCATCGAGAGCGAGGCGCTGAAGCTCGAGAAGCAGACCGCCGGCAACCTCAAGCGCGCCCACGTGCAGCTCACCGACCTGCGCAAGGTGCACGTCAAGCTCAAGACCGAGGTGCAGATCGCGCAGAGCTTCCTCACGAACCGCCTGCGCTGGAGCGACATCCTGCGCGAACTCCCCAGCGTGCTGCCGCCGACGGTGACGCTCGTGGACTTCGACGGCCGGGACCAGGTGCAGTATCCGAGCACCAAGAAGAAGAAGAAGGAAGGCGCCGCCAACAAGGCGAAGGATGACGGCAGCGGTGGCGCGGCCCAGCTGTCCACGAAGGGGCGTCAGCTCACGATTGCCTGCGAGGTGGGGCTGAGCGCCGCGGACAGCTCGCCGCCCGAGGTCGAGTCGCTCGTCGCGTCGATCAAGGCCTCGCCCGTGTTCCAGGCGGTCCTGCCGCGCATCACCGGCGCGAACGTGCGCCTGCTGCCCGCGGTGAAGGGCCTCTCCGCGCGCATCACCGTCTACTGCATGCCGCCCGGCACGCCGGGGAAATGACGATGGCTCTCGAACTGGGCGTGGATCGCAAGCAGATCGAGGCCCTCAAGGCCGTGTACCGGCGCTGGACCGGCGACCCGGTGCAGTTCCGCTTCCTCGCGACGCTGGTCATCATGGGTGCGATCATCGCGCTGGTGGAGATGCCCCTCGCGGCGCGCCTCGACTCGGCGCGCGCCCGGCACAAGGAGGCGCTCGCGCTCTCGTCGCTCTCGCAGGAAGTGCGCGGCTTCGTCGAGCAGGTCGAGGCCTACGATCCGAAGGTCGCCGTGAGCGCCGAGATCGTCGACTGGCAGAACTACGTGCTGTCGCTGCTGTCGTACAGCAACGCGACGCTCATCTCCATCGAGCCCAAGGCCGTGGAGCCCAAGGGCGCCTTCCAGGTGGTGCAGATGGAGCTCGTCGCGCGCGGCAGTTCCTACCGCGAGTTCGTGGACTTCATCGACCGGCTCGAGCACGGCGAGCGGCTCATGCGCGTCGAGAAGGTGCGCGTCGAGAAGCACCAGACCTCGATGTACCTGACCTGCATGATCCGCGGCCTGGTGAAGTCCTCGGCCGCCAGCGAGAGCAAGCCCGCCAGCGACGGCCACACCGGCGACGACAAGACCGGCGACGACAAGACCGGCGACGACAAGGGCGGCGACGACAAGGGCGGCGACGGCGAGGCAGGCGAGGCCGGGATCGAAGCCGGCGACGCGTCGGGCGGCTCAGCCGATCGCGCCGACGAGGTCGGCCCGCGGGACGCGCCGGGAGACGATGCCGGGAGCGGCGACAGGTGATCGCGAACCTCAAGCGCAACATCGTGTTCATCGCGCTCGCGCTGCTGGCGTGGTTCGGCTACGGCGATCTCGACAAGGAGAAGAGCAAGGCCGTGGCGTCGGCCAGGAGCGCGCTGCGTCCCATCGAGATCTCCGACATCACGCCGCGCGATCCGCCCTCCGACTGGGTGCTGACGCGCGATCCCTACGGGCTCGTCATTGCCGTCGAGAAGATCGAGCCCGCAGCCGGCGCCTCGCCGCGCGCAGCCGGCACTCCGTCGCGGGCGCCCCCCGGCCGGGCGACGTCCGTTTCGGCCGGCTCCGCGGGACACGGCAGCGGCGCCCGCGGCTCGACGGGTGCGGCGGCCCCGGCGGGTCTGGCGACTGCGGCGGGCTCCGATGGCAGCGCGAGTGGCGCGACGCTGCACCCACCCGTGACCTCGCTGGCGCACTGGGCCGAGCACGCGGAGGCTCTGCTGGCGTTGCGAACCGCCACGTCGCCTGCGCCGCCACCCGAACCGGTCGAGGCGCCGGCCCCGCCGGCCGAACTGCCGCCGGTGCAGTTCACGCTGAGCCTGCAGGCCACGCTGGCGCAGGCCGGCGGTGGCCAGGCGCGCATTTCCGGGCAGACGGTGGAGGTCGGCGCGGCGCTGGCGGGTTTCGACCCCTACTCGCCGCCCGTCCTGCGCGCGGTGGAGGGCTCGGTCGCGGTGGTGACCCATCGCGGCAAGGACTACCTGCTGGATCTCGATCACCAGGCGGTGATCACCGTCGGCACGCCGGGAGCGGCGACCGGCGAGGCCGCCGCGGCGCCCCGGACGTCCGGCGGCATGGGAGGCGCGGCGGGCCATCCGCGCACCGCCAGCACGTCACCTCCGAAGGCCGCAGCCCCCTCGGCGGCAACTCAGACAGCGGCTCCGGCTCCCGGAGCGCCGAAGAAAGCCACCTACAAGGCCCGTTCGTATCCCGGAAAGCCCAAGTCATGAACGCTGCCAGGACCGAGAGCCTCCCGCTCATCGTGCGGTTGCTCGTGGAGGGCGGTCAGCTTCCCGAGGACAAGCTCGACCAGGTGGCGCGCGCGCGGACGCAATGCCCCGAGAGCGTCGAGGAGGCGCTCATCGCCGGCGAGCTCGTGGAAGAAAACGCCATCCCCGAGGCGTGGGCGTCGCACCTCAAGATCCCGTGGGTCGAGCTGGTGCAGGACGGACAGGTCTCGCTGGTGATGCTCAACCTCCCCAACGAGCTGCTGCCGCTCTCGCTGGGCACGGTGGCCGAGCTGGCTGCGGTCTGCGGGCCGCTCGCGCAGATCGTGTCCGAATCGGTGTGTCGCCGTCGCCGGCTCTTTCCGGTGCGCGACTCGGGCCGCTTCCTCGAGATCGCGTGCCTCAACCCGGCGGACTTCGCGGCGCTCGAGGAAGTGCGCATGCGCACGGGCCGCATCGTGCGCCCCGCGTCCATCTCGCCGGGGCTCTACGCGCTGCTGCTCGCCGGCGTTTTCGGCGAACGCGACGTGGTGCGCGAGATCGTCAGCGAAGGCAGCAAGGGACCCGAGGCCAGGAAGGAGGCCGAGGCCGAGGAGGAGATGGACTTCATCCTCGACCTGCAGCGGGCGCTGCCGGCCGGCAAGGACAGTCAGGTCGTGCGCATCGTGAACGTGCTCCTCGGGCGGGCCATCGAGGAAGGCGCCAGCGACATCCACATCGAGCCGTACGAGGACACGGTGCGCGTGCGCTACCGCATCGACGGCAAGCTGCGCGAGACGACCTCGCCGCCGCGCTCGCTCTTCGTGCCCACGGTGTCGCGCCTCAAGATCCTGGCCAAGATGGACATCGCGGAGAAGCGCGTGCCGCAGGACGGCGCCATCGCGCTGCGCAACGGCGAAAAGCGCGTGGACCTGCGCGTCTCCACCGTGCCGACGATCTACGGCGAGAAGATGGTCATCCGTATCCTGGAGAAGGAAGGCATCCCCGACAAGCTCGAGCGCCTCGGCTTCAACGAGAAGCAGGCGAGGGACTTCGTGGCGGCCGCGCACTCGCCGCACGGCCTGATGTTCGTGACGGGGCCCACCGGCTCGGGCAAGAGCACGACGCTCTACTGCTGCCTCAACCTCATCAACAGCCCGACCGAGAACATCGTCACGGTCGAGGACCCCGTCGAATACAAATTCTTCGGGCTCAACCAGGTGCAGGTGCGCGCGCAGCAGGGTCTCACCTTCGCCGGCGCGCTGCGCTCCTTCCTGCGACAGGACCCGGACAAGATCATGGTCGGCGAGGTGCGCGACCAGGAGACGGCGCAGATCTGCATGCGCGCCGCGCTGACGGGCCACCTCGTGCTCTCCACGCTGCACACGAACAATGCGCTGCAGGTCATCAACCGTCTCGTGGACATGGGCATCGAGCCCTTCCTGCTCGGCCCGGCGCTGCGCATGGTGGAGGCGCAGCGTCTCGTGCGCCGCCTGTGCCCCGAGTGCAAGGAAGCCTACGAGCTGCCCGAGGAAGTGGCCGTGAAGTACGGGCTGCAGCCGGGCATCACGCTCTACCGCGCCGGCACCAATGCCAACTGCGCCAACTGCCGCGGCAACGGAGTGCGCGGCCGCGTCGGCATCTACGAGGTCATCCCGATCACCGAGGCCGTGCGCCAGTGCATCTGCCGCAAGGCGCCCGTGGCCGAGATCGAGTCCACGGCCCGCGCCGAGGGCACACGCTTCCTCGCCGACAGCGCGCGCGAGCGCCTCGAGGCCGGCATCACCAGCCTCGAAGAGTGCATCGAGTACCTGAGGAAGGAAGTCTGAGCATGGCCACCGACACGGGCGGCGGCTTCCTCAAGGTCCGCGTCAACAACAAGATGCACCCCAAGGCCTCGTCCGAGGACGTGCAGGCCTTCTTCCAGCAGCTCTCGACGATGTTCCGCGCGGGCACGCCGATCTACGACGCGATCACGATCTCGGGCGCGCAGTGCCAGAGCATCAAGCTGCGCGCGGTGATCGAGAACGTCGCGCAGCGCGTGGCGTCGGGCCAGTCGCTGAACTCTTCGCTGGCCAACTATCCGCAGTACTTCCTGATCGAGTGGATCGAGGTCATCCGCAGCGGCGAGGACAGCGGCCAGCTCGGCAAGGTGCTCGAGAAGCTCACCGTGCAGATGATCGCGGCGCAGGAACTGCGCGGCAAGCTCGTGAGCGCGATGATGTATCCGATCATCATCCTGTGCGTGGCCATCGGCGCCATCGCGGTGATGCTGGTCAAGGTCGTGCCCACCTTCGCCAACATGTTCCAGAGCATGGGCAAGGAGCTGCCGGGCATCACGCAGGCCGTGCTCGCCGTGTCGGACTTCCTGCGCGAGAAGGGCTTCATGATCGTGATCGCCATCGCGGTGGTGATCTTCGCGTACAGGCGCTGGTCGGCCACCGTCGAGGGCCGCAGGACGCGCGACCGGCTGCTCGTGTCGCTGCCGCTGGTGGGCGACGTGCTGGTGCAGGCCTCGATGCAGAAGTTCGCGAGCAACGTCGCGCTGCTGCTGCGCGCCGGCCTGCCGCTGCTGGACGCCATCATCTCGATGAAGGGCATCTTCAGCGCCAACAAGACCTACCAGGAGGCGATGGTCCGCGTCACGCAGCAGGTGGAGCGCGGCGGCAACCTGGCGGACGCGATGGAGGAGTCGGGCGTGTTCACGTCCTTCGTCGTGAGCATGACCCGCATCGGCGAGGGCTCGGGCACGCTGCCCGACGTGCTCGACGAGGTGGAGGTCTTCTATCGCCGCAAGGTCGAGATCGTCGTGGGCCGGCTCACCGGTTCGCTCGAGACCGTCGTCATCCTGTTCATGGGCGTGACCGTCGCGGTCATCCTCTGCGCGGTGTACCTGCCCATGTTCTCGGCCGCCTCGGGAGTGAGCTGAGATGCGCCTCGCGGGACTGATCGCCGTGCTGCTGCTCGCGGGCTCCGCGTCCGCACTGCAGTCGTCCGCGTCGGGTGTGCGCGATCTGCTCGGCGTGCCGCTGCCGGGCGCGGCCCCTGCGGCAGCCGGAGTCAACGTCACGCTGCCCGGTGCGCAGTCGGACGGCGGTGCGTCGACGAAGCCCGCGCCGACGGGCGTGTCGCCCGCCGTCGGTGCGACCGGCGCCGGCGCAGCAGCTGCGGCCGGCGCTCCGGGAGCAGCCGGCACCGCGTCGTCGGGCAGCCTCGTGCCGCCCGGGCCTGCCGTGACCGGCGCCTTCGTGCGCACCTCCGCCGACCGTCTCGAATTCCACGCGCGCAGCCTGCCTCTCGCCGACGCCTTCGCCGAGCTGCGCCGCCTCATGCGCCGCAACATCGTGGTCGCCCCCGACGTGACCGCCACCTTCACCGGCGACCTCTACGACATGACCGTCGAGGAGATCATCGGCGCGCTCTGCCACAGCACGGGCCTCGTCACGCGCGAGGAAGGCGCCTTCATCTACATCGAGCCGGACAAGGCCGAGACGCGCGTCTTCACGCTGGGCCATGCGCGCGCCGAGGACACCATCGCGCTCATCCGCCCGCTGCTCAGCCCCTCGGGCCAGGTGACCGCCACGCCGTCGTCGCGGCAGGGCATCGCCTCCAGCCAGAACGAGGCCGGCGGCGACGACTACGCGGCCGCCGACCTCATCGTCGTGCGCGACCTGCGCTCGCGCCTCGACGAGATCGCAACCGTGCTGCTCTCCTTCGATGCCGAGCCGCAGCAGGTGCTCATCGAGGCGACGATCCTGCTCGTCTCGCTCTCGGACAGCAAGCAGCTCGGCGTGGAAGTCTCCGCGCTGATCGGCACGAACTTCGCCGACAACGGCGCGTCGAGCATCAGCGGCCAGGGCATCAACTACGGCGGCTTCGACGGCCAGCAGCTCGACGACGGGCTCGGCGCCGTCGCCACCGGCCTGAACTCGCTCATCCCGAAGGCCAACGGCGGCCTCAACGTGGGCATCATCAAGGACGGCGTCGCGGTCTTCATCAAGGCGCTGCAGACGCAGACCGACGCGACGGTGCTGGCCAACCCGCGCATCGTCACCATGAACAAGCAGCGCGGCGAGGTGCTGCTCGGGCGCCGCGACGGCTTCCTCACGACCACCGTCACGCAGACCTCCACGACGCAGAGCGTGGAGTATCTCGAGACCGGCACGCGCCTCATCTTCCGGCCGTTCATCACGGGCACGGATCTGGTGCGCCTCGAGGTGCACCCGGAAGACTCGACCGGCGGCGTCAACAGCGAGGGCCTGCCCTTCAAGGACACCGCAGAGGTCACCACCAACATCATGATCCGCGACGGCGAGACCGTCGTGATCGGCGGCCTGTTCCGCGAGCGCAAGGACGTCATCGAGCGCAAGGTGCCGCTGCTCGGCGACATCCCGCTGCTCGGCGCGCTCTTCCGCAGCGAGGACAGCACCAACCGGCACGAGGAAGTCATCATCGTGCTCACGCCGCACATCGTGAACATGAAGGACGGCAAGCTGCGCGCGGAGTCCACCGCGCTGATGCAATCCGGCTCGCCGGCGCTGGCCAGCCTTGCCGCGAGTGCAGGCTGGACGCCGCTGCCCGCGCCCGACGCAACCGCCACCGAGTGGCACGAGCCCGTCGCGCCGGCCGGCAGCTTCGACGCCTCGGGCGCCATGACCGGCCTCGACAGCGCGGGCAGCGCGGGCAACGCGGGCAACGCGGGCGAGGCGGGCGAGGTGGGCGCGGCGGGCGTGTCGGGCATGCAGACCGCAGCGGGCGCAACGCTCCCGGCAGCCGCGCGGGTTCCGTCCGGTGCGGCTCCCGCGGGCGGCACTCCTCGCCACGCGGCGCTGAACCTGCTCGCGGAGCCCCGCCTCGCGGAGGTCCACCTGGCGCTGGCCCGCAGCCTCGTCGCACGGGGCGACGTGGGCACCGCCGCGATGCTGCTCGCGGACCTGGACGCCGCGCACCGCGACAACGAGGAAGTCCGCCTCCTCGAGCGCCAGATCGGCGCCCGCAGCCTGCCGCTGCCCGACGTGTCCGCCGTGGACAGGCAGCTTCTGGACCTCATCGCCGGGGGCCTGAACAGCCGATAGGCCCGGGCATGAGCGCCTGCCCGAGACTTCTGCTGCCGTGCCTGCTGGCGCTCGCGCCGTGGTCCGCCGCGCAATCGGCGCCGGGTGCCGCGTCGCCACCGGCCGCAGCGCCGGGCGCGTCGGCGACGGCCCCGGCCGGCGCGTCCTCGCTCAGCGGAGCGGCGCTCGCCAGTGCACCGCTCGCCAGTGCACCGCTCGCCAATGCATCGGTCGGCGCGCCCGATCTTCAGGACGCTCTCGCCGCAGAGGTCGATGGGCGCTGGAACGACGCGCTGCGCCTCTACGTCGCGGCGACGGCCATCTCGCCGGACGACATCTCCGTCGCGCTCGGCCTCGCGCGCGTGCACACGGCGCAGGGCCGCGCGTGGGAGGCCGCAACGCTGCTCGAGCACGCGACCGTCGCGCACCCCGACTCCGTGCGCCTGCTGCGCGCGACCGGCGACGCGATCCTCGCGGCCGGCAGCACGACGATGGCGCTGGAGGCCTATGACCGCGCGCTGGCCGTCGCGCCCGACGATGTCGGCGTGCGTTGCGCCGCCGCGTGGGCCGCCATCGCAGGGCGCCGTTCGGACCGCCTGCTCGAACTGCTCGCGCCGGTGCCGCTGGCGTCGCTGACGCCGTCGCTGCAGCGCGCGCTCGGACGCGCGGCGCTGCTCGGCAACAAGCCCGAGCTCGCGGCCGCCGCGCTGGAAGCCTTCCTGCTCGGCGAGGCCGGCCATCCGCCCGCGACCGCCGCCGACGACGTCCAGGTGCTCGTCGACGTGCTGCTCGACACGGCGCGCGCGCGCGTGCTGCTCTCGCAGGACACGGCGGCGCTCGAAACGCTGCGCCTGGTGCTTGCCCAGCAGCCGGACTGCGCCGCCGCCTACGTGCTGCTCGGCCACCTGCGTCTGCGCGGCAGCCAGCGCGAACTCGCACTGGCGTCCTACGAGGAGGCCATCCGTCGCGGCGCCGACGCCGGGCCGCTGGCTCCGCTCATGACGCGGCTGGCTCCCGCGGGACATCCGTGAGATGGGGCCCGCAGCGGGCAGTCGATCCATCGCAGGCGTCTCCCTCATCGAGGTGATGCTCGTGCTGGTCGTCATCGGCATCAGCGCGGGCATGGCCGTGCCACGCTTCGGCATCGCCACCGAGCAGACGCACGTGGACATCGCGGCGGCCTCGCTGCACTCGGTGTGGGTCGCGGAACGCCTGTGGTGGCTGGAGCAGCACGAGTTCTGCGACTCCGTCGACGAGCTGGCCGCGCAACGCCTGCTGGACCGCCCGCTCGTGGACGCCGTCGCGCCTTTCGAGCTTGACGTGCTCTCCGCGGACGAGGGCGCCTTCGTGGCGCGCATGCTGCGTACGGGCAGCGACGACTGGTCCGGCGAGCTGCTCATCGACGAATCCGGCGTCATCACGGGCTTCACCAGCAACGAGGCAGGTCTGCATGTCGTCCCGCAAGGCCCATGAGCTGCGCGCCGGTGAGCCGGCCGGCTTCACGCTGCTGGAGTGCACGGTGGCGCTGCTGCTGTTCACGCTGCTCGTGCTCGGCCTGTCGCGGCTCACCGTGGCGCACGATCGGCTCGTGTCGAGCCTCGACGCCTGGCTCGCGGACGACCCGGTCTACTACGTCGATCAGGCGGACGACGACCTGGCGCGCGTGCTCGGGACGCCGGCGCGCCTGTCCGAGCCCGTGCCGGCGCTGCCGGGCCCGCCGCCCGCGCCTGCTGCGTACGCGGTGACCGTGCAATCCGTCAGCACCGGGCTCGACCCGGCCACCGCGACGGCCGTCGTCGTGATGACGGAGCTCTGAGATGACGCGGGCCGAGCGCGGGCACACGCTGGTCGAGCTGCTTGTGGTGGTCACGATCTCGGCCATCCTCGTCAACATCGCGATGCTGGCGTGGAAGCCGATCAGCGCCTCGACGCTGTCGCTGCGCGACCGGGCGTCGGAGGATGCCGAGCTGCGCTTCGCGGTGGAAGCGCTGCTGGCCGACTTCGGCGGTGCCGACGCCGCGCTGCCGACGCTCGACGGCGACCTGCGCATCACGCGCGAGCAGGCCGTGGCCGAGCTGGCCGGCGCGTGGGACGGCGACGACGACGGCATCGTCTGGTCGCTCACGGACGGCGACCTCATCCGGCACGACGAAGCGCTGGACACGGAGATCGTCATGGCGTCCGGCCTGACGGGCTTCGTCGTGACGCGTCCCGGCGACGCCGAGACGCACGTGCTGCTCTCCGCGGGCAGCGGCGCAGGCGCTCGCAGCGTCACGCTGGCATGGCCCGAATGAAGGCCCGCGCGACACGACGCGGTGAGCGCGGGCAGGTGCTGCTCATCGTCACTGTGCTCGGCCTGCTCGCGATGGCGGCGTGGGGCCTTGCCTGGCGCGCGACGCACGATGCCATCCGCACGGACCGCGTCATGGTGCAGCGCGCGCTGCGCACGGCGTCGGTGTTGCCGGCGCTCGCGCACGGTGCGGCGGCGTTGCGCGGCGGCCATCCGCCGAGCGATCCCTTCGAGTGCATCGACACCCTGATCGACGGCACCGAAAGCTACGACTGCCTTCTGCTGTTCACGAGCCAGATCAATTCCGAGACGTGGCAGGTGAGCTGCCGGATCGCCACGCCGTCGGAGGTGTCGAGCCTCCCGACGCTGCCCCTTGCCTTCAGCGACTGAGTCGGAGCGACACGATGCACCCATCGGACGACACCAGCGACCCGGAACGCACCACGCCTCGCGACGATGCGGCCGACGCCGGTCACGCGACGCCGCGCGACGACGTAGCCGGCAACGCGCCCGTGATGCCGCGCGACGACGCGGCTGACGTGTCGCCCGGCGCGGCACGCGAGCTGCCGCGCCGTGAGGGCGACCGCCGCGCGCGCCCGACGCCGTGGATGTCGCGCTACTGGCTCACCGGGCGGCGCCGCGGCCCGCGCCGCGAGGACGACTCGCGCGAAACCTACGTGGACCGCTACGAGCGCCGCGAGTGGGTGCTCGTGGTCGGCATCGTGGTGGCGTGCGTGCTCGACCTGCTGCTCACGCTGGATTACCTCGATCAGGGCGGCGAGGAATGGAACCCGCTCATGGCGCGCGCGCTGGAGCACGGCACGGGCGCCTTCATCGCGCTGAAGATGGGCCTCACCGCGGGCTGCCTGCTCTTCCTGCTCGTGCGCATCCGCTTCCGCGGCGTGCGGCGCGCGGTGCAGCTCCTGCTGGTCGCGTATCTGCTGCTCATGGGCTGGCACGGCGTCGTGCGCCTGGGTCTTCCGGACACCACGTCCGTTGCCGCGGAGAGCCTCTCGCGCGGCGCCGGGAGCAAGTCGCCGTGACGGCGCGCACGGACAGCTCGGCGACACGTCCGGCGACGACCTCCGAGACTGCTGCCGGGACGGCCGCCGCGTCGCGCGGCGCGCTGCCGCGCCCGCCGCGCGCCGCGTGGCTCCTCGCCGCCGCGCTCTTCGTGAACGAGCTGTGGTGCAACGTGGCGCTGCTCGCGGATTGCTTCGGCGGCGCGAAGGTCATGCGCTCGGTGTCGTCGGACCTGGGCGGGCTCATGTGGCGGCTCGCGTGGACGCTGCTGGGCATGCTCGCCCTCAGCGCGCTGCTGCTGCTCGCCGTCTCGTGGGCCTGGGCGGCCGTGTGCCGCGTGCTGGCCGCCGGCGTGCGCGCCCGCTGGGGAGAGTCGCGCGCGGTGCGACTTTCCTTCGGCTTCGTCACCACGCTGGTCTTCGTCAACACGTGGTATTCGCTGCACGCTCTGCTGCTGCCGGCCAGCCAGCTCCGCGGCTCGTGGCTGGCCATGCTCTCCGGCGCGCTCGCGCGGCGGCCGATGGATGATCCGGCCGGCGTCGTCGTGCCCGCCTGCATGGCTGCGGCGACGGCCGTCCTGACGTGTCGTGCGCTGGTGGCGTCGCGTGCGCTGCGGCGTCAGCTCGCCGGCGCCGCGTGTGGCGTCGCGTTGCTGCTCGGCGGCTACGCCTGGTGCCGCAGCAGCGGGCCCGTCGCGCCGTTCACGCAGCAGGGCAATGTCGTGCTGCTGGGCCTCGACTCCTTCCAGATGAACCGGCTCTCCTCGGGCGGCGCGCCGCTCTCTCCGGCGCCGCACATCGACGAGTTCCTGGGAGAGAGCTTCCGCTTCGACAATGCGTGGACGCCGCTGGCGCGCACCTATCCGTCGTGGATCTCCCTGCTCACGGGCCGCGAACCGGTCCACCACGGCGTGCGCTTCAATCTCATCGGCGACGACCACCTCGACGCGGCCAACGTCTTCCTGCCGCAACGGCTGCAGGAGCGCGGCTACGCGACGCTGCACGCCACCGACGAGACGCGCTTCTCCATCATCCGCCCGCAGTTCGGCTTCGACGCGCTCGTGCACCCGGCGATGGGCGCGCAGGACTTCCTGCTGAGCAGCTTCTTCGACTTCTCTACGGCCAATCTGCTGCGCAGGACGCGCCTCGGCCACGACCTGTTCCCGGCGGTGCGCGGCAACCGCGCCTCGGCGGCCTACGCGCCGGAGCTCTGGACGCAGGACGTGATCGCGGCCATCGACGAGCTGCCGCGCGACCGCCCCGTCTTCATCGCGCTGCACCTCTGCGGCAACCACTGGCCCTTCAGCACGCCCGCGCCGTATGCGCACGCCGACGCCGACCCGGTGGCCTGCTGCATGCGCATGGTGGACGATCAGGCCGGCGCGATCCTCGCCCACCTGCGCGAGGTCGGCCTCATGGAGCGCTCCACTGTCGCGATGCTCTCGGATCACGGCGACGGCTGGTCCGGCATCCCCGGCGATGACACCAATTCGCACGGCGACGACCTGCGCAGCCCGTGGGCCAACCGCATCGTGCTCGGCCTGCGCGTGCCCGGTCTGGCGCCGGGCGTGTCCACGCAGCTCGTGCGCTCCTTCGACCTTGCGCCGACGCTGCTCGACCTGCTCGACGTGCCGTACGACACCGCGTCGATGGACGGACGCTCGCTGCGGCCGCTGCTGCGCGCCGCGCAGCCCGATGCGACGAGTGCCGGCTCCCTCGACACCGCGGCCGACGCGCCGCGCGAACTGTTCGCGGAGACCGACCTCGACCGGCGCGTGTACACCGTGAAGCAGCTCGTGCAGCAGAACGCGCTGTGGTATCGCACCGATCCGGAGAGCGGCCTGGTCTTCCTGCGCGAGGAAGGCTTCCACGAGTTCATGCCGCTCAAGTGGTACATGCTCGTGTCGGGCACGCGGCGGCTGGTGGTGGTGCCGTTCAAGCAGCGCTTCGAGCTGCACCAGCTGGACGCGGCCACCGGCCGCGACCGGCCCGACGCCGACGTCGCCACGCTGCCGACCGCAGAGAAGGCCGAGCTGCTCGACCGGCTCATCGAGCACTTCGCGCTGGATGGCCAGGTGCTCCGACAGGCCGCGCAGGCCTCCGGCTTCCTGCCGCGAGAGGTGGCGTCGGCGCGCTGACGCGCCGAGACGCCGAGACGCCGAGACGCCGAGACGCCGAGACGGTGAGACGGTGAGACGGTGAGACGGTGAGACGGTGAGACGGTGAGACGGTGAGACGCCGACACGGCGAGACGCTGAGGCGCCGACAGGCCGGGTCGCGCGTCAGGCCGGTGCGGAAAGCGCGCGGCCGAGCAGGCGGGCGACATCTTCGGGCAGCATCGCTTCCTCGCCGAGCTCGGCGGCGGCGAGGTCTCCCGCGACGGCGTGCGCGTGCACGCCGAGTGCCGCCGCGGAGGCCGCGTCGGGGAGTGAGGTCGGCACGCGGCAGAGCAGCGCGCCGATCGCGCCGGAGAGCACATCGCCCATGCCGCCGCGCGCCATGCCCGGGTTGCCGGCGGTCTCGACGCGAGCGCGGCTCCCGTCGGTGACCACGCTGCCGTGGCCCTTCAGCACGACGATGGCGCCGCACGCGCGCGCGAAGCGGACGGCTGCGGCGAGGCGCGCCGCGGGAGTCGCCGGATGCGCGTCGGCGTCGGACCAGCCCGCCGCCGTGGCGAGGCGCGCAAACTCGCCGGGATGCGGCGTGAGGATGGTCGGCGCCCGCACGGCATCCCGCCGCGCCGCGAGCAGAGGCAGGCAACCCGCGGCGGCGAGGGGCGCCGCGCGTGAGGCCGCGCCGGACGTCGCGCCGCGTGCGGCCGCGTTCTCGGCGAGCAGGTTCAGCGCGTCGGCGTCGAGCAGCAGCGGCTTGTCGATGCCGGTCAGCAGCGTCGCGAGCAGCACGCCGGTGTCCGCGTGCGTGCCGAGACCTGGGCCGACGACCACGGCGCTCGCACGCGCGGCCGCTGCGAGGATCGCCTCCGCGGCGCGCGCCGCGAGGCCGCCATCGTCGGTGGCCGGGCAGCGCAGCAGCGTGGCGAAGGGCACCGCAGGCAGCACGCTGTCCACCAGGCCGTCGGCGAGCGCGAGCTGCACGAGGCCCGCACCGGCGCGCCCGGCCCCGAGGGCCGCGAGAATGGCCGCACCCGGATAGCGGCGCGAGCCGGCGACGACGAGCACCGTGCCGTAGCTGCCCTTGTGCGTGTCCGCCGCGCGAGCCGCCAGCCGCGGCAGCGGCAGCTCGGCAACGGGCGGCGTGAACGGCGAAGACATGGCGACATCGTACGCCGTGCTCCGCCGGCCACGCGCCTGCAGCCCGGCCCGGCGCGCCGTTGCGTGAGCCGTCGCATTGCCCGCATCCCGCGCACGGCGCTACGGTAGGGCGCCCAGCAGCGCACGGAGAGGCCCGCCATGACCGACACCATCGCCCCGAGTCCGCCGCGCGTGACGCGCCTCTCCGACTACCGTCCGCCGACGTGGCTCGCGCGCAGCGTGCAGCTCTTCATCGACCTGCACGAGGACCACGCGACGGTGCGCTGCCGCACAAGTTACGAACGCGCCGCGCCGACCAGCGCGACCGGCGCGACCAGCGCGACCAGCGCGACCAGCGCGACAGGTGCGACAGGTGCGACAGGCGCAACAGGCGCGACACGCGATGTACCCGGCAGCGACGAGCTGCGCCTCGACGGCACGGGCGGCGAGCTGGAGCTGATCTCGCTGCACGTCGACGGCCGCGCGCTGTCCGCCGACGAGTTCTCACGCGACGACGAGAGCCTCGTGCTGTGGCCCGAGCGCGACCGCTTCGAGCTGCAGGTCGTCACGCGCATCCGCCCGCACCTGAACACCGCGCTGTCCGGCCTGTACCGCTCGGGCAGCATGTTCTGCACGCAGATGGAGGCGCAGGGCTTCCGCCGCGTGACGTACTTCCAGGACCGCCCCGACGTGCTCGCGACGTGGACCGTCACGCTGGAGGCCGAGCGCGCGCGCTACCCGGTGCTGCTCAGCAACGGCAACGAACTCGGCGGCGCTGCGACCGGCTCCGCGTCGGGCGCCGCTGCGCCCAGCGCTGCGCCCACCGCGGCACCGACCGCGGCACCCAGCGCCGCGCCAACCGGCTCAGTGACCGGCGCGCTCTCGGGCGCACTCGCGTCCTTCGCGGACCTGCCGCCGCTGGCCGCCGGCCGGCATCGCGCGACGTGGCACGATCCCTTCCCCAAGCCCAGCTACCTGTTCGCGGTGGTGGCCGGCGATCTCGGCCTCGTGGAGGACAGCTTTACCACCTGCTCGGGCCGCACGATCCCGCTGCGCATCTGGTGCGACAAGGGCAACGAGAGCCGCGTCCTCTGGGCCATGGCCTCGCTGCAGCGCGCGATGGCGTGGGACGAGCGCGCGTTCGGCCGCGAGTATGACCTCGACCTCTTCATGATCGTCGCCGTGAACGACTTCAACATGGGCGCGATGGAGAACAAGGGCCTCAACATCTTCAACGCGTCGCGCGTGCTGGCCGACGCGGCCACCGCGACCGACGAGGACTTCCAGCGCGTGGAAGGCGTCGTCGCGCACGAATACTTCCACAACTGGTCGGGCAATCGCGTCACCTGTCGCGACTGGTTCCAGCTCTCGCTGAAGGAGGGCTTCACGGTCTACCGCGACCAGGAGTTCACGGCGGACCTCAACGCGCGCGCCGTCAAGCGCATCGAGGACGTGCGCCGCCTGCGCAAGGAGCAGTTCCCCGAGGACGCGGGCCCGATGGCGCACGCCGTGCGGCCGACGAGCTACATCGCGATCGACAACTTCTACACGCGCACCGTCTACGAGAAGGGCGCGGAGGTCATCCGCATGCAGGCCGCGCTGCTCGGGCCGGGGCTCTTCCGCAAGGGCTGCGACCTGTACTTCGCGCGGCACGACGGGCAGGCCGTCACGACGGATGATTTCGTCGCCGCGATGGAGTCGGTGTCGGGTCGCGACCTCGCGCAGTTCAAGCGCTGGTACGAGCAGGCCGGCACGCCGGTGCTGCGCGCGACGGGCCGCTGGGACGCCGGTGCGCGGCGCTACGAGCTGGAACTGTCGCAGAGTTGCCCGGCGACACCGGGGCAGCCGCGCAAGCTGCCCTTTCACATGCCGGTGTCCGTCGCGCTCTTCGCGCGCGACGGCGCGCCGATTCCCGGCACGCAGCGCGTGCTCGAACTGAAAGAGGAGCGCCAGGTCTTCGCCTTCGAGAACCTGCCCGGCTCCGCGGACGGTGCAGACGGTGCAGACGGTGCAGACGGTGCGAACGGCGCGAACGGTGCGAACGGTGCGCACGGCGCGCACGGCGCGCACGGTGGCGCCGCCGCCGGCACGCCCGCCGCGTCCCGCACCGGCGGCGGCCCGGTGCCATCGGTGCTGCGCGACTTCTCCGCACCGGTGAAGCTGGAGCTGTCGCTCACGGACGAGGAGCTGTGCATCCTCGTCACGCACGACACGGACCTGTTCAATCGCTGGGAGTCGCTGCAGCGCCTCGCGACACGCGTGCTGCTGGCCGCGGCGGAGGCGCGTGTTGGCGGCGCGACGCGGGGGGGCGCGCGTGCCGCCTCCGGCGCGTCGGCGCTTCCCGCTTCGTTCACCTTGCTGCAGCGCGCCTACGAGAGCGTGCTCGACCAGACCGCGCGCTCCGGAACCGCTGCGCTCGATCCGGCCATCGCCGCCGAGCTGCTGCGCCTGCCCGACGAGTCGGTGCTCTGCGACGAGCAGGCCGTCATCGACATCGACGCGATCCACGCGGCGCGCGGCGCCGTGCGCGACGGCCTGGCGCGTGCGTGCCGCCAGCGCTGGCTGGACACCTTCCAGCGCCTCGACACGTCCGAGCCCTTCGTGCCGGACGCCGCCGCGATCGGTCGCCGCGCGCTGAAGAACGTCGCGCTGGCATACCTCTTCCTCGGCGATGCCGCGGGTCATGCGGCGGGTGGCGCAGCGCGTGGTGCCGCTGGTGCCGCTGGTGCTGCTGATGCCGCGGGTGCCGCGGGTGCCGCGGGTGCTGCGGCGCGCCGTGCGCCGCACGACACGCCGGGCGGCGGGCAGGGCGTCGCGCTCTGCGTGCGGCAGCTGGAGTCCGCCGACAATCTGCAGGACCAGCTCTGCGCGCTGGAGCTTCTCGCGGGTCACGACGGCCCGGAGCGCGAACGCGCGCTGGCCGACACGCGCGCGCGCTGGCAGCACGAGCCGCTGGTGATGAACAAGTGGTTCGCAGCGCAGGCCGGCGCCGATCGTCCGGGCGTGCTGCAGGACATGCGCGCGCTGCAGCGCGATCCGCTCTTCGACGCGGGCAATCCCAACAAGCTGCGCGCGCTCTTCCACACCTTCACCGGCAACCTGCCGCACTTCCACGCGCCGGACGGCAGCGGCTACGCGCTCTACGGCGACCTGCTCGTCGGTCTCGACGCGCGCAACCCGGTGCTCGCCGGCCGCTTCGCCACGGCCTTCAACTTCTGGAAGCGCCACGCCGAGCCGCGCCGCAGCCTGCAGCGCAAGCAGCTCGAGCGCCTCGCCGCGCTGCCGGGCCTGTCGAGCAACACCTATGAAGTGGTGAGCAAGGCGCTGGCGTGAGAGCCTCGAGCTTCGTCGCGCTGGCGTGCGGCGCCGTGCTCGTCGCGGCGGCGGGCTGGTGGCTGCTGAGCCAGGAGTCGGCCGGTTCGCAGAGCGCGTCCGTCGATGCCGTGTTGCGCGGGCCGAGCGGGACGGAGCCGTCGTCCGCCGAGGCGCCGCGCTACACGGTGACGGCGCCGGCCGAAGTGGCCACGCCGATCGCGCTGGCCGAGCCGCCCTCGTCGACAAGTGACGCGCCCCCGACGAAGAGCGCGCCGACGTTACGAGGTCGCGTCGTGTCCGGCGCAGGCGCCGGAGCAGGTGCGGGCGGGCACGGGGGCGGGGGCGCAGGCGCCGGCGCCCCCGTGCCTGGTGCGCTCATCGACGGATTTCTCGCGGTCAAGTCGAATCGCCGCAAGCTGGCGCTCGCCTGCGATGGCGGCGGTCGCTTCGAGATCCCGCTGCTGCCGCGCGAGCTGGCGCTGAAGGCCAGCGAGCTCGTGTTCACGCATCCGGAAGGACTGGGCCGCAGCCTGAGGAAGATCAGCGCCGAGGATGTCGAGGCCGGCGGCGATCTTGGCGACATCGAGCTGCTGCCTGCGCGCCGCGTGCACGTCCTGGCGCTCGATGTCGGGTGGAAGCCCGTTCCCGGCGCGCTTGCCGTGGCAGGCGACGACACGGGCGTGCGCAGCGGCCTCACCGACAAGCAAGGCCGTGCGATGCTCCCGTGCGTGCTGCTCGAGACGCCGTCGATCAGCGTCTGGGCGCACCGCTTCTTCGGAGCCGTCGTGATCCTGCCCGCGGCTGACGTCGTGATCGACGAGCAGCACCCGCTGGTCGTCGTCCTCGAGCGCTGCCCGTCGCTGGACATCGTGGTGACGGACGCGGCCGGCGCGCCTCAGCCCGAACTGCTGGCGGTGCTCAACGCGCAGCAGGAACTCTTCGCCAATCTCGACACGGCCGATCTGCACGCCGGTATCCGCGCGTTCGCGCCCGTCCCGATGCTCGAGGAGGTCGGCGCGGCACATCTCGGCGCGACGACCTGGAAGAGCGGTTTCACGGACGGCGCACCCACCGTGTCGGGTTCGCTGAACTTCGACCTCGATGCCGGTGGCCGCGCCAGCATCTCGGACCTGCTGCCCGGCGTGCCCTTCACGCTCTCGGTAGAGGACAGAACGGGCAGCGTCGCGTGGGGGCCCGAGCCGCTGACCCTGCAACCCGGCGAGGCGCGCGAGGTGCGTGCGGTGCTCGCGCACGCGGCGGTGGATCTCGTCGTGCGCGTGACCGATCCGCAGGGCACGCCGCTCGATCACGCCTCTGTGGAGGTCGTCTGGGCCGGCAAGGACAGCAGTTCGACACCCTCGACCAACGCCAAGGGCCTGGTCACTCTGCGCCGCGTGTACGCCGACACCATCACGCTGGTGGTAGACAAGCCGGGCTACGTCTCCCGGCGCTTGGAGGGCGTCGTCGTCACGCGCGGCGGGCAGCCGTTCGAGGTGGTGCTCGAGCCGGGCGCGGTCGTACACGTCCTGGTGCACGATGCCTACGGTCGGCCGGTGCAGGTGGAGACGGTGCGGGCGATGCTCGGCGGCGCGCGCGTGGGGCAAGCCGATCTGGACACGAGCGGCACGGCTGCGGAGGCCGCAGATGGCGTCGCTGCCGACCAGGCCGTCGCTGGCGTGCGTCCGCTGCAGAGTGCACGCGGCGTGGCGCAGTCGGCGCTGGAGCCGCCGCTGCCCGTGGATCGCTCGCGCTGGCTGTTGATGGACCTGCCTCGGGACGAGCTCGTGATCGAGGCACTGCTCGGAGGTCGGTCGATCTCGCAGCCGCACGACAGTCGCGTGCCGGATGCCGTGCTCATCGTGCCGAGCGTCGGCGCGCTGCGCGTGAGCTTCGCCTTCGCGCTGGACCAGTCGCTCCATCACGTGCTCGAGGTGCGGCCGTCGGACGCGTCGACGGGCGCCACGCTATCCCAGCTGCTCAGCCCCTGGGAACGCAGCGTCGGCGAGGTGCTGCTGCCGACGCTCTTCCCGGGCGACTACGAGGTCACGCTCTCGAAGTGGGAGCCGACGGCAGTGTCGGCGTGCTCCCGGACCGCGCACGTACACGTCGCCGAGGGGGCGACGGCCAGCGTGGAGCTGGCCGCGCCCTGAAGCCGGAGCGCCGTGGGCGCCGGCCGTCAGCCCGATGGCAGGATCGGTGCGGCGGGCGCCGCGCACTCCGCGGCCACGACTCCGCGCACGATGTCGGCGATGTCGGGCCAGCTCAGCTCGCCGAGCGCGGCGCGGAGCCGCGCCGGGTCCGGGCTGCGCGCCGGCACGTCGCGGCGGCCGGGGTAGGCCTCGGCGTAGGGCACGAAGCGCAGCGGGACTTCTGCGCCGCAGGCTTCGCGCACGAGTTGCGCGAGCTGCAGCACGGACGTCGCGACCGGTGAGCCCAGGTTGAAGAGCGGCTGCGGCGCGCGCCACGCGGCCTTGCTGGCGTGCAGCGCCAGGAGCGCGTCAAGAAATGTGCTTGAGTCGCTGAAGGCGCGCGTCTGGCGGCCGTCGCCGTGAATGATGAGCTCGCGGCCGGTGAGCGCACGCTCCACGAAGGTCGGCAGCACCATGCCGTAGGCCGCTGATTGCCCGCGGCCGACGACGTTGAAGGGGCGCACGACGAGCACGCGGCGTCCCTCCGCGGCGGCCGCGAGGCCGAGCGACTCCATGGCGAGCTTGCCGCAGGCGTAGCCGGGGCGGCCGCCGTCGTAGGCCAGCACGTCGGCGGGGTCGGGCGGCACGTCCTCGCGCGCCGGGTCGGCGTGCGACAGCCCGTAGACAGCCGACGAGGAGAAGAGCACGACCGGCGCCTCGCCGCTCGCGCGCAGCACATGACGCGTGCCCTCGACCGCGACACGGTGCGCGTGCTCCGCCAGCTGCGTCGCGCGCTGCATGCCGACCACGCTTGCGAGGTGCCAGACCTCCGACGCGCCGCGCGCGGCGTCCGCCACCGCGGCGGCGTCGAGCACGGAGGCCTCGCGCAGCTGCAGCGCGGGATGCCGCGGCAGGTTGGCGGCGAGGCCGGTGCTCAGGTCGTCCAGCACGACCACGCGCCGGCCCGCCGCGAGCAGCCGCGCCACGAGCTGGCTGCCGAGGAAGCCCGCGCCCCCGGTGACCAGCACCGCTCCGCCGTCGGTGGCCGCAGCACTCATCGTGGCCGGGTTCTTCCGCGAGGGGATGGTGGGGGTCGTGACAGACGGGTCTTGGCGACGAGCATGTCGGAACGGCGAGAGCGCTGGACGGACGGACGGCACGCCGCTCGTCCGCGCGGCGGCGCATCGTATCGGGTCTTGGACGCGGCGGCGTGCGCGCGGCGTCCCGCCTCGTCCCGCTTCGTCCCGTGGCCGGCAGCCCGCGCCCGTCGGTGCCCGTCGGCAGCCGCCCGCGCCCGCTCGCGCCCGCCCGCGGACGCAGCGCCGCGGCATGCGTGACGGCTATACTCGGCCCTCATGAAAGAGATCGAGCTCTTCCGCATCATGCACAGCGATCACAGCGCGGATTGCCACATGTATCTGCGGGAGACAGATGGCGGCCGCTGCTTCCCGGTGACCATCGCCATGAACGAAATGGCCGAGATCCACCGCAAGGTGCACGGGATCGAGACCCGCCGGCCCATGACCCACGACATCTTCGCGGCGCTCATGCGCGAGCTGAAGCTGGAGCTGGTCTCGGTGGAGATCGTGGACCTCAAGGACGACGTCTTCTACGCGAGCATGAACTTCCGGGGCGAGGACGGCCGGACCTTCAAGCTGGACGCGCGGCCCTCGGACGCCGTGGCCATCGGCACCGGCGTCGGCGCGAAGCTCTTTGCGGCCGAGAGCATCCTGGACGAGGTCGGCCGCCGCGAGGACGAGGAGCCCGTGCCGCCACAGGACGGCACGCGGGAGGAGAGCCCGCCGGAGGACGATCCGCCGGCATGAAGCGCACGCCTCCGGCACGAGGGGCCAGGCGCCGGGCGCCGGACCGTAGGCGCGGGCAGAGCAAGCAGATCAGCATGAAGACGGTTGCGCCGGCCCGGCTTCGGACCGGCAGCGGGAGGGGTGGCAGAGTGGTCGATTGCGACGGTCTTGAAAACCGTTGGCCCGTGAGGGCTCGTGGGTTCGAATCCCACCCCCTCCGCCACACCCGTGCCGCGCTCGAGTGGCGACGCGAGTCGGCCGCTCGCGTGATCCCGCCCACGGCGACGTTGACAATCAGCCCCGCCAGCCCGTTCAATCCTGCCCCCGTTGCGGGCAGGTGGCAGAGTGGTCGATTGCGGCAGATTGCTAATCTGTTGACGGGGGATTTCCTCGTCCGCGGGTTCAAATCCCGCCCTGCCCGCCATTTCGGTCTGCGGCCCGACGGCCGCCGACCCGTGCCGTCGGTGAGCACGCGATGATCCAACCTTGCCGTTCATCGCGCGCGTCGTCGCGTTCCGCCTTGCAGGCGCTGCTCTGGGCTGCCGCACTGCTGCTCGCGCCGGCCTGCGTGACCCGCACGCTCTCGGTGACCAGCGCTCCTGCCGGGGCGCGCGTCACCATCGACGGCACGTCGGTGGGCACGACGCCGTACGAGCAGGTCTTCGAGTCCTACGGCGAGCGGTCCCTCGACCTGGAGCTGGCCGGCTACGTCAGCCGCCACGAACTGCTTCCCATGCCGGCCCCGTGGTGGCAGGTCTTTCCGCTCGATTTCGTGACCGACCTGCTGCTGCCGCTCGGCCTGCACGACGACCACTCCTTTCATTACGTGCTGGTGCCGCGTGACCCGGAGGCCGGTACCTGGGAGCAGGCGCGGCAGGCCTACGCCCGGGAGCAGGCGGCCCTCGCCGAGACGAGGCGCGCCGCTGCCGAACACGAAGCCGGCAAGCCGGACACCACGCCCCCAGCCGCGGGAGACGAGCCATGACCGAGGAGCGGAACAGGCGGCCGGGTGCGGGCGCACCGTCGCCGGCGGCTCCGGCCCGCCGCACGGCCCTGAACACGGCGGCGCGCCTCGCGGGAGCGGCGTCGCTCGCGGGCAAGGACGTCCTGGTGCTCGGGCTCGGGCACTTCGGCGGAGGCTTCGGCGCCGCGCGCTGGTTGCTGGCGCAGGGCGCGCACGTGACCGTCACCGACAGGGCCGGCGAGGAACTGCTGGCCGCGCCCGCCGCCGCGCTGCGCGAGGCCGGCGCGCGCGTCGTGCTCGGCGGCCACGAGGGCATCGACTTCGGTCGCGCGGACCTGCTCGTCGTGAACCCCGCCGTGCCGCTCACGGCGCCGCCCGTCATGACCGCGACGGCGGCTGGCGTGCCGATCGCCAGCGAGATCGGCCTGCTCATGGAGCGCTGGCCGGGCCCGGTGCTCGGCGTCACCGGCAGCAACGGCAAGAGCACGACCACCAGCCTGGCGCACGCGATGCTCACCGCGGCCGGCGTGCGTTCCGCGCTGGGCGGCAACATCGGCGGCTCGCTGCTCGATGACCTCGGCACGGCGCAGTCCGGCGACGTCGCGGTGCTGGAAATCTCGTCGTTCATGCTGGACATGCTGGCGCGGCAGGGGCTCGGGCCCGACGTCGCGCTCATCACGAACATCACGCCCAATCACCTGGACCGGCACGGCAGCTTCGAGGCCTACAAGCAGAGCAAGCGCTCCATCCTGACGCACGCGCGCCGCGCCGTGCTCAACGCCGACGACGAGCACGTGCGCGACGTCGCCCGGGGCTTTGCCGGCGAGATGCTCTGGTACGGGGCGCAGGGCGACATCAGCATCGGCCGCAACGGAGAGCTGACCGACCGGCGCGGCTGGCCGCTCATTGCGGATGCCGACGTGCCGCTGCCCGGGCGCATGAACCGCATGAACATTGCCGCGGCGACGCTGGCGGTGGCCGCGGTGCTGGCCGACGAGGTGCGCGCCGCGCGCGCGCTGCCCGCGGCGCTGCTGCGCTACGAGCGCCCGCCGCATCGGCTGCAGCCCGTCGGCACCTGGCGCGGCGTCAGCTGGGTGGACGACAGCTCCAGCACCACGCCCGAAAGCACGCACGGTTCGCTCCAGGCGGTGGGCGGGCCCTGCATCGTCATCGTCGGCGGGCACGACAAGGGGCTGGACCCGGCGCCGCTGCTCGACGGTTCGGCGCGCTGGGCACGACTGGTGCTCACCATCGGTGAACAGGCCCAGCCGCTGCTGCGCGAGCTGACGCGGCGCGGCGTGGCGGCCGAGGCCGTCGGCAGCGTGCCCGCGGCGGTGGAGCGCGCGGCGCAGGCCTGCCGTCCCGGCGACACGGTGCTGCTCTCGCCCGGCTACAGCAGCCACGACCAGTTCACCAATTACGAGAAGCGCGCCGAGTGCTTCCGGCGCGAGGTGCTGGCCCGCGTGGCGGCCGAAGCGACCGCCGGAGCCTGAGCGGGCGGCGATGCCGCGGACGCCGATCTGCCCCGCCCCTGTCGCGGGCGTCCGCCGGGTGCTAGAAAGGCCTTCGATTCACGCGAGGCCTGATCATGTTCCGGAGTTGTGATCGCTGCGAGAAGCCGGCCACCGTGCATCTGACGGAGATCAAGGCCGGCGCCAAGACCGAGCGCCATCTGTGCGAGGACTGCGCGCGCACGCTGCACGCCCCGCAGCCCAGCCAGGAGCTGCTGAAGCTCATGAAGTCCTTCGAGCCGGCGCAGTCGCTGTCCGGCACCGGGGCGGGCGAGCTGGCCCGCGCCTGCCCGGAGTGCGGCATGACCTACGCGGAGTTCCGCCAGCAGGGGCGCTTCGGCTGCGCGAAGGACTACGAGATCTTCGGCGACGAGATCGAGAAGCTGCTGAAGAAGATCCACGGCATTGCGCGCTACACCGGCAAGTCGCCCAAGGGCGGCACGGTGGAGGGCGGGCTGCGGCTGGATGCGCTGGCCAAGGCGCGCAAGGCGCTGGGCGAGGCCGTCGAGTCCGAGAACTACGAGGAGGCCGCGCGCCTGCGCGACGAGATCCGCAGGCTGGCCGACGCGCCGTCGACCATCGTGCCGGCCGCCGCGCGCGGTTCGCGCGGGCCGGGAGCGGGTGCCCCGAAGTCCAGCAGCCCCGAGTCCGGGCCGGGCAAGCCGCCGGGCAGCGTCAAGGGCGGGGCGGAGAGCTGACGTGGCGGGCAACGGACACGAGCTGCCGCAGCTGCCGGACCTCTGGCTGCTGAAGTCGGGCCGCGAGCAGGACGTCGTCGTGTCGTCGCGCATGCGGCTGGCGCGCAACGTGGACGGCTTCCACTTCAAGTCGCGCTTCCGCAGCGGCGAGGGCGAGCGACTCGAGGCGCACCTGCGCGGCGTGCTGCAGGCGGCCGATCCGACGCTGCAGTACGCCTCGATGACCGACCTGACGCCCACGCTGCGCGAGGTCCTGTTCGAGCGCCACATCGTCAGCGCCGAGCACGTCACCGACAAGCATCCGCGCGGCGTGGCCTACAGCGCCGAGGGCACGACCTCCGTGCTGGTGAACGAGGAAGATCACCTGCGCATCCAGGTTTTTGCGCCGGGGCTCGAGCTGGCCGAGCTGGACCGCCGCGTCAACGAGCTGGATGACACGCTGGCGCGCTACGTGAGTTTCAGCTTCAGCGAGCGCTACGGCTATCTCACGACGTGCCCGACGAACACCGGCACCGGGCTGCGCGTCAGCGTCATGCTGCACCTGCCGGCGCTCTCCTTCCGCGGCGAGTCCAAGACGGGCCAGCCGCTGGAGCAGGGCATTGTGAAAGTTCACAAGGCCGCACAGAAACTGGGCCTCACGGTGCGCGGCACGCACGGCGAGAGCAGCCGCGCGGAGGGCGATTTCTACCAGATCAGCAACCAGGTCACATTGGGTTGTGCGCCGTCCAAGTCCATTGCGGATCTCGCCGCGGTGCTCGCGCACGTCATCGAGTACGAGCGCAACTCGCGCAACATCCTGCTGAAGGATGACCGCACGCGCCTCGAAGACGTCGTGTGGCGCGCCTGGGCCATCCTCGGCAACGCGCGGCGCATTTCGTCGCGCGAGGCGCTGGCGCACCTCTCCGCGCTGCGATTGGGAAGCTGCCTCGGCCTGATCGACCACGTCTCGCTGCCGACGCTGCACGCGCTCATGGTGACGATGCGCTCCGGCCACCTGCAGTTCCAGGCCGGCCGCGAGCTCCAGCCCAGAGAGCGCGACACGCTCCGCGCGCAGCTGCTGCGCGAGACGCTGGCGCGCCCGCCGAGGAAGTGATCCGCACCGAAGCTGAATATCGCGAGGCGCTCGCCCGGCTGGCGGCCGAGCGAAAGCGCTTGCGTGAGCAGGACAAGCAGTTGCGAGCCGAGGGCGTCGCGCCGGCATCCCGCAAGCGGCTGCTTGATCCGCAGCGTTCGTTCTCCGAGCAGATCGCCGAGGAGGTCGCCAGCTACGGGCGGCTTCGGGACGGCGACGTGGGAGAGCTGGAAAACCTGCACGGCCTCGGCCGCCTGCTCATCGCCTTGCGCATCGCCCGCGGGATGACCCAGCGCGATCTCGCGGAGCAACTGGCCGTCCACGAGACGCAGGTGTCCCGCGATGAGCGCAACGAGTATCAGGGCGTGACGGTCGAGCGCGCCAGCCGCATCATGGATGCGCTGAAGGCCAGCGTCCGCACGACGGTTCGGCGCAAGGGCTCCCCGGCAGGTCCAGCGCCGGTTGTGCGGGATGCCAGCGCCAGCACCGGATTCCGCTGCGTCGCCTTCCCCGCCCGACTCCCCGTGGCCCGGCGGCAGCGGGTTCGCCATACTCTGCGGGCGCAGGCCGGCGGCGTCGGCACGCGGTTCACGGCTGTTCCCGGCAAGGCCGGGCGGGCCGGATGCCGATGCTATAGGCCGCCGGACCTGTGCCGGAACTCGCCGCCGCCCGATGACGTCGGCGCCTGACGAAACCCGCGCCGACGAAACCCGACCGCCCGCCTCCCTAACCGAGGGCTGCACCCATGTTCGACCGCTTCACAGACCGCGCCCGCAAGGTCATGAACCTTGCCAAGAGCGAGGCCCAGCGCCTCAACCACGAGTACATCGGCACCGAGCACATCCTGCTCGGCCTGGTGCAGGAGGGGTCCGGCGTCGCGGCGAACGTGCTGCGCAACATGGGCATCGACCTCAAGCGCATCCGCGCCGAGATCGAGAAGCTCGTCAAGGGCAGCTCCACCGTGGTGCCGATGGGCAACCTGCCCTTCACGCCGCGCGCCAAGAAGGTGCTGGAGCTCTCCCTCGAGGAGGCCAGCCAGCTCGGCCACAACTACATCGGCACGGAGCACCTGCTGCTGGGCCTGATCAAGGAGAGCGAGGGCATCGCCGCGCGCGTGCTCACCAACCTCGGCGTCAAGCTCGAGGACGTGCGCGAGGAGGTGCTGGAGTTTCTCGGTGCGCCGCAGGGCGGCGAGGAGGCCGAGGAGGGCAGCGAGCGGCCCGGCGGCGCGAGCGGCACGCCGGCCGAAGAGAGCAGCGAGCCCGGCGAGGCCGGCCCGCGCGCGGGCGGCAAGGGCAAGACCCCGGCGCTCAATGCCTTCGGCCGCGACCTCACCAAGCTGGCGCGCGAGAACCACCTGGACCCGGTCATCGGGCGCAGCGACGAGATCGAGCGCGTGATCCAGATCCTGTCGCGCCGCACGAAGAACAACCCGGTGCTGCTCGGCGAGGCCGGCGTGGGCAAGACGGCCATCGTCGAGGGCCTCGCGCAGAACATCGTGAACGCCGAGGTGCCGGAGATCCTCAAGAACAAGCGCCTCGTCGTGCTGGACCTCGCGATGATGGTCGCCGGCACCAAGTACCGCGGGCAGTTCGAGGAGCGCATCAAGTCGGTGATGAACGAGGTGCGCCGCGCCAAGAACATCATCCTGTTCATCGACGAGCTGCACACGCTGGTCGGCGCGGGCGGCGCCGAGGGCGCGATCGACGCGAGCAACGTGCTGAAGCCCGCGTTGTCCCGCGGCGAGATCCAGTGCATCGGCGCGACGACGCTCACCGAGTACCGCAAGTACATCGAGAAGGACGCCGCGCTCGAGCGCCGCTTCCAGAGCGTCATGGTCGAGCCGCCGACGCCGCCGCAGACTCTGGAGATTCTCAAGGGACTGCGCGAGCGCTACGAGAAGCACCACAACGTGCAGATCACCGACGGCGCGCTGGAGCTCGCGGTCGAGCTGTCCACGCGATACATCACCAACCGCTTCCATCCGGACAAGGCCATCGACGTGATGGACGAGGCCGGCGCCCGCGTGCGCCTCAAGGCCATGACCGCGCCGCCGGACCTCAAGGAGCTCGAGGTCGAGATCCTCAAGCTGGACAAGGAAAAGGAGGAGTGCGTCGCGGAGCAGGACTTCGAGCGCGCCGCCTACCTGCGCGACTACGCCGACAAGCTGCGCAAGAAGCGCGACCAGATCGAGCACGACTGGAAGAGCAACTCCACCGAGGTGGACGGCACCGTGGACGAGGACGTCATCGCGGAGACGGTCAGCAAGATGACCGGCGTGCCGCTCACGCGCCTCGACAAGGGCGAGGCGCAGCGCCTGCTCAAGATGGAGGACGAGCTGCACCGCACGGTGATCTCGCAGCACGAGGCCATCGTCGCCATCTCCAAGGCCGTGCGCCGTTCGCGCGCGGGCCTGAAGGATCCCAAGCGCCCGATGGGCAGCTTCCTCTTCCTCGGCCCGACGGGCGTCGGCAAGACGCACCTCACCAAGCAGCTCGCGAAGTTCCTCTTCGGCAGCGAAGAGGCGCTCGTGCAGATCGACATGTCCGAGTACATGGAGAAGCACAACGCCAGCCGGCTGGTGGGTGCGCCTCCGGGCTACGTCGGTTTCGAGGAGGGCGGCCAGCTCACCGAGAAGATCCGCCGTCGCCCCTACGCGGTGGTGCTGCTGGACGAGATCGAGAAGGCGCACGCGGACATCTACAACATGCTGCTGCAGATCATGGAGGAAGGCCGGCTCACGGACTCCTTCGGGCGGCAGGTGGACTTCCGCAACGTGCTGCTGATCATGACCAGCAACATCGGCGCGAACATCATCAAGAACCAGGCGGGCCTGGGCTTCTCGTCGCGCGATCAGGACAAGTCCTACGGCAAGATGAAGAGCAACCTCATGAACGAGGTCAACCGCCACTTCAGGCCGGAATTCCTGAACAGGCTCGACGACGTCATCGTCTTCAAGCCGCTGCAGAGCGAGGACCTCGTGCGCATCCTCGACATCGAGCTGCGCGGCATCCGCGACCGGCTGCAGCAGCGCGGCCTGAAGCTGGAGCTCTCGCCGATGGCGACGGAGCTGATCATCAAGAACGGCACGAACCTCGACATGGGCGCGCGGCCGCTGCGCCGCGCGGTCGAGCGCTTCCTCGAGGACGCGCTCTCCGAGGAACTGCTCAAGGGCGCCTTCGAGGGAGCCAAGCGCATCCTCGCCGACGCGGCGGCGCTGGACTCCGAGACGCTGACCTTCACCGGCGTGGGCGCGGAGGCCGAAGTGCCCTCCACTTCAACGACCTGAGTTCAGCGCGTCGACGACGCGCCGGGCAGCAGCCCGCGATGTACCGCAAACCAGCCGGCCACGCTCTCCGCAAGGAAGGCGTGGCCGGCTGCGTTGCGCAGGATGTCGTGCGCCTCAGGGCACGTTGCCTCGCAGCGCGTTGCCGAGAGCCACGCCGTGAGGCGCGCAGGGCCAGCGATCCCGTGCGTCGCTGTTCCGAAGCCTCACCGCAGCCCGGCCGCCGCTGTCACATGGGCCACGGCGCGACGCGCACCGTGGTCCGCGCTCCGCCGCACCGCCTCGGAGTGATGAACGGTTCACTCGGCGAGGCGTGAACGGAGCAGGCCGAGTGCAGGCGTTTCATCCCGGCGCCCGGCGCATGGATCCGCGCGACTCCACGCGGCGCGGGCTTGCCCGATCCAGTCATACTGGAAGGCCGCGGACGGTACACCGTCGTCCGAGTCGCGCGCCCATTCTCGAGCGCGTCCGCGTGACGGAGCGCGTCCCCGCTACCGAGCCTGTGCGTGTGCCTATGCGTGTGCGTGCCAACCTTCGAGTGAGGAACCCGATGCAAGTCTTCTTCAGGGTGCGCCGCCTCCCGCGCCGCAGCACTCGCCGTCCGACCTCCCTCGTCACGACGCTGCTGCTCAGCGCCCTCGTGACCGCAGTCGCCGGAGCACAGAACGCGCCGGCGGCGGTGGCGCCGGCGGCACCGAACTCGCCGGCGCCGCAAGGCGGGCCGGCGCAGCAGGACGCGCCGGCTCCTCCCGCTGCGCCCTGGACCGCTGAGGATGGCGGCGGCATCGAGTGGCTCGGCGGCGCGCCGCCGCCCGCGCCCGAGGAGCTCGCGCGCAACCCCGCTGCCTTCGAAGACCTGCTCACGGAGAACGGACTGTCGCTCGACCTGGAGGGAGGCTCCGTCGCGGTGCGGGGCGGCACGCTGCACGACCAGACCACGCTGGGTTATCCGATCGAATACCTCGTCGTCACGGACCGGGGCCGCACGCACGAGGCGCTGTTCGTGGTGAAGACGCAGCCGTCGCTGCTCGACGCGTGCCTGCGCGCGCTCGGCCTGCGGCCCGGCACGCCGATGCGCTTCCGGCTCAAGGAAGATCAGCCCTCGCAGGAGGAGATCGACGCCGGCACAGCCTCGCCGTGGGACCCGGTGCCGTCGTCGGGCCCGCTCGTCGCGATCGATGTCAGCTGGACCGACGACGCCGGGCGCCAGCACCGCACGAGCCTGGAGTCGCTGCTGGTGGACGGGCTCACGGGTGAGCCGCTGCCCGAGGAGGACTGGGTCTACACGGGCAGCGCCTTCGGCACGCTGCGCCAGGGGCGGCGGGACGTGCAGGCCTTCGTCGCGGACCTGCAGGGCGATGTCGTCGCGATCTACCTCACGGGGCAGGGCGCGGCGCTGCTCGAGCGCAACTCGATCGACGGCGTGGACGATGCGCGTTACCTGCTCAACGCGGACACGATGCCGTCGCGCGGCACGCCGGTGACGATGCACTTCTCGCGCACGGGCCGCTCGACGGCGCCGTCGCCGTCGCGCGCGACGGCTCCCGTCGTGGCCGGCGACACGGGTGCGAAGCTGGATGACTTTCTCACGCATCTCGTGCCGTGGGGCTTCTCGGGCGTGGTCGCGGTGCAGCGCGGCAACGAGCTGCTGCTGCACAAGGGTTACGGCCTCGCGGATCGCGAGACGGGCCTCGCCGTCGACACGGGCAGCGTGTTTCCGCTCTCGTCGCTGAGCAAGCAATTCACCGCAGCGCTCATCCTTCGACTCGCGGCGGACGGCAAGCTGGACCTCGACGACATCATCTCGCGCTCCCTCAGGCGCGTGCCGGAGGACAAGGCGGGCATCACGGTGCGGCAGCTCCTTCAGCACACCTCCGGCCTGCCCGAGGACAGCGCGTCCGCGGCGACTTCCGCAGACCGCTCCGCGGCCGTCGCGGCCGTGCTCGCCTCGCCGCTGCTCGCCGAGCCGGGCACGGCCTTCTCCTACAGCAATGCCGGCTACGTGCTGCTCGCGGCCATTGCCGAGGAAGCGGCCGGCGCGACCTACCGCTCGCTGCTCGCGGAACACATCCTCGGGCCGGCGAACATGATCGACACCGGCCTCTTCGGCGAGCCGATGTGGGACGGCAGCCAGCTCGTGCATGGCTACCAGGACGGCGCCGACGCGCTTGCGGAAGCCGTCGCGCGACACGGACTGCAAGGCACGGCGCTCGGGCGCGATGTCGGCACGCCGGCCAAGGGCGCGCTCGCATGGAACCGGCTCGGCGCCGGCGCGGCCGTGGCCACGGTGCGGGACGTGCTGCGCTGGGAGAACGCGTTGCGCGACGGAAAGATCATCCCGGCCGAGTCGCTGGCCGTGATGTTCACGCCTGGCCTCGACCACTACGGCACCGCGTGGTGGATCGAGCCCACCGCGCACGGCCGGCTCGCGTGGCACGACGGCATCATGCCGGGCTTCCGCATCGAGGTGCAGCGCTACCTCGACGAGGACCTGACAGTCATCGTCGCCGCCAACGCGGAGATCAACAGCGTGGCGTATCCCGTCGCGGCCATCGCCTTCGGCCAGGACGTGCCGCTGCCGCCGCAGGTGGAGCCCACGCTCCCGCCGCCGCCCGCCGGGCAGGGCGCGGCGGATCAAGGCACGTCGGGCGCGCGCACCTTGGACGACACGCTGGGTGACACAGCGGGCGCGCGCGGCGAGCTCCGCAACGGCGTCGCCGAAGCGTTGAAGCTCGCCGGCGACTACGCGGACGGCGTCACGCAGGCGCCGCTCTTCACGCTGCGCGCGATCGGCGACGAACTCTTCCTCGTCGCGTCCGCGGAGGCGGTGTACGAGCAGCTCGGCCCGGCCTTCGGCTTCCGTGCCGCGACGCTGAAGGACCGCATGTCCCGTCGCGGCGGGCTGCGCTTGCGGCCCGTGCACGGCAGCGGGCCCGCGTCGACCTGGCCCCTGGAGTGGGAGGCCTTCGAGGCCTCGACCCTCGGCACCGTGCTGCTGCGGGGATCGATCCCCGGCGTCGCGGGATGCACGGCCGGCGTGACGCTCTCCTCCGGCGATGCCGCCGCCGACGCGGCTCCGCTGCTGTCGGCCTGTCGCACGCCGTGAGGGGCGTGCGCTTTCCGCTGCGCTGAGCGCACGGCGACGGTGCGGATCGTCGATCGATTCTCGCGCGACACGCCGCCCGCATCGCCACATCCTCGCCGCGGGTGAGGCACTCGCGTGACATGCGCACGGACCGGTAGGCTCTCGCCCTTCCTCGGGGGCCTGTTCATGCTGCGATCGATCCACGAAGTCACTTCGTCGCCGTCCATCCCGCTGCGTGCCGCGCTGGTGCTGGCGTGCTGCGCCGCCCCGACGACCGTCGCCGCGGCCCGCGACACGTCGAGTGCTCTGCCGGCGCCACCCGCGGCCAATGTGCCGCCGCCCGCGCTCGTCGCGGCCTCGGACACGACGCCCGATGCGGGCATGCTGCGCTACCCGGACATCAGCGCGAGCCAGATCGCCTTCGTCTACGCCGACGACATCTGGGTCGTGTCGCGGGACGGCGGCCAGGCCGCGCCGCTCGCCAGCCCGGCGGGGCCGGAGCTCTTCCCGCGCTTCTCGCCGGACGGGAAGACGCTCGCCTTCGTCGGCAACTACGACGGCAACCGCGACCTGTACACGCTGGAGGTCGGGGGCGGCCTCGCGAAGCGCATCACGCACCACCCGATGCCCGAGCAGCTCTGCGACTGGACGCCCGACGGCAGCTCGCTGATCTTCGCGAGCGGGCACGCCGCGCCGCTCGGCGGTCGCCAGTCGCAGCTCTTCACCGTGGCCGCGGGCGGCGGCCTGCCGGTGAGACTGCCCGTGCCCTACGGCGGCAACGGCGCCCTCTCCGCGGACGGCCAATGGCTGGCCTACGTGCCGGTGCCCTTCGACTTCCGCACGTGGAAGCGCTACGAGGGCGGCACCGCGATGGACGTGTGGCTCTTCGATCTGCAGAACCACGTCTCGCGCCGCATGACCGACTGGGCCGGCACCGACACGCAACCGATGTGGCACGGCAAGACCGTGTACTACCTCTCGGACGCGGGCAGCAATCACGTCCTCAACCTGTGGTCCTTCGACACGCTGAGCGGCGCGCGCAGCCAGTCGACGGACCTCGGCGACTTCGACGTGCGCTGGCCGGCCATCGGCCCGGGGCCCGACGGCTCGGGCGAGATCGTGTTCCAGCACGGCAGCGCGCTGAAGGTCTTCGACTGCAAGACGCGCAACGTGCGCACGGTGCCGGTGACCATCCCCGGCGACCGGCCGACGCTGCGCCCGCGCACCGTGGACGTCGCGGAAGCGGCCAGTTCGTGGAGCCTCTCGCCCTCGGGCAAGCGCGCGCTGTGCGAGGCGCGCTGCGACATCTGGACGCTGGGCGCCGAGAACGGCAGCCCGCGCAACCTCACCGCCACCGACGGCGTCTCCGAGCGCTACCCCGCGTGGAGCCCGGACGGCGAGTGGGTCGCCTACAGCAGCGACGCCGACGGCGAATACGAGCTGTGGATGCGCGCCTCGGACGGCAAGGGCGCGCCGCGTCAGCTCACCGACGGCCACGCCGCCTTCTTCTCCGACGTGCAGTGGTCGCCCGACAGCGCGCGGCTGTCCTTCAGCGACCAGCTCGGCACGCTGTATGTGCACGACGTGAAGGCCGGCACGACGTCCACGGTGGACAAGGATCCGTTCGCCGCCACCCCGGAAGTGTCGTGGTCGCACGACGGAAGCTGGCTGGCTTACACGAAGACCGGCGACAACCAGCTCACCTCGCTCTGGCTCCATGACACGCAGGCCGGCAGCACGGCGCAGCTCACGGCCGGCCGCTTCCGCGACACGTCGCCGGCCTTCGACCGCGAGGGCAAGTATCTGTTCTTCGCCAGCGCGCGCGACATCAGCCAGCCGATCTACGAGGACCTCGGCACCACCTTCGTCTACGCCGCGACGCAGCGTCTGCTGCTCGTGCCGCTGCGCGCCGACGTGCCCTCGCCGTGGCTGCCCGAGAGCGACGAGGAACTCTACGGCGCTGCGAAGGAGAAGGCCGCCGCGGAGCACGAGGGCAAGGGTCACGCGGACA
Organism: Planctomycetota bacterium; assembly: GCA_038212275.1. Lineage (GTDB taxonomy): Bacteria > Planctomycetota > B15-G4 > B15-G4 > B15-G4 > JBBQUR01. The sequence continues at coordinate 116,430 of JBBQUR010000010.1, forward strand.
GCAAGCACGACAAGGCCGACGACGACGACGCGGCCGACGAGGACGGTCGCGGCGGCGATCACGAGGACGGTGATGACGACGACGCCCACGACGATGATCACGACGACACGCCCGCGGCCGACGGCAAGTCGGCTGCGGACAAGCCGAAGGAGCGGCTGAAGATCGACGTGGAGGGCTTCGAGCGCCGCGCGATCCTGCTGCCCGTGGAGCGCGGCAGCTTCGGCGGCCTGCAGGTCGATCACGAAGGCAAGCTGATCTTTGCACGCGGCGCCGCGCCGGGCAGCGACGAGCCGCCCTCCATCCGGCTCTTCGACCCCGCCGCGAAGGATGCGGAAGGCCAGAAGGAAGAGGTGCTGGCCGAGAAGGCCGACGAGTTCGCGCTGTCCGCAGACGGCGAGAAGCTTCTCGTCGTCACCGACGGCGAGGTGAGCATCCGCAACGCCGCGCCCGGCGCGAAGGCCAAGCCGGTGAGCACGGCCGGCATGACGGTCACGGTGGATCCGCGCGCCGAGTGGCGCGAGATCTACGTCGACGCGTGGCGCCGCTACCGCGACTGGTTCTACGACCCGAACATGCACGGCGTGAACTGGCCGCAGATGCGCACGCGTTACGAGGCGCTGCTCGCCGAGTGCGTGTCACGCGAGGATGTCTCGTACGTGATCCGCGAGCTCATCAGCGAGCTCAACGTCGGTCACGCCTACTACAACACCGGCGAGTCGGAGGATCAGCCGGAGATGTCGGTGGGTCTGCTCGGCGTGGACTTCGCGCTGGAGCAGGGCGCCTATCGCATCGCGACGATCTTCGAAGGCGCGCCGTGGGATGTGGACGCGCGCGGGCCGCTGTCGCAGCCGGGCGTGGCCGTCAAGGCCGGCGACTGGCTGCTCGCGGTGGACGGCGTTCCGCTCGACACGACTCGGGATCCGTGGGCCGCGTTCCAGGACAAGGCCGGCCGCGTGGTCACGCTGACCGTGAGCGACAAGCCGACGCTCGAGGCCGCGACGACCGTCGCCGCCGCATCCGCGGTCACGCAGCCCGCGGTCACGCAGCCCGCGGTCACGCAGCCGGGGGTCACGCAGCCGGCGGGATCGCAGCCCGCCGCGCCCACTGCCACTGCCACGGCCACGGCCACCGGCCAGCGCGACGTGATCGTGGAGCCGATCGCGAGCGAGAGCGACCTGCGCTATCGCGCGTGGATCGAGCACAACCGCGCGCTCGTCGCCGAGAAGAGCGGCGGCCGCGTCGGCTACGTGCATGTGCCGGACACCGGCGTGAACGGGCAGGACAATCTCTTCCGCCAGTTCTTCGGCCAGATCGCGATGCCGGCGCTCATCGTGGACGAGCGCTGGAACGGCGGCGGGCAGATCCCGACGCGCTTCATCGAGCTGCTGAACCGGCCGCCCACCAACATGTGGGCCGTGCGCGGCAGCAAGTCGATCGTGTGGCCGCCGGACAGCCGGCAGGGGCCGCAATGCATGCTCATCAATCAGCGTGCAGGCTCGGGCGGCGACGCCTTCCCGTACTACTTCCGGCAGGCGAAGCTCGGCCCGCTGATCGGCGTGCGCACGTGGGGCGGGCTCGTGGGCATCGGCGACCTGCCGGACTTCCTCGACGGCGCGTCGGTCTCCGTCCCGAACTTCGCCTTCTACGAGAACGACGGCACGTGGGGTGTCGAGGGCCACGGCGTGGACCCGGACATCGAGGTCATCGACGACCCGGCGCTCATGGTGACGGGCGGCGACCCGCAGCTCGACAAGGCCATCGAGGTCATGGTCGACGCGCTGCGCGATCGTCCGTTCGTCGCGCCGCCGGTGCCGGCCTTCCCGGATCGGAGCGGGATGGGCCTGAAGGCGGAGGATCGTTGAAGCGCGGCTGAGCCTCGCTCTCGCGCCGGGCGAACCCGGCGGCGTCAGGTGGCGGTGCGATGTGCCGGCGTCAGGTGCCGGCGCGACGTGGCGGCGTCACGTGGCGGCGTCAGGTGGCGGCGCGGCGTGCCGGCGTCAGGTGGCGGCGTGTGCCGAATGCAGGCGCTGGCGTTCGGCGGCGATGACCGCGTCCTCGATCTTCGCGAAGAGAATGCCCGGCGTGCCGAGCACGTGGCCGGCGGGAAGCACCGGCGCTTCCCAGCGGACGCTGGCTTCGGGCAGCGCGAGCATCGTGCGCAGGTGCGCGGCGGCGCTCGGCGTGAACGGAGCCAGCAGCACGGACAGCGCGGCCACCACCTGCAGGTGCTCGTGGATCTGGCGGCCGCAGAGGTCCAGGTCGGACTTGCGCGTTTTCCACGGCGCGTGCTCGTCGAAGAGCTTGTTGGCCCAGCGGCCGAAGTCGGTCACGCCGGCGGCGGCGCGACGGAACTCGCAGGCGGCCAGCGCGGCGCCGACCTCGCGCAGCGCGGCGTCGCAGCGCTCATGCGTCGCGTGCAGGCTCTCCGAGGTGCCGCCGGAGAGGCCGGCGGCGCCCGAGTCGCCGCGCGTCGGAGCGGGGGGCACCTTGCCGCCAAGGTGCGCTGCGGCGAACTTCAGCACGCGCGCGCAGTAGTTGCCGAGCGTGTCGCACAGGTCGGCATTGACGGCATTCTGCAGCGCGTTGAACGTGAACTGGCTGTCGCCGACCTCGGGCATCGACACGCAGAGGTACCAGCGCAGCGCATCCGCGCTGAAGAGCTCGAACATGCGCGCGTTGTCGAGCGTCCATTGGTCGCTGGTTGAGAACTTGCGGCCCTCGAGGTTGTAGAACTCGTTGGCGGGCACGTCCTCGGGCAGCACCCAGGCCTCGCCCTTGCGCGGCCCGTACAGCGGGCGGCCCGGGGCGAAGCTGCCCTTGGGAAGCTTTTCGTCGGCGCCGGCCTCGCCCTGGCCGGCGAGCATCGCGGGGAACACGATGCCATGGAAGGGAATGTTGTCCTTGCCGATGAAGTGCACCAGCCGAGGGCCGGCGCTGGCGCTGGCCGATGCGCTGACGCTCGGGCCGATCCAGTAGCGGCGCCAGTCGTCCGCCTGGGCGGAGCCGCCGCCGGAGGCCTCGCTGCGCTGGTCACCGCGTGCCGCGCGGCCGGCGGCCCACTCGATGGTGGCCGAGATGTAGCCGATCGGCGCATCGAACCAGACGTAGAGCACCTTGCCCGACACGTCGCCGAGCGACTTGCCGTCCAGGCCCTTCTCGGGGAGCGGCACGCCCCACGGCAGGTCGCGCGAGATCGGCCGACCATGCAGCTTCTCGCCGTCGATGAGCTTGTCGAACATCATGGCGCGCACGTTCGGCTTGAGGCGGGTGCGCATCGCCTGCAGGTAGCGCACGAAGCCCGGCCCGTAGGCTTCGGCAAGCCGGGTGCTGTCGCCAGAGATAGGTGCGAGGTCCAGCTCGAACTGCCAGGCGGTCTTCAGCTGCAGGGCGTCGGTCGGGTCGAGGGTCGAAACGGGGGCGATGAGCTTCGTGGCGTCGAGCCATGCGCCGCACTTGGGGCATTCGTCGCCGCGCGCGGGGTCGTGGCCGCAAAGGTAGCAGCGGCCGCGCACGTAGCGGTCCGCGAGGAAGCGGCCGGTTTTCTGCGACCAGAGTTGCTGCACGTCACGGCGCACGAGCAGGCCGGCTCGCAGCAGACGCAGGAAGAACTCCTGGCTCAGCGGATAGTGCGGCTCGCGGTTGGTGGTGCGCGAGAAGTGGTCGAAGCGGATGTCGAAGCGATCGAAGAGCGCCTCGATCTCGCCGTGCCAGTGATCCACGTAGGCCTGGTAGCTCTGGCCTTCCTTCTCGGCGTTGAGCGTGATGGCGACGCCGTGCTCGTCCGTGCCGCACACGTAGACGACGTCGCTGCCAGCGAGGCGGTGGTATCGCGCGAAGATGTCGGCGGGCAGGTAGGCACCGGCGATGTGGCCGAAGTGCAGCGGGCCGTTCGCGTACGGCAGCGCCGATGTGACGAGCAAGGGGCGTGGATCGGGAGCATTCATCAGCTTGTGTGTAGCAAAAAAGGTGACAGACGCGAGCGCCGCTGCCGTGTCGCAGGGGTCCGCCAGTGTGCCGGGTCAGCCTACTGCAGGCGATCCCGCGCCGCTGCCGGGTGGTCGAGCCCATTCAGGCCGGCGCGCATGGCGTCTGCCGCCGACAGCGAAATCCTGAGCGCGCGGTGTCCGACGCCCGTCAACTCGAAGAAGCGGCGCGGATGCGGGCCAGTCGAACCGGCACCGGCGAGCACCGAGCCAACGACGTAGCCCCGCAGCTCGAGCCGCTTGAGGGCCTTGTAGACCGAGGCGTAAAGCAACTCACGCCCCGTGCGCTTGCGGATCTCATGACAGAGGAAGACGCCGTAGCTCCGGGGGCCGAGCCGCGCGACCGCCAGGAGCGAGAGCTGCTCCAGGCCGCCGAGCAGAACCGGTTGCTCCTCGTCGTAGGCGGACGGGTCCGTGGCGTATCCGATGCCTCTTCGCATGCTCGTGCCGACGGCCTCGACCCCGCCACGTGACATCCCGGCCGGCGGAAATTCCTGTGTGGTGCGTCGCCGCGGCTCGGCGTCGCGTCGCGGCGGCTCATGGCGAGGGCGATCCGCGCCGCCGTGTGATGTTGAGGCAGTGCCTCTACATCACACGGGTCGCCTGGCGCCCCGGCGAGAGGTCCGATCCCGGCAGGAAATCGTCCCCGGCGAGAGTGCTGGCCGCTGGCCGCGAGTCGAAACCCGCCAGCGGCGCGCCGAAACCTGCGAGCGGCGCGCAGGAAGCCGCGCGGCGGGCGCTGGCCGCCGGAATGCAGCGTGCCGGCGTGTTCAGGCCAGGTCGAAGAGCAGGATCTCGGCGGGTTCCGTGTTCGCAGAGCCAGAGCCAGAGCCAGAGCCAGAGCCAGAGCCGGAGCCGGAGCCAGAGCCTGAGCCTGAGGCAGGGGCAGGGGCGGCGGCGGCGGTGATGTGCAGGCGAGCTTCGGCTTCCGCGGCTGCGCCATCGCCGGCTTGCAGCGTGACGGTTGAGGTCGCGCCGGGATTGCCGGCTTCGCAGCGCAGGATCACGCTGCCGCGCGCCACTTGCAGCCACGCGGCCCGGCCGGGCGCCAGCTCGTGCGTGACGGATTCGCCGGGGCCGAGCAGGGCGGTGGCCAGCGTGGCGTCCTGGTGGATGGTCACCGCGCCGTCGCGGCCGTCGCGCGCGGCCAACGTGCAGAGCCGGCCCCGCCGTGCGGCCACGGGGAAGAGGCGCTGCTCGTAGCCGGGAGGCAGGCCGCGACGCTCCGGCACGATCCAGATCTGGAGCAGGTGCACGGGGTGTTCGGCGCTCGGGTTCACCTCGCTGTGCAGCACGCCCGTGCCGGCGCTCATGCGCTGGATTTCGCCGGGCCGGATGACCGCGCCGGTGCCCATGGAGTCCTTGTGGGCCAACTCGCCCTCCAGCACCCAGGTCAGGATCTCCATGTCACGGTGCGGGTGCGTGCCGAAGCCCTGCGCCGGCTGCACGAAGTCTTCGTTGATCACGCGCAGCGAGCGGAAGCCCATGTGCTGCGGATCGTGGTAATCCGCGAAGGAGAAGCTGTGGTGCGAGAGCAGCCAGCCATGGTTGGCGTGCCCTCGGTCGGAGGAGCGGCGGAGGGTGATCATGGGCCGCGTTCTAGCGCCGGTCCGCGAGTTCGGCACGCAGGCAGAGGAGGGTCGCGCCGACCACCGCGAAGGGCGCCAGGGGCGGCAGCAGGCTGACCGGTATCCCCAGGCCGAGGAGAAGCCCCGGATGCCGGCGCGCCCAGAGTCGCCGGGCCGGCGCACCCAGCCGCTGCCGGGCCAGCGTGATGTCCGCGAGCCCGAATCCCGTGAAGAAGAACCCGGCCAGCATGAACAGCGGCGCGCCGATCGCCGTGAAGCTGAGCAGGAACAGCAGCGACAGGATGCAAGCCTGCATGGCGGCCAGCGACAGCGCCGCACCCAGGGCGGCCCACGCATCGCCGAGCACCGCCGACCACGGCCGCGCCTCCTCCGCGCGGCGCTCCACGAGCCGCTGCACCTGCTCCGAGAGCAGCTCGTAGAACGGGGCGTTGATGACGCTGGACGCCAGCAGCGTCACGAGCAGCGCCGCGAGGAAGGAGACCACGGTCAGCAGCACGCCGACCACCGGCGCAAGAAAGGAGCGCATGCCGTCGAACCAGCCCCAGGACGCCTCCGCGAGGTTGGCCTGCATCCCCTGGGCGACATTCCAGCCCAGCAGGAAGAGCAGGCCGAAGGTCACGGTGTTGATGAGCAGCGGCACGACGATCCAGACCCACAGGCGCGGGTGGTGGCCGACGAGCCGCGCACCGGTCAGGGCGCCCGCCAGGCCGTCGGCGAATCCGGGCTTGCGTCTGATGGTCGTGCGCGCTGACGCGCGCGTCGGCGCGGGAGTAGGCGTGGGAGCGGACATCGGCCGCAGATCATCGGTGCGACGCCGGGCCTGCGCCAGCCCGTGGCGCTGCGCGCCGCGCGCCGCTACATTCGCCGCGATGTCCCTCGTGCCTCACATGGCGGCGGCTTTTCACCCATGACGGCCGCAGCCACGGCGCCGCTGCCGCATGTCGTCATCCTGGCCACCGGCGGCACCATTGCCGGCGTGTCGGCGTCGCCCAGCGACAGCAGCAGCTACACGTCGGGCGCGCTGCCCGTGGAGTCGCTGCTGCAGGCGGTGCCGCAGCTCCGCGAGCTGGCCCATGTGCGCGCCGAGCAGGTCGCATCCATCGGCAGCCAGGACATGGACGACGCGCTCTGGATTGCGCTCGCGCGGCGCATCCGCGCGCTGCTCGCGGAGCCGGAGGTGGACGGCATCGTCGTCACGCACGGCACCGACACGCTCGAGGAGACGGCCTACTTCCTCAACCTCGTCCTGCCGACGGACAAGCCGCTGGTGCTCACCGGCGCCATCCGGCCGGCCAACGCGCTCTCGGCGGACGGGCCGCTCAACCTGTTCAACGCGGTGGCCGTGGCTGCAAATCCCGCGGCCGCCCGGCACGGCGCGCTGGTCGTGGCCAACGACGTGATCCACGGCGCGCGCGAGGTCACCAAGACGCAGACGCTCTCGGTGCAGGCCTTCGAGTCCATGCTCGGCGGCCCGATCGGCTCGCTGCATTACGGGAGCATGCAGTTCTTCCGCGCGCCGGCGCACCGGCGCCTGCTCGATGACGCGGCGCTCGCCGTGCTGACCACGCCGCTGCCGCGCGTCGAGATCATCTACGCGCACGCCAACATGTGCGGCGAACTCATCGACCTCACGGTGCAGGCCGGCGCGCGCGGCCTCGTGCTGGCCGGCGTGGGCGACGGCAACGCGAGCCAGACGGCGCTCGCGGCCTTGGCCCGCGCGTCGAAGCGCGGCGTGCCGGTGGTCCGCAGCACGCGCGCCGACGGCGGCGCCGTGCTCCGCAACGCCGAGGTGGACGACGACGCGCAGGGTTTCGTGGCCGCCGGCGTCCTCAACCCGCAGAAGGCCCGCATCCTGCTGGCCCTCGCGCTGCGCACGACCACGGACCCGCGCGCCATCCAGGCGCTGTTCGACACGTACTGAGGCGGCAGGAATCAGGCCGCGTTGCGGGTCAGATTCAGCGCGGGGAAGTCACAGTCCTGCACGTGCCCGATTCGCGACGCAGCGCGTCTCGCATCCACCGAGGGGAAACGAGACGCGCTGCGTCTCGAATCGGGCGAGGGCACGATCCGCCACATGGGAGGTGGAGAATTGAGCTGGATCCACGACAGGCTGCTGCTGAAGGTCGAGAACCCTGCGGCTCGCAAATGGCACATGATCGAGGCCGCCGGCCAGCATTGGTCAGCCCGCCAGCTCGACCGGCAGATCGCGGTGCTCCATTGCGAGCGCCTGCTGACGCTGGCGCTGCTGCGCACCCGGGATCCGGTGGCCAACCATGCGCTGTTCGACGCGTGGTGAGACAGAGGGGGGCCGGCGCAGGTTTCAATGGGTCGAGGGTGACTCGGACTCAACACCCATCCAGGCACGAGGTGCACATTCTCGGGGTTGATGGGAGGTAGGGGAACCGGCGGCTTGAATGGTTCGGCGCGGATCCGGACGACTTCCGTGATGAGTAGGCGTGAGCGCTCGATGGGATCGGCGACCGGGGTGTCGAACACGATGCGCAGGAGCCGCTCTTCCCGCCTCGACCACGGGGCATCGATGGCGTTGAGCGCGCGCCATGCGGCCGCTTCGCGGGCCCCTTCAGTCACTGCGCGTGAACGAGATCTGGGCAACGCAGGCAACTGGGGCAGAGGTGGTTTCCGCGAGTTCAATCGCTCCGCGATCCGATCCGGCGCCAAGGAGCACAGTCTCGCTTCAGAATCACGGCTTTCGTGAAAGGTCTCGATGGCGTGAATCCTCCGGCTTGCCTGGACGCTGCGAGGCCTCCGGGCGCGGCTCGGCGCCGGGCAGCAGGTGCACCCGAAGCAGGCAACTCCGCAGGACTAGCGCGCGGGTTCCCGCCAAGCCGCCGCGCCCGGCGTCGAAGGAATTGCGAATCGGTCAACGCTGCGCCAGTGCTTGGGCTTCCCGACAGCCTGGCCGCGTCAAGGAAGGTCCATCGTTCGCTCGCAGCCATCGTTATCATCCCCCCATGCCAACGATCCGACACCTTTCACGCGCACCCGTCGTTGAGGCGCTGATCGACTACCGTGTCAAGGCACGCCCGGATCTGGATGTCGCCGAATTTCTTGCATGCCGCCCTAGCGTCATCTCCCGGTTTCCGAGGCATCACGAGCAGCGACGGATCGAGGCGCAGATCAACATCTCGGACGCGAAGGCGAAGGCGCCCGTGTTGGAGGATCTGGGCGTCCTCGGTCACGTATTCGTCAGCGAGGACGGGAAGACGTTCGCACAGTTTCGCGCCGATGGCTTCACGCTCAACAAGCTCCAGCCCTATTCGAGCTGGGATGAGCTGTTCCCCTTGGCCACGGAACTATGGAAACTCTATTCGACGGTGGCCCGGCCGGTGAGCGTGACGCGGGTGGCGGTTCGCACGATCAATAGAATCCGCATGCCTGTTTCAGACGTTCATTTTGAGGACTTTTTCGTTGCATCTCCCAGCATTCCTCCCGAATTGCCGCAGCATGTGAGTGGTTTTTCAAGTCAACTCACGATCCCTGATCCTGCACGGGGGGTCGCAGCGCACATCGTCCAGGTGTTGGAGCGCGGTGCAGAAGGCATCTCCGTGATTCTCGACGTGGACGCCTTCAAGGACGGTCCGATTGTCGACGCGCAGCTTCCAACCGCCTTCGCAACGCTTCGTGAATTCAAGAACCTCATCTTCTTCAGCATGGTCACTGACCGATGCCTGCGAGACTTTGACTGATGATGCTCGCTTGCCCAGCCGTCGCTCCCGCCGCACCTGACGGCACAGTCTCCTACGCGATCTACGATGAAGGTGCCGGGGTTTGGGATCCGATGGACTCCGCGATCGACCCAGGCAGAAGCGTCTCCGTGGGTGATGTGAATCGCAGAGTAGTATTCACACGGTTCGTGGCGGCGGCTGCGGCGGCTCAGCATGACAATTGGGATGCGCTTGGATCCGCCCGAGTGCAGCCAGGCTCCTTCATCTACGCGCGGCGGTTCCTGAATGCGCTTTCAAGTTCGATACCGATGCCCAGTGTTGCCGTCGAGACCGACGGCGAGATCTGCTTTGATTGGCATCTCGGTCCTCGAAGAACCGTGGCCGTTTCCGTTGGCAGGGATGGCACGCTCGGTTTTGCAAGCCTGATCGGCGACGAGAGTCTGCACGGCATCTCTCAGTATCGGGACGGCGTCCCGACAGCTATTGCCGCACTTTTGGAACGGCTGGATGCCTGATTGTCCTGACATCGCGGGTGACGAGCAGCTCACTCGGTACGTGTTCCAAAGCAATCAGCTGAGCGGGGAACCTGCTCATGCGACCTATCGAGCTTTCATGCCGGACGGCAAGGACAACGAGACGTCCGTGTTTCGCACCGAAGAAATGCACATCTTGGAGATCTGGGACCTCGGTGATCGCGAAGTAGCGCCTGTGCGCGGCTTCCCCATCATCGGTCGCGCAACGACGCGACCATCCAGCATTGCGAGCGTCGCCCTGCGCGTCGAACCGGATGAGCCGCCCACGCGGCATGCGGCCATCCGTGGCTGGCCGGTTCATGTTGACCCTACCGCGAAGAAGACCGCAGCCAAGGCGATAGCGATGCGCTTGGCGGCACTCTCTGAGGCTGAAAGGCGCTAGTTCGTTCGTGGCCTCGCACGCGGTGCGCTTGATGGTCAGCCAGTGCGACGCTTCCAGTCGCGGACGTACTTCAGTGTCGCGCGCAGTCGGGCCTAATGGTCCCAGCCTTCATGGAAGGTCTCGAAGAGGTGGATAAGCTGCGGCTCGCTCAGGCCGTAGAGGTGCGCGACGACGGCGTCGAGTTCATGGATGTGGTCTGCCTGCGTGTCTGGAGCGAGCGGACCGCAGGCGACGCAGACCTACTCGGCCCACGACGCGAATCGATCGTCGGGGCAGGCCGGCTTGGCGTTGAGGGCCACCACGCGCGCGGCATCTGGATCGCGCGGGTCAGGCCGCGGCACGGGCATCGGATTGAAGATGAAGTAGTTGAGCTTGATCTCGACAAAGCGGCGCGAGTCCCAGTCCAGCGGGAGCGAAGCCTGCACTCCAAGCAGGAAGGCCTGATCCTTGACGGTGCCTCGGGGCCAGGGGAGGAACGGACCCTTGTTCGTGATGAACACGTTTGGCGTCACGAGTGCCGTGATCACCGTGCGCGAGTTTGTTCGATCCGCCTATAGACCGGGTCGCAAGTCGCCCGGGTTCGCGCGAATCGCCAGCCCACTCACTCGTGGCCTTCGCCCGCGCAGGGCGCGCGCGCACTGCCCTTCGTCCTGAGGATCCTGAGCCTTTCGGGCACGGCCCGGAGTACAACGTCGACGTCGGCGAGCAGCTTCGGGAGGGACAAGGGCATGGGCAGGCAACGCAGCGTGGTGCGACTGGCGATCGCGTCGTTCCTCGTGCTGCCCGTGCTCGCGGCCGGCGCGCCCGCGCAACACGCGCACGGCGCCCCGGACGCGCCCGTGCCGCTGGTGGCCGCACCGGGCGAGGGGCCGCGCGCGCTGGACGGAGTCGCGCAGCGGCCGGAGGGGCTTGTCGACTGGCGCGTCACGGGGCGCGTGGTGTCGGCGGCGGGCGAGCCGGTGGCTGGCGCGGAGGTCGCTTTCGTCCCGGGCTTTGAGCAGCTTGTCGTGCGCAGGCAGTGGACGAGGGGCGATGCGGCGGATCACCTGCGCTTGATCGAGTCCCTGGTGCGGACGCGCACCGGGAGCGACGGCCGCTTCGTGCTGCTGGCGCGCCACCCGCTCGTGAGTGATGCCTACGCTTCCTATCAGTTACGGGGCGAAAGCGCGCTGCGCAACAGTGACCGCCTGGCCGACTGGAGTTTCCTGCTGCCGCAGAGGAGCCTGGCTTTTCACCCGCAGGTGTTCGTCGCCGCGCGCGGCCACGGCGCCACCGCACGCTTTGCCTCGCTGTGGCAGGGAGAGGCCGACGTCGGCGAGATTCGCCTCGAGCCGGCGTTCGAGGTGAAGGGTCGGCTGGTGGACGAGAACGGCGCGGGTCTCGCCGGCGCCACGGTGCTGACGCGCTTCATCGCGCCGGCACGGGACAAGCAGCCTGATGCGGTGCGCCGCTTTTCCGGAAGCGGGCTGGCCTCGCACCTGCAGGCGCGCACCGGAGCCGACGGAAGCTTCACGCTGGAGGGGCTGCCGCCCGGCAAGCCGAAGTGCGAGGCCGTCACGGCGCAGGGCGTCGCGCTCCGCGTGGACGTGCGCGACGGCGTGCGCACCGCCTCCGGGGTTGAGCAAGTGCTGCTTGTCGGCACGCGCGACTCGTGGCGCCTCGCGGGCAGCGTGGTCGGCCCCGACGGCGCTGCGATGGCCGGAGTTCACGTGCGCCTCGGTGCACTCGACGACGCCACGGGTTTCGTGGACCACGACTGGCTGCTCTCCGGGCCGGATGGGTCGATTCCGGATCCGGTCGGCGCGAACGAGATGCTGACGGATGGCAACGGTCGCTTCACCTTCGACGTGCCTCGCGAAAGAAGGGGCGCGGCGAGACTTCAGGTGAGCGCTCTTGCGGCCGGTCACGCACCGGTCGTGTATTCATACATCGAACCGGACTCCGGCGACCTGACCCTTCAGTTCGCGCCGCCGGCTGGCCTGCTGCTCGTGGTGCGTGACAAGGACAGCGGGCAGGCGCTGCAGGCGCTCGCCGGGCAGGCCATGCTCTTCGGCCCGTCCGATGAAGGTGCGGCCGTGAGCCCCACCGTCGTGCTGGTCGGCCCGGCGGCGCTCCACGCGGCGAGCGCCTTCGGCATTCAGGGGACACCTGGCGATATCGACCCGGCGGCCTGCCTGCTGGTGGTCGGCATCGTGGGCGCGGAAACCGCGGTGCAGGTGCAGGCCGTGGGCGGCGGCACGCGCGTGTTCAGGTTCCCCGCACTTGAGAAGCATGGCGCGTTGCAGCACGTGGACCTGCCGGCCGGTTACACGCTGCACGCGTGGGTGAGCGACGGCATCCGCACCGCCGTGCCGGGAGCCCGACTCACGCTGGAGATGGACTGGGGCTACCCGCGCGCCGTGCTCTCGGGCTGGACCGACACCGACGGCAGGCTGCACCTGCACGACGTGTACTCGACACGGCACATGGTCTCCATCAGCGCGCCGGGCCACGTCCCGGTGAGGGGCTTCGAACTGTGGATGACCCCGAAGATCGGCACCTTCACCTTTCCCACTCCGGCCACCGGCGCGATCGCAGGGCGCGTGCACCTGCCGGAGGGCGTCAGCCCGTCGGGCGTTGTGGTGCAACTCAACTGGCAGAGCCCCGGGCCCGATACCTGGGGGCCGTGGTACGTCGAGCCTGACCACGTCGTGGTCCTTGCCGGCGACGACGGCCGCTTCCTGGCGACAGGCCTGCCGCACGGCAAGTGGACGGCCACCACCGACGCGGGTGGTTCCGCGGAGACTTCCATCGCATGGGGCGAGCTCGGCAGCATGGATTTGCGCGTGGCCGAGCCGTCGCTGCTGCGCATCCGTCTCGCCGACGCCGACGGCCAGCCGCTCGAGGGCATTTTCTACGCCCTCGACGCCGTGACGAAGGACGTCGTGCTCGACGCGCGGACTCGCGCGCCGGCCTACGGCTTTGTCCAAGGCGATGCCAGCGTCGAGGTCCGGCTCAAGGCTTCAGCCCGCTGCGTCATCCGCGCCATGTTGCCGAGCGGCGTGGTGTACGACACAGAGCCTTTCGCGCTCGAACCGGGCGAAGAGCGCGAGCTCGTGGTGCGCGTGCCCGACCTCGGCGGGCTCGAGGTGCGCTTCATCGGCGAGGACGGCCTGCCCTGCCCCGCAGCCGGCCTGCTGTTCGACGGCCGGGCTCTGACGGCCACCTCGCGCCGCGGAGACATCAGCTGCTACGCGGGCCTGCCCTCCGGCGTGCACGTGCTGCAGGCCGTGAGTGTGGCCGGAAACGAGCATGCCGAGATCGCGGTGAAGTCCGGGGTGGGCCTCGGGCGCGAGCTCGACGTTTCGGTGCCCGCGCGCGGCGTGGCTCGCGACGTGGTGCTCGTTGCGCCGCGGCCCGCGCGCGTGACGGTGCGCTGGGATCGGGACCTGTCCGAGTTCGAGTCCGTGTGGGTCAAGGTCGGCCCCACGAACGCTCGCGTCAGCGAATCCGACGACGACCCGAACCGCGCGGACGGCGAGCCGGCCATCCGGTCGATCACGGTCGATGTCCTGCCGGGCGAGTACGAGATCCGGGTGGAGCTGTCTGCTCCGGGGCCCGAGGGGATCAGGGAGCATAGCGTCGTCATCAAGCCCCTCGAGCTGACCACGCTGCAGGTCCGGCTCGCCAGCGGCGAGGAGCACGTGATCGAGCAGCACCTGCCCTGAGCGAGCTGCCCGGTGGGCAGCGCCGCAGGCCTCCGGTGCTAGACTCCGCGCCTTCCACGTCGCGCCCCGGACCGGGCGCCCCCAACTTGCGCAGGACTGCCCGACATGAGCGCCTACCGCGGACTCGACTACATGCACCTCGACGAACTCCTCACCGAGGAGGAAATCATGGTGCGCGACACGACGCGCAGCTTCGTCACCGAACACGTCATGCCGATCATCGGCGACGCGTACGACAAGGCCGAGTTTCCGCGGCATCTCGTCGCGATGGTGGGCGAGCTGGGCCTGCTCGGGCCGACGCTTCCCGAGGAATACGGCTGCGCGGGCATGGGTTCCGTGGCCTACGGCCTCATCTGCCAGGAGCTCGAGCGCGGCGATTCGGGCCTGCGCTCGTTCGTGTCGGTGCAGGGCTCGCTCGTGATGTATCCGATCTTCACCTACGGCACCGAGGAGCAGAAGCGCCGCTGGCTGCCCGAGATGGCGAAGGGCAGCAAGATCGGCTGCTTCGGCCTCACGGAGCCGGACCACGGCAGCGACCCGGGCGGCATGGTCACGCGCGCCGTCAAGGATGGCAACGAGTGGGTCATCAACGGCGCCAAGATGTGGATCACCAACGGCACCGTCGCGGACGTGGCGCTGGTGTGGGCCAAGACCGACGACGGCATCCAGGGCTTCCTCGTCGAAAAGGGCACCAAGGGCTTCTCCGCGCCGGAGCAGAAGCGCAAGTTCAGCCTGCGCGCGAGCGTGACCTCCGAGCTGGTGCTCGATCACGTGCGCGTGCCGGACAGTGCGCGGCTTCCCGGCGTGAAGGGGCTCAAGGGGCCGCTGTCGTGCCTGACCCAGGCGCGCTTCGGCATCGCGTGGGGCGCCATCGGCGCGGCGCAGGCCTGCTACGACGAGGCGCTGCAGTACACCAAGGGGCGCGAGCAGTTCGGCCGGCCGCTGGCGGGCTTCCAGCTCGTGCAGGCCAAGCTGGCGCACATGGTCACGCAGATCACGGCGGCCCAGCTCATCGCGTGGCGGCTCGGTCGGTTGAAGGAAGCCGGCAAGATGCGGCCGCAGCACGTCAGCCTTGCCAAGCGCAACAACGTCGCGCGCGCGCTCGAGATCGCGCGCATGGCGCGTGACATGCTTGGCGCCAACGGCATCACGGCCGAGTACCAGTGCATGCGCCACATGTGCAACCTCGAGTCGGTGTACACCTACGAGGGCACGAACGACATCCACACGCTCGTTCTGGGCGAAGACGTGACCGGACTGCCTGCATACGCGGGCTGAAGTCCACCGACGGGAGGGGGCAGGGCGTGAGCGAATCATCGGGACGGGGCGGCCTGTGGGTCGCGGTGCTCATCGTCTTGGGCGTGCTCGGCATCGCGGCGTGGATCACGCTGGGCGGCGGGACGACCGCGCCCGACACGGCGACAGGCGGCCACACGATCACCAAGCCCGCGCCGGGCGAGCCCGCTCAACCGCCGAATATCCGGGCGACGGAGCTGCCGCCGGTCACGCCCCTCACTCCGTCGACCCAGCCCGCCGCGCGGCCGACCGCCGTCACGCCTGCCACCGCGGGCGCGCCGCTGCCCGCCGGTTCGCATGTCGTCGCGCGCGGCCACGTCCGCTGGGCCGGCGGCTCGGTGCCCTTCGAGAGCGACGTGAAGCTCATGGACCTTGAGGGCTCCGACGTCGACATCGCCTACACCGACGCCGACGGCGCCTTCGAGCTGAGCAGCGACGAGCCGCTTGCGGCGGGCTGGAGCTTCGGCACGGATGTCATCGAGCTCAAGGGCAAGGGAGGCTCGCTGGCTCCGGCGATCGTGTCGGACCTGCCGGCACACGCGGTGGGCGAGCCGCCCGTGGAGCGCGACCTGATCATCGGCTTCGCGCCGGTGCTCACCGGCCGCGTGGTGGACAAGCTCACGCTGCGCCCGATCGCCGGCGCGGAAGTGCACGTCTCGTCCACGCTCGCGGCCTGGTCCTACGACGGCGTCGACGAGCTGACCGACGAAGACGGCCGCTACGTGCTTCCCATCGAAGATCTGCCGCTCACGGGGATGCTCGTCTGGTGCCGCGCCGACGACTATCAGGCCAGCCTGGTCGGTCCGCTGGACATGCAGCCGGTCGCGTCGCCCACGGACGTCGTGACGCAGGACTTCGCGCTGTCGGGAGCCGTGGTGATGAAGGGCCGCGTCACGGATCGTCGCACCGGCGAACCGATCGACGGCGCGACCATCACCGTCGGCAGCCGTTTCGAGGCCTTCCTGGACGCCAACGACTTCGACATCACCGGCGAGTCGGGCGAGTTCGAGCTGGAAGCCTCGGAGATCCCCTTCGAAGGCGGATGGATCGTGGTCAGTGCGAGCGACTGCGAGGCGAAGCTCGTGCCTCTGGAGCGCGGCGTCTCCTTCCTCGAGGTGGCGCTGGGCGAAGCCTTCGTCGTGGCAGGCGTCGTCCAGGATGTCGCGGGCCGTGGCGTGCCGCGCGCGCGCGTGGAGTTCGTGTTTGACGGCGACACGCCGGCCGCCGACCAGGACATGCTGGATCAGGCGGACTGCGATGCGGATGGCCGTTTCGAGGTTACGCTCGAGCAGGTGCCCGACCAGAATGTGATCGTGCACGTGGATCAGCTCGGCAAGCAGCCCTTCCGCGGCCGGCTCACCGAGATCGGCCGCCTGCTCAACGGCAATCGCTGGGAGCTCGACATCCGCCTGACCGACGAGTGAAGCGCTCGCGGTGCGCCGCGCCCTGCAGCCGCGGCGGGCGGACTACTTCACCTTGAGCTTCAGCGTGTAGCGGCCGCCGGTCAGCCCGCTGTCGGTCACCGTGATCACGTAGACGCCCGCGTTGTTCACGGTGATCTTGGCCTGGCTCGCGCTCGTGCCGTTGGCGCCCTGCTTCTTGACCTCCGGATAGGTGAAGTCGCCGGGGCCGTCGTCGCTGGCGAAGTCCACCTGCGTCGCGTCCTGCTTGTCTCCCTTGATGGAGAGCGTGAAGGACTGGCCGGGCGCGAGCTCCAGCGCGAAGCGGTGCTCGGTGATGCCGCCGAGAAACTCCGACGTGAAGTCGAGCGCGAAGCCGGCCGGATCATCAGAGTTCGCGAAGGTGTAGAGCCGCGAATCGTCGGCAGTGCCGGTGATGCCGTGGCGAAGGAAGGCGCCGAGCAGCTTGCCGGCGTTCTTCGTGCTTCCCTTGCCCGAGTCGGGCGAGAGCAGGTCTTCCATCATCGATTCGAAGCACTCGAAATAGAAGGTCGCATAGGCGTCGTTCGCATTGCCGAGGTCGACCGTCGGAAAGCCGGCCTCGTCGTTGCTCTGAGGCCAGCCGCCCAGGCCATCGAGAATCAGCGCGTCCGCGACCTTGGCCTTCAGCGCGGTGCGGGCGCTCCAGAGCGCGGCGCCGAAGATCTCGCCGGCCTCGTGCTCCTCGGGAAGTCCCCCGTTGCCCAGCGTGTCCTGCAGGTTGTCGGGCAGCGTGAGCGTTGCGTCGAGGTGGCGCAGCGCGTCGCCCTCCAGCGCGAGGTCGGCGCCGGAGTGCGCCAGCAGCACCGGGCCGATGCGCGCGTCCTTCAGGAAGCTGCCGGCGGCGTAGTCGGCGATGGCCTCGTTGACCGCGCGCGACGGCGTGTCGATCGCGCCGTTGCCGAAGGTGAAGCCGGCCTTGTCCACCATGCCGTGCGTGTACTCGTGGCAGACGACGGACGGGTCGCGCGAGAAGTCGTCGGCCGGGTCGCCGGTCTGCGAGTCGAAGTCGCCGAAGACGAAGTAGCCGGGAGAGAAGCCGCCGAGGCCGCCGTCGAGATCCTGCGGCGAGTAGAAGGCGTTGAGGAAGCCGTCGCCGCCGTCGTCGAAGTTCACGACGACGGGGATGCAGGTGTCGGACGCGAGCTCGCCCTGCACCTTGCCCAGCCAGGCCGCCATGCGCGTGATCCACTGGTAGGTGTTCACGTGGTCGAAGGCCTCGTACTCCGCGATCGAACCGCCGATCGTCGCGTGGCTCGTGTCGGAGAACGGGAAGCTGAGCGGCGGCGAGAACAGCACGGCGTCGAGGTCGAACACGGTGGCGTAACGGCCCGTCAGCGTGCCGGCGAGCGCGAGGGCGGGCGTGCTGACGTCCACCAGCGTGAGCTCCGCGAGGCTCGCGTTGCTCTCCTTGCCGGAGATCGCGTTGCCGACCGAGGTGTAGGCGCTGCCCTTTCCCTTGCCGGTGGGGAACGGCAACGCCGCGCCGTCCCACACCAGCTGGCCCGTGCCGGATGATCGGTTGTCCTTCACGCCGAGCACGGCGCCCGAACGCGCGTCGATGTCCACGGCCAGCGGGCGCAGGCCGGCGCGCGTCACCAGCTCCACGCGCTGCACGAGCCGCACGCTGCCATCGGCCGCGACCTGCGCACGGCCTGCCACGACGGGCGCGGCCATGAGTGCCCCGTCGTCGAGCTGCAGGTGAGCGAGTGCCGCGAGTCGGGCCTCCTCGGCATCCACCGACGGCGGAGTCACCGCAGCCGTGCCGGGCAGCAGCACGCCGTGCACCTCGCGCACGTGATCCGGAAGCGCGACGACGTCGGCGGGCAGCGCGCCCGCGGCGGCATCGGGCAGATCGCCGTCGAGGCGCAGCAGCAGGGCGTGTCCTTCGAGCGGGAAGCCCTGCACCAGCTGGGGCACGCGCACCCAGGTCGGACGTCCCGACGCGTCGCGCGAGACGATCTCGGTGGCGCCGAACGTGGCGCCCGCGTCACCGTCAAAGAGCGGCGCGAAGCGGCGCGCGAAGTCCGCACCGCGCGCCGGCAGGTCGGTGCCCGCCATGGTGCCCGCCATGGTGCCCGCCATGGTGAAGGCGAAGTGGCCGCGCAGCCGCGACAGCGCACCGGTGCGGGCGTTCACGCGCAGGCGAGAGCCGGCTTGCAGCACGGCGAGCTGTCGCCGGATGTCCGGGCGCAGTTCGCGCTGTCCGCGCGGTGCAGCGAGGGCACGGGGCGTGGCGCGCGCGGCGGACTGGGCGCCGAGCACGGAACTGCACGCCAAGAAGGCGAGCACGAGCAGGGGTTCTCTGCAGCTTCTCATGTCCGCCCTCATCGGCAGGCGGCCGGCATGAGGTGAGCGATGCCTGGAGGCGCGTCGCGGGCCCACGGACGAGGCTCACGCACGGGCCCACGGACGGACTCACGGATAGGCGCGCAGACGGGTGCGCAGACGGGTGCGCGGTCGGTTGGGCGGTCAGGCGCGCGGTCAGGCGCCCGGAGCCGCGATGTCCGCCGTGGTGGTTGCGCTGGCCGCGATCATCTGGCCCGCCACGAAGTGCAGCGCCTCGTCCCAGGTCTGCGAGATCTCCGGCGTCCACGCGGGGCCGCATTCATCCGCCATCGCGGCGAGCATCGACGCCGCGACGTACTCGTAGTGACGCGGCTGCACGCCGAGCTGGGCGTGCTGCCGGCCCATCGTCGCCAGCACGGGCGACAGGGTGGCCGGCTTGTCGGCCAGCGAAACGACGGCCGCCACCGACGCCATGAGCTTGCGACGCTGCTCGTTGAAGTCCGTGTCCTTGAACATCGGCCGCACCTGCGGATACGTCGCGAAAAGCCGCGCGTAGAAGCGGCGCGCGAGCGCGTCGGCCGAGGGTTGCAGCGTGGCGAAGGTCGAGCGGAGCAGGGTGATGTTCATGCTGCGGGGGCGTCCTTGCGGTTGGTGGAGAGAGCGAGGTTCCGGAGTCCGCCGCGCGGGGCGCGAGGCCGGCACAGGTCGGCGATGGTGGTGCCGGCCAGCGCGCCGTAGAAGGCGTCCTCGGCAGACATGAGCAGCCGGCGCAGGTCGCAGCCCGGTTCGAGCACGCAGCTCTCGGGCTGCAGCACGCACGGCAGCACGGTGCGCCGGCCTTCGAAGTGCGCGACGACCTTCGAGACGGTGGCCGCCTTGCCTGCGGCCAGCAGTTCCACGCCGCCGCCGCGGCCCGGGCGCGTGCGCACGTAGCCGGCGCGGACGAGCTCCTGCACGACCTTCACGAGGTGCTCGCGCGAGATGGCGAAGGCGGAGGCCATCGCGTCGACCGGCGCCGGCGCGCCGGCATAGCCGAGGTAGAGCAGCACGCGGAGGGCGTAGTCGGTCTGCAGCTTCAGGTGCATGGCGCTGAACATGGTATTGCGAATACCATGTTTGTCAAGCGCCGGGTGTCGGGCCCTCAGCGCGAGGCGGACGCGTCCGTCATGCCGGCCAGCGCGGGCGCCATGGCGGCGGCCCAGCGCTCGTAGCCGGCGGCCGAGAGATGCAGCGCGTCGGGCATCACGTCCGCGGCGAGGGCGCCGTCGGTCTCGGTGAAGGCCGCACCGATGTCCAGCCAGCGCACGCGGTCGCCGTCGCAGAGCGCGGCCAGCAGCACGTTGGCGGCCTCGTTGTTGAGTCGGGCGGGGTCGGAAGCCGTCCTGCCGCGCGGGAAGATCGCGAGGAGCAGCACGCGCGTGTCGGGCATGCGCGCGTGCACCTCGGCCAGGATGGCGGCCACGCCGTCACGGATGTCCTGAGGCGACTGCATGCCGCCGCCCGTGTTGTTGGTGCCGATCATGAGCACGAGCACGCGCGGGTTCAGGCCGTCGAGGTGGCCTTCGCGCAGCCGCCACAGCACGTGCTGCGTCTGGTCGCCGCCGATGCCGAGCTCCACCGCGCCGAGGGGCGCATAGTGCCGCGCCCAGGTCGCGGCGCCATCCGTCTCCCACGCCTCGGTGATCGAGTCGCCGAGGAAGACGAGGGGCGCGGGCGGCTGCTGCATGGCCGCCTGCGTCGCGCGCTGCTGCAGCGTCACGATGCGGTCCGCGCGCCCCGGATTCGGGCACGGCGTCACGGCCGCGGCGGGCGGCGCGACATCGCCGGGTGCGGCGCAGCCGGCGAGGAACAGGAGTGCGGAGGCCGGGATCAACGACGCGATGAGCGAGGTGGTGCGCATGCCCGGAACGCTACCACGCGCGGGCGCAGCACCGGCAGTCCGGCGCCGGGCGACTCAGCCGGCGGCGAGACGGGCTGCCTCGGCGTATACGGCCAGCGTGGCCCGCGCGATGGCGTCCCAGCTGAAGTGCTGCGCGACACGCACGGGACCACGCCGCGCGAGATCCGCGCGCAGCGCCTGATCGTGCGCCATCCGCGCCAGCGCCGCGGCGAACGCGGCCTCGTCGGCGGGGTCGAAGAGCAGGCCGCAGTCTCCGACCGTCTCGGGCAGCGCTCCGCGATTGCTGGACAGCACCGGCGCGCCGCAGGCCTGCGCCTCCAGCACCGGGATGCCGAAGCCCTCGTGCAGCGACGAGCAGCAATACATCGCGGCGCCGGCCAGCAGCACGGGCAGGTCGGCCTCCGACACGCGGCCCGGCAGCAGCACACGGTCGTCGGAAAGCTTGCAGGCGCGGGCCTCGGCGCGCAGCGTGTCGGCATCGGCACCCCGCGGGCCGCCGAGCAGCAGCACCCACTCGGCCGGCAGCTCCGCGCGCGCGAAGGCCGCGAGCAGGCCGCGCTGATTTTTGCGCGGACCCGCGGCGCCGAGATTCAGCACGTAGGGCCGCGCCTGCACGCCGTGGCGCGCGAGCACCTCGTGCAGCACGTCGGGCGCGGGCCGCCGCAGCACCGCCGTGTCGATGCCGATGGGCACGACGCGCACGCGGTCGCGAGGAAACTGCAGGTGTTCGCCGAGTGCGCGCGCGCCCTGCTCGCTGTAGGAGATGACGAGGTGCGCGCGCTCCAGCGTCTGCCGGATGCGCGCCGTGCGCCGGGCCCGCCACTCGGGCGTGCTCAGCTCGGGGAACTCCAGCACGTTGAGGTCGTGCATCGTCACGACGCGGGCGCAGCCGCGGGGCGGCAGGCGCACGCCGATGCCGTGCAGCACGTCCAGCCCGGCCAGCGCGCGGCCCGCGAAGGCGTCGACGAGCAGGCGCGGGCGGATGCCAGGCAGCATGTCGGCGACCAGCTCGCGACGGAACCAGCGATGCGGCCGCACGAAGAGCCGGTACTCGTGCTCCGGCGCCACGCGCGCGCAGGCGGCCACGAGCGACCAGCCGTAGTTGGAAATGCCGCCGCGTTCGGCCTTCACACACGAGCTGACGTCGAAGCCGAGCCTCACGGCAGGACCGGGCCGGGCGGCGCGGCAGGCGTCGGCGCGTCGGCGCGGCGCGCGAGGAGGTGTGCTCGCGCGCCGTCGCGCGCGGGCCTCACTTGCTCTTGGCCACGTAGGCCATGCGCAGGTTCGTGAGCACGCCGCGCAGGTAGGTGTCCTCTTCCTCGGTGCGATTGCCCGCAGTCTTCTGCTCGAGCATCGCGAGCAGGTCGATCAGGAAACGCGCGGCGGGCAGGTCCTTCTCGCGCTTGCCGGAGAGCGGGTTCTCCACCTCGCCCAGCGCCATGGTCACCTGCGAGGCCAGGTGGAAAACGTGCAGTTGCAGCGACGGCTCGGGCATCGTGCGCGTGCCGGCCGCGGTGTCGTGCTCATGCTCGTGGCCGTGCTCGTGAGCTCCGGCGACCTCGTGCTCGTGGCCGTGGTCGTGGCCGCAGGTCTCGCCGGGGGCGTGTTCGTGCTCGTGCTCGGGCATGGCTGTCAGGCCTCGTGGTGGTGGCTGCCGGCGATGGCGGCCGGCGTCCCGCCGCGCACGGCGCCGCCGGCAGCCGTGAGCGAGCGCGCCAGCGCCGCCTTCACGAAGTCACGGAAGAGCGGGTGCGCCTGCGTCGGCTTGCTGCGGAACTCGGGGTGGTACTGCACGCCCACGAACCAGGGATGGTCCGGGATCTCCACGATCTCGACGAGATCGAGCTTGCCGTTGCGGCCCGTGCAGGCCATGCCGTGCTTCTCGAGCGTCGCCCGGAAGTCGTTGTTCAACTCGTAGCGGTGGCGGTGGCGCTCGCGGATGTCGTCGCTGCCGTAGGCGTCGCGCGCGCGGCCCGCGGTGAGCCGGCAGCTCTGGCTGCCGAGGCGCATCGTGCCGCCCTTGTCGGTGATGCGCTGCTGGCTGTCGATGAGCGCGATGACCGGATTGCCCGTGTCCGGGTCGATCTCCGTGCTGTTGGCGTCGGCGATGCCGCACACGTTGCGCGCGAATTCGATGACCGCCATGTGCAGCCCGTAGCAGAGGCCGAAGTAGGGCACCTGCCGCTCGCGGGCGTACTGCACGGCGAGGATCTTGCCGTCCACGCCGCGCCCGCCGAAGCCGCCCGGCACGACGATGCCGTGCACGCCGCGCAGGCTGGCCTCGAGATTCTCGGGCGTCAGACTGTCGCTGGAGAGCTTGCGCAGCTTCACGCGCACGTTGTTCTCGATGCCCGCGTGCGAAATCGCCTCGTAGATGGACTTGTAGGCGTCGTTCAGCTCGATGTATTTGCCGACGACCGCGATCTCGATCTCGCGCCGGGCGTGGATCACGACGTCGACGATGCGCTCCCACGCGGAGAGGTCGGGCTCCGGGAGCTTCAGGCCCAGGATGCGCGCCACGAGCTGGTGGATGCCCTCGCGCTTCAGCATGAGCGGCAGCTCGTAGATGCTGTGCTCGACGTCCTGTTCCTCGATGACGGCCTCGGGCCGCACGTTGCAGAACATCGAGATTTTCTTGCGCATCTCCGCGGTCATGGGCTGCGTGCTGCGGCACACGAGGATGTCCGGCTGGATGCCGATCTCGCGCAGCTTGCCGACCGACTGCTGCGTGGGCTTGGTCTTGAGCTCGCCGCTCGACGCCAGGTAGACGAGCAGCGTCAGGTGGATGTACATGCACTCGGCGGCCGGGTGCTCGATGCTGTACTGGCGGATGGCCTCGAGGAAGGGCAGGCTCTCGATGTCGCCGACCGTGCCGCCGATCTCGGTGATGATCACGTCCACGTCCGGCGCGCACAGGCGGTCGATGGCGGCCTTGATCTCGTCCGTGATGTGCGGGATGACCTGCACCGTCTGGCCGAGGTACTCGCCCGCGCGCTCCTTGCGGATCACGGACTGGTAGATCTTGCCGGTGGTGAAATTGCAGTCGGCGGTGAGCGGCGCGTGCGTGAAGCGCTCGTAGTGACCCAGATCGAGGTCCATCTCCGAGCCGTCGTCCAGCACGTAGACCTCGCCGTGCTGGTACGGGTTCATCGTGCCCGGGTCCACGTTGATGTACGGGTCGAACTTCTGCATCCGGACGCGGAGTCCGCAGCTTTCGAGGATGCAGCCGAGGCTGGCGGCGGTGAGGCCCTTGCCGAGCGAGGACACGACGCCGCCGGTGATGAAGATGTGCTTGGTCATGAGGTGCTGCCTGGAGCTCGGGAGGAGCCGCTGGAGTCGCGCTCGCGGCGCTGGAACCGCTCCACGAAGCGAGCGTAGTCCGCTGGCGTGTCGATTCCCAGAGAGGCATGGTCCGTGAGCACGACGCCGATGCGCATTCCCAGCGACAGGGCCCGGAGCTGCTCGAGCCGTTCGGCCCGCTCGAGCGCTGCGGGCGGTGCAGCGGAGAAGGCCAGCAGCGCATCGCGCCGCCAGCCGTAGACGCCGAGATGAGCCAGCGCCCCCGGGGCCAGGGGCCCCGCGCCGTCGAGGCCGTGGGGAATGGGCGCGCGGGAGAAGTAGAGGGCGTGGCCGGCGTCGTCGCGGACCAGCTTGACGGTGTGCGGATCGCGGTAGGTGTCGGTCTCGTCGGGGCCCAGCGGGCGGGCCAGCGTCACCAGCTCCTCGCCGGTGGCGGCCAGGCGCTCGACGAGGCGGTCCAGATCGTCGGGGTTCACCTCGGGCTCGTCGCCCTGCACGTTGAGGACCAGGCGGACGTCGGCGGGAAGGCGCCGGACCACCTCGGCCACGCGGTCGCTGCCGGAGGGGTGGGACGCGTCGGTCAGCTCGACCTGGGCCCCGAAGTCCCGCGCGACGGCCGCGATGCGCTCGTCGTCGGTGGCCACGATGATCGGGTGCAGCCTGCGCGCACGGCGCACCTGTTCCCAGACGTGACGGATGAGCGCCTGCCCGGTCTGGGCGAGGAGCGGCTTGCCCGGCAGCCGCGTCGAGGCGTAGCGCACCGGCAGGATGGCGGCAGCCCGGACGCCCTCCGCGAGGACGGCCTCGCCCTGCGAGGGACCTTTCGGCCGGCCTTCCGCCGCCGTCACGGCGCGCCCCGGAGCTGCTGCTTCTTGAGGAGCGCGCCGCCCTCCGGATTCTCGATGAACTGCGCCGAGCCGATGTGGCTGTAGTACTCATTCACCGTCAGCTTCATGTAGACGAAGGCGCTGAGCTGGTCGGCTGTCGGTCCGACCGTGGGCACCGCGAAGGTGCGGCCGGAGCCGTTCCTGCGCACCTCGATCCAGCCGCGCACACCCGAGGCCGGGGGCGCGCCGGGCGTCGACAGCGTCTGGAAGTTCAGCGTATCGAGGTCCGCGATGAGTTCATCGAGGAGCTCATCCGGGGCCAGCTTCAGGGAGGCGTCGGGCTGCTCCGTGGAGTAGATGTCGGCGAGGTCGGGATTGCTCTCGTTGGAGAGTTGCAGCAGGACCTTGGAGCGGCCGTCGTACAATCGCACCAGCAGCCGGTCGCCGCCGGAGCCGAAGCCCAGGGCCGAGCACGCGCTCAGGCTCGAGATCAGGGTCGCGAGGAGCGCCATCCGCAGGGACCACCTGCGCAGGCTCGGACTCAAGCGGCGACGGGCGGACGACGGAGCGGCACGCGGCCCCCCGGGCAGCCCGGTCGGTGGCGTCCCGACACACGAATTGTGAGCGCTTGCGATCAAGCGCGCGAGACTAGTGGATTGCGGAAGTAGGTACTTCGCGCAAAACAGCCTCGTTTCAGTCGGTTCAACGTCCAAGAGCCCATGCTAGAATACCGGCGCATGACCCGGAAACAGGCTACCCGAAAGCGCGCCGCTCGCAAGCCGGGACCGCGCGCCCGCATCGTCAAACCCCGCGAGCCGGACAAGACCGGCCCGGACACGTCCCGGCTGGTCATTGAGGGCGGCGACTACGAGGAAGCCATCCGGAAGGCGCTGGGGAAACCTACGAGGCCGAGGTAGGCGGTATCGATGTCGGTACGGTGATCGCCCATACCGGCTCGGACTTCGGAGCGAGGTGTCCTCGGGTCACGGCGATGCCGAGGCCAAGCTCGATGAGGTTGCGGCAGACCTCCGGCTCATCGATGCCGTAATGGCCGCCGAAGATCAGGTCCACAACCGACTGACCCTGCCGCATGGTCAGGTTCACGGACACAGAGTAGGATGGCACGTCGTACTTGCTTTTTGGCATGTCTCAACCCGCTAGAGCCAGCTAGAGCCGCTTGAAGTACAGGTCTATCGGTGATAGGACGCATACCTGTCAAGGGGGCCGCTGGCCCGTCTTGACAGGTATCACCTTCGCCCCTATGTCCTTTCGCCAGAGCC
Source organism: Planctomycetota bacterium (assembly GCA_038212275.1). Taxonomy (GTDB): domain Bacteria; phylum Planctomycetota; class B15-G4; order B15-G4; family B15-G4; genus JBBQUR01. The sequence goes on from JBBQUR010000010.1 coordinate 142,641, forward strand.
TTGGCGGGCTGGCGAAGGGGCGCACGAGAGAAAGCGAATTACATGACGGACGGGCCACGGCTCCATTTCCGCTTCAGTGAGCGGAAAGCAACGGAAGCGACGTGCTACGTGCTTCAGAAGCTTGGTGGCAAGCGTGACTATCTCTCGGTTATCAAGCTGCTCTATCTCGCGGAGCGCGAGAGCCTGAGCCGACACCACTGGCCGATCATCGGCGACGCCTATGTATCGATGCCACACGGGCCTGTCGTAAGTACGGTCTACAGCCTCATCAAGGATGATCGTGCCTGGCTAGAGAAGACCCCTCAATACTGGCCTGACCACATCCGCCAAGTCGATGAGAACGACATCGAGGTGTATCGGCCCTTGGCCCCGCACGAACTGACCCGGGGGGACATGCGAGTCCTCGACGAGGTGTGCGCGAGATATGCACACCTCAGCCGATGGCAGCTACGGGATCTCACGCACACGCTCCCGGAGTGGGAAGACCCGGATGGCGGAAGCCTCCCGATCCTTCATGAGGATCTCCTGCGGATAGTGGGTCTCAGTGAATCAGAAATCGAGTCGATCAGGCTTGATACGGAGGAACTCCGGCGTATCTTCGCCGACACACATCGGTGAAGAGTCTCTCCTATGCGGCCAAGACGCGGGCTGACGTTTACTAGTCAACGAAAGAGCCCTTCCGGGAAGCCCCACCTCTGGGTCGTGCTGTCCGAGCCCCATGGCATTCCGCCTTCACTTTTGGTGGTGAGCCTCACGTCCTACCAACAGGGCATGTCGCGCGCGTGCATCTTCAATCAGGGCGAGCATCGTTTCATCAGACACGAGACAGTCGTGTACTACCGCGGCCTCGGATGGCTTGAAGCTGGCGAGCTACAGACGATGTTCTCGGACGCGAGCGCGATTCACGATCAGGATGCGACGCCGGACCTCATGCTCAAGATCGTTGATGCCTGCCTCATGGAGGTCTCGGAGCCCGACGGAAAAATCGGCGTCGGATACGAAAGTTACCTTGTCGAGCAGCGCAACGCCTTGCTTGTGATTCAAGCGGAGGCCAGCGACCAGCTTTAAGCCGCAGTCTGCTGCTTGCGCGTGAGCCGCTTCCCGTCGCCCTTCTTGATGGCTATGGCGATGCGCTCCCCGTCGTCCAGCCCGCGCGTGTTATAGAGGAAGGCGGCTTCGTCCACGTAGCGCCAAAGGTGCTTCCGGCTGACGGCGTGGTGAGTGCCGTAGAACTTCCGCTTGAGCAGGGAGAAGAAGCCTTCGACCGTGTTCGTGCAAACGTCGCCGCGCGCGTATTCGCGGATCGAATGGTTGACACGGGAGTGCTTGGCGAAGCCCCGCGTGGCCTTCCGGTACGAGCGGTAGTCGTCGGTCATGATGTGCGACGACGGGGCAACGTGGCCCTCAAGCTCCGCGCGCAAGGTCTGCGCGGTCACGTTCGCCACGGGTGACGCCCGAACCTCGCCACCGCGCTCCACCATGGCAAAGACCGGCACCTTGTCGTGCGCGCGGCCAAGCTTGGTCGGATCGGCCGGGCCAGCGTGATACTGCTTGCGGCGAGGCCGACCGCCCACGAAGGTCTCGTCAGCCTCCACGATGCCCTTGAGCAGTCGCGGAGCCGGTCCCGCGTCGTCGGACATGGCCCAGCGGATGCGGTGCATGAGGAACAGCGCGGACTTGTAGGTAAGCCCGGTCTGGCGCTGAATCTCAAGGGCGCTCACACCCTTCTTCCCGGCGCAGGCGGCCCAGAACGCATATGCCCAGTGGCGCAGCGGGATCGGGGAGTCCTCAAGGATGGTTCCGACCCGGACGCTGTACTGCTTGTTGCAGTCCTTGCAGCGCCAGAGGAAGCGACGATTGCGCTTGCCGCTCGCTCGGTCGGTCATCTGATAGACCGACACGCTCCCGCAATGGACGCAGGCCGGGCTACCAGCCCAGCGGATGCGCTCGAAGAACTCGACGGCCATGGTCTCGCCCGAGCAGGTGAGCGGCATCGCCGCGATGATCTCGGACTGGCCCGACGCGACCTTGGTACGGCTGCCCTTGGCATTCATGGTTGCGGATCATGCGTCATCACTATCTTTGCGTCAAGGGTAAAATCATAGAGAGCGGTTCATGTCGCGAAGAATGTCATCCAGCTTGTCGAGCGTTCGGAGGATGGCGGCGGATAGGTTCTTGGTATCGCCGGTGCTTAGCAATTCATCCTTCACCCCAAGGATCGGACCGACACGATAGGCCTCCATGGGGCCACACGCTAAGGGTAGGTCTTGGTGCAGCAGATCAACCCAATCCGAGTAGCGCTTGCCCCATGGCTCGAAACGAGCGAACGGCTGGAAGTTCGGCGGCAGGTCAATGATTAGCAAGGCTCCATCGCGCTTGAGCCCGGCAACTATCGCCAGCTTGTTGCGAGTCACACGGCTTGCCTCAAGATTGCCTTCAAGGGCTCGGATGCGGTTCGCTCGCCCTGCGTCGTTGAGAGCGACGACGCGAATCGCCTGGACCACCCAAGCGGCCAGTGCGACCAAGAACAGGGCGGCGCCTGTATATGCGAGGTAGCGAAGCTGGCTCTCGGCCGCTGCGGAGTCGCCAAACGCGAGCATCAAGCCGATGGCTACCATGGCGACCACCAAGGCCAACACGGCTCCGCCAAGCGGCCAATGGCCGAGTGCGGCCAGCGCCCGCTTGCGGGATTCCCGCAACACCTTGCGCCAATACCGCCAAACGATGCCCTGTTTGCCCATAGATCGCGAACCTTACCAACCATGCTCATTCCCCGCTTTCCGGCGCTAATTGCGCCAAGTACCCACTTCGCGTGGATTGCCGCAAACCTTGTCAAGCCAAGCTGATACGTCCGCTGGAGGTGCCGACCGCGAGGCCTCGGCAGCCGGCGCGACGCTCTCCGTCGCGGCGCTCCGGAGCCTCCCCTCCACGGTGCTGAAGCACGAGGGCGACGGGGCGGCGCGCGTGGTCCGCATCGACCTTCCCGAGGGCGCGGTGGTGCTCAAGGAGTGGCGCCCCGAGGGGCTGCTCATGGGCTGGTGGGCGCGCTGGCTCATGCGTCGGGAGATCCGGCACTACCGGCTGCTGCTCGGTGCGCGCGGCATCCCGCGCTACCGCGGCCACGAAGGTGACCACGCGCTGGTGCTCCAGTGCATCGACGGACTGCCGATCAAGCGCCAGCTCGAGCCGGCGCGCCTGCGCCTCGGCCTCGACTCGCTCGACCGGGTGCTCGCCGAGCTGCATGCGCGCCGCTTCGTGCACCTCGACCTGCACCAGAAACTCAATGCGCTCATCGACCCGACCGGCGAAGCATGGCTCATCGACCTCGGCCAGGGACTCAGCGGCAGCTCCGGCCTCGTGAAGCTGGTGGCGCCGGCGCTCTTCCCGCTGCTGGCTCGCATCGACCGCAACGCGGTGCTGAAGTTCCGGGCGCGCTATGCGCCTGACACGCTGGACCCGGCACGGCGCGACCGCCTCGTCGCGCGCTTCGGCGGGCGCAGCACGTGGTGGCCCAAGCTGCTCGGCCGTCGTCTGCGCCGACTGCTCACCGGCGAACGCTGAGCGGCGGCCGCCGTCCGAGCCCGCGCGCGCCGCGTCGAAGTCCGCGAGATTCGTCTTTTGCTTCGATTGAAACGGGGTTTTGGGCTGCCTACCATCGCTTCCGGTTGGCGAACAAAAACGGAGGGTGAATCAAGTGAGTGGCATGGGCAGTGTCGAGCGCGTTCTCGTGCTCGGAATCGTTGTGGTGATCGTTGCGATCCTCGGAATCACGATCTGGGGTGCGGCGGGTGACGAACCGGGTGCTGTGCTGGCCGCGACGGATGGCGGCGTGTCCAACATCGTTCCCGGTTCACTCGACGGCATGACGGGCGCGCAGCCCGCCGTGGCGAGCGCCGAGTCGAACGTCGCGCCGCTCAGCGAGATCGAGAAGATGCGTGAGCTGAAGGCGGCCGAGGCGAAGGAGCGCGGCGTGCAGCTGGGCAACTCACCGGTCACGCTGCCTGCCTCGGGCCTCGTCGTCGACGCCGGCGCACCGGCGCCCACGGGCGCCGTGCCGCTCGAGAGCAGCGTGAGTGCGGCGCCCGCCACGGGCACGCCGATTGCGCTGCCGATCATCGGCCCGGAACAGCCGGCCGCGGGCAAGACCTCCGGCCCGGCAACTCACACGGTCGTGTCCGGTGACAGCATCTGGAAGATCGCGCATCACGCCTACGGCGACGCGAACATCCAGGAGCACATCGACGCGATCCTGGCCGCGAACCCGCAGGTGGATGCCGAGAACCTGAAGATCGGCACCAAGCTCACGCTGCCCGGTGCGGATGCCAAGGATGTCGCGCGGCAGTCGCCGGCCAAGCAGGTCGCGGCGCTCAGCGGCAGCCTCTACGAGGTCAAGAAGGGCGACACGCTCTCGAGCATCGCGCGCTCGAAGCTCGGCAACTCGGCCAAGTGGAAGTCCATCTACGAGCTCAATCGCGAGCGCATCCAGGATCCGGCGAGCATCAAGGCCGGGACGACGCTGCGCCTGCCCAACAACTGAGCCGGCTTCGCCAGCCCTGGGTCGTACGAGCGCGGCGCGCGCGATGTCGGAGCACGACATCCGCGCGCCGCGCCCTTTTGTGCCTGTGACTTTTCCGGAGCCCGTCGCGGAGCGCGCATGCGATGAACGACGCCTCGCCCGACGCACCCGCCTCGCCCGACGCGTCCGCCTCGCCCGCGGCGCAGCGCGGCCTCCACCGCGACGCGTCGCGCGTGCTCGTCGGCCTGATGTCGGGCACCTCCGCCGACGGCATCGACGCCGTGGTCGTGCGCCTGACGGGTGCCGGCGAGGCGCCGGACGTGATCGTGCTGTCCCACGAGCACGCCGGGTTTCCGCCTGAATTCAGGGCCAGACTGCTGGCGCTTCCCGAGGCGCGCGCGGCCGAGCTCGCCCTGCTGCACGTCGCGCTCGGCCGTCGCTTCGCCGCCGCAGCGAAGGCTGCGCTTGCCGCGGCGGGCGTCTCGGCGGACGAGGTCGCGGGCATCGGATCGCCGGGCCACACCGCCGTGCACCTGCCGCCGCGCGTGCACGAACACGACGCCGCCGATCACGCCGCCGATCACGATGCCGGGGGCGCGACGCTGGCGCTCGGCGATGGCGACGTCATCGCCGAGCTCACGGGATGCACCGTCGTGTCGGACATGCGCGCGGCGGATCGCGCGGCCGGCGGCCACGGCGCGCCGCTCGTGCCCTGGGCCAACGCCCGGCTGTTGCGGAATCGCGGCGGGGCGCGTGCCGATGCCGGCGCACGCCGCCACGACGTCGTGCGCGGCGCGCTCAATCTCGGCGGCATCGCGAACATCACCGTCGTGCCGCCGCAGGGCGATCCCGTCGCCTTCGACACGGGCCCCGGCAACATGCTGCTCGATGCGGCCATCGCGCAGCTCACGCACGGCAGCCAGTTGTTCGATCGCGACGGCGCGCTGGGCCTCGCCGGTCGCGTCGACGAGGTCTGGCTGGAACAGCTCGTGCGCGACGACGACTTCTTCGCGCAGCGGCCGCCGCGCTCGACGGGACGCGAGCGTTACGGCGAGGCCTGGCTCGCGCGGCATGCGGCGCGACTGACGCGCGGCCCCGCGAGCGAGGTCGCCGCGACGCTGGCGGCCTACACGGTGGAAGGCGTCGTGCTCGCCCTCGAGCGCTTCGTGCAGCCGCGTCCCGCGGACCTCGTCGTGTCGGGCGGTGGCGCCTTCAATCGCTGTCTCATGGCGCGTCTCGCCGAGCGTCTGCCGGACGTGAAGGTGTGGACCAGCGAACAGGCGCTGGGCATCCCGGTGCTGGCGATGGAGGCGCTGGCCTTCGCGCTCATCGCGGACGCCACGCTGCGCGGCGAAGCTTCCAACGTGCCGTCCGTGACGGGCGCGCGCCACGCGGCCATCCTCGGCAAACTGAGCGCGCCGCCGCCCCGGCAGGGCCCTCGTGCTTGCGGCCCGCGCGGAAGCCCGGCATGATCCCGCGCCATGCAACCCGTACACATCGGCGTCATCGGCGGCAGCGGTCTCTACGAGATGGAAGGGCTCTCGGACATCGAGCGCGTCAAGCCGAACACGAGTTTCGGCCCGCCGTCTGACGAGATCACCGTGGCCTCGCTCTCGGGCGTGCGCCTCGCCTTCCTGCCGCGCCACGGCCGCGGCCACCGCCTGCTTCCCACCGAGGTGCCGTCGCGCGCGAACATCGCCGCGCTGAAGAGCCTCGGCGTGCAGAAGATCCTGTCCTTCTCCGCGGTGGGCAGCCTGCGCGAGGACCTCGCGCCGCGCGACTTCGTCATCCCGGACCAGGTGGTGGACCGCACGCGGCATCGCCCCGACACGTTCTTCGGCGACGGCATCGTCGGGCATGTCGGCTTCGCGGACCCGTTCGCCAACAAGCTGGGCGACGTGATGTTCGACGCGCTGAAGGGCATGCCCGTCAAGTCGCATCGCGGCGGCACGCTGGTCTGCATGGAAGGGCCGCTGTTCAGCACGCGCGCGGAGTCCGAGCTGTATCGTTCGTGGGGCTGTCACCTCATCAACATGTCGGCGATCCCGGAGTCCAAGCTCGCGCGCGAAGCCGGCATCGAATACGCGCTCATCTGCATGGTCACGGACTACGACTGCTGGCACACCTCGCACGCCGACGTGGACATCCAGATGGTCATCGCCAATCTCACGGCGAACGCCGGCAATGCCTGCGAGCTGATCCGCCGGGCGCTTCCCGCCGTGGCCGCCGCGCCGCGCGACATGGCCATCGCCAACGCAAGCGAGTTCGCCGTGATCACCGCGCCGGACAAGCGCCCGCCGGCCGCCGTCGCCAGACTGCACGGAATCATCGACGGGATCTGAGGCGGGCCGCGAGAGATCCGCGGCGAGGCGCAGCGGAAGCGGCATGGCGCGCGTTCAGCGCGGTGTGCCGCCGCGTTCGAGCAGCATGAGCAGCTCCTGCACGATTGTGCGGCCGGCATCCTGTGCATACCAGGCCATGACCGGCGCGTAGAAAGCACCGAGTGTCTCCTTCGTCGGTGCGCCGAGAAGCGCGCGACGCGCCCGGAACAGCGCCTGCAGCGGAGCGGGGCGCGGGCCCCACGCGCCGAGACACTCGCCGTGTTCGTCGCGCACGATCGCGATGGGAATCGCGCGGCCGCCGTGCGTGAGGAAGCGGCTCAGCAGATCCGGGTGATCGTCCGATGGCAGGCATCGCAGCGTGAGCGACGGCGCGACCTCCGCGGCGCGTGCGAGGAAGGGCACGGAGCGGAGCGCATCGCCGCACCAGTCCTCGGTGAGCACGAGCACCTCGCGCGGGCCGGGGAGCGCAGCGAGGCGCGCGGCTTCGTCGGCGTGCACCGTCGCGCGCTGCCAGTTGGCCTCCCAGAGCTCGCGCTTGTCGTGCACGGACTCGAGGTAGGCGGGCCAGGAGAGGGCGGCATTCCAGCCTGCAGTGATGAGTGTGGACGCGGCGGGCTCGGAGCTGTTCATGGGGGCCGAGAATAGCCTCGAGGCCGAAGCCCGCTTGTCGCATGTCGGCCGATGCTCGTGGTGGATTACGCTGCGATGTCCTACTCACTCCCCGGAGCCGCCCCATGTCCGTCCAAGTGAAGATCTTCAGCAGCAACGCGCGCAGCATGGGAGACATCTGCGCGGACGCGGCGGATTTCGCGACCGAGCTGGGGCCTGAGCGCCTCATCAACATCAGCCACACGAAGGAAGACACCGCGATCTGGGTCGCGGTCTGGTACTGGGCCTGAGGCGGCCGCACGGGCACGCGCTGCGGCACGCTGGCCGGGACCGTCGGGGGCGGGGTATGGTCGCGCGGACGCTCTGCGCCCGCTGTCCGCTTGAGATGCCCGGCATGACGGCCGAAAGAGTCGGCTCGCCGCTCGCGCCTCCCGCCGCGGGCACGCGCCGTGCAGTGCGCCTCACCCTTTGAGGATCCCCGTCTTGACCGTCGACTGGAACGCCGCGAACGCGGCCCACCTGCTCCGCCGCGCCGGGTTCGGCGGCACGCGCAAGGAAATCGACAAGGCGCTGAAGGCTGGCTTGGACAAGACGCTGGCGTCCCTGCTCAAGCCCGAGAAGTCGAAGTTCAAGCCGCCCACGTCGGTGGACAACCTGCAGCGGCTGCAGAGCTGGTGGGTGGCGCGCATGCTGAAGAGCAAGCATCCGCTCACCGAGAAGCTCACGCTGTTCTGGCACAACCACTTCGCGACCTCGATCGCGAAGGTGGGCGACCTGCAGCTCATGGCGCTGCACATGGGCACGCTGCAGTCATACGCCTTCGGCACCTTCGAGGACATGCTGCTCGCGGTGAGCCGCGACCCCGCGATGCTCATCTGGCTGGACAACAGGGTCAACTACGCCAACAGCATCAACGAGAACTACGCGCGCGAGCTGCAGGAGCTGTTCACGACCGGCGTGCTCGACAGGAACGGGCAACCCAACTACACGGAACAGGAGGTCATCGAGGTAGCGCGTGCCTTCACCGGCTGGTCACTGAGCCACGATGAGTTCACGTTCAAGGCCAACAAGCACGACTCCGGCAGCAAGACCTTCAAGGGCGTGACGGGCGCGCTGGACGGCACGGACGTCATCGCGATCCTCGCCGCCGATGCGGCCACGGCGCGCCGCATCCCGCAGAAGCTGTGGTCCTTCTTCGCGTACCCGATCGCCCTCGATGATCCGCTCTGCGACGAGCTTGAACAGCTCTACACGTCCAGCGGCGGCCAAATCGCCGCCGTCCTCGACGGCATCTTCCGGCACGACGCGTTCTACTCCGTCACCGCGCAGCGCGCGCTGGTGAAGAGTCCGGTGGAGTTCTTCGTCGGCGCGGTGCACCTGCTGCAGGGCAAGCAGCACTCGGGCTACCCGTACGAGATCGGCGACGTGCTCGAGGAACTCGGCCAGTCGCTCTTCGCGCCGCCGTCGGTCTTCGGCTGGAAGGAAGGCCTGAAGTGGGTCTCCACCTCGGGCCTGCTCGCGCGGAACACCCGCGGCGAATGGATCGCCGACGCGCGCGACAAGGATCATCCGGTCCAGTACAAGCCGGCGAAGCTGCTGGGCAAGAAGAAGGACTGGGCAACGCTGGACGCCGCGGGCCTGGTGCAGCGCGTGCTGGACGAGCTCGATACGACCGCCTCGCCCGCGACGCTCGCCGCGCTGGCCGCCTACGTGCTGGCCGACGACAGCGGCGTGCCGCAGCCGCTCGTCATCGATGACGACTTCGTGGACCGCAAGCTGCGCGGCCTGGTCTCGCTCGTGCTCGGCACTCCCGACTTCCAATTGGCCTGACGCCACCATGACCATCTCACGCCGCGACTTCCTCAGGAACTTCGTGCTCGTCCCGGCCGGCTTCGCGCTGCTTCCGCAGAGCCTGCTGCGCGCCGTCATGGCGCCGTCCGGCGCCGGCACGCGCAACCTCGTGCTCATCGACCTGCGCGGCGGCAACGACGGACTCAACATGGTCGTGCCCTACGGCCTCGCCGGCGGCACCTACTCCAGCGAGTTCCGCCCGACGCTCGGCGTGCCGCTCTCCGGCGTGCTCCCGCTCGGCGGTGGCATCGGACTCAACCCGGGCATGACCGCGCTGAAGTCCCACTTCGACGCGGGCCGCCTCGCCATCGCGCAGGGCGTGAGCTACGCGAACCCGAGTTTCTCGCACGAGGTCGCGCAGCGCGTCTGGGAGAAGGGCGATCCCGGCGACGCCGCGGCGGACGGCTGGCTCGGCCGCTTCCTCGCGGGCCTCGGCGCGCCGGCCTCACCCAACGCCGTCGCCGTCAGCGACACGCTCACGCTCGCGCTCACCGGCTCGGGCAGCTTCGTGCCCAACTTCGACAAGCTGTCGGATTTCGCCTTTCCGTCGGACTCCCATCACCCAGGCGACAAGGGCAATCGCCGCGCGGCGTACTCGGCGATCGCGTCGGGACTCGCAGGCGCGGACTCGCAGCTTGCGACGATGGCCGCCTCGTCCGCCGGCATCCTCGATCTCATCGACGTCTTCGCGACGGTGCCGCCCTTCCCGCACGTCGGCACCTATCCCACGAACACGAGCCTCAGCACGAGCCTGAAGCTCAGCGCGCGACTGCTCAACGCCGACATCGGCATGCGCTACTTCCACCTGCCGTGGGGCGGCTTCGACACGCACGCCGACCAGGAAGTGGATGGCTATCACACCACGCGCATGCAGAAGCTCAGCGATGCGATGGACGCGTTCTGGCAGGACCTCTCGTCCGTGGGACTTGCCGGCGACACGCTCGTCGTCGTCGTGAGCGAGTTCGGGCGCACGGTGTACGAGAATGGCAGCGGCGGCACCGATCACGGTTCGGTGAATCCGGTGCTCGTCTTCGGCAACGGCGCGGCCGGCGGATTCGCTTCCGCGCATCCGAGCATGGATCCCGTCGATCTGGGTGAAAACGGCGAACTGCCGATGACCACCGACCTGCGCGACGTGCTGGGCACGCTGGTCCAGGAGTGGCTCGGAGGGGATGCGGGCGCGGTTTTCCCGGGGCATGTGCTGAGCACGCTTCCGCTCGTCGCTTGAGTCGTCTGCTATCGGTGCGGGAGCGACAGCCGTTCGGGCGGCAGTTCCCCTTGACCGCGATCCCGGCGTAGTCTCTTGGGACTCAGACAGGCTCCTGCCGGTCCACGGAGCTCCCAAGATGTGCATCCCCCCGAAGACAATCGCCCCGGCTCCTCGTGCCTTTCGCCGCCGCGCGTCCCTCGCCGTCGCAGCGCTCGCGCTGGCGTGCGTCGCAGGTGGCGCCAGCGCGAGCGCGTCGGCGCAGGCCGACGGCAATCCGCTGCCGCTGGCCGATCCGCCGACACCGCTGCGCATTCACACCAGCCTTTACCGCAACAGCGGCACCAAGTATCTGCCGTTCACGGCGGCCAGCAAGTCATCCTTCCAGGTGCTCGTGCGCCTGTTCGACGGCCCCGCCGGAGAACCGATCTACGACGAGTTCGGCGTGCCGTGGGAGGAGCTGATCACCATCGCGTCGTCGTCCTCCGCACCGTCGAGTCCCGACAGCGGGCAGCTCTCGGAGCCCGCGGCAGTGAAGGGCGAGGTCGACCTGCTCATCGGCGGCAGCAGGCCGCTGCCCTCCAACCTGATGCAGCTCGACGTGTGGTTCAGCACGGAGGTGCACACGCTGAAGAACGGCGTCGTCGCCAAGACCTACGCGGCCTCGCCGCGGCAACCCTTCGGCGTGAGCGGCTTCACCTCGGGACAGAGCCTCGCGCCCCGCAACCTCGTCATCGGCGGGCAGACGGTCATCGACCAGAGCGGCGCGTGGGTCGGTCCGCCCATCGAGGGCGTCGTCGTCGAAGGCCCGCCCGGTCCCGCCGGCCCCGCGGGCCCGGTCGGCCCGGTCGGCGCGACCGGCGCTACGGGTCCGCAGGGGGTGGCCGGCATCGATGGCGCGGCTGGTGCCGACGGTGCCCCGGGACCCGCAGGTCCGCCCGGCGCGACAGGCGCGACAGGCGCGACAGGCATAACGGGGCCGCCCGGTGCGAAAGGCGCGACAGGTGACCTCGGTGCGATGGGCCCGCAGGGATTGCCCGGCAACGACGGCGCGGACGGCGCACCCGGCCCAGCCGGCCCCGTCGGCCCGCAGGGTGACATCGGGCCGATCGGTGCACCCGGCGGCCCCGGACCGACAGGCCCGCAGGGTCTTCCCGGCAGCGACGGTACAAATGGAGCCGACGGCGCGCCTGGCCCAGCAGGCCCGGCAGGTCCAGCCGGCGACGTGGGTCCGATCGGTGCCCAAGGTGACCCCGGTTCGATGGGCCCGCAGGGATTTCCCGGCAACGACGGCGCCGCTGGCCCGCCCGGTGTGGACGGTGCGCCCGGTGTGGACGGTGCACCTGGGGCCTCTGGCCTGCCCGGCGCGGACGGTGCCCCCGGCATGGACGGCGCACCCGGTCCGACGGGCCCCGCGGGACTGCCTGGCGCCGATGGCGCAAATGGAGCCGACGGTGCGCCTGGCCCGGCAGGTCCGGCAGGTCCGGCCGGCGACGTGGGTCCGATCGGTGCCCAAGGTGACGCCGGTCCGATGGGCCCGCAGGGATTGCCCGGCAACGACGGCGCCACTGGCCCGCCCGGCGCCGACGGCGCACCCGGTATGGACGGTGCGCCCGGCGCCGACGGTGCACCCGGGGCCGACGGCCTGCCTGGCGCGGACGGTGCCCCCGGCATGGATGGCGCACCCGGTCCGACGGGCCCCGCGGGTCTGCCTGGCGCCGATGGCGCAAATGGAGCCGACGGTGCACCCGGCCCGGCAGGTCCAGCCGGCGACGTGGGTCCGATCGGCGCCCAAGGTGACGCCGGTCCGATGGGCCCGCAGGGATTGCCCGGCAGCGACGGTGCACCCGGCCTCGACGGCGCGCCCGGCGCCGACGGAGTGCCCGGGCCGGCCGGCGACGTGGGGCCAGCGGGCGCGGATGGCGTGGACGGCGCCGACGGCGCGCCCGGCCTCGATGGCGCGTCCGGTCCGCAGGGACCTGCGGGCCCGACGTTCACGGGCGGCACGGTGAGCAGCCTGACGGTCACGTCGGGCGGCACGAGCATCTCGGCGCAAGGCGACATCGTCGCGGACGGCGCGCTGTCGTCGGGCGTCGGCACGATCAAGACCGGTGGCGGCATCGCCGGCCCGATGCGCCTCGAGTCCAACTTCGACATCGCGTTCGTGAGCGATGCGGACAACAACAGCCCCGACCCCTGGTTCCAGTGGTACCGCGGCCCCGTGAGCGCCGGCAATGTCACGGCGCGACTCACGCAGACCGGCAATCACTTCATCGATGGCGCGTACTTCGGCGGCGGTGCCGACCTGGCGGAGTACTACCCGACCAGCGATGGCACGCTTGCCGCGCAGCACGGCGCCCTGGTGGCGATCGACCCGGCACACGCGGCGCACGTGCAGCTTGCGCGTCGCGGCGTCGCGGAGGCGCTGCTCGGCGTCATCTCCACGCGGCCCGGCATGGTGCTCGGCAACGGCGGCATCGATGGCGATCAGCCCGAGCTGCTGCGCGCGGCGGAGCTGGCGCGCCTTGACGGCAATGACGGCCTCGCCGCGGCGTTGCGCAGCGAGTGGGATGCGGCGCAGGAGCGCCGGACTGATCGCGTGCTCATCGCGCTGGCCGGCCGCGTGCCGTTGCGCGTGGACTCGTCCGGCGGCGTCATCGCGCCGGGAGATCGGCTGGGCCTCGGCACCGAGCCCGGCGCCGCCGCGCGCTGGAACGGTGTGGGTCCGGTGGTGGCCGTCGCCCTCGACGCGTGGCACGGCGCGTCCGGCGACGGCGACACGGTGCTCGCCTTCGTGTCGCTCGAGCGCGGCGGCCCGGTGTCAGCCGCCGCGACACTCGCTCCGCTTACCGGCAGCGGCACGATTCCACGCGGCGCGACGCAACGCGTCGTGCCGGTCGCGGGCATGACCGCGCAGGGCCAGCCGCTCGTCACGCTCTACGGCGACCCGGGCGGTCGCTGGTGGATCGGCGCGCGCGAAGCAGGCCGCTTCACGATCGTGCTCGCGCAGCCCGCGCCGGATGATCTCGACTTCGGATACCTGCTGCAGCGCTGAGCGCCAACCCTGCCGCCTCGTGCCGGGCCCTGCGGCCTCACGTCCAGACGCGATCCTGATGCGCAACGTCCGTCTCTTGCACCTGCCTGATGTCCATGCTGCTTTCATGCAGGCATGCATCAAATCCGCGTGTACACAGTGCAACCCGCGCGCCGCCGGGCGGCGTGCCGACATGCCATGGCGCGGTGCGTGCCGCCAGGCCTTTTCGCGCTCGCGCTGCTGGCCGGCGCGTGCACCGCGCCGCCGGCCGACACGCCCGCGGCCACGCCGCAGCGCCCGACTTTCGGCTCCAGCGCGACGACGACGGCGGCGGGCACCATCGAGGTCGAGTGGGGCGTGCTGCAGGACCCGGGCGACCTGACCGACACGCCGCTGACGGTGAAGTTCGGCGCCGACGAGCACACCGAATACTTCGTGCGCGCGTCGCCGCTGATTCACGTCGTGGGTGACAGCGAGAGGCACTCCGGCTTCGGGGACCTCGGGCTGGGCGGGCGCTGGCGCGTGCAGGACGAGAGTCCGGACAGCGCGGCGTGGGCGCTGCAGGCCGCGCTCAAATTCCCGACGGCGAGCGAGGACGAGGGCCTCGGCACGGGCAACCAGGATGCGCTGCTCGCCGTGATCCGCACGCGCACGATCGGCGCCGCCACCTTCAACGCCTTCTACCAGCTCGAACTGCTGGGGCAGGATGGCTCGCAGGTGGATGTCGGGCACGATCTCGCGCTGGCGCTCGGCGCTCCGGTGGATGGCCGGCTCTCGGCCTTCGGCGAACTGACGGAACACTGGATACCGGAGCAGGACATCCAGGCGCTCTTCCTGACGACGGGGCTCGCCTTCGCGGTGACTCCCGCGTGGGTGCTCGACACGGCGGTCATCGTCGGCCTGAACGACGACGCGCCGGGACTGCAGGTCACCGTCGGCTTCACGCGCAACTTCGGGCGCTTCCGGCCGGAACCGGAGGGCCCGTGAGGCCGCGCAGCGCGTCGAGCGCACCTCCAGTCCTGACACTTTCCTGATGCGGTGCACGACATGCTTGCAGCGCAGATGATGAGGAGCGCGACATGGACGACCTGATCTGGTGTGCGGCCGCGGTGGCCTTCTTCGTGCTGACGGCCGGCATGCTGGCGCTGTTCGAGCGCCTGCGGAGGCAGCCATGAGTTCGCTGGCCGGAATCGGCGCCGTACTCGCGGCGCTGCTGCTGGTCTACCTGCTGGTGGCGCTGCTCGCACCGGAGCGATTGCAATGAATGCCGCGTTCGGTGCGTGGACTGTCAACGACTTGGAGCGTGTCGCGATCTTTCTCGGGGCGCTGCTGCTGCTCGCCGGGCCGCTGGGCCTGTTCATGGCGCGCATCTTCACGGGCAAACGCACGTGGGTGTCCGCGCTTCTCGATCCCGTCGAGCGCCAGGCGTACCGCCTCGCCGGCGTGCGGCCGGACGCGGAGATGACGTGGCGCGGCTACGCGGGTGCGGTGCTGCTCTTCAATCTCGCCGGGCTGCTGCTGGTGTATGCGCTGCAGCGACTGCAGGGCGCGCTGCCGTTCAATCCGGACGGCCTGCCCGGCGTCGCGCCGGACCTGGCTTTCAACACGGCGGTCAGCTTCGCCACCAACACCAACTGGCAGGCTTACGGCGGCGAGACCACGATGTCCTGGCTCACGCAGATGCTCGCGCTCTGCGTGCAGAACTTCGTGTCGGCGGCGACGGGCATCGCGGTGCTGGTGGCGCTCGCGCGCGGCGTGCAGCGCCAGCGCAGCGCGACCATCGGCAGCTTCTGGGTGGACCTCGTGCGCGCCACGCTGCACGTGCTGCTGCCGCTCTCGGTGCTGCTGGCGCTGGCGCTCGTCGTGCAGGGCGTGCCGCAGACGCTGCAGCCCGCGGCGCACGCCACGCTCACGGCGCCGACCGTGGATGGCCAGGGCGCGCCGGTCACGGAGCAGGTCATCGCGCGCGGGCCGGTGGCCTCGCAGGTGGCCATCAAGCAGCTCGGCACGAACGGCGGCGGCTTCTTCAACGTGAACTCGGCGCACCCGTTCGAGAACCCGACGCCCGTGTCCAACCTGCTGCAGATGCTGGCCATCCTGGCCCTCGCCGCGGCGCTGTGCG
Organism: Planctomycetota bacterium; assembly: GCA_038212275.1. Taxonomy (GTDB): domain Bacteria; phylum Planctomycetota; class B15-G4; order B15-G4; family B15-G4; genus JBBQUR01. Next base: position 158,322 of record JBBQUR010000010.1, read on the forward strand.
TGACGTGGGGCCGGCTGGTGGGCGACGTCCGCCACGGCCGCGCGCTGCTGTGCGTGATGCTGCTGCTCTTCGTGCCTCTGCTCGCGGTCTGCCTCGGGGCGGAGCGTCACGCGGGCCCGGCGCTGGCGCAACCCGGCGTGGACGTGGCGGCCTCCGAGCTGGCGCCCGGCGGCAACATGGAGGGCAAGGAGCTGCGCTTCGGCATCGCGGACTCGGCGATCTGGGCCAGCGCCACCACCGCGGCGAGCAACGGTTCGGTCAACTCGATGCACGACAGCTACACGCCGCTCGGCGGGCTCGTGCCGATGGTGTTCATGCAGCTCGGCGAGGTGGTCTTCGGCGGCGTCGGCTCCGGGCTCTACGGGCTCGTGCTGTTCGCGCTGCTCGCGGTGTTCATCGCGGGACTGATGGTCGGGCGCACGCCGGAGTATCTCGGCAAGAAGATCGAGGCCTTCGAGATGAAGATGGCGTCGCTGGCGATCCTGCTGCCATGCCTCGCGGTGCTGGTCGGCACCGCGCTGGCCGTCTCGTCGGGCGCCGGGCGCGCGGGCGTCTTCAATCCTGGTGCGCACGGCTTCTCGGAGATCCTGTACGCCCTGTCGTCGGCGGGCAACAACAACGGCAGCGCCTTTGCGGGGCTGTCGGCGAACACGCCGTTCTACAACGCGCTGCTCGGCCTCGCGATGCTGGTGAGCCGCTACTGGGTCATGATCCCGACGCTGGCCATCGCCGGCGCGCTCGCGGCCAAGACGCGCGTGCCGGTGAGCGCCGGCACGCTGCCGACGCACGGGCCGCTGTTCGTGGCGCTCGTGGCGGGCATCGTCGTTGTCGTCGGTGCGCTCACGTTCTTCCCGGCGCTCGCGCTCGGGCCGATCGTCGAGCAACTGAGTCTTGCGGGAGGCTGACATGAGCAGCATGAGTCACGACACGACCTCGAGCCGCAAGTCCGGCACCGGCTCGCCCTGGAGCGGCGCGCTGCTGCGGGAAGCGGTGTTCCAGTCTTTCGTGAAGCTGGACCCGCGCGTGCAGATCCGCAACCCGGTGATGTTCGTGGTGTGGGTCGGCTGCGTGCTGACCAGCGTGCTGTGGGCGCAGGCGCTGGCCGGCGCCGGCGAGGCGCCGACGTGGTTCATCGGCAGCGTGTGCCTCTGGCTCTGGTTCACCGTGCTCTTCGCGAACCTCGCGGAGTCCGTGGCGGAAGGCCGCGGCAAGGCGCAGGCCGACACGCTGCGCAAAGCGCGCAGCGAGAGCGTCGCGCACCGTCTCGCGGGGCCGCTGCGCGAGGCGACCGCAGCCGCGGCCGCCGTCGCTACGGCGGGCGCAACGGGCGGCACGGCGGGCGCAACCGGCTTGATGGGCGCGAACGCCCGGTCCGCAGGCTCGGGGTCACTGCTCGTCCCGGCCAGCGAGCTGCGCAAGGGCGACCACGTGCTCGTCTCAGCGGGCGAGTCCATCCCGGCCGACGGCGACGTCGTGCAGGGCGTCGCCTCCGTGGACGAGAGCGCGATCACCGGCGAGAGCGCGCCCGTCATCCGCGAGAGCGGCGGCGACCGTTGCGCCGTCACCGGCGGCACGCGCGTGCTGTCGGACTGGATCGTGGTGCGCATCACGGCCGAGCCGGGCGAGGGCTTCCTCGAGCGCATGATCGCGATGGTCGAGGGCAGCAGCCGGCGCCGCACGCCCAACGAGATCGCCCTCTCGATCCTGCTCGCGGCGCTGACGCTGGTCTTCCTCATGGCGACGGTGACGCTGCGGCCGTTCTCGGAGTACGCGGTGTCCGTCGCGGGCCAGGGCCAGGTCATCACGATCACGGCGCTGGTCGCGCTGCTCGTGTGCCTCGCGCCCACGACCATCGGTGCGCTGGTGTCGGCCATCGGCATCGCGGGCATGGACCGCCTCATCCGCGCGAACGTCATCGCGCTCTCGGGCCGCGCGGTGGAGGCCGCGGGCGACGTGGACGTGCTGCTGCTGGACAAGACCGGCACGATCACGCTGGGCAATCGTCAGGCCACGGAGTTCCTGCCGGCCGAGGGCGTGACGGCGGAGCGGCTTGCGGACGCGGCGCAGCTTGCGTCGCTCGCGGACGAGACGCCCGAGGGTCGTTCCATCGTGGTGCTCGCGAAAGAGAAGCACGGCCTGCGCGGCCGCGATCTCGCGGCGCTGGGCGCGACCTTCGTGCCCTTCTCCGCGCAGACCGCGATGAGCGGCGTGGACCTTGACGGACGCAGCATCCGCAAGGGCTCGGCAGCAGCCATCGAGGGCTTCGTGACGCAGCGCGGCGGCAGCGTACCGCCGCAGCTCCGGCTCGAGGTCGAGCGCGTCGGGCGGCACGGCGGCACGCCGCTGCTCGTGGCCGAGGGCGGCGCGGTGCTCGGGCTCGTGCACCTGAAGGACATCGTGAAGGGCGGCATCAAGGAGCGCTTCGCGGAGCTGCGCCGCATGGGCATCCGCACGATCATGATCACCGGCGACAACCCGCACACCGCGGCCGCCATCGCGGTGGAGGCCGGCGTGGACGACTTCCTCGCGCAGGCGACGCCCGAGGCCAAGCTCGCGCTCATCCGTGAACACCAGCAGGGCGGACAGCTCGTCGCGATGGCCGGCGACGGCACGAACGACGCGCCGGCGCTCGCGCAGGCCGACGTCGCCGTGGCGATGAACACCGGCACACAGGCCGCGAAGGAAGCCGGCAACATGGTGGATCTCGACAGCAATCCGACGAAGCTCATCGAGATCGTGCACATCGGCAAACAATTGCTGATGACGCGCGGCTCGCTCACCACGTTCAGCATCAGCAACGACATCGCCAAGTACTTCGCGATCATCCCCGCGGTCTTCGTGACGACGTATCCGGCGCTCGGCGCGCTCAACGTGATGGGCCTGGCCACGCCGCAGAGCGCGATCCTCGCGTCGGTGATCTTCAACGCGCTCATCATCGTGGCGCTCATCCCGCTGGCGCTGCGTGGCGTGCGCTATCGCCCGGTCGGCGCGGCAAGGCTGCTGCGCCGCAACCTGTTCGTCTTCGGACTCGGAGGACTTCTCGTGCCCTTCGCCGGCATCAAGCTCATCGACCTGGCCCTGGTCGCGATCGGGGCGACATGAATCGCGACGACAGCGAACCGGCTGCGCTCGCCGCACCGCTGCGCGAACTCGCGCCGTCGGACCACGCGCCGCCGGCGATGCCGTTCGGCGCGACGCTGCGCGCGGCGGTCACGCTGCTGCTCCTGTTCACCCTGCTGACGGGCGTGGCCTATCCGCTGTTCGTCACCGCGGTCGGCCAGCTCCTGTTTCCCGGGCCCGCGAACGGGAGCCTGGTCAGCGTGGACGGCCGGGTGGTGGGCTCGCGCCTCATCGGCCAGGCCTTCGACGGGCCGCGCTGGTTCCACGGGCGGCCGTCGGCGACGGGCCGCTTCCCCTACGACGCGTCGGCCTCCGGCGGCAGCAACCTCGGGCCGCTGAACCCCGCGCTGCGCGATGCGGTGGCGGCGCGGGTGGCCGCGCTGCGCGCCGAGGACCCGGCCAACACCGCGCCGATCCCCGTGGACCTGGTGACCACGTCGGCCAGCGGACTCGACCCGGAGATCAGCCCGGCCTCGGCCGAGTGGCAGGCGGAGCGCGTCGCGCGCGCGCGCGGCCTCCCGCCGGAGACGGTTCGGGCGCTCATCGCCGCGCACACCGAGGAGCGTGTGCTCGGAGTGCTCGGCGAGCCGCGCGTCAACGTGCTGCTGCTGAATCTCGCGCTCGATGCGTCGCAGCGGTAGCCTTCCACGGGCCGTGCGGCCAGCGGGCGCGCACCGGAGAGCGCCGCCATCGTGAGCGAGCCCGAGACACGTCCCGATCCGGACCGCCTGCTCGCGCAGCTCCGCGCCGAGGAGGAGAAGGCCCGTCGCGGCGCGCTGAAGATCTTCTTCGGCGCGTCGGCAGGCGTGGGCAAGACGTACACGATGCTCGAGGACGGCAGGAAGCAGCTCGCCGCCGGGCGCGATGTCGTCGTCGGTTACGTGGAGCCGCACGGGCGGCGCGAGACGGAGGCGCTGCTCGCGGGTCTGCCGCAGCTCGCGACGCGCCAGGTCAGTCACCGCGGCGTCGGCATGCTCGAGTTCGACGTGGACGCCGCGCTCGCGCGCCGCCCCGCGCTCATCCTCGTGGACGAGCTGGCGCACACCAACGCGGACGGTTGCCGCCACGCCAAGCGCTGGCAGGACGTGGAGGACCTGCTCGCCGCGGGCATCGACGTGTACACGACGCTCAACGTGCAGCACCTTGAAAGCCTCAACGACATCGTCGCGCAGATCACCGGCGTCACCGTGCGCGAGACCCTGCCCGATGCGGTCTTCGAGCACGCCGACGACGTGGAGCTCATCGACCTCCCGCCGGACGACCTGCTCGCGCGGTTGCGCGAGGGCAAGGTCTACCTGCCGCAACTCGTGGAGCGCGCGCTGGCCGGCTTCTTCCGGCGCGGCAACCTCGTCGCGCTGCGCGAACTGGCGCTGCGCCGCACCGCGGATCGCGTGAATGCCGACGTGCTCTCCGTGCGCCGCCTGCAGGCCAGCCCGGGGCCGTGGCCGACGCGCGAGCGCGTGCTGGTGTGCCTCGGCCCGGACCGCGGTTCGGCCCGCGTCGTGCGCGCCGGGCGCCGCCTCGCCACGGCGCTGCGCGCGGACTGGATGGCAGCCACGGTGGAGACGCCGTTCACGAGGCGACTCTCGGAGGCGGGGCGCGCGCGCCTCGCGCAGAACCTGCGCCTCGCGGAGCGCCTCGGCGCGGAGACGATGACGCTCTCCGGCCAGCACATCGCCGACGAGATCCTGAGCTGCGCGCGCGCGCGCAACGTGACGCAGATCGTCGTGGGGGCGCCGGGAAAGCCGCGCTGGTTGCGCGCGGTCATCGGGTCCACCACCGACGACCTGATCCGCTCGGGCGGCGACATCGACACGCACGTGGTGCCGCACGGCCGCGACGACGACGAGGACGCGGAGGCCGGTCGCGGCGAACAGGGCGACATGCGGGCGCCGCTCGCGCCCCGCCTCGCTCCGGGGGCCGAGCCCGAGGATGTGACGTCGCCGGCGCTGGGACCCGGCTATCGCGCCGCGGCGCTCGCCGTGCTCGCGAGCAGCGTGTTCGCCTGGCTGATGGACTGGGCGGGCCTCACCGAGGCCAACGTGATCATGACCTACCTGCTCGGCGTGGCCTATGTCGCGGCGCGGCACGGGCGCGGCCCCGCCGTCGCGACGTCGGTCGCCAGCGTGGTGGCCTTCGATCTGCTCTTCGTGCCGCCGGCGTACACGCTCGCGGTGTCCGACACGCAGTATCTGCTCACGTTCGCGGTGATGACCGGCATCGCGCTGCTCATCTCCGCGATGACGGTGCGCATCCGCGAGCAGGCCGAGGCCTCGCGCGAGCGCGAGCAGCGCACCGGCGCGCTCTTCCGCATGAGCCGCCACCTGTCCAGCACGACGGGCACGCTCACGCTCGTGCACGTCGCGCTGATCCAGCTCGCGGACGTGTTCGGCAAGGAGGTCACCATCCTGCTGCCCGGCGCCGACGGCCGGCTCGCGCCGCCGCCCGGCGCGCCGGCGGACTTCGTCGCGGTCGACGAACGCACGGGTGTCGCGCGCTGGGTCCTCGAGCACGGCCAGGCGGCGGGGCACGGCACGGACACGCTGCCCGGCTGCCAGGCACTTTACATGCCGCTGGCCGCGTCGCAGGGAACGCTCGGCGTGCTGGGCATCCGGCCGCCGCAGGGCGTGCAGCTTTCGGCGCCGGAGCAGCGCCAGCTTCTGGAGACGCTCGCCAACCAGATCGCGCTGGCGCTCGAACGCGACGCGCTGGCGCGTGCGGCGCAACAGGTGCAGGTGGCCGCGGAGACCGAGCGCCTGCGCAGTTCGCTGCTTGCCTCCGTCAGCCACGACCTGCGCACGCCGCTGGCCGTCATCAGCGGCGCGAGCGGCGCGCTGCTCGACGAGGACGCATCGCGCGAGGGTGTCGTGCGGGACCCCGCCACGCGCCGGCAGATGCTGCAGAGCATCCACAGCGAGGCCGAGCGCCTCTCGCGCCTCGTGCGCAACCTGCTCGACATGACGCGCGTGGAGTCGGGCGCGCTGGTGCCCGAGTGCGAGTGGTTGCCGGTGGAGGAAGTCGTGGGGTCCGCGCTCAACGCGCTCGGCGGTCGACTTGCCGGGCGCGCGGTCAGCGTGGAGCTGCCTGCGGACCTGCCGATGCTGCATGCCGACGGCGTACTGCTCGAGCAGGTCTTCATCAACCTGCTCGAGAATGCGCTGCGCCACACGCCCGAAGGCACGCCGATCGAGATCCGCGCACGCGCCGAGACCGCCTCCGGCAGCGCGCCGCGCGACGCACCCGGCGCGCCTGGCGCACTTGGCGCGCCTGGCGCACCCGGCGGCGCGACCTCCGGTGCGACGTCCGACGTGCGCGACGTCGTCATCGACTTCTCCGACCGCGGGCCGGGCATTCCGCTGGACGAGCTGCAGCGCGTGTTCGACAAGTTCTACCGGAGCGAGCGCGGGCGCGGCGGCACGGGCCTCGGCCTGACCATCTGCCGCGGCATCCTGCAGGCGCACGGCGGCGGCATCGAGGCGCTTCCGCGCGAGGGCGGCGGCGCCACGTTCCGCCTGCGCATCCCGGTGAGCGGCCAGCCGCCCGCGCTTGCACCGGATCCCGCGCCGGATCCCGCGCCATGAGTGCCGACGTGCCGGCCAACCTGCCGCTCGTGCTCATCATCGAAGACGAGGCGCCGATCCGCAGCTTCCTGCGCGTGGCGCTCACGGGCCACGGCTATCGCGTGGTGGAGGCCGAGCGCGGCGACACCGGGCTCATCCACGCTGCAACCTACGTGCCGGACGTCGTGATCCTCGACCTCGGGCTGCCCGACATGGACGGACTGTCGGTGACGCGGCGCCTGCGCGAGTGGAGCGCGGTGCCCCTCGTCGTGCTCTCTGCGCGCGGCCAGGAGAAGGACAAGGTAGCGGCGCTGGATGCCGGCGCGGACGACTACCTCACCAAGCCCTTCTCCATGCCGGAGTTGCTTGCGCGACTGCGCGTCGCGCTGCGGCATGCGGCGGCTCGACAGCGGGGCGATGCCGGCGCCACGGTGGAAACAGGTGGCCTGCGCCTCGACCTCGCCGCGCGCCGCGTGACGCTGGATGGCGCCGAGGTGCGCCTCACGAATCTGGAATACAAGCTGCTCGCGCACCTCGCGCGGCATGCGGGCCGGGTACTCACCCAGCGCCAGATCCTCAAAGAAGTGTGGGGCCCCGGCAGCGCCGGCCAGGCGCACACCCTGCGCGTCTTCATGTCGCAGCTCCGGCACAAGCTGGAGGCCGACCCCGCGCGCCCGCGCTACCTGCTCACCGAGCAAGGTGTCGGCTACCGCATGGCGGCGGAGTGATGTGACTCGCCGTCCCGCGAGCCGTCCACCGTAACTGGCCTCGCCGAGGTGCGCCGGTGCGTTGCATGGAGTCCATGCAAGCGCTAGTCTGGCTCACGTCGATGCGAAGCCCGCGGGAGGAACGCGTCGATGATCGCCAGCTTCGCGGACGAAACGACGGAGGCGCTGTTTCGTGGCGAGCCGTCGCTCGCCCTTCGACGATTGCCGCCTCAGGTCCTGCGCCTGGCCGGCCGGAAACTCGACATGCTCGATGCCGCCACGGCGTTGCGCGATCTGCTGAAACCGCCCGGGAATCGGCTGCATCCGTTGTGGGGCGACCTCCACGGCCTGTATGCGATTCGCGTGAACGACCAGTGGCGCATCGTGTTCCGCTGGGCAGGCGGCGACGCGCACGACGTAAGCCTGACGGACTATCACTGAATTGCGGAGATCCCCATGCGTCCCACCAAGCGAATGCCGACCCATCCTGGCGAGGTGCTGCTCGAGGAATTCCTGGATCCGATGGGGCTGACACAGGTGCAGCTCGCGCGGCACGTCGGCGTTCCCATTCAGCGCATCAACGAGATCATCCGCAAGCGGCGTGGCGTGTCGGCGGAGACGGCATGGCTGCTCTCCCAGGCGCTTGGGACAACGCCCGAATTCTGGATGAATCTCCAGGTCAACCACGACCTCGTCGCGATGCGGCCGCCCCGCAGGATTTCACCCCTGCGGCCTGCCAGCTGAGTGCACCGGTATTGAGCATCCGCTGAATGCACCAGCTGAGTTCGCCTGCGGGCGCCGAGTCCTGGCCCGATCAGAAGCGCGCCTCCAGGCTTCCGGCGTCTTCCGCCTGCGCGGCCGCGGGCGCCGAGACCTTCGCCGTGGCGAGCAGCCGCGGCGGCTGCGCGAACCAGCGCTCGGCGAAGTGCAGCGAGGCCGCTTCGATGAAGTCCTGCAACTCCGCCCACGGCAGCTCGTCCGTGCCGAGGCGCAGATGTTCCGTGGGCAGGTCGCGATCGAAGACCGTCGCGTGGCAGGCCAGATGGATCTGCCGCCGCACCATGTCGATCTCGAGCGTGAACTCGCAGCGGCTGTAGGGGCGCGACGCGCGGCCCTTGCGCTGCTCGGGATCCAGCGGCTGCGCCAGGCCCAGCCTCCACGCGCCCGAGTCCATGCGCCGCACCGGCTGCAGCGACGGCAGCGTCTCGTGCAGCGACTGCAGGCAATCCGCCAGTCGCGCCTGCACCTGCTCGAGGATGGCGAGCGACGCCAGCGCCTCGCTCGTCACCGGGCCGCGCCGGCCTTCGGTGACGCGGCGTTCGCGCCGCGCGTGCAGCTCATGCAGCTTGTGGGTCAGGTCGTCTGCGGACATCACGCACCTCCGATTCATGCGGCGGGAAGGGTCTGAGGAAGTACGCGACGGCGAGGCCGCAAGTCCGCAACGCGCCGCCTGGCAACGCGCCCGCCGGAAACGCGCCTGCCGGAAACGCGCCTGCCCGCCGCGAAACGCCTCCACGCGCCGTGACTGCAACGCGCCGCTTCACCGGCCAGGCGAGGGTGCGGCGCGATGGAAAAAAAGGAGGCCACCGGCATGTGCCGATGGCCTCCTGAGTTCCGCGGGCTGCTGACGGGGGAAGGGGGAGGAGACGTCAGCGTCCGAGAGAGTTCCGGCTGTGCCGGAGGGGAACTCGTGGCCTTTCGTGAGGAGTGCGCGAAGGGCCGTCTGGATGTCGCCGGGTCCCACCAGACCCGGCTTGCTTCTCTACGCGACGTCCCGCAGGAAAGTCCGCAGCGGGAGGGCCGGGATGCGTTGTCCGGCCCGGGGCCGGCAACTACAGTCCGGAGCGTGCAATTCCCCGTCACGCTGCAGTTCGGCGCCTTCGCGCTGTCGGTCCATGCGCTGCTGGAGCTGGCGGCGTATGCGATCGGCTTCGCGCTGCTGCGGCGCGGGCAGCGCAGGCACGGCGATGTCGTGGGGGCCGATGCGCGCTGGTCGCTCAACGTGGCGGCCATTCTCGGCGCGGCCGTCGGCTCCAAGCTCGTGCACGTCGCCGGCGATCCGGCTGCGCTGGTGGCGCACGCGACCGAGCCGATGTTCTGGCTCGGCGGCAAGTCGATGGTCGGCGGGCTGATCGGCGGCGCGGCGGCCGTGGAGTTCATGAAAGCGCGGATGGGCATCACGCGCCGCACCGGCGCCGGCCTCGTGCTGCCGCTGATCGCCGGGATCGCGGTCGGCCGCGTCGGCTGCTTCCTGTCGGGGCTCGACGACCAGACCTTCGGCACGGCGACGTCCCTGCCGTGGGGCGTGGACTTCGGCGACGGCATCGCGCGCCATCCGACGCAGCTCTACGAGATCGCGTTCCTCGCGCTGCTCGGCCTCGCGCTGGCGCGCCCGCGCCCGCGCACGACGGCGCACACGCACGACCCCACGCACACGCACGAACCCGCGCACACGCACGAACCCACGCACGCGCACACGCACGCAGGCTGGCTCGCTGGGCGCGAGGGCTGGCGATTCGACGCCTTCTTCTTCGCCTACCTCGGCTTCCGCTTCGGAGTGGATTTCCTCAAGCCATACGAGCATCTGGCCGCCCCGGTCGGTGGCGGCCTCGCGGCCACGCAATGGGCCTGCCTCCTCGGCATCGTCGCGCGCTGTGCGTGGCTCGCGCGCACGCCGCGCTCGGCGGCGTCGATCGCACCGGTCGCGCAGCGAGGCGCGTCGTGACGGAGCGCGTGCGGCCATGGCTCTACTACGACATCGCGGTGTCGATCTGCTCGACGTGCTTCCGCAAGGTCGAGGGCAAGATCGTTTTCCAGGACGACTGCGTGTTCATGCACAAGCGCTGCCCCGAGCACGGCGAGCAGCGCGTGCTCATCGCCGACGACGTGGCGTACTGGCGCCGCGCGCGCGAGGTGTTCATGAAGCCCTCGGAAATGCCGAAGCATTTCCAGACCGAGGTGAAGCACGGCTGCCCCTACGACTGCGGGCTGTGCGCGGATCACGAGCAGCACTCGTGCCTGACGCTCATCGAGGTGGGCGACGGCTGCAATCTGCAATGCCCCATCTGCTACGCGGCGAGCGGGCCGCAGCGCATGAACTGGCGCTCGCTGGAAGACATCGAACGCATGCTCGACGCGCTGGTCGCCAGCGAGGGCGAGCCGGACGTCGTGCAGATCTCCGGCGGCGAGCCCACGCTGCATCCGCGCTTCTTCGAGATTCTGGACGCCGCGCGCCGCCGTCCGATCCGGCACCTGATGATCAACACCAACGGCACGCGCCTCGCGAACGAGGACGGCTTCGCCGAGCGGCTCGCGCCGTACATGCCGGACTTCGAGGTGTATCTGCAGTTCGATTCCTTCGAGCGCGACGCGCTGGTCGCGCTGCGTGGCACGGACACGTCTGCGGTGCACGCGCGCGCGCTCGAGCGGCTCAACGCACTGAACATTTCGACCACGCTGGTGGTCACGCTGGCGCGCGGACGCAACGACCACGAGATCGGGCGCATCGTGGACTTCGCGCTGCAGCAGCGCTGCGTGCGCGGCGTCACGCTGCAGCCGGTGCAGGTGGCCGGGCGCGTGGAGGGCTTCGATCCCGCGCGCGACCGGATGACGCTGACCGAGGTGCGGCGGCGCCTGCTCGCGCAGACCTCCGTGTTCCGGCCCGAGGACGTGCTGCCCGTGCCGTGCCACCCCGACGCGATCGCGATGGCCTACGCGCTGAAACTCGACGGCAAGGTGGTGCCGCTCACCGGCCTCATCGAGCCGCAACTGCTCATCGACGGCGGGCGCAACACCATCGCCTACGAGCGCGACGCCGGCCTGCAGAGCAAGCTCTTCGCCGCGTTCTCCACCGCGCACTCGCCCCAGTCGGGTGCGCAGAGTCTGCGCGAGCTGCTCTGCTGCCTGCCGCGCGTGCAGCTCGGGGCCGGTCTCGGTTATGACAACCTCTTCCGCGTGATCATCATGCAGTTCATGGACGCGCACTCCTTCGACGTGCGCTCCGTGAAGAAGAGCTGCGTGCACATCGTGCATCCGCGCGACCTGCGCATCATTCCCTTCGACACCTACAACCTCTTCTACCGCGACGAACTCGAGCGCACGCGCCTCGCGCCGCTCATCGCAGCGGGAGCGCGATGAACGACGTGCCGCCACCCGACCAGGGTTCCATCAAGCAGGGACTGCTGCTCACGCTGGCGCTGCATGCGGCCGCCGTCGTGGCGTGCTGCCTGATCGCCGCGGTGACGGCCGGTGGCGCGGCCGGCGGCCTGGCTCCGTTCCTCGGCATCGGCCTGTTTCAGCTCCTGTACGTCGTGCCGGCGTTCGTGGTCTGCACGAAGAAGGGCCTGCTGCGCACGCGCAAGGGGCTGGCCCTCGGCGCCGGCATCACCTTCCTCGTGAATGCGGCGTGCACCGGCATCGTGCTGTACACGTTGCAGCTCGGCGGTGTCCGGTGAGATCGCGCCGCGAGAGTTCCGGCGGCGCGGTCACGTTCGCACCCGGCGGCTCGCGAGGCGCGCCGGCGGGGGCTAGGATGGCCGTCCCGTTCGCTCACCTTCCCGCATTCCCGGAGTCCCGATGGACATCGAAATTCGTCCCCGCAACGTGCGCCTGACTCCGGCCCAGCGCGACCTCGCCGGGAAGCGCGTGCATTCAGCGCTCGACCGCTTCGAGGGCAAGCTCCGTCGCGTGATGGTGGTGCTCGAGGACATCAACGGCCCCAAGGGCGGCGCCGACAAGCGCTGCAAGATCCGCGCGACCGGCGAGCGCGGTTTCGCGGTGCAGGCGCAGGCCACGGACATCTCGGTGACCGCCGCGGTGGACCGCGCCGCCGACGCCATCGGCCGCAATGTGTCCAAGGCCGTGAGCCGCCGCCGCGACTTCGCCTCCCGCGACCGCACCTCGATGGCCGGCGAGCGCCGCGCGCGGCGGTGAGCGGAGCGGCGTGGCGCGCTCCACAGGCCCGCGCTCTGATCTTGCCCCGGTTTGGTGACACCCCGATAGGAGCCGAAGATGCTCCGAGAAGGAGTGCCCATGGGATCACGTCGCAAGTACAGCACCGAGTTCAAGCAGGAGGCAGAAGGTGTCGCACTCCCTCATAGTCCATGAGGACACGTTTCAAGCGCACTTCGAGCCGTATCGGCACCCGGAAGCGCAGCACGACATCTGGGGAGGTCTCGGCTTGGAGACCTTCGGCCCCGATCTCGAACTGGTTCACCATGTCGATCCCGACCACGTGTGGACCGTCGTCGACGGCGACTCCGGCCACGACCAGTGGATCGTGCCCGGCGTCCACCGCGTGAATCGCATCTGCTACCTCGTGACGCGCAAGCCGCACCACGAACTCGATCTCAGCGTTGCCGTGAGGCACCGCCTCACGTCGCTGACGCCTCGCGGGCTTCAGCGCCAGTTGACCCAACTCCGCCGCGCACTCGAAGCCCACGAAGCGGCCGCCACGCGACTCGCCCGGCTGTGAGGTCAGGCCCCGCAGCGCGCCGGAAGCGTCACCCCGATGCTCCGGGGGCCGGCAATCTCGGCTGAGCAGGCTGATGTTGCAACCTGTACGGCCACGCGCTCGCCGGCGGTGGAGCCGTCCACGCCGAGCAGGATCCGGAAGCGCCCAACTAACGGCCCGCTTCGAAAGGGCGCGCTCACTGCGGTGAGCGCAGGCATCGTCGGCGACTCGGTGCAGCTCGGTGATGACTGCCGCGGGTCTCGGCGGACCGGCAGCAGCCCTTGGTTCGGCCGACCCTCGCCGCCCCCTACACCGCCCCGACAAGTCTCCGCGCGAACAATCCGAGCTGACCACCCAGCCCCGTGTTGCCGCCCTGCACGTGCGTCGGATCCGGCGGCGTGAAGGGCACGGGAATCGTCTCGATCTTCAGGCTGTGCTTGCCGCGCAGCTTGCCGAGGCGCGCCATGACCTCGGCCTTGATGCCGCTGTCGCCGCTGCGCAGGGTTTTGGGCTTGAGCAGCTCCAAGGCGCGGCGCGAGAAGCCGCGGTAGCCGCTCTCGTAGTCCGTGACCGGCGCGCCGATGAGCGCCTTGCCGGCGCCCCAGGCGCGGCGCGGCGTCTCGGGGCCGCCGCCCGGCGCGGCGCTGCGCTCGCACACCACGACGTCGGCGCCGGCTTCCAGATTGGCGATGATGGCCGGCAGGAAGGCGGGGTCATCGGTGCGATTGCCCGCCATCACGATGACCTGCTCGTAGCGCGGCGTGTGGTCCAGCGCCCAGGCCCAGGCCTCGCGCAGCGCGAAACCCTGGCCCTTGTCGTGGCCGGGCCGCCGCATGAGGTGCACCTTGTCCGTGTCCGCGGCGTATTTCGTGCCGTAGGTGCGCCAGGTGCCGTCGAGGCTGTCGTCGTCCGCGACCAGCACGTGGAGTCGATCGTCCTTCAGCGCGACGATGCGATCCATGAACCAGTCGAGGTTGCTGCGCTCGTTGAGCGTGGGAATCGTGACCAGCGTCAGCTTGTGACTCATGAGTGATGCCCGCAGTTCGGCGTTGAGGTCATGCCGGAACGAGCGCGCCGCGGTTGGCTTTCTCGGCGCGCGCGAGGAGCTGACCGGCCAGCGCGGCGTCCAGCGCCGGCAGCCCGAAGGCCAGGTACAGGATGGTGGGGTTGTCGGCGCCGCGTCCGGGCGCCTTGCCCGCGACGATCGCGGCGAGGTCGCAGTCCGGTGTCGGCTCGCCGGCAAAGCGCGTCGGCGCCTGGGCCGCGTGCGCCTCCAGGTTGTCGGTGACGCGGCGGTGGGCCTCGCTGCGCGCGGCGGCCGTGAGGCCGGCCCCCGGCTTGAGTCCGAGCACCAGCGTGCCGCGCTGCAGCCATTCCGACTCGATGACCGGCGACGGCCAGTTGCCGCCCAGCGCCAGGTTGAGCACGAGCACGTTCGCGCCCTCGACGGCCTCGCGCGGTTCGGGCGGGATGATCGAGGCGAGGTTGAGCTGGGTCATCACGTCGTCCGCGAACTTCTCCTGCCGCGCGATGTCCGGATCGAAGCAGAGCATGCGCTCCGTGTTCGGGAGGACGGCGACCAGCGCGTCGATGAGCTCGCGCCCGAGCTCGTCGCAGCCGAGCAGCGTGATGACCTCGAAGGACTTCATGTCGCCGAGGTACTTCACGGCGACGGCCGCGGCGGCCGCGTCGCGGCGGCGTTCGAAGGAGGCGGCGTCGAGCAGCGCGCGCGGCGCGCCGTCAGGTCCCAGCAGAGCGGAGACGGCGCCGGTGCCGGCGGGAAGCTTCAGCCCAGGCGCCGTGAAGGCCGCCTTGAACGTCGCGCCGCCCGTGGCCGACGCAGCGCCCGCCGTGCCGATCTGCCGGAAGCAGTCCTCCACGAGGGCAACCCATTCTCCGGCGTTCGGAAGCATCGTCTTGAGGTCGGCGGCAGTCAGAAGTCGAGGCTGAGCGGGCATGGAAGGTCCGTGTGAGAGAGGCGTGCCGGGGGGCGGGGTCAGGTGTCGGTGTGAAGCGCGGCACGGATCGCATTCGCGTCACGCACGGGTCCCTGCCCGACACCCGGGCAGAATGATGCCACATCGCGCTGCCACGTGCGCTCGTCCGTCAGCAGTTCGGGCCAGAAAGGGAAGGTGCGGCACTGGCTCGGGCGCAGCGTGTAGACCGAGCAGCGGCCGCCTTCGAGAAAGACGCAGCCCTGGTTCACGGACTTGAAGGACAGGTGGCCCTCGATGCGCTCGCAGTACTTCGCCTCGAAGGCGCGCTCCGAGATCCCGAAGTGCGCCGCCAGGGCGCGTCGCTCGGCGCGGGTCGAGTACACGTATTCGAAGCCCTCGCCGTGGTTTTCGCAGCACTTGCCGCAGGCCGTGCACTGGAAGCGCAGCCCGTCGAACCACCACGGCGCGGCTGGATCGCGAGGCGCAGCCGGATCGCGAGGCGCAGCCGGATCGCGGGGCGCGGCGGGGCCCGCGGCATGCGCGGCGGCGCGAGGGGCGTCGGGCGCGGCATCGGAGGTGGTGTCGCTCACGTCGGTGCGTTCCACGACACGCTGAGCGGGCGGCTGAACTGCCGGTAGCCGTCGGGACTGCCGAGGAAGCCGAAACCGCTCTGCTTCACGCCGCACCAGGGCGGGTCGCCTGCGCCGCCAAGCCCGCGGTTTACGCCGACCTGCCCGGACTCCAGCCGGCTGGCCAGCGCCACGCCGCGCTCCGTGTCGCCGCACCACACGCTGGCGCCGAGGCCGTAGGGCGACGCGTTGGCGAGGCCGATGGCCTGCTCGGCATCGTCGACGGCGCGGATGGCCGCGACGGGGCCGAAGGTCTCGCGCTGCATGAGGTCCATGTGCTCGTCGACGTCGGCCACGACGGTGGGCGGCAGGAAGGCGCCGGGGCCGGGCAGTTCGTGGCCGCCGAGCAGGATGCGCGCGCCGCGGCGACGCGCGTCTTCTACCTGCGCGAGCACCGCCCGGCGCTGGGCCTCGCTGGCCATCGGCCCCATGAAGGTGTCGGGGTTGCTCGTGTCGCCGACCTTGAGCGCGCCGGCCTTCTCGACGACCAGGCGGGTGAAGCGCTCCGCGACGGCGCGCTCGACGTAGATGCGCTCCACCGAGCAGCACACCTGCCCGCTGTTGCGCATGGACTCGCGCACGGCGTACTCGGCCGCGCGCTCGAGATCCGCATCGGCGCAGACGATCATCGGGTCCTTGCCGCCCAGCTCGAGCACCATGCGCTTCAGCGAGCCGGCGCAGGATTGCATGATGTGCCGGCCTGCCTCCGAACTGCCCACGAACGCCACCATGTCGATCGGCGCCGCGACGAGCGCCTTGCCGGTGAGGTCGTCGCCCTGCACCATTTCCAGCACGTGGGCGGGCAGTTCCGCGGCGAAGGTCTCGTGGAGCGCGGCGCCCGTGAGCGGCACGATCTCGGAGGGCTTGAAGACGACCGTGTTGCCCGCCATGAGCGCCGGGATGAGCAGCTCGCGCGCCATGCCGAGCGGGAAGTTCCACGGGGTGATCGCGGCCACCACGCCCAGCGGCTCACGCGAGAGGCGCGTCATGAGTTTGTCCGTGCGGGCCTCGACGGGCGCCAGCGCGGCGCAGGCGGACTCGCCGAGCGAGCGGATGCCCCGGGCCATGGCGCCGGCTTCACCCCGCGCCGCCGTGATGGGTTTGCCCATTTCGGCACTGATCAGGCCGGCGACGCGCTCCACGAGCGCCGGGTCGTCCCAGCGCCGCGCGACACGCTCGAGCACGGCGGCTCGCCCGGGCAGGCCGAGTCCGGCCCATGGACCCAGCGCCGCGCGCGCCCGGGCCACCGCTCGGGCGACGGCGGCGGCATCGGCGCACGGGACCCGCGCCAGCACGGTGCCGGTGGCCGGGTTGATGTCCACCAGTTCGCGTACGGTCGCGGTCGCCTCACCGGTCATGCCCTGTCTCCGGAATAATCCCACGCCTTGGCAAAGCCCGGTATCTTACGGACAGGTTGCCTGCGTGGCGATTGCTGGCTCGACTCCCTCGAGTGAGCCCGAAGAATCCTTGGCACTGCCTCTGCTCGATCCGGTTCCTGGGTGGTACACGGTGAAGGCGAAGCTGCGGGGGCGATTCTACGGGACTGACCTGAGCGTCGGCGGTGTCCCCCGCGGGCTGCCTTTTTTTTATGGGGCATGTGCAGGTTCGCGGCGCGCTTCTTCACGTGCGCTGCCGCGCCTTCCCGTCCGCCGTGACGTCGATCTCGCCGCGGACCGGGACGCGCGCGACCACGGGGCGCGGGCCACGTGAGGGCTTCCATGCGCAGCACGCTGCTCGCGACGATGGCCGCGGTCTCGCTGCTCTGCGTGCTGCTGTTTCCGGGCGCGCTGTTTCGCGGCGAGGTGCTGAGCCAGGCCGACTTCCTGCTCGAACATGAGCCGTGGCGCGCCGTCGCGCCGCCGGGCTTCGTCGCCGGCAACAGCGAGCTGTCGGATCAGGCCGCGCAGTTCCAGCCCTGGAATCTGTTGCTGCGCGAGCGGCTCGCGAGCGGCGCGCTGCCGCTCTGGAATCCGCTGGCCGGCGGGGGCGAGCCGCTGCTCGCCAATCTGCAGAGCGCGCTGCTTTCGCCTTTCACGGCGCTGGGCCTGCTGTTTCCTTTCGGCGCGGGGCTGCTCGTCATGGCGCTCGCGCAACTGCTCTGCGCCGGGCTCGGCACGGCACTGTTCGCGCGGCGGCTGGGGTGTTCGCTGCCGGCCTGCGTCTTCGCGGCGCTGGCCTTCACCTTCGGCGGCTTCCAGTTCCTCTGGCTGCAGCATCCGCACGCGGCCGTCTCGTGCCTGCTCCCGTGGTTGCTGCTGTTCGCGGACCTGTGGGTGGAGGCGCCGCGGGCGTGGTTGAGGCCCGTCTTCGCGCTGGGAGTCGCGGCGCTCATCCTGTGCGGGCATATCGAGACGGCGCTGCACGTGGCGTTGACGGTGGCGGCCTGGGCCGTGCTGGCGAGTGCGGGCCGACCGCTCGCCGCGCGCGCGCGCCTGCTCGCCGACATCGGACTCTGGTCGCTGCTCGGTGCGGCGCTCGCGGGGCTGCAGCTGCTGCCCTTCGTGGAGTATCTGCATCTGTCCGAGAGCTATGCGAAGCGCAGCAGCTTCCAGGACATGTGGCGCCGCGTGCCGTGGGAGCACGCGCCGATGATGGCCGGCGCGACGGCGCTCGCCGCAGGCGCGGCCTTCGCGTGCCGCCGCGCATTGCGCGGCGTGACACACGCGACGCCAGCGCCGCGCGCGCCGCACGCGCCGCACGCGCCGCACGCGACACACGCGACACACGCGACACACGCGACACACGCGGCGCACGCCGCGCATGCGGCACCCGCAGCACGTGCGACACGCGCCACGGTGGCGTGCGCGTGGTTCGCGGTGGCCATCGCGTTGGGCGCGCTGTTGCTGCATGCGCTTGATGCCGCGGGCTTCTCGCCTTTTCACCGGCTGCTCTTCCATCCCGATGCTTACGGTCACCCGGTGCCGGCACGCGGCCTGCCCTTCGAGGGGCCGCGCTCCTACGTGAACATCAACAACGGCTATGCGGGCCTGCTCACGCTGCTGCTGGCGCTTTTCGCGGTGGTGTGCGGGCCGCGCGGCGACGACGGTCGGCGCCGTCCGCGCGGTGCAGGCACGCTGGCCTGGTTGTGGTTGCTCTCGTTCCTGATCGCCTACGAGTTGCCGGTGGTGAGCCAGCTGGTCAATCGCCTGCCGCTGCTGAACCTTGCGCTCAACTATCGCTTCACGCTCGTGGTCGGCTTCTGCGGCGCGCTGCTCGCGGCGATCGGACTCGATGCGCTGTGCCGGCCGGCGACACGGGGGCGGCCCGCCGCGGCGTTCTGGCTCCTGGGCGGCGTGCTCGTCGGCGCCCTGGCGCTGGCGCCCGATGTCGCAGGCGCCCGCAGCCCCGAGCCGCGCTGGTGGGCGTTGGGGGGCGGGGCGCTGCTGATCATGCTGTGGGGTTCGCTGCGCGGCTCGAGTTCCGGACCGGCTGCGGGCTCGCGACGGGTGTTGCTGCCGCTGGCCGCCCTCGCGCTGCTGGGCACGGACATGTTCCTGTTTGCGCGCGGCGTGCACCCGAGCGCGCCGGCCAGCCGGATCTTTCCGCCGACGCCGGTCACCGACTTCCTCGCGAGCCAGCCCGACGGCGGCCGGCTCTGGGCCGTGCGCCGCGACACGCTGCTGCCGAACACCGCCGGCGTCTACGGACTGTCCGACCTGCGCGAATACGATGCCCTCGGCGTGGAGCGCATGGCGTGGTTGCGCGAGGCGCTGCGGCCCGCGCCCGATGCTTCCGGCGCGCGCGGCGATGGCCTGGACACGGGCAGCGCGCTCTTCGATGTGCTCGACGTGCGTTTCGTCCTGACGCCCTCCGACTGGGCGCCGCCGCGCGGCAGCGATCTGAAGCAGGTCTTCGCTTCCGGCGACTGCCTGGTCTGGCGCAACGGGCGCGCGCACGGCCGGGCTTTCGTGGCCGGCTCGGCCAGCTCCATCGAGGCCTACCTGCAGGCGAGCCAGGCGCCGGGCGCGGCCGTGCATCCGTCACTGGCGGAACTGCCGGCGGAGGCGGCCTTGCGCCAGCGCACGCTCGGCATCGCCACGGCCATCGGCTCGGCGTATCGCGCGCCGGCCGTCGCGGGGCGCGAGTTGCTCATCGAGGGCGATGCGCCGCTCGCCCAGCTTGCCGGGGCGCATGCCGCGCCACCGGGCGGCGCGGCGCCGTCGCCTGCGGGCACGGTGGCCTGGCTCAAGGATGAGCCGGAGCACCAGGAGCTGGACGTCACCGCGATCGCGCCGGGCTGGTTGTGTGTCGCCGACACCTTCTATCCAGGCTGGACGGCCAGCGTGAACGGCGCGCCGGCCACCATCGTGCCGGCCTTCCTCGCGTTGCGCGCCGTGCGCGTGCCGGCCGGCAGCAGTCGCGTCGAGTTCCGCTACGAGCCGCGCAGCGTGTGGTTCGGGTGGTGGTTGTCGGCCGGCGCGGCGGCGTGCGTGCTGGGCGGCGCGCTCGTGGCGCTGCGGAGCTGGGCGAGGGCACGAGCGTCCCGTGGCCGAGGCTCCCGCGGTGTGGCAGAGTCTGCGCTCGAGCAAGGCGTGCCGCGCGCGGCGTCCGGGGCAGGGGCGCCGTCCGCAGCGTGCGCAACCTCCGAGCAGGGAATGGCATGAAGAACCGGCCGCTTCACCAACGCATGGGCTTCGCGCTGTCGGGGCTGCGCACCGCGCTCGCGACGGAGCATTCCGTGCGCACCGAGGCCGCCGCGCTCGTCGCGTGGATCGGTGTGCTGTGCTGGCTGCAGCCCGCGCCCGTGTGGTGGGCGCTCTCCATCCTCTCGATGGTCGTCATCATCGCGGTGGAGCTGCTCAACTCGGCGCTCGAAGCGGCCGTGGATCGGCTGCATCCCGAGCTGCACCCGGCCATTGGCGCGGCCAAGGACATGGCGGCCGGCGCCGTGTTCCTGACGGTGCTCGCCGGCCTCGTGGTCGGCGCGCTCACGCTGTGGAGCGTGCTGGGCTGAGGACACGCGCCGCGCGGGACCGGTGCGGGAGCGACCGGCGTCGGCGCGCGTGTCGGGCTCGGCCGGGCCGGCCGCTGCTCACTCCACGCTGATGCTGGCCTTCTCGATGACCAGCGACTCCGAGGGCGGCGCCGGGTCGGAGTTCTTGCCCACGGCCTCGATCTTTTCGAGCGTGTCGAGGCCGCTGACGATCTCGCCGTAGATCGAGTAGCCGCCGTCGAGGCCTGCGTTGGCCTTGAACATGATGAAGTACTGGCTGCCGTCCGTGTTCGGGCCGGAGTTGGCCGTGGAGAGCACGCCGCGCTTGTCATGCTTCAGCTTCGGGCTGAGCTCGAGGTTGATCTTGTAGCCCGGGTTGCCCGTGCCGTTGCCCAGCGGGCAGCCGCCCTGCGCCATGAAGTTCTTGATGACGCGGTGCATCGTCGTGCCGTCGTAGAAGCCGAGGCGCGTGAGGTAGATGCAGTTGGTGACGTGCATCGGCGCGTACTCGGGCAGCAGCTTGAAGCGCATGTCGCCCTTGTTCGTCTTGAGGTCCCAGAAGTAGGTCTTGCCCTTGTCGAAGCTGGCGAGTTCCGGCTTGGGCAGCGACGACTTCCAGCCCTTCCCGGACTTGTCGATGTTCTTCGAGGCGATGAAGGCATCCACCTGTGCGACGGCGTCGCCGGAAGCCGCGACGGCGTTGCCGGAAGGCGACGCGGCAGCTGGCGCATCCGACTTGGCGGCGGTCGCAGCCGGCGCGTCGGGCTTGGCCGGAGCTGCCGGCGTGGTCGGCGCTGCCGGCGCGGTCTGCTTGGCCACTTCCGCGTCCGGCTTCGCCGAAGCGGCGGCGGCGGCCGCTGCGGGCGCGGCGTGCGACTCCACGGCCTTCACCGGCGCCTTGGCGGCGGGCTCGGAGCTGTCGCATGCGGCCAGCGCCAGTCCGAGGGACAGCGAGGCGGCGAAACGAGCGGTGATGCGGAGGCTGCGGGACGTGGACGTGGTGATCTGCATGTGAGTCTTCCGGAAACGGCGAGGCGTGGGTTGCGGTTCAGTCGACGACGATGGTCGCCTTGTCGATGCTCAGCTTCGCCTTCGTGGCGCCGCTGTCGGAGCCGAGGCTCTCCAGCTTCTTGAGCGTGTCGTGGCCGGAGACGACCTCGCCGAAGACGGTGTGCTTGCCGTCGAGGAAGGTCGTGGGCACGAAGGTGAGGAAGAACTGGCTGCCGTCGGTGTTCGGGCCAGCGTTCGCCATCGACAGCATGCCGGGCTTGTCGTGCTTCGCCTTGCCGCTGAACTCGCCGGCGTATTTGTAGCCGGGGCCGTCGCGGCCGGTGCCGCTGGGGCAGCCGCCCTGCGCCATGAAGCCCGGGATCACGCGGTGAAAGCTGAGCCCGTCGTAGAAGCCGAGGCGCGTGAGGAAGATCGTGCTCGCGACGTGCATCGGCGACGCATCCGCCAGCAGCTTGACGCGGATCTCGCCCTGGTTCGTCGCCAGCACCCAGGTGTAGGTCTTGCCCGCGGTGAAGGCCGGCTGCGGCGGCTTGGAGAGCGACGTGCGCCAGCCGCTCTTCGACGTGTCCACCTTCGACTGCGTGATGAAGGCATCGAGCGCCGCGACGGCGGGATCGTTGGCGGGAACGGGCGGGGTGGCGATGGACATGAGCGTCTCTCCTGGGAAGGAACACGCGACGATACCCGCTCGGCGCGGCGCACTTCCAGCGGCCGCGCTTGAGCGGCCGAGCCGTGCGGCCGCATGATGGGCGGCGCGCGCGCCACGTCGCGCCCGGAGTCCCGTCATGAGCGAGAAGAAGGAAACCACCGGATACCTGCACGGTTTCACGCCGGAGGAGCAGGATCGGCTGCGGAGGCAGGCGCGCTTCCTCTCGTACAAGGTGCACGACCAGCTCCCGTTCCGGCGCGCGCGGCAGTTGCTCGAAGTGGGTTGCGGCGTCGGCGCCCAGACGGAAATCCTGCTGCGCCACTTTCCCGAGATGCACGTCACGGGCATCGACGCCTCGGACGCGAATCTCGGCGCGGCGCGTACGCACCTCGGCCAGCTCGGCTGGGCCGACGGCCACTACGAGCTGCTCAAGATGGACGCGACGCGGCTGCAGTTCGGCGCGGATCGCTTCGACGCGGCCTTCCTGTGCTGGGTGCTCGAGCACGTCGGCAACCCGATGCAGGTGCTCTCCGAGGTGCGGCGCGTGCTGCGCCCCGGTTCATCCATCGTGGTGACGGAGGTCCAGAACGCGACCTTCTTCATCGACCCCTACAGCCCGAACACGCTGGCCTACTGGCGCGCCTTCAACGACTACCAGATTGACATGGGCGGCGACCCCTTCGTCGGCGCGAAGCTGGGCAACCTGCTGCTCACGACGGGCTACCGCGACATCACCACCAAGGTGCGCACCTTTCACCTCGACAACCGGCACGGCGGCGAACGCGCGGAGTTCCTCGCCTACTGGACCGAGCTGCTGCTCTCCGGCTGCGACGGTCTCATGGCTGCGGGCCGCGTGAGTTCCGAGACGGTGGAAGGCATGAAGGAAGAGCTGCGCGAGGTCGCGCACAATCCCAACGCGGTCTTCTTCTATTCCTTCGTGCAGGCCCGCGCGAAGACGGGGTGAGCCTGGCCGCGATGTGGATGTTGTCGGAATTCGTCGCTAGGATCGCCATCGATGCTTGAGTTCAAGATCGAGGCGACGCTGGATCCCGGCTCGATGTCGGCAATGCTCCAGAAGTGGGCAGCGGTTGCCGACGAGCGCGACGTGTTGTTCGTGTTGCCGGAGCAGCCCATGCATGCCTCGGCGCTCGTGCTTCTCGGAGCGATGGCGGCCGGGCGTCTGCGACGCGGGTTGCGGAACCGCATCAGCGATGTCGCGGACGAAAAGGTGGGCGTGAATCCCATGGCCTGGTTCCTGCTCAGTTTCGGCACCGGAATGACGCATGGTCGGCAGTCAGGTGAAGCCGTCGAACGACTTCAGCCGATCTCGAGTTTGCGTGCGGCAAGGGAGCTGGCTGACAAGACCGCTGACGCCATGACGGCCATTGCACCGTCGCTCTCGCCGAGCATCGTGCGCATGGCGCGCTTCGTTTTCGAGGAGCTGGGCGCCAATGTCGTGCAGCACTCGGGCAGCCCGGAGACCGGATACGGATACGCCAGGATCGACCCCGCGCGCCGACGATTCGAACTGGCGTTCGCCGATGCCGGCATCGGTTTCCGTGCCAGTCTTCAGCGCAACCCCGAACTCGAAGGGCGTGTCTCCGACGACGCCGAGGCCTTGCAACTCGCGTTGACCCCGCGCATCACGGGAACCTCGGCGCCGCGCACGAACATGGGCATCGGTCTGAAGCTGCTCACCGAGTTCTCCGACCTGCTCGGCGGCGAGCTGTGGCTTGCGTCGGGCTCCGCGATGCTGCATCGCAGGACGGCGGCCGGTCAGCGCATCAACTCGATGCGCTCGATCCCGCCGTGGCAGGGGAGCTGCGTCTGCCTCGAGGCAGCCGTGGTCTGAAAGCGCGCGACGGCGAACGGCCGGCGCCTCAGGTCAGCGTGGCGAGCAGCTTCGCGAGGGCGCCGAGGTCGCGCTCGTCCACGATGGTCTTCGTCTGGTGGGCGTGGACGCCGGCGAGCAGGAGCTGCTTGTGCACCGTCTTCCAGGCGCGGTCGATCTTTGCCTCGGACGTGGCCAGGTAGAGGTCGGAGACGAGCTCGCCCAGGCGCTGGATCGCGAGCGTGTCGCGATGCTCGTAGAAGCGCTTGATGATGCCCTGCTGATGCTTGCTGAAGTCTTCCTTGACCATGGTGCGCGCTTCCTTTCGGCCTCACGTCGGTGAGGGAGTCAGAGCGACCGCGAGCCGCGGGCGCCGGTTCCGTGATCGTCGTCGCCCGCCTCGTCCGTTGCGAGAGAGCCTCCGAGCGCGACGATGGCCTCGTCGTCGCTCTCCACCATGACGAAGAGGTGCTCGAGGTGCAGCGACTCGACGGCCTCACGCACCGTCGTGCCTGGGTTGCTCACGAGCATGTTGCCGTCCGAGGCGAGGCACTGCTTGCGCACCTTGAGCATCGCGCCGAGCGCCGTGCTGCTGATGAACTTCACGAAGCGCATGTTCAGCACGAGGCGGTGCATGCCGCTGCCGTGAATCGCCTCGACCTCCTGCATGAAGGCGGCGGTCACGAAGGAATCGAAGTCGCCCCGGAGGGTGAGCACCACGACTCCCGATCGTTCCTGCTTGTGGACCTTCATGCGCTGGCGCTCACGATAGAGAAGGCTCGGGCTCCGCGGCGAATCGCGTGGCCGCTGCCGTGGATTCAGCGACCCCGCAGGCGTCCGCCGCCGACAATCCAGCCGCCGCCGCTGTCGTCCGAGGTCGCTGCGGTCACGCGGTTCATGGCGCCGCGCAGGCTCTCGTTCTTCGGGTACTCGGCCAGGCCGGCCTGGACGACGTCGGCTGCCTGCTTGTAGGAGCTGCGGATCAGGTAGTTGTCCACGAGGTTGATGCGCACGTCGACGACGGCCTCCTCCAGCTTGCTGTCCACCAGTGCGAGGGCCTCGACGACCTCGTCGTTGTTGGCCGTCTGCGGCTGCAGCTTCTCGGCCATCTTGCGGATCTTGTCGCCTTCCTTGAGCGCCTTCTCGAAGTCGTCGATGCCCGAGCTGCCGCCCTTCCTGAGGCCGGTCTGCGTGGCGCCGAGCAGCCGCTTGTAGGAGTCGATCACGGGCTGGAAGAGCGCGCGCGTCGCATCGCTGAACGGCTGGCCGTCTTCCTTCAGCGGCACGGTGCTGCCGGCGCCCGGCTCGCCGCCTGCCGAGGAGCTCCCCGCTGCACGGGCGGACTTCCGGGCCAGGGCGCTCTGCTCGCGCTGCGCCGTCTCGTCCGCCAGCATCTGCGAGGCCTCCTTGCTGGCCTCCTCGTCCGGCAGTTCCTGCACCATCGCGCTGAGGATGCGTCGCGCCTCCTGGCTGTTGCCGGACGCGGAGAGCGACTTGGCGCGCGCCAGCAGCTCGGTGGCCGCGGTGGTGCGGGCTGCGTCGAGCCGGGCGTTGATCTCGTCCGCCATCGCCTCGTCGGAGGCGAGTGCCTTGCGGAACAGGGTCCGCGCCTCGATGTAGAGCGTCTTGCCGACGCACCAGTCGGCCAGGTCGAGCCGGCTCTTCGTGTCGGCGGGCGTCTCCGCCAGCTTCAGGCGGTACTGGGTCTTGAGGGTGAGGCCTTCGATGGGGAACTTCAGCGTCGCGCCTTCGTTCGTCCGGATCTCCACCGAGGTTCCATCGTTGGAGATGACCTTGCCCTCGTAGGTGCGGCCCGACAGCGCTTCGAGCGAATCCTGGGCCTGCACGAGCGGCCCGGACGCGAGGAGGCAGAGGCACGCGGCGAACAGTGCTGAGGCGAGGCTCATGGCTCGATTTCCTGTGAAGGAGTACCGGAGGTACTCAGGCGAAAGTTCAGGGTAGCAACCCCGCCCGGGCGTCGGGGAGGGAGCGGCCATCACCCCGGCCGCCGATTTTCCTGTCCAGTTGCGGGCGCGCGGGTCAATAGCTGCTCAGGCCCGGTCTTGCCGGTCTCCGTTTTCTCCGCCGCCCTGCTCAGGAACCACCTTTGATGAACGCCCCGCGCATGTCCCGCCTTGCCCTCACGCTCGCCCTGGCCTTCAGCGCCTCCGGAGCCGCGCTGCACGCGCAGACGCCGCTGTCGGGAAGTCTCTCCGATGACACCACGGGCCCCCTTTCCGCGGGTGTCTACACCGTCGGCGGCAACATCGACGTGCCACCCGGCAAGACGCTGAACATCGCGGCCGGCGCGATCCTCAAGTTCAACGGCAGCATCTTCTCCTTGAACGGCACGCTCAAGGTCAACGGCACGGCACCCAATCCGGTGATCTTCACCTCGATCCATGACGACGCCGCGGGCGGCGACACGAACGGCAACGGTCTGGCGACCGCGCCTGCGGCCGGCAACTGGGGAGGCGTCGTCGTGAACGCCAGCGGCGCGGCCAGCGTGCTGAATCACATGGACCTGCGCTACCACGGGTCAGGCGGCTGGTCGGGCCTCTACATCAACCAGTCCGGCGCCAACATCACCGTGACCAACAGCATCATCCGCAACGGCGCGAACAGCGGCATGCGCTGCAACCTGCTCACGGTCTCCCCGACCATCTCCGGTTGCAGCTTCACGAACAATGCAAGCGCGGCCGTCGAGGGACTGCGGCTGGAGTCCGTGCCGGGCTTCAGCGCCAATACGGCAAGCGGCAACGGCGGCAACTACATGCACGTCACGTCGGCCGAGGCCAACAGCGAGTTCTCGATCGGTCCCGTCAACTGCATGAACGGCGCGCTCGTCGTCGGAGGGAACTTGAACGTGAACGGCGGCGCGACGCTCAGCCTCGGCGCAGGGACGGTGATCAAGATGGAAGGCGGCCTCGTCAACCTCAACGGCACGCTCCTGGTGAACGGCACGACGCCCGCACCGGTGGTGTTTACCTCGATCCATGACGACACCGCGGGCGGCGACACGAACGGCAACGGTGTGGCGACCGCGCCCGCCGCCGGAGACTGGAGCGGCATCGCCGTGAACACCGGCGGGGCGGCCAGCGTGCTGAACCATGCGGACCTGCGCTACCACGGGGCGGGTGGCTGGTCGGGCATCTACATCTACCAGGCCAACGCCAACATCACCGTGACCAACAGCATCATCCGCAATGGCGCGAGCAGCGGCATGCGCTGCAACACGCTCACGGCCTCACCGACCATCTCCGGCTGCAGCTTCACGAACAATGCGGGCGCGGCCGTCGAGGGCCTGCGGCTGGAGTCCGTGCCGGGCTTCAGCGCCAACACCGCGAGCGGCAACGACGGCAACTACATGCACGTCACGTCGGCCGAGGCCAACAGCGTGTTCTCGATCGGAGCCGTCAACTGCATGAACGGCGCGCTCGTCGTCGGAGGGAACTTGAACGTGAACGGTGGCGCGACGCTGAACCTCGGTGCAGGGACGGTGATCAAGATGGAAGGCGGCCTCGTCATCCTCAACGGCACGCTCCTGGTGAACGGCACGACGCTCGCACCGGTGGTGTTCACCTCGATCCATGACGACACCGCGGGCGGCGACACGAACGGCAACGGTCTGGCGACCGCGCCAGCGGCCGGAAACTGGAGCGGCATCGCCGTGAACACCAGCGGGGCGGCCAGCGTGCTGAACCATGCGGACCTGCGCTACCACGGGGCGGGTGGCTGGTCGGGCTTCTACATCAACCAGGCCAACGCCAACATCACCGTGACCAACAGCATCATCCGCAACGGCTCGAACAGCGGCATGCGGTGCAACGCGCTCTCGTTCTACCCGACCATCTCCGGTTGCAGCTTCACGAACAATGCCGGCGCGGCCATCGAGGGCCTGCGCCTGGATGCCGTGCCGGGCTTCAGCGCCAACGCGGCGAGCGGCAACGGCGGCAACTACATGCACGTCACGTCGGCCAACGCCGACGGCGCGCTCTCGATCGGTCCCGTCAACTGCATGAACGGCGCGCTCGTCGTCGGAGGGAACCTGAGCGTGAACGGTGGCGCGACGCTGAACCTCGGCGTGGGCACCGTGATCAAGATGGAGGGCGGTCTCGTCTTGGTGAACGGCTCGTTGAACGCGGAGGGCTCCGCATCGGCGCCGGTGGTCTTCACCTCGGTGCATGACGACACCGCAGGCGGCGACACGAACGGCAATGGAAGTGCGAGCATTCCCGCCAAGGCCCACTGGTCCGGCATTCTGGTCAACGCGGGTGCGGGACCCTCCACGCTGAAGCACGCGCGCATCCGCTACGCAGGCGCCGGCGGCTGGACCTCGCTGTCCAGCAGCTCGCCGCTGCTCACCCTGGAAGGTGTGCGCGTCGAGCACAGTTCGACCCAGGGCTTCGTCTGCAGTGCGATCGCCGATCCGGGCCTGGACTGGACGGCCTGGGACTGCGACGGCGGCGGCGTCGTGCTCACCGGCGGAAACTTCACCGTCAAGCGCATCACCGCAGCCAACAACGCCGGCGGGGGCATCGTCCGCACCGCTTTCAACGGCACGCTCCGGAGCTCGATTGCCTGGGGCAACGGAGGCGGCGGCAACATCAGCGGCTTCGTGGCCGGCAGCGTCCACGAGTCCAACGGCTCGGCAGTGCTCGCGGGGAGCAACGGCAACATCAACCTGGACCCGCAGTTCGTGAACGCCGCGGCCGGCGACTTCACGCTGCAGAAGACCTCGCCCTGCGTGGACAGCGGCGATCCGTCCGACCTCGGCTTCAGCCTCGAGGAGTCCGGCTACCCGCGCTTCATGGACGGCAATCTCGACGGCGTCAAGGTCATCGACATGGGCGCGTACGAGTTCGACAACGTGCATCTTGCCGTGACGGGCAGCGCGACGCCGGGCGGCACGCTGAACCTCGCCACCTCGACGAGCGTGCCGGGCCTCACGCGCTGGATGTTCATCGGCGTGGTGCAGGAGGAGGTGCAGCTCAAGCGCTTCGGCCCGCTCTTCATGAGCCTCACGGCGCCGTACCTCCTGCTCTCCTGGCCAGCGGCGCCGGACATCATTCCGGTGTCCATCCCGCTCTCGCTGCCCGTGCCGCTGCCGATCATCTTCCAGGAGCTGGGCGTGATGGGCGCCACCGGCAACAGCCCGGGGAACCTGTCCAACCCGGTCTACCTCACCATCCAGTAAGAAGGCAGGCCAGCAAGAAGGCTGGGGAACCACCAGCAACGCCGGGGTGCGCGACGCGGCGCGCACCCCCGCGGTGGGTTCGTG
>JBBQUR010000011.1:0-166871 GCA_038212275.1 Planctomycetota bacterium
AAGCTGCTCGGCGCTCAAGGCGCGGATCTTGGCGCCGTTGAGCCAGTCGAGCTTCGCGAAGTCGAACACCGGGCCACCCACCGAGATGTCGTGCGGGTCGAACTTGGCGACGAACTCGTCCAGCGTGAAGTCCTCGCTCTCAGCGCGCGGGCTCCAGCCCTGCAGCGCGAGGAAGTTGAGCAGCGCCTCGCGCAGGTAGCCCTGCTCGCGATACCAGTTGAGCGAGGTCGGGTTCTTGCGCTTGCTGATCTTGGTCTTGTCGGCGTTGCGCAGCAGCGGCACGTGCGCCATGACCGGGATCTCCCAGCCGAAGGCCGCGTACAGCAGCACGTGCTTGGGCACCGACGGGATCCATTCCTCGGCGCGCATGATGATCGTCACGCCCATGAGGTGGTCGTCCACCACGTTGGCCATGTGATACGTGGGCAGGCCGTCGCTCTTGAGCAGCACCTGGTCGTCGACGTTCTCGTTCTCGATGACGATCTCGCCGCGCAGCAGGTCGGTGAAGCGCGTGCTGCCCGGGCGCGGCACCTTGAGGCGCACGACGTGCGCCTCGCCCGCGGCGGCGCGGCGCGCGGAGTCCTCGGCGTCGATCTCGCGGCAGGTGCCGTCATAACCCGTCGGGCGCTGGCTGGCCTTCTGGATCGCGCGCAACTCCTCGAGTCGCGCGCTCGTGCAGAAGCAGCGGTACGCGGCGCCGCTTGCGAGCAGCTTGTCGGCGTGTACGCGGTAGATCGCGGAGCGCTCGCTCTGGCGGTACGGGCCCACCGCGCCGCCGCGCGCGGGACTCTCGTCGGGCGCGATGCCCAGCCACTCCAGCGCCGCGAGGATGGCCGTCTCGTGCTCGGGCCGGCTGCGCGCCTGGTCGGTGTCCTCGATGCGCAGGATGAAACGCCCGCCGTTGCGACGCGCCCAGGCCCAGTTGAACAGCGCCACGTAGGCGGTGCCGACGTGCGGGTCGCCCGTCGGCGACGGCGCGATGCGGGTGACGACGGTCATGCCTGCACGCCACGCCCGATGTCGTGCAGCTCCTTGAGCTGGGCCAGGCGGCCCATGCAGACCATGACGTCGCCGACGGCCAGCGGGCGGGCCGGGTCCGGGTTGAAGCGCGTGCTGTCGCCGCTGTGGCGCATGGCGATGACGATGATGTCCAGCTTCGCGCGGATGTCGGCGTCCTTGAGGCTGCGGCCGACGAGCGAACTGCCCTTCTCCACCTTGATCTCGCGCACGCGGACCTCGCTGCCGGTGTCCACGTCCTTGCTGAAGATGCGCAGCAGGTCCGTGACGGCCGGCCGCACGAACTCGACGCCGATCTTGCGCTCGGACTTCTCGAAGGGGTTCACGACGCGGTCCGCGCCGGCGCGGATGAACTTGGCCCGCGCGTGGTCCGACGTGTGCGTCGCGATGATGAACACGTCGGGATTCAGCTCGCGCGCCGTCATCGTGGCGAAGAGATTGTCGCTCTCGCTGGGCAGCAGCAGGATGACGCCGCGCGCCCGCTCCACGCCGGCCTCCTCGAGCACGTCGGGGTCGAGCACGTCGCCCTGCAGCGCGATGTGGCCGTCACCCTCGGCCAGGTGCGAGGTCTCCGTGGCCTTGTCCACGACGACGACGCTGACGCCCTGCTCGGCGAGGTCGCGCGCGACGAGCTGCCCCGTGGAGCCGTAGCCGCACAGGATGACGTGGTCGTTGATGCTGAGCAGGCCGGTCATGTGGCGTTCCGATCAGGGCGTGCGGTGGCTGCCGTGCGCGCGACGCTCCCGCCGGAGTTCAGCGCCCGCCACCCGACAGCAGGCGCACGTCCGAGAAGCGCGTCACGCCCCTGCTGGCCAGCAGACCGATGTCGCCGCGCAGGGCGGCCAGAGGATACTTGATCGCAAGCTGCGATACCTTGTTGACGATGCCCTTCACGGGCACGCCGTCCACGCTCACCGAGACGGACTTGCCACGCACGTCGATGCGCAGCAGCACGCCCTTGGCCGCGTCGTACTTGGCCTTCACCGAGCCATCCGTGCGCGGGAAGGTCCAGTCGCCGGTGGCGTAGGTGCCGAAGTCCACGTTGTTGATGCCCGCGTCGCCGCTGTGGCGCAGCACGATGGCCTCGTAGTGATCGCTGTCCTTCGCGCCGAAGCACAGGCCGACGATCTGCCAGCCCGGGTCGCACTCGATGCGTGCCTCCAGCGACCAGTCGCCGTCCACCTTCCGGTCCACCATGAGCGCCTGGTAGGTCGCCGTGTCGCTGCCCGCGGCGCCCGCGCCGGCGCCCGCGCCGCCAGCGCCGGGAGCGCCGCCCGCCGGCGCCTTCTTCTCCACGCGCTTGCTGTCGTTGACCAGCTTGCCGTCGGCGACGAAGAAGGAACCCTTGCCCTCGACCCCGTACCAGCCCGCCATGTCGAAGCCGTTGAAGAGGCGCCTCCAGCGGTCCACGGTGATGCCCTTGTCGCGCTCGAGGCGCGTGACGAGCGCACGGCTCCCGGGTTCGAAAGGGTCCACCGACAGCACGCGCTTCGCGGAGCGCAGCGCCATGCGCGGCAGCTCGGTGCGGTCGTATTCCAGGGCGATGGCGGCCATGCCGCCCGCGAGCGAACGCCGCGCGTCGATCACCTCGCCGTCATGCGGGTCGAGGAGCGCGAGCTTTCCGGCCGCCTCCGCGCGGCGGCTGTCCGCCTCGTCGGACAGGCCGATGAAGCGGCGATAGTTCGCGGTCGCGCGGTCGGCCTTGTCCAGCGCCTCGGACGAGACGGCCACGCCCCACAGGCACTCCAGGTCGTCCGGGTCGAGGTCGAGAGCCTTGTCGTAGAAGCGCAGTGCGCCCTCGTGCTCTCCGCGCGCCGTCGAGTCCATGCCCTTCCTGCGGAATTCGTTGAGGCGCTTGTCGGAGGTGCGCTGCTCCTCCGCGAGGTCGAGAATCCACTGCTTCCAGACGGCCTCGAACTGCGCGAAGGTCTCGATGCCCTGCACCTTCACGCCGTCGAGCACGAACCCGGTGAAATGCTCCACCATGTCGCCAGGCGAACCCTTCTTGAACTCCCAGATGTAGTCCTGCAGCCGGTTGCGGTAGACGTATTCGCCCTGGGCGTCCACGTAGTTGCGCAGGAAGTACATGATGCCCCAGCGATATGCGTACAGCTCGGGCTTGTTCTCCCCCGCGTTGAAGATCTCGCGCAGCGGCCTGGCACTGCCCTGCTTCAGCTTTTCGGACAGCGGCGACAGGTAGTGCCCCACCGGGAGGTCGCGGCGGATCGTGCCGTTGGACAGGATCTCGATGCCCTCGAAGAGGCTCGCGACGCCCTCGTTCACGAAGGACGGCACTTCGCCCACGGCGACGCTCATGAACTGGTGACTGGCCTCGTGAAAGAGCGTGGTGAGCGTGGTGTTGTTGCTCTTGCCGCCGTCCGACGAGCTGTAGGTGTCGACCTCGCTGCCCTTGAACACGCCACCGCTCCAGTCCTGCGGGCCGGTTCCGGCGCGCTGCAGATACTCGGGCCGGTTGGCGTAGATGTTCACGTCGATCGGCGTGATGTTCAGGTCACGCAGGCCCACCAGAGCCTTGGCATCGGCGGGCTTGGGGTCCGGGACGATGCCCCAGATCTCGCGATAGAAGGCGTTCACTCGCTCCATGACCGCAGCCACCTCGGTGCCGAGGCGCCAGCCCGCATTGGTCTTGATGCGGTAGTGCGGCGTGTCCCAGCGCGCGGCCGAGCTCCACTTGGAGGTCTTCTTGTCGAACTCCTCGATCCAGACCTGGTCCTTGTCGCCGGCCAGCGCGATCGGGTCGAAGCGTCCGGCGACCTCGTCGCCGCCCTCCTTGGCGATGCGCGCCAGGGCGTCACGCGCCGCGGCGGCCTGCGTGCTGCCCGGCGCGCAGAGCGAGAGGCGCCGCTGCCACGCCAGCTGCGCGTTGCTGTAGAAGCCCTCGGCCAGATAGGCCTCGCCGAGCGCGGCCTGCACCGCCGAATACTCCTCCATGTGCGCGTCGCCGAGCCCGTGCTGCGGGTCCAGCTCGACGAGACGCGCCGCGATGCGCGCCAGGTTCTTCTCCTGCGCCTTGTCGCCACCGGCGACCGCCCGCAGCACCGAGGCCTCGAGCTCCGTGCGCCAGAAGACCTCGGCATCGACGTCGCCCTTGGCGCGCGCCGTGTCCGCCAGGCCCTCGATCGCGGCCAGCGAGGCCGGGTCCATTTCGAGCACCGCGGCCCAGGCCGCGGCCGCCGCGTCGTGATCCTTGCGGCGCTGGGCGGCCTTGGCGGCCTCGGTCTGCTGCACCAGGAAGCGCTTGAAGCCGGACTCGTCGGCGGCTGGACTCGCAACCGGCGCGGGCCCGGCGGCGGGCGCCGGCGCACCGGCGTTCGGCTGGCCGGCGCCCAGCAGGGCGGCCGCGCACAGCGTCGAAGTCCACAGGCGGCGCGTCATGATCGGGCGACTCTCCGGGGCGCGGCACGGCAAGCGCACGACTCTACGGCCGCCCACCGGGTTGCGCTACGGTCAGTGCCCCGCTCAGGCGGGGCCGGGCGCGGCGGACTCCGGGCCGCCTGGCAACGCGGCCGTGAACGCGGCCAGATCCGCAGGCCACGGCGACTCCACGCGCTGGCGGCCCTTCGCCGGATGGATGAACTCCAGCGCGTGGCTGTGAAGCGCCTGGCGCGGGAGCTGCAGCGCGGCGTGATCCGCGTCGGTCAGCGTGTGCGCGCTGTAGCGCAGGAAGATGCCGTCGTCGGTGCCGTAGAGCTTGTCGCCGACGACGGGGTGCCCGATGGCCGCCATGTGCAGCCGGATCTGGTGGTGGCGCCCCGTGAGCAACTCGATGGAGCACAGCGTGTGCGCGGCGTAGCGCTGCTTCACCGCGAAGCGCGTGCGCGCTTCCTGTCCGATGTCGTGGCGCACCGCATGCTGCGGACGCAGGCGCCCGTCGGTGGACGGCCCGAGCGGCAGATCGATGAGCCCCTCGTCACGCTCGACCACGCCGTGCACGAGCACGAGGTATTCCTTGCGCACGGTGCGCCGCTCGAACTGCGACTGCACGAAGAGGAGCGCCTCCCGGGTCTTGGCCACCAGCAGCACGCCGCTGGTCTCGAGGTCCAGGCGGTGGCACAGCTTGGGAATCACGTCGAGCCCGGGGTCCGTGAAGTTCCGGTATTCCTTGTGCAGCGCGGTGATGACGGTGTGGTGCAGCAGCTTTCCCGCCGGATGCACCGGCACGCCGGCCGGCTTGTCGATGGCGATGAGCAGCTCGTCCTCGAACAGGCGCGGCAGCCATGGCGTCTCGGCGCCGCGCGGCACGAGCGCCTCGTCTCGCACGGGCCGCGGGAGCAGCACCGTGACGACGTCGCCGGGCAGCATGCGCCGTGAGGCCCTCGCGGCGCGCCCCGGCAGCGACACCAGTCCGTCGTCGAGCAGCTTCACCACCGACGTGCGCGAGCGCCACGACAGCCGCTTCGCGAGAAACTGGTCGAGGCGCAAGCCCAGGTCGCTGTCGTCGACGCGGTAGCTCAGCGTCTCGCGCCGGCCGTCCAGCACGCGCACGTCGAAGTCGTCGCCGCCCCTGGCCTTCTTCGCCTTGCCCATCAGGCCCGCGCCGCGTGCCGACGCGCCGCGTGCCGAGGCGCCGCGAGACGACGCGGCGCGTGCCGAGGCACGCTCACTCCGTCGCCAGTCCGATGTCCACGCGCAGGCCCTTGGCCATGATGGAATCCTGAAAACAGTCGAGCGTGCCGTCGGGCTGGATATCGACGGAGCCACCCGAGGTCAGCAGGATCTCCGAGGCCTTGCAGTCGAAGGGCACGTGCAGGATGAGGTGGTCGGCGACCCGCGTGGCCTGAAGCCGGATCTGTGCGCCCAGGCCGTGGTGATCGCGGCCGATGAAGTGCGCCTTCAGCAGCACGGGGCCGAATCGCGTGGGCAACGAGGTCAGGTCGAGTTCGCCGGGAAACGCGATGAGCGCGCTCGGGATCAGCGGCAGGAGGTGCAGGTCGTTCCCATGGTCGTCGATCACCAGCGCACGCACGAGCGTCAGCAGGCCCATGCTGAAGCGGCCGTCGAGCTCTCCGTCGGCGCGCGTCGAACCCAGGCCGTTGTCGTTCGTGCGGGCCAGCAAGGTCTGCAGTGCGCTCCAGGCCGCCGCGCCATCACGGGCCGCCACCGCGCGGCGCATCGCCAGCATCGTGGGCTCGACGGGCCCGGCAGGCTCGGCCGCCCAGGTGAACTCGGGCAGTTTGTCCTCGGCCCCGCTTCCGTCGGGAGCCGGGCCGGCCCACTCGAGGATGCCGGAGAGATCGCGCGCGACGTCGGCCGGATCGAGCCAGGGCTCGACAGCGGCCGGCTCGGTGACGAGCGTGCGGATCGCGGCGGCGAGCGGCGCCACCAGCTCCTGGCTGCCGCCCACGCGCACGGCGCGGCACAACCCGTGCACGAGGGCGAGTTTCCGGTCGGGAGACAGGCCCTCCCCCAGCGCGACGGCCTGCTCCACCAGTTCCTGCAGGCGTTCGACGCAGTTTTCGCCGAACCCCCACTCGCACATGATTCCCAGCACTTCGGCTTCGACGGCGACGTCCGTGGCCGGGTGGCCGTAGGGCCGGTCCGAGAAGCGGCGGTACACGCGGTCGGCATCGCCGAACAGGCGGAGCAGGTGCACCGAGCCGATGAGCACAGTACGCAGGTGCTTGTCGCCCAGCTCCATGTTCGCGAAGAAGCCGCGGAAGCGCGACTGCCAGATGAGCTGCTCCTCGAGCTGCATGAAGCTGTAGCGCCCGATCGCTTCACGCCAGGCGCTCTCGTCCACCTTCTCCGAGGCATGAGGGCCGACGACGACGATGTCGAGGTAGCGTGCGGTCTGCGGTTCGAGCTCCACCGACCACGACAGCAGCGCGCCCGGCGCGTCCGCGGCATCCGGCGGCGGCAGGATGTTCACGTCCGCCGGATCCTGCCCCACCCAGGACAGCAGCAGGGCGCCGTCACGCGTGAGCAGGTTGCCGCTGCGCGCGAACACGATCCCCGGCTTGAAGGGCAGCGACGGAAGCGGGCGAAGCTCGGGGTCGCCGCCGCCGGGCATCACGCGCAGGCCGAAGTTCACGGTGTGCGCGGCATCGGTGCGGTTGGCGAAGGTCAGGTGGATGGCCGCCTTGGTGCGCTCGTCCCCGTTGCGCATGCCGCCCGTGGCCAGCATGCGCGCGGTCATCGTCACGTCCCCGAAGGCATGCGTCCATTCGGTCGAGAGGTCCGGACCCGACATGTAGTTCATCCGGCCGGGCACGAGCGGCGCTCCCGTCGCGCTGTCGATCAGCTGAATGGCTGCGGCGCCCGTGTCGAGCACGCCATCCGCGCCGAAGCGGGCCGCTCGCAGCGACGCAAACGAGCCGAGGTGCAGCGCCGGCGGCGAGGGACGGTTCACCGCCGCCGTGGAGGCGTCGGCCCGCCGGCCCTCACCCACCTCCGTGGGAGCAGCCTTCGCGCGTGACGGCTTCGCCTGAGCGGGCGAAGTGGCCTCCTGAGCCGGAGTCTGCGCCTGCGCCTGCGCCTGCGCCTGAGGCTGAGGCTGAGTCTGCGCCTGCGCCTGCGCATGCAGCGGCACCGGCCCCGCGAGCAAGGCAAGCACGGAGATGGCGAACATCGGTCGGAAGGTGTTCATGTGGGGCGGGATTATACGGACAGCGCTGCCCGCGTTGGATGCGCGTTGCTCGCCGGCAGGTGCCTTCCCCGTCCCGCTCGGGTGCTGCCGTCCGGTCGCAGAGCCCGCAGCGCCGAGACGGAAGGCACGACCTCCGCCGAGGTGCGCTATCGTGGCGGGCCGCATGCGCTACGAGGGCACCGTTTACCGGCCACCGAGCGAGGCCGACAGCCTGATCCTGCAGGCCACGATCGGCTGCTCGTACAACCGCTGTGGCTACTGCGCCATGTACCTCGACAAGCGCTTCCGGCCGCGCTCGCGCAACGACTTGCTCATCGACATGGAGCTGGCCTGCCGGCACCTCGGCGCGGAGACCGTGCGCCGCGTCTTCCTTGCCGACGGCGACGCGCTCATCCTCCGCACCTCCCGCCTGCTCGAGATCCTGCAGGACATCCGCGCGCATTTCCCGAACTTCCAGCGCGCCTCCGTCTACGCCTCGCCGCAGAGCCTGCTCGCCAAGAGCGTCGCGGAGCTGGCCGAGCTGAAGGCGGCCGGGCTGGCCCTGCACTACCTCGGCGCGGAGACGGGGCACCCCGAGGTGCTGCGCCGCATCACCAAGGGCGTCACTCCCGAGCAGATGCTGGACGGCGGGCGGCGCGTGCTCGATGCCGGCGCGAAGCTCTCCGTCATCCTGCTGCTGGGCATCGCCGGCACGGAGTTGTCGCACGAGCATGCGGTGGCCACGGGGGCCTGGGTGTCAAGTCTGGACCCGCAGTATGTCTCGGCGCTCACGCTGGTGCCGGTGCCGGGCACGCCGATGCACGACCAGGTGGAGCGCGGCGAGCTCGTGCTGCCGGACCCGCGCGGCATCCTGCTCGAATTGAGGACCCTGCTCGCGCACCTCGAGGTCACGCGCGCGATCTTCCGCAGCAATCACGCCAGCAACGCGCTGCCGCTCGGAGGCAACCTGCCCGCGGACAAGGCGCGCCTGCTCGCCGTGCTCGACGCCGTGATCGCCGACGAGCGCGTGCGCCTGCGCCCGCCGCCCGCGCCCCACCGGCTGTGACGACGCGCGTGCGCGGCGACACGCTCTTCGATGCCGGCGACCCGCAGCGGCAGCCCGCCGGCGTGGACGCCGAACCGCGCGCCGAGCTGCAGGGCACGCTCTTCTCCATCACCTTCCGCAACGACGAAAACGGCTACACCGTCGCGCGGCTGGAGCCCGACGAGGCCGGGCCGATGGTCACGGTCGTGGGCGTGATGCCCGGTGTCGAACCGGGCGACTCGGTGCGCGTCGAGGGCCGCTGGACGCGCCACGCCACCTTCGGCGTCCAGCTCGACGTGAAGCGCTGCGAGCTGCGCCTGCCCACCGGTCGCAACGGGCTCATCAAGTTTCTCGGCGGCGGCCGCATCAAGGGCGTCGGGCCGAAGACCGCCGAGAAGATCGTGGACACGCTCGGCCTCGACGTGCTCGACCGCCTGACGCAGCATCCCGCGCTGCTCTCCGGCGTGCCCGGCGTGTCGCGCGAGAAGGCCAAGGCCATCCTGGCGCAACTCTCCGAGCAGCGTGTCGCGGCATCGGCGCTCGTCTTCCTGCAGGAGCACGGCCTCGGCCCCAGCCAGGCGCTGCGCGCCTTCCGCCGCTACGGCGAACGCACGGCGGAACTGGTGCGCAGCAACCCGTGGCGGCTCGCGCAGGACGTGTACGGCATCGGCTTCCGTACCGCGGATGGCGTCGCACGCAGCCTCGGGCACGCGGCGGATTCTCCCCACCGCATCGCCGCGGGCCTCGCGCACCTGCTCGGGCAGGCGGCGCAGGACGGGCACGTCGGCGTGCCGGACGACCTGCTGCTCGGCAAGTCCGCGGCCTTCCTCGAGGTGGACGAGATGGCGGTGCAGACCGTGCTCGAGGAGTGCCTCGACGACGGCCGGCTCGCACGCGACGGCCTGCTCTACCTGCCCGAACTGCTGGCCGCGGAACGCTCCGTCGCGCAGCACCTGCGCGCGCTGGTGGACGAACCGCGGCCGCTGGTGGACATCGCCTTCGACGCGGCCATCGCGCTCTCGGAGCGGCGCCGCAAGCTGCAGCTCGCGCCCGACCAGGCCGCGGCGCTCACCGTCGCGCTGGGTTCGCGCGTGTCGGTCATCACCGGCGGCCCGGGCGTGGGCAAGACGACCATCGTGCGCTGCCTGCTGGACATCCTGCTCGCGCAGGGCCAGCGCGTGGCGCTCGCGGCGCCGACGGGTCGCGCCGCGCGAAGGCTCGCAGCCTCCACGCAGGCCGAGGCTTTCACGCTGCATCGGCTGCTCGGGCTGACACCGTCCGGCGCGTTCACGGCGCACGCGTCGTCGGACTCGGAGCGCGAGCCGCTCGCGATCGACGTGCTCATCGTGGACGAGATGTCCATGGTGGACATCGCGCTCATGTCCGCGGCGCTCGCCGCGCTGCCGGAGCACTGCGGCCTGGTGCTCGTGGGCGACGTGGACCAGCTTCCGTCCGTGGGTCCGGGCGAGGTGCTTGCCGCGTGCATCGACAGCGGCGTCGTGCCGGTGGCGCGGCTCTCCACCATCTTCCGGCAGGCGGAGCACAGCGGCATCGTGCGTGTCGCGCACGAGCTGAACGCCGGCGAGGTGCCGGCCTTTGACGAGCGACCGGACGGCCAGGCCTTCTTCGTCGAGCGCGCGGACACGGGCGCGGTGCTCGAGGCGCTGCGCGCGATGGTCGTCGAGCGCATCCCGGCGCGTTTCGGCCTGCACCCGCTGCGCGACGTGCAGGTGCTGACGCCGGTGCACAGCGGCCCGCTCGGCACGATCGCGCTCAACGAGATGCTGCGCGAGGCGCTCAACCCCGCCTCGCCGCGGCGGCGCGAACTCGCGCGTTTCGGGCGCACCTTCCGCGAAGGCGACAAGGTCATGCAGGTGAAGAACAACTACGACCTGAATGTTTTCAACGGCGACATCGGCGAGCTGGTGCGCGTGGACGAGGACGCGGCCGTCGCGGCGGTGCAGTTCGACGACCGCCGCGTCGAATACGGATTGGACGGCCTGGATCAGCTCGAGCCGGCCTTCGCGATCACCTGTCACAAGAGCCAGGGCAGCGAGTTTCCCGCCGTGGTGCTGCCGCTCGTGCCCGCCCACTTCATGATGCTGAAGCGCAACCTCGTCTACACCGCCATCACGCGCGCCCGGCGGGTGCTGGTGGTCATCGGCCAGCAGCGCGCGCTGCAGATGGCGGCCACGACCAGCGGCGCGCGCACCCGCCACGGCCGCCTCGCGGAGCGCCTGCGCGGCGACGACTGACAAGGCGCCCCTCCCGCGCGCAGGAAACCGTGGTAGGCTCCCGGAGAAATCTCAGGGGCCCCACAACACGCCGTCATGGCACTTCCGCGCGCGTCCATCGTGCTGCCGTTGCTCATCGTCCTTGCCGGCACGGCGGGATGGATGCAGTTGCGTGCGCGTCCTGCTCCGCCGCCGGCCTCGCTCCAGATCGATGCCACCTCGAACTGGTTCCTGCGATCGGCCGGCGACGACTCACCTCGCTACGGGCGGCCGCCCGATTCCGGGCCGGGCGTCGAGCTGCAGCCAGGAACCACCTTCCGCCTGACGGATGAGGACTACGAGCTTCAGCGCTACGCCACGCTCGGCTTCAAGCTGAAGACCCCCGCAGCGGACACGCTCATCGAGCTCGCACTGCGCGAGACGCCCGAAGCAGCGACGGTGCTGGAATTCGTCCCGGGCTCGTCCATGCCCGCGCGCGCCGTGCTGCGCCGGACCGGCGCGGAGGACGTCGTGCTGGCCGAGTCCTCGCCGGCAGGCCCGCCGCCGTCACGAGGCAATTCGCTGCAGCTCGCGTTGCGCATCGACGGCTCGCATTACGCCGCGGCGCTGGACGGTCAGCGTCTGCTCGAGTGGGACGCACCGGGGCTCAAGCATGGCTACGTCTCGCTGCGCGTGCAGCACGGCGCGCTCCGCGTGCAGCAGCTCAACGCGACGGGAAGGCAGACCAACCAGCACGGTGCATGGCGCGACTTCTCGCTTTCCGAGATCCTCACGGACCCCGCACCCGCTCCGACCGGCCCCGTGCACCTCGAGAGCCTGCTCCTCGC
Source organism: Planctomycetota bacterium (assembly GCA_038212275.1). Taxonomy (GTDB): domain Bacteria; phylum Planctomycetota; class B15-G4; order B15-G4; family B15-G4; genus JBBQUR01. Next base: position 11,710 of record JBBQUR010000011.1, read on the forward strand.
GCTGACTGCGGCAGCAGCCGCAGCCTGGCTGCTGCGCGCCCTGTGCGTGACGCGCCCGGCCCCCGGGGATCTGGCCGCCGCCACGTTGCTGCTGCTCGCAGGACCGGCGCTGCCGCTCGCCCTCTCCGCGATCAGGCCGGTGCCCTCTCTCGTGTGGGTGTGCCTGATCCTCGCCGTGCTCATGCTGCCGCTCGCACTCGTGCCGGTGTCTTCGGCCTTGCGCGGCTTCACGCAGCAAGGGCGCGTCAGCATCTGGTTGTCTCTGGGGCTGGCCTTCGCCATCGCCACGGGGACGGCCGTGCTCTGCGGCCGTCACTCCGCAGCGGCCCTGGTGCCGGTGATCGAGCGCGAGCAGGTCGCGCAGGAGACGCCGCTCGCTCCCGATTGGACTGCGGCAACCGCAGCGCTGGACGCCGGCAATGCGCTGGAGGTCCCGCAGCTCCGTCGCGACATGCTGGTCACCGCGACGGTGCTGCTCGAACCTGACAGCGCACTTGCGGTTCGCCTGCGCGCGCCTGAGCGCCAGATCGCGCGCGGCATTCTGTTCACGCTGTCCGGGTCACCCTCGCTGCGCACCGGCTTTCGCCTGGAGGACTTCACGCGCTTCGATGAGATGGCGGAAACCGACGCGGCCGTTCCGACCGACCACCCCTGCCAGCTCGCACTGGAAGTGCGCGGGACAACCTACGTCGCACGGCTCGATGACCGAGAACTGGTCCGCATCGAGGACCGAAGCTACGCCGCAGGCAGCGTGCTCTTCCTCGCGCAGCGTGGCTCCGTGAGGCTGCGCGACGTGAAGGTCGTTTCGCTGGAGGCCGACACGCGGCTGCCTTCGATGCTCGAGGCGCAGCTCTCCGGCGCGCTGCTGCCGCTGGCTGCGCTGCTCTGGGCGCTGTGCGCATCGCTCCTGCTGCGGCAGCCTGTGCGCGTCGCATGCGGTGTCGGCGCCTGCGCACTGCTTCCGCTGGCGCTGGCCTTCGTGCTCGTGCCCCGCAACAACTTCACCTCCGACACGGTCCTGTTCGCCGGCAGTTGCGCCGCGGCCGTGCTTGGAGTGCACGCGCTCGTCCATGGCCCGCGTTCCCGGCGCCCCGTCCTGACGACGCTGGCGCTGCTGCTGCTCGCCGTCGGCACGTGGGCCGTGGCTCTCCCGCACGCCATCGATGAGCGCGCGCTGGTCGACGGCAGCGACCTCAACCGGATGAGTTACGCGGACTGGACCGGCGACAGACTCGACGCCGACCTGCTGTCGCTGCAGCATCCGCTGCTCCGCCGCTGGAACGACTGGCTCGCAAGACACCGCTTCCGCGAGCGCATCGTCTCCCTTCAACGCCGGCAGGGCGTGCCACGCGTCATGACGCTGGGCGGCAGCAGCACCTGGGGCTACCGCATCCCTCCCGACTCCGGAGCCGATTGGCCCGCGCAGCTCGAACGGCTGCTCCAGCCGCAGATTCCTGTCGAGGTGGTCAACGCCGGCTTCGTCGGAGCCACGAGCAACCGCCTCTATCACTTCTTCCGCGAATCACTGCTGCCTTTCGCGCCGGACGTAGTCGTGCTCTGCGTGAGCTTCAACGACAGCACCGCTCAGGCGCAGGGCGACGAGGAGGCCTACCTTTCCGCCCTCACGGAACCGGGCCGGCGGCGCTCGTGGATCGATGACTGTTTCGCGCGCAAGGAGCGCGACAACGAACGCGAGGCCCTGACCCGCGTCTTCGAGGCCCTGCCGCGCGACAGTCGCTCGACGCTTGAGCTGTGGCGGGAAGTAGGGATGACGTCGTCGCCACCGATGCGCTTCGAGCGCGCCCTGCGGCAATTCGCGGAGCTCTGCAAGGAGCGTGGCATCCGGCTCGTGCTGGTCAAGGAGCCGGTGGCGAGTGGCGCACGCATGGCATGGAAGGAAGAGTTCTGTGCGGCCATCGACGCCGTCGGCGCAGACTTCAGCCTGCCGATCGTGGACCCGACCGAAGCGCTGGTCGCCGCCGGTGACCGGGACCTGTTCATGGATCGCGTCCATCTCAAGCCGAGCGGCTGCGCCGTGGTGGCCGCGGAGGTGGCCCGCGCCGTCACCCCGCTGCTCGCCTCGCGATGAGCACCGGCGCCGATCGCTGAGCGTCGTGCGTGCGGCCGTCCCGTGCGCAAGGGCCCGCGGGACGGCGCGCCTCGTCCCGTCAGCGCGCGCTGCGGGCCTCGACGGCGGCCAGCACGGCCCGCCGCTGGTCGCTGCTCATGCAGGTCCAATGCACGATTTCGTCGACGGTGCGACCGCAACCCGTGCACAGATTGCTCGCGTCGAGGATGCACAGGCCCGTGCAGGGGCTGGTCACCCAGCTTTCGGGCGAGTCTCCGTCGCTGACGGAGCGCGTGCCGGCAGGCAGGTCCCCTTGCGCCGGCGGGCCACCATGAGTGCTGGGCGGCGTGTCGTGTGACCCGTGGAGCATGCTGCGATGGAGTCTAGCAGTCCTTGCACCGCCGTGCGCGGGCGGGATTCGCGGGACTCAGCCTCTCTCCGCCGCATTGGTCTCCGCCGCATTGGCGTAGGTGAAGGCATTGTCCCAGCGCTCGTCGAGCAGACGCTGGGCTTCCACGATCGGGACGGCGCGCAGGCGGCCGTCGGCGTCCGCGCTCACGAGACCGAAGCGCGTGAGCTTGACCAGCGCGTCGTCCACCTCGAAGTCCAGCTCGACGCCGTGGCGTTCCGCGAACCAGGCCTCGACACGCGCATCGAGTTCCGCTTCGGTGAGCCCGGACAAGGCGAAGCCGGAACGTCCCGCAGCGCCGGCCCGACCCGTCGCGGCGTGCCCGCCGTCGGGCGTGGCGCCCTGCTCGACTTGCGCCCGCAGCAGAAAGCAGTAGGCGAGCACGGCCTCCTTGGTCTCCTCTTCCTCCGCTTCGTCCACGAGCCGGTGAAACACGCCCGCGTTGTTGTCGAGATTGCGGAAGTACAGGCTGTCCGAGAGCGCCTTCATGAACTTGATGCGGCGGTTCTTGTAGTTGGAGAAGATCTTGAAGAAGTGCACGGCGAGGGCGAAGCAGCCGAGGCCCAGCGCGACGAGCTGTTCCGTGCCGACCTCCACCTTGTCTTTCCGGAAGCCCAGCCAGAACGCGCAGAGGCCGAACAGGAAAAGCAGCGAGGCCGAGAGCTTGGTGAGCATCACGACCAGGCCGCCGAGCACCGCCGGCACGCCGAGCATCGCGCGGTCCATCGGGCGCATGCGAACGTCCACGTTGGGCAGCAGCATCTCGAGGTCCACGCACGGCACGTGACGGAAAAGCTTGAGGATGGTGCTGCCAGGCACCCAGGGAAGGTCCTTGCGCTCCTGCGCCGCAAAGTGCGCGGCGTCCTGGAAGCGTGCGAAGAGCACGACGCGCTCGTAGGCCTGAAGGCTCACGGGCACCGGCTTGCGGAGCAGCCGTTTGCGCACGGTGCTCTCGGTGCGGCGGCCGCGCACGAAGAAGGCCAGCTCCGCGAAGTCGGTCAGATCCGTGAAGACGCGCACGCCGAAGTCCGACTCCTCGGCGAGCGCTCGATCGAGCTCCGCCTGACTGAGCCGGCGATAGTTGCCGCGTTCAAGCAGCGCAGCCAGCGCCGCCGACAGCCGCGCCCGCCGCGCGCCGACGTCGCCCTCACCGCCGAGGGTGGCGCCCGGTGCGCTGCTTGGTGGGCGCGTGTCGGCATCCGGATTGAAGGGCGCGTAGAGCGCCTTCAGCTCCTCGAGGCGCTCGTGGAACTCGAAGTGAAAGGTGCTGGCAAGAATGCCGCACAGGCCGGTGAGTTCGACGCGCTCCGCGGGCGACCAGCGCGGGTCCGCCAGGCAGGCTGCCACGACATCGGCCCGCGAGAACGGGATGAAGTGCTCGCGCTCCGGCTGACTCGACTCGGGCATGCGGCCTCTCGCGGGGACGGGGACGGGGGGAGAGTCTAGTGTCCCGGCGCGCGTGATTCCCGGGGCGCGGACTTCATGTCGTCCAGCGCGGCGCGCAGCACGGACGTCGGATAGAAGGTGCCGCGCCACAGCACGCCGCCACGGCGCCAGCCCATGAATCCGGCGCGCACGAACATCCATGCGGTGAGCAGCGAGGCCACCGGCAACAGCAGCAGCGGAGCAAGCCGCGCACTCATCCAGCGCGCCGACACGACTGCGACGACGCCACCGGAGAGCAGCGCGGCACCGGCGAGCCACGCCAGCCAGAGCGGCCACGCGGCGGTGGCGACGCCGGCGGCGACAGTGGCGGCGGTGGCAACGCCGGCAGCGCTAGTGGCGGCGGTGGCGACGGTGGCCGCCGCCGACGCGCCATCCCCGCTGGTCACGCCCGGCGCCGCCGCACCGGGGAAGGCCAGCGCCAGCGCCACGAAGGGCGCGGCATCGAGCGCGAGCAGCACGCAGGCCATCGCGATGAGTCGCCACGGGCGGCACTGGCCTCCGTATCCGTAGAGACCCTTTTCCAGGCCGGCCAGCATCTGCCCCACGCTCGTGTACCAGTGCAGCATGACCTGCCCGCGCCCGTTCACCGCGAACTGCCGCGCGCCGGAGCGTTTGAGGAAATGCCCGAGCATCACATCGTCGGCGACGGCGAGGCGCAGTCGCGTGAAACCGCCGATGGACTCCCACGCCGTGCGGCGCACGAGGTTGAACGCACCGACGCCGATCGACGCGCTGCTGCGCGGATTGCTCACGGCCCAGAGCCGGCTGCCGAGGATGAACAACCGGCCGAAGCTGGCGATGACCGCGTCGAGCATCGCGCCGCTGGACCAGATCTGCGGCAGCGCGACGAGATGGTCGATGCCGCGTTCCTCGCAGAGCGCGATGGCGCGCTGAAGCGCGCCGGGCGCCAGGTGCACGTCGGCGTCGGTAAAGAGCAACCACTCGCCGCTGGCGGCGCGCGCGCCGACCTCCATCGCGTGCACCTTGCCCAGCCAGCCATCCGGCAGTTCGCGCACGTGCAGCGACACCACGCGGGAGTCCTCCGCGGCCAGGGCGTCCACCAGCGCGGGCGTGCCGTCGCGACTGCGATCGTCGACGAGCACGAGCTGAAGTTCCGGGTAGCCGCAGGCGAGGCGCGAGCGCGCGGCCGCGGCAAGACCGTCCTGCTCGTCGCAGGCCGGGACGATCACGGAGATCGTCGGCCAGTTCGTCCGCGGCGCGGGCCGCACATCCTGCAGCACCGGCACCACGCGGAGGGCGGCCACGACGGCCGCCGCCATCGCCAGCCAGAGCAGGCAGCCGACGGCGAGCGCCGCCGAGCACAGCAAATGCATCACGTCGAGTTCGCCGCCCATGCGGCCCGGCTCAGCCCGCGAGCCAGGCGAGGATGTCGGCCGTATCGGAAAGGTCGGACACGGCGCGCGTGGCGCCGCATGCGGACAGCTCGGCCACTGGATGAGCGCCGGTGGCCACGCCGAGCGACCGGCAACCGTGCGCTGCGGCGCAATCGATGTCGTGCGGCGTGTCACCGATGATCACGACCTCCTCGGCGCGCGCCGTGCGACCCGTCGCTTCCGTGAAGCGACGCAGCGCGACGGGAACCAGTTCGCGGCGGTGCTCGCCGTCGCAGCCCCAGGCCGCGACGGCGAAATGCTGCATCGAGAGCCCGGCGGCGCGCAGCTTCAGCTCGCCCGTCTCGGGGTAGTTGCCCGTGAGCAACCCGACGGTGAGCGCGTCGGACGACAGCCGGGATGCGGGCGGCGTCGCGCGGGCCGTCAGGGCGGAAAGCAGCTCCGGGACGCCTGGCAGCGCGAAGGCGAGGTTGCCGGCCTCGAGGCGGGCGCGCAGGTTTCCGGCGTAAACGGAGCGAAAGCGGTCGTGCTGCTCGCGCGCGTCGTCCTCGCTCACGCCGTTCAGCGCGCACAAGCTCCGCCAGATGAGCGGGTCGAGGCCGCCGCCGAAGTACAGCCCCTCGCGGTGAAAGTCGCGCGCGAAGAGCTCCCGTCCGGCATCGAGGAAGCACTGCATCCCGGCACCGCGGCTCAGCAGCAACGTGCCATCGATGTCGAACAGGATGAGCATGGCGGGATCATAGCCGCGCCGTCGCGCGGTCGCGCGGTCGCGCGGTCGCGCCGTCGCGCGGTCTGGCGGCTTGGCGGCTTGGCGGCTTGCTGGTCTCGCGGTCAGGCGGCTCGTGTGATGTTGAGGCACTGCCTCTACATCACACAGCTCGACGGGAGCGGCATGCGGAGAGCCTTGAGCGCAGTCCTCGATGCAGTCCAAGCCGCAGTCCGCTAGACTGCGCGGTGCATGGACAGCATTCCGGAAATCGAGGTCAAGGACGCCGCCTCACGCGTGAACGACGGCCGCACCGTGTTCATGGATGTGCGTGATCCGGGCAGCTTCCGCGCGGCCCGCATTCCGGGGGCTCTGCGCGTGGACGACGGCAGCATCCAGGACTTCCTGGAGACCACGGAGCGCGACCGCCCCGTGATCATCTACTGCTATCACGGTCACAGCAGCCTCGGCGGCGCGGCCTTCCTGCTGGAGCAGGGCTTCCGCGAAGTCTTCAGCCTGCACGGCGGCTTCGAGGCCTGGCGCGGACACCAGCCGCACGAGACCGGCTGACCGTCCTCGGGCCGGCCGTCCTCAGAACGGCGCGGTGAAGATCAGCGAGTTCACGACCTTCACCGTGATGCTGTAGGTCTTCTGCTTGTCGAGGGAATCCGTGGCTATGAACTTCACCTTCTGCTTGCCGATGTTGTCGAAGGTCGGCGACCAGAGGAAGGTGCCGGTGCCCGTTCCTGGGTCCGCGAGGAACTGCGCGCCGAGCGTCGCGAACGGCTCCTTCGTGAGGTCCACGGAGAGCGTGACCGTGTCGCCCTCGTCAGGATCTACGGCGAACATCTCCAGGCTGTAGTCGGAGTTCACCAGCGCCTGCGTGTTCTTCACCTTGGTGAACACCGGCGGCTTGTTCTTCAGAGGATTCGTGTCGGGCAGGATGACCTTGACCTTGTAGTTGTAGGTCTTCGGCTTGTTGACCGAGTCGCTCACCACCATGGGCACGGTGTAGGTGCCCTTGGGCGTCGCGACATCCCACTCGATGCGCGGCGGCGTGAGCGGATCCATGTCCCCGTCGGCCACGAACTCCAGGCCCGGCGGCAGCGGCTTCTTGAGCGGGTCCTGAAGCGTCACGAGGAGTTCTGACGGCGGCAGTTCGATGTCCGTGGCGTACACGGGCACCGACACGGCACCGCCCTCCACGACGGTGACGGTGTAGGTCTCGAGCAGCGGCTTGGGGTTCTTGAAGTTGGTGAGATCCGGCGGCAGCAGCGACAGCTCCACGCTCGTGTAGCGATTGGACGTGAGGCTCAGCAGCGGCGACGTGTCCGTGTCCCTGTAGACATTGCCGTCCCAGCGGATGGACCAGAAGCTTTCACCTTCCGCGGCGATGTCCAGGTAGGTGTCGTCGATCGGATCGCTGCCGCCGGCCGGCAGGTCGACCAGCGGCGTGAGCAGGCTGGCGTCCGTGTAGATCTGTCCGTTGCCGCGCAACACGTGGAAGGTGCCGTCGGCCGTGAAGGCCATCCTGCGATAGCGGTCGTCGTTCTGATCCACGAAGAGCGGGTTCGTCGGGAACGGCAGCTGGAAGATCTGCTCGTCGGGCGGAAGGATCTGCCCGACCAGGATGCCGGTGCTCAGGACGCCGTCGCGGCGCAGGCCCCAGAGTTGACCGGACAGTTCGTTCCAGGCGAGCCCCACCCACACGGTCTCGCTTCCCTGGCCGTCGGCCTTGCCGCTCTCCCCTGAGACGCCCGGCTGAATCACGTTGAGTCCGGGCGGCCCGGTGAATTTGAGATAGGGCGCGGTCGCCTGGAGATTCCTGAACACCGAGCCATCGGTGCGCAGGGAGTAGACGTTGCCTTCCACCGCAAGGCAGGTGGTGAAGTAGTAGAGGCCGGGCGAGTAGATGACGGTGTCGGTGCCGTCGGTGCTGAGCAGGCCGTCCTGACGGAGCGCGTAGACGCTCGAGTTGGCCACGGACAGTCCGACCCACTGCGGAATCCCGCTCGGAAACGCGACGAAGGGCAGCGTGTAGAGCTTCGCGCCATTCCGGTAGAGCAGGCCATCGAGGCGCATCGCGAAGCGGTCCGCCACTTCCGTGGCCAGGTTGTCCACGACCGCGAGCTGGGTCCATTTCTGGAAGGAGTTCTCGTTCGTGTCGGGCTTGAAGCTCGAGGGCAGCTTGTCCAGCTGCGTGCCGTTGACCGAGAGAGTGCCCGTCTCGTTCAAGCCGTAGACAAGGGGCTCGGGATCGCCAGCGCGGACCGAGGGCGTCACGGCCAGCAGCAGGGAGGCGACGAGCAGCGCCGGAGCGTGCAGCAGACGAGAGTGCTTCATGAGGCCATGTCCGAGGTGGGTCGTGGGCGATGCCGATTCCGGCGACATGCACGGAAACGGCACGGGATCACGCGGGATCAGCGCGACACGGGAGCGACGGCGGCCGAGCAGGCGACCGAACGAGGTAGTCTAGCAATTCAGGCGGACAACATCACGGCGGAAGTGCCCTTCGATGCGGTCGAGGCACGCCGCGCGCTCTGCACGAACCGAGGCGCAGGCGCCTCGTTGCGCCGCAATCGCATGGGCAGGCCGTAATTCGGCGCAGAAAACGGCGCCGACATCACTGCCAGGTGCGCAGCAGCTCCGCCTCGATGAGCGCGGGCGGCACATTGCCCACGCGCAGCAGGCGCTCGTGGAACTCCTGCAGCGAGAAGCGCTCACCGAGTCGCTCGCGGAACTCCTCGCGGATGCGCTGGATTTCCAGCATCCCCAGCATGTAGCTGCTGAAATAGGTCGGCTGGCGCGTGTAGGCGTTCACCGAGCCCTCGGCCTGCGCGTGGTTCATGCCGACGGCGCGCACCAGGAAATCCACCGCCTGCGCCCAGCTCATGTCCTGCGTGTGCACCGACACGTCGAGGATCACGCGCGCCGCGCGCTGTAGCCGCCAGTTGAGCTGCATCAGCCGCTCGCGCGGGTCGTCGTAGTAGCCGGTCTCGTGGGCCAGCTCCTCGCAATAGAAGCCCCAGCCCTCCGAGAGCAGCGGGCTCTCGTTGAGGCGCCGGATGAGCGACGGATTGTCCTTCGCGTACACGAACTGCAGATGGTGTCCAGGATAGGCCTCGTGCCACGTGGTCCCCGGGATGTCGGACAGGATGTGCGCTTCGGGTGGCGGCGACACGAAGAAGGTGCCGAGGCGCGAGGCATCCAGCGGCGCGGGGCTCTCGTAGGCCGCGAACGGCACGGCGCTCCGCATGAACTCCGGCGTCTCCAGGATCTGCAGCGACTCCGCCGGAATGCCGACGATCCGGTGGTCGAGCAGGAACTGTCGCGAGCGCGCGACCTCATCGCGGTAGCTCGGCATGAGCGTGTCGGCGCTTGGATGCTGCTCCATCATCTCGGCGAGCAGCGCGCGCCAGTCGCGACCGGGAGCGATCTGCCGTGCCGTCGCTTCCAGCAGCGCCAGCGTGAGATCGAACTGCTTCTGGCCGAGCGCGAGCAGCGCATCGGCGTCAAAGTCCGCAGCCAGGAGGTAATTCTCGTGCAGCAACCAGTCGAACTCCGCGCGGCCGAGCGCGAAGCTCGAGTCGGAGCGCGGCAGCAGCTCGGTCACCAGGAAGTCGCGGTAGGAAGTGAGCGCCGTGCGCGCGGCGTCCAGCGCGGCCGACAGCCCCGGCACCTGGGCGGCCTGCTGACCGGCCGGCCCCGGCACCTCGCCGGCCAGCGCCGGCACCGAGTCGAGGAACTGCAGCGCGCCGGTCGTGTCCTCGATGGCCATGTCGGTCCACACCTTCGGCGGGCGGCCGAGGACTGCGCGCAGGTCCGCGCACACGGCCGGAATCACGAGGAGGCGCTGCACGGCGTGTGCCGCGCGCACGTCGCGCGGAGCGAAGTCGCGGATGAGCAGGTCGTTGACGGCGGCGATCGCGTCGACTGCAAAGCCCGGCGACAGCGTGCGCAGGTCGCGGCGAGCGTACTCGTGCGCCTCGACCCGCAGCTGAGCGCGGAAGAGCCGCCAGTCCACGGCATCCTCGGGAGTGAGCGCCGCCGGATCGATGGCCTCGATAGCAGCCAGCGTGCGACTTGCCAGCTCGGCGCGCCCATGCCACGCCGCGTCGTCGTAACGAGTGAGTTCGCCGTCGTGCGCATGCCTCCCGATGCGTGTGGACCAGTTCGGATCCAGCGCAGACCGCTCGTCGAGCCAACGCTCGAACACGCCATGAAACGCCGCAACGACCGCCGCGTCCGCAGCCGCAGCCGCAGCCTGCGCCGCCGGCAGGGCCTGCGCCACCTGCGCCACCTGCGCCAGTGGCGCCAGTGGCGCCAGTGGTGTCGCCGGTGTCGCCGGTGTCGCTGGTGCGGCCAGTGCCGTTGGAGACGGAGGCGCCGTCGGCGCGGCGGAGTGCCCCGCGGGAGTCTGAGCGCAGGCGGTGAGCAGCAGCAGCGACGGCACGAGAGCGATCTTCATGCGGAGCATCCTAAGAACTGCGCCTGTCGTTGTCCGCATGCGGACGCAGGGCTAAGCTGCGCCCCATGCTGCGCTTCACTCTCCTGCGCTCCGTGCCGGCCACCGCTGCGCTGCTGGCCCTCGTGGCATGCGGCGACGCCGTGACGGAATCGCCCGCCGCCCCTCACGCCGCCCCCGCTGTCGCGCCTGCGCATGTCGCAGCGCCCGTCGGCGCGGCGCCCGTCGTCGCAGCGCCCGTCGGCGCGGCGCCTGCCACATTGCCCGCAACACCGCCGGCGGCCGGCGCGGCGGATCGCACGCTGCTCGAAGAGCGCAGCGGCGTGACGACCAACGGCGCCTTCGTCGTGACCTGGGCGCCGGTGCCCGACCCGATTCCCTTCAACGAGGCGTGGAAGCTCGCCGTCACCGTGGCTCGCGCGGCCAGCCCCACGGTGCCGGAGAGCGGCGCGCGCCTCGAGCTCGACGCGACGATGCCCGCCCACGGGCACGGCATGAACCGCACGCCCCGCGTCATCACCAACGGCGACGGCACCTTCGTCGTCGAAGGCATGCTCTTCCACATGTCCGGCGAGTGGAACCTTGTCTTCCACGTGTACGTCGGCACCGAGTACGGCCAGGTGATCCTGCGCGTCGAGCTGCCTTGAGCGCGCTGACCCTGCTCGCCGCGCCGCTGCTGCTCACGTTGCAGGTCGCCGCGCCAGTGGGCACTGCGCCAGTGAATGCCCCGCCAGTGGTTGCCTCGCCGGTAGCTGGCGCGCCGGTAGCTGGTGCGCCGGTGGCGACCGACCCCGGCGATGGGCTGGCGGTTGCGTTCGCTCCCGAAGAACTCGCGCGCATCCTGCGCCACTCTCCGCTGCCCGCCGCGCCGCTCGACCCCACCAACGCCGTCTCGGGCGACCCGCGCGCGGCTCGGTTCGGACAGTTCCTGTTCTTCGACACGCGTTTTTCCTCCAACGGCAAGGTCTCGTGCGCGACGTGCCACGTGCCGGAGAAGGCCTTCGCGGACGGTCGCAGCCTGGCGCAGGGCGTCGGCGATGCCACGCGCCACGCGCCCGCGCTCTGGAACGTGGCCGACAACCGCTGGTTCTTCTGGGATGGACGCGCCGACTCGCTCTGGGCGCAGGCGCTCTCGCCGCTGGAAAATCCGCTCGAGCACGGCACCAGCCGGCTGGCCGTCGTGCGCATGCTGGAGGCCGACGAGGAACTGCGCCGCGCCTACCAGAACCTGTTCGGGCAGCTCCCCGAACTCTCCGAGGCAGCACGCGCGCTGCCCGCCGCACGGCCGGTGCCCGACGACGGCAAGGCGCCGGAGCACGTCGCCTGGCTGTCGCTCGCGGCGGAGGAGCGGCGCGCGATCGACATCGTCTTCAGCAACGTGGGCAAGTGCATCGCGGCCTACGTGCGCCTCATCCGCTCCGGGCACGCGCCCTTCGACGTGTTCGTGGAAGGCCTGCGCGACGGCGACCCGGCCAAGCTCGCCGCGCTGTCGCCCTCCGCGCAGCGCGGGCTGCAGCTGTTCGACGGCCGCGCCAACTGTCGCAACTGCCACTCCGGCCCCGACTTCACCGACAAGGAATTCCACAGCGTGCGCGTGCCGTCGGCCAGCAGGTCGCTCGAGCGCGATCCGGGCCGCTACACCGGCATCACCCGCGTGCTGACCGATCCCTTCAACGGCCTCGGCGAGTTCTCCGACGACCGCGGCGAGGCTGCGCGCGAGAGACTCTCCTTCCTCGACAACCGCACGTCCAACCAGGGGCAGTTCAAGACGCCGAGCCTGCGCAACGTCGCCGTCACCGCGCCCTACATGCACCAGGGACAGATGGCCACGCTGCGCGACGTGCTGCACCACTACAGCGTGTTCGACAAGACCTTCGACCCGCTGAAGGGGCATTTCGAACTGACGCTGCAGCCGCTGCACCTCACGGATCAGGAAACCGACGACCTCATCGCCTTCCTCGAGTCGCTGACCGACACGGCCCTCGACCCGACGCTGATGGCGCAGCCAACGTCGCCACGCTGAACGCGCCGCCTCTCACGGGCCGGCGGACGGGCGTCCCACGATGAAAAGCTGCGCGCCGTGGCGCGGGACCTCGGCGGTGAAGCTGCCGTCGTGCTCGCCTTCGTTGCGGCCCAGCCAGCAGTTGCGCACGGGCTGCAGGCCCTGCAGCCCGAGCGCGTCCCAGCGGACCGTGACCGGCGCGGCGACCGGAGTGCGATTGAACAGGCCCACCGCGACGCGGCCATCGTGCAGCGGTCGCGCCAGGACCTCGGTGCGCGCGGCCCCTGCCGCTCGAGCCGCTTCGATGCGGTGCGCGGGGATGCCGAGCAGGTCCTCATCCACGCCGAGCACTTCGTCGTTGGTGAGCAGCGCGCGCGTGAACGCGTCGAGCTGCTCCCAGTCCGCGCCGGCGAGCAGCGGTTCGGCGAGCAGCGCGCCCAGCGTGACGTGAGCGATCTGCTCGTTGGGCGTCAGGCGGCTGTCCCTCAGGTCCGGTCCCCAGCCTGACGACGCGAGGGCGGCGTCCAGCTCGTCGCGCGGCGCGCCGTGCTCCCCCGTGTCGCGGGCGACGATGCGCAGGCCGCGCTCGCCGGGGCCGTGCGGGCCGATCACCTCCAGCGCGACGTCCCACGTGCCCTCCTGCGGGATGCTGCCGGAGAGGAGCCCGCTCCAGCGATCCAGCGTCAGTCCGTCCGGCAGGCCGCGCGCCGAAAAGCGCAGCGGCGCGGCGCCGGTGGCCGGAATGCGGTACGCGAAAGGGCGCTCCGGCGTGACGACGAGCACGCGCGGCCCGCGGATCATCGCCAGCGGCGACACGGCGCGCACGATGTCGAGCGGCACATCGGGCGGCGGCGGGAGCGCGCGCACGCGGGCCGCAACGCTCGGAGCGGTGCCGTCGGCGCCGATCAAAGGCGTCTCCAGTCCCGCGATTTCGATGCGCGCATCGGCCCAGTCCGCGTGGTCGGCGGTGATGCCGTCGCCGCCGCCCTCGACAGCCAGCTCCAGCGTCTGCGCGCCACGCAGGTCCACCGAGAGATGGCGCGGGGCGTCACCACCGCGCAGCACTTCGCTGCGCACGGCCTCGACGCCGTCGACGCGCACGATGAAACGCACGCTGCCGTGGCGGCCCACCTCGTCGTCCACACCGACCCACGACGTGAAGCGCAGGGCCATGCGATCCAGTGCGATCGTGATCTCGCTGTCGGCGTGCGTGCCGACGCCATCACCGTATGTCTGACCGGCCAGCAGAATCGGATGACCGTCCACCGAGCGACCCGCCTGCGGCGCGCCCCACTGCTGCGTCATGGCCGACAGATCCAGGTCCTGCAGCGCGACGTGCGGCACGTCCGGCGCCGCAACCCCCGGCGCCGCAACGTGCGGCGAATTGACGGAGCCGGCGATCGGCATCGCCAGCAGCAGGAGGCACAGCGAGGCTTGATTCATGGCCGCCGGTTGTACCGTGCCGCCACGTCCGCGGCGATTCCCTCGGCCCACGAAGCACCCGGCCGCGCGATCACCCGCGCGATCACCCGCGAGTCCGATCCGCGAGTCCGATCCGCGAACCCGATCCGCGAACCCGATCCGCGAACCCGTGTGATGTTGAGGCACTGCCTCAACATCACATGGCCGCCTGCGATGACTCCGCGAGAGGTGCTTCCGGCGAGCAACCCGGCGCGCACCGCGCAGGACCGCAGTGGCCGCGGGGGCTTCAGCGACTGGCCCGCGCCAGCTGGAGCAGGGCGCTTCGGAGGCGGCGGTGCTTGTCGAGGAGTCGGACGTAGTCGGACTCGCGCCGGGAACCTTTGGCGCGGATCACGGCGAGCAGCGCGCGCTTCTGCGCCGGACTCCAGCGCGCGAGGCCGGGCAGCACCGTGACCAGCGGCGCCCAGCGCTCGAAGGCCAGCCGCTCGCCCGGCGTCCACGACGCCGGGAGCCGCACCGCCTCGAGCTTGCGTCCGGCACGCGAGCCGGCGGCGCGCGAGCCGGCGGCAGGTGCGCTGCCGGCCGTCCGCCGCGCGCCCGGCACGCCGAGCAGCGCCGCGGCTTCCTGCTCGCAGGCGCGTGCGCCGCGCGAGCCGGGCAGGCGGTCGCTGCCGCCGCGGCGCGCGAGGCCGTCCGTCACGGCGAGGCCGATGTTGGCCAGCGGCGCGATGCCGATGACGTCGTCGCGCTCGCGGCCGGCGTGGTAGTAGACGTTGTGCGCCGCCAGCTTGCGCAGTGTCGCGATGCTGCTGCGATGGCCGGGGCGCTTCGCCATGGTCGCCAGCTCGCGGCGCATGAGGCGCAGCGCGCCGGCATCCTTCGGCCGGAATCCGAGCTTCTGATAGAACCACCACGCGCCCGACTGCAGCGCCTCGTCGTTGTCGTCGCCGAGCTGATAGGGGTAGATGGTGAAGCTGTCGCTGTCGAAGAGAGCGCGCGCCGTGCCGAGCACGCAACCGTAGATCTGCCCCGCCTCGCCGCCGCGCCAGGTCTCGAAGACGTTGTAGGCGATCTCCGAGCTGCCGAGGAGCGCCGAGATGAGCACGTAGCCGATGGGCACGCCGTTCTTCAGCGTGAGCAGTCCGTAGACGGATTCCATCAGCAGGCGCCGCTCGGGAATCGCGCCGACGCAGGCAAAGGACAGGTCGCCGTCCCACTCCACCATGCGCACGTCGTCGGGGTCGCCCCACGCGAAGACGTCGAGGTCGCGGCTGCGCACGACCATCGCGGCACGCGCCAGGTCGATGAGCGCCTGGCCCTCGGCCCGCGTCACGGCGCGGACGGAGCGCGGCCGCCGCGTCAGCGCCTCGGCGAGGTCGGGTCGCTGGCGCGCGAGCGGGCCGCTCTGGAAATGGACCGCGCGCGTCCCGGCGACGGCGGCGCGTCCGCGCGCGGCGTGCCGCCCGGGGCTCGCAGCGGCCGGCGGGAGGTGCAGCGCGAGCGTGCGCGACGGCGACCCCGGACCGGGTTCCAGCACGAGCGGCGGCTGCAGGCCCTCGTACAGGAACTCGTCGAGGAAGTGGTCGCCCTTGCAGGCCGCGGCGACGGCGCGCACGAGAAACGCCGCATCGGTCTCGCCGCCCCGCATGCGATCGAGCCACTGCCGCGCCGTGAGGTCGAGGTCATCGAGTCCGGGCGTCTCGGCGAAATGCGCGATGAGCGGCAGCAGCCGGCCCAGCGCCTCCTCGTCCTTGTCGTTCCAGTCGGCCCAGTCGATGCGCAGGCCGTCGCCCCAGCGGTGCGCGAGCCA
Organism: Planctomycetota bacterium; assembly: GCA_038212275.1. Taxonomy (GTDB): domain Bacteria; phylum Planctomycetota; class B15-G4; order B15-G4; family B15-G4; genus JBBQUR01. The sequence continues at coordinate 27,390 of JBBQUR010000011.1, forward strand.
GGCGGCCATCGAGGCGAAGAAGGGATAGTGCGTGTCGGTGCCCGCGATGCCGCTGTCCGCGAGCTCGGTGCGCGCACGGGCGAGGTCGGGCCGCGCGGCAAAGCCCTCGAGCAGGCGCTCGACCAGCGCGAGCAGCGCCGCATCGTCCGGGTAGGCGCGCAGGAAACACAACACCTCGTGGAATCGCGTGACCGCCGCCGCACCCGGGAGTCGTGCGCGGCCAAGCGTCACGAGCAGGGCGCGCTTGCGCAGCGCCGCGGAAGGGCCGAAGTCCGCGTGGCAGCGCTCCAGCTCAGCGAGCAGGCGCGCCGCGGCGACCTTCACCGCAGATCATCCTGCGAGAGGAGCTGCAGGCCGTGTTCGCAGAGCGTGGTGGCGGCGCGCTCGATGTCCTCGACATGCAGCGCCAGCGCCGCGCGATGCTTGCCCGCCGTGACGACGCCGTAGATGTAGTGCACGTTCAGCTCCGCCGCGAGCAGCGCCTGCAGCACTCGCCGGATGCCGATGCCCTTGCCCGGCGGCGGCGTGATGCAGAGCAGGTCGCTCTGCACGAGGTGGTAGCCCTCCGCCTGCAGCGCCGCGCCCGCGAGCGACGGCCTGTCCACCACGAGCCGCACCACGGCGTGGTCCGCAGCATCGGCGATGGACAGCGCGCAGATCGTGATCTCGTGGGCCTCGAGCACGCGCGTCACGGCGAGCAGCGCGCCGATGTGGTTCTCGAGGAAGATCGAGAGCTGCTTGATGCGGGCTTCGGTCTGACCTTCGCTGATCTCGTGCATGGGACACTCCGTGTGCGGAAAGGCGAGAGCATGCTGGCACCTCGCAGGCTCCTCTTCGGCAGGAAACCTGCCGAAGGGGGCCCGACGCCTGCCGGCCTGCACCGGGGCCGACCGGGCTGACCGGGCTGACCGGGCTGGTCGGCCGGCTCAGGCCGTGACCAGCTCCTTTTCCATCGCCTCGGTGTACTTGCCGAGGGCGGCGGCGCTGTTGCACTTCGCGCGCTTGAGGAAGGCCTTCTGCGCGGCGCCCACGTTGGCGGCCTTGCCCTTCCAGGCGTGCTGCGGTGCGTGCTGCAGCGCACGGCCGTAGCTGTAGGACAGCGGCCACGGGGACTTGGCCATGCGGTTCATCGCGCCGAGGTGCGCCGTGGCGGCCTCGTCGCTCTGGCCGCCGGAGAGGAACACGATGCCCGGCACCGCGGCCGGCACCACGCGGCGGAAGCAGTGCAGCGTCTGGGCCGCGACGTCCTCCACCGAGGCCTGCTTCTTGCAGCTCTGCCCGGCGATGATCATGTTCGGCTTGAGCAGGATGCCCTCGAGCACCACGCGGTGCTGGTGCAGGCTGTCGAAGACGCGGCGCAGCACCGACTCGGTCACGTCGAAGCAACGCTCGATGCTGTGGTCGCCGTCCATGAGCACTTCGGGCTCGACGATGGGCACCACGTCGTGCGCCTGGCAGATGGCCGCGTAGCACGCCAGGCCCTCGGCTGCGGCATGCACGCCCACGTGCGTCGGCAGGTTCTTGCCAATGGTGATGACGGCGCGCCACTTGGCGAAGCGCGCGCCGAGCGCCTTGTACTCGTCGAGACGCTTGCCGAGACCGTCGAGCCCCTCGGTGAACTTCTCGCCGGCGCACAGCGGCATGTCGGAGACGCCCTTGTCCACCTTGATGCCCGGGATGATCCCGCGCTTGACGAGGATCTCCGGCAGCGGCACGCCCTTGGCGCTCTTCTGGCGGATGGTCTCGTCGTACAGAATGACGCCCGAGATGAACTTCTCCACCTTGGGCGCGGTGAACATCAGCTCGCGGTAGTCGCGACGGTTGGTCTCGGTGTTCTCGACGCCGATCGCCTTGAAGCGCTTCTCGATCGTGCCCGTGCTCTCGTCGGCGGCGAGGATGCCCCGCCCGTTCGCGACAATGTCCGTGGCGGTCTTGTTGAGGACGTCGATGTTCATGGGACGTGGGTTCCGTTGGCGATGGGAGTGGGCGGTGCTGCGGCGCGGACGACGGGCTGCCCGACCGGCCCGCGCGACCCTGCCGCACAAGGCGTGCCGCAAGGGCGGGCGATGATACCGGGCGCCGCCCGCGCCGAAAACGGCGCCGCGCGCTGAAAACCGGGACTCAGGCAGTCGTCGCCGGCCGCCGCACGCGCGCGGCCAGCTCCTGCCCGATGCCGAGGAAGGACCGGTGGTTCAGCGGGAACTCGAGCAGCACGTGGGCGAAGGAGAGCGCGAAGAGCCAGCGCAGGCCGGCTGCATAGTCCCAGGCGTAGAGCGCGAGCGAAGCGCCCCAGATGGCGACCACCGCGACCAGCCGCGGGCGCGGCACCTCGTGCCAGCCGATGACGGAGGTCTTCGAGAACCAGTTGAGATAGTGATAGGTGTAGGCGAAGGCGATGAAGCGCATGAGCTTCACGCTGGAGCCGTCGCTGAAGAGGTCCAGCGAGCCGAGCGACGCGAGCGGCACGCCGAACACGTCGTGAAGCAGCAACTGCGAGAGCCCGGCGAAGTTGCCGCCATAGCTGCCGCGGGCCCAGCCGCTGGCGACGTAGTGACCCGCTGGCAGCACGAAGGGCAGGGCCGCGCACGAGAGGAACACCACGAAGGAGGCGTAGCCGCTCGCGCTGCGCCCCTTGAGCGCGCCCCACAGGATGAACAGACCCGTGAACACGAAGACGTGCACGAGCGTCGTGAGGTAGGCCGCGAAGAACGCGAAGTACAGGCTGCCGATGGCCACGTCGAGGCTGGCATCCGGCGGCAGGCGCCACCACCACGTGCACGCCAGCAGCAGGAGAGCGAGCCCGAAGCGCAGGGCAAGGTCGCGCGTGAGCACGAAGACCAGCGCGAGGCCGAAGGCCAGGAAGGTGAAGTCCGCGGTGCTGCCGCGCAACCACGGCCCGATGCCCGCGCGATCCAGCGCCGCCATGCCCGAGGCCCCCATGACGCTTGCCGTGCCCAGCGGAACGAGCACCGCGCACGCCAGCAGGGGCCACCAGTCGCTCCGCGCCGGCAGGAACCAGCGCCGGTCGTGCAGCCACGAGATCTCGGTCAGATAGTGCAGCGGACCGAGGATCGCGTAAGCCAGCAGGAAGAGCTCGAAGGGCAGCATGAACGCCGCGGCCAGCGACGCCAGCATGAGCCCGATGTTGAGGAGATTGACCCGGGTCGCCGTCACGGGCGGCCGCCGAGGGCGCGGCGCAGCGCCGCCAGCTCTTCGTCGGTCAGCGGGCGGTGGCGCCCTGCGGGAAGGCCCGCGAGCTGCAGCGGCCCCAGCCCCGTGCGCCGCAGCTCCAGCACGCGGCTGCCGACGGCCTCCAGCATGCGCCGCACCTGGCGGTTGCGGCCCTCGGTGATCGTGAGCGCGATGAAGCTGCGGTGATCGCCGTCGCGCAGGCGCTCCACGAGTGCGGGGCGCGTCGGCCCGTCCGCCAGCGCGACGCCGGCGCGCAGCGCATCGAGCTGCGCCTCACTGAGCAGCGTGGAGGCCTTCACGCGATAGGTCTTCGGGAGGTGGCTGGACGGGTCGGTGATCGCATCGGCCAGCGTCGTGTCGTTGGTGAGCAGCAGCAGGCCCGAAGTGTCGCGGTCCAGCCGCCCCACGGGCGCAACCCAGCCCGGGATGCCGCGCAACAGGTCGTAGACGGTGCGCCGGCCCTGCGGATCGCTTGCGGTGGTCACGCAGTCCTTCGGCTTGTGCAGCAGCACGAAGAGCGGCGCGGCGGCGCCGAGCGGCGCGCCGTCCAGCGCGACGCCGGCGCCGGCCTCATCTACCCAGGTTTCCGGATCGAGCACGACCCTGCCGCCGACGCTGACGCGCCCCGCCGCGATGAGCGCGCGCGCCTCGGTACGCGAGCAGACCCCGGCGCGCGACAGCACGCGCTGCAGCGTCTTGCGCGCGCCGCCGGCGACCTTGCGGCCGCCGGCGGCATCACGATCGCCCGCGGCATCGCGATCGCCGGTGGCATCGCGATCAACGGTGGCATCGCGATCAACGGCATGCTGGCGACGTCGCGGCTCCGGCATCTCAGTACGCGAAGCTCCAGCCCATGGACGCGAGGTAGTCCGTGCGGTGCTCCGCGCCGTTGACGTGCTCGTAGAGCGGCACGCCCACCGACGCGAAGAAGGAGCTGCGCTCGCTCATCGGTACGCGCACTCCGGGGGAAAGGAAAAGACGGTTGCCGCCGCTGTCGCCGTCGCGCACGCCGCCCACGGTCAGCTCCTCGCGGCGCACGCCGTTGAGTTCCAGCACGAGATCGTAACCGAGGTCCTCGCCGCCGTGCGCGTGCGCCGGGCCCTGCGTGTCGCCCGATGACGCCGCGCCGTCGTCGTGCACGTGCATGCTGCCGTCGGCGTGCTGGTGCACGTGCGGCGCGGCGGGTTCGGCGTCCACGTGCGGGTCGGGCCCGCCGACGTGGTAGCTCCAGCCGAGGTTGTAGTTGATCACGTCCCCCAGGTTGGTGCCCTGGCTGCCGGTGTTGGCATGCGTGTACATGAGCTGCGTGCTCACGGTGTGACGGCCGAAGCGCCTGGTGGCGACGACGCCGAGGAGCGGGTCCCATGCCCCCGAGCCGGGCTGGTGCTCCGTCTCGAGCAAATCCCCGTCCGGGGCGTGCTCGCGATCCGCACCGGTGGGCAGCTGCATGCCCGCGATGAGCGCCACCTCGAACTGCGATGCCGTGTCGTTGAACACGCGGTACTGCCCGAAGAGCGTGGTGTCGCCCAGCCCGTTCACGTTGCCTTCGTCGGCCACGCCGCCGCCCTCGGCCGGTTCGCGGATGCCGTAGATGAAGACGTAGGGCAAGCGCGCGCCGAGCATGAAGTCGTCGGTCACGCCATACGCCGCGCCGATGTACGGCACCAGCTCGGTGTTGGCGCTGTCCGCTTCAATGCCCTGCTCGCCGAAGCTCTCCAGCTCCGCATTGCTGTAGCGGTCCACGTTGACGTACTCGACGCCGAGCGTCAGCGCGAAGAGCCCCTTGGGAAGTGTCGTGGCATTGGCCGTGTTGATCGGACCGGCGCCGGCGCCGGCCACGCCCACCGTAGGATGGTCGGCGAGCGCACACGGCGTCGCGATGAGCAGCGCCGCCAGCGCGCGCCATGCCTGGCGGGCGAATCGCGCGGCACTCCCGTGAAGCGTCACGAGTCGGCAGCAGGAGTCGGGCACGGCGCACACGCCGTGCGGAAGCGCGTCGGATGCTGCCGGCACGGTTGCCGGAAGCGAAGTCTTGTCGAATTGCGGAAACGAGGTCATGGAATGGGGTCCGTGCATGGCCGGGGGATGTTCCGGCCGCGGGTGCGGGATGGGGACGAGCGACATCGCGACTCCGCACGTGCGGAATGCGACGAATTCTCCGTCGCCCGACGAGGGCGACCGGAGGAGGCATCCGGCGCGAGGCCGGGTCTCTCAGTCCCTCAGGCGCGGCGGCGGAGGCTCGGGTGACTCCGGGTGCTCGCCCGGAGGCGCGGCCGTCGCGCGGCGTGCGGCGCGCGCGGGACGGAGTCCCGGCAGTGACATTGCCTGGTCCGAACACGTGCGCGGTGGCATGGGCGCGACGCTCAGCGAGCCGCCTTCGTGCGTTCCGCAGCGGCAGCCGTTGACGAGTTGCGGCGAACGCTGCGCGTCGTCGCCGCAGCAGGAACCGGCCACATCGCCGGCGTCGGCGCAGCAGCAGGCGTCGGAGCCGCAGCCGGCCCCTCCCGAAAGGAGCGCGAAGAGCCCGCCGACCTCGCCGCACGGCGACGCCAGCAGAGCCAGCAGCACGCACACGATCGCGGCGGGAGAGCGACTCATCTCGACACTGTGCCACCTTCGGGTCGGCGCCGGAAGGTCTCGCCGAGATCCCAGCCCAGCGACACGAGCGCGGGCACGAAGAAGAGCGTGAAGACCGTGCTCATCACGAGCCCGCCGACAACCACGGCGGCGAGGCCCTGGTAGAGCTCGGCGCCCGCGCCGCGCCCGATGGCAAGTGGCAGCATGCCGAAGACCGTCGTGACCACGGACATGAGGATCGGGCGCAGGCGCGAACGCGCGGCCTCGGCCAGGGCGGCGCGGCGCTCGACACCGTCGGCGCGCAGGTTGTTGCTCTGGTGCACGATGAGGATGGCGTTGTTCACCACGATGCCCGCGAGGATCACGAAGCCGAGCATCGAGAGCAGGTCGAAGCTGGCATCCGGCGACCAGGCGTGCGCCGCCGTGATGCCGTAGAGCCCGCCCGAGAGCGCGAGCGGCACCGACACCATGATCACCACCGGCGAGACCCAGCTCCGGAAGAGCGCGACGAGCAGCAGATAGGTGATGAGCAGCGCCAGCCAGAAGCTGTCGGTGAGCGCGGCCAGCGTGCTGCTGAATTTGTCGGCCGAGCCGCCCAGCGTCACGGACTCGTCCGCGGACATGCCGGCCAGCGCCGGCGGGATGGCGCGCGTCGTCACGTCGTCGAGCACCGCCTGCAGCACTGCGTCGGGCCGCAGGTTGACGGTGAGCGTGATCGCGCGCTCGCGCTCGAGCCGGTTGACCGAGACCGGGCCCGTTCCCGACTCCATGCTGGACACTGCGCCCAGCGTGGTGCGCCCGCCGCTCATCGTGACGAGCGGCAGCGAGCGCAGGTCGTTCGCGCTGTTCACGCGCTCCTGCGGCACGACGAGATTGATGTCGTGGTCGCGCGCGCCGTCGCTGAAAGTGCCCACGCGCCGGCCGGCGAGCGCCGTCTCCACCACGCGCCCGACTTCCTGCACGGTGAGGCCCGCCTCGCCGGCGAGATGCCCGTCGGCGTGCACGGTCAGCTCGGGCCGGCCCTCGACGTAGTCGCTCGTCACGCCGTTGGGCTGCACCGAGGACCACGTGGAGATCTCGGCGCGCAGTTTCTGCGCGGTCGCCGCGAGCTGACCCAGGTCGGGGCCGGTGATCTGCACCGTGAACTGCTTGCCGCTCTCGCGGAACAGGCTGCTGCGCACGGCGATGAGCGCGCGGAAACCCGGCACCGACATGCACACGGGAAAGAGCTTGGCCTGGTAGGCGTCGAGGCCGGGGCCGTCGGCATACTGGTCCTTCAGGATGACGCCGCCGCCCTGGAACTCGCCGGCGAGCACCAGGAAGTAGCGCTCGCTCTCCGGTTGATCCATGAGCCAGCGCTCGAGCGGCGCGGCCTGCTCGGCCAGCACCTCGTTGCGCATGCCGGGCACCGGCTGTCCGAAGAAGAAGATGAGATTGCTGTTGCCCGCGGGCAGGTAGCCCGCCTTGGGCACGATGAAGACCGCGCTCACCGAGACGATGACGACGGCGCCCACGAGCAGCAGCTTGGCGAGCACGGCCTGCCGGCCGGGCGCCGCCAGGCGTCCGACGGCGCGCCCGTACCAGCGCGTGAACGCTCCCGGCGGCCGCTCGTCGGCGACGACGACAGCGCCCGTCGTGCCGCCTGCCCGCGCGCCGGTCGCGGCGTCCTTCGCGGTGCGGCGCCGGTAGAAGATCGCGGAGAGGCAGGGCACCACGGTGAGCGACACGACGAGCGAGAGCCCGACGGCCGCGGCGATCGCCAGCGCGAGGTCCTCGAAGAGCTGCCCCGCCTCCTCCTTGATGCCGAGGATCGGGATGAACACGACCATCGTGGTGAGCGTGGAGGCGAGCACGCCGCCCCACACCTCGCGCCCGCCGTCGATGGCCGCGTCGCGCGCGCTCTTGCCCATCTCCAGGTGGCGGAAGGTGTTCTCCAGCACGACGATCGCGTTGTCGACGACCATGCCCGCCGCGAAGGCGAGGCCCGCAAGACTCACCACGTTGAGCGTGCGGCCCGCCGCGTCCATCACCAGGAACACGGTGAGCAGCGAGATCGGAATCGACAGCGTGATGATGGCCACGCTGCGGATGCTGCGCAGGAAGAACATCAGCACGACCACCGCGAGCGCCGAGCCGTACCAGAGGTTGCTCCACACGAAGTCGAGCGCCTGATGCAGGTAGGTCGTGTCGCGGTAGACGGCGTTCAGCTGGAGGTCCAGGCCCTGCTGGTGGAAGCGCGCGTTGAGCGCGTCCAGCTCCTGGTCCACGCCGGCGATGAGGCGCACCACGTTGGCGTCGGGCTCGCTGCGCACGCCGATGGCCACGATGTCCTGCCCGCCGCTGTGCACCACCGAGCTGAGTTCGCGGTAGCCGTCCACGACGGTGGCCACGTCGCCGACGCGCACGGTGCCGCGCTCGTCGCGCCGCACGATGATGTCCGCGAGCGTCTGCGGATCCGAACTGCGCCCCTCGGTGCGCACGACGATCTGCCGCGTCTCGGTCTCCACGGTGCCGCCGCGCAGGTCCACCGCGCCGGAGCGCAGCGCCGACTCCAGCGCGTCCCACGTCACGGCGCGCGACGCGAGGCGCTCGGGGTCGACGAGCACGCGGATCTCGCGCTCCTCGCCGCCCACGACGAGCAGGCTGGCGACGCCGGGCACGCGCTGCAGGCGCGGCTCCACGAGGTCCGCCACGATCTGCCGCGTGCGATTGCTGCCGTAGGGGCCCTCGGTCGCGATCCACATGACCGCGTTGCCGCCCTGCTGCCCGGTGAGCGACACGACCGGCTTCTCCGCGTCCGGCGGCAGGCCCGTCAGCTCCGAGAGCTTGTTGATGACGTCGACGACCGCGCGGTCCTTGGTCACGCCCCACGCGTATTCGAGCGTCACGGTCGAGCGGCCCTCGACGGAGGCGCTCGTGAGCTTGTCGAGGCCGTCCACGCTCTGCAGCAGGTCCTCGATCGCGCGCGTGACCTGCTCTTCCACTTCCTCGGGACTCGCGCCGCGGTACACGGTGTCCACCGTGATGATCGGGCTGTCCACCGACGGCTTGAGCTGCACCGGGATGCGCTGGTAGGCGAGCACGCTGAAGATCAGCGCGAGAATCACCGCCACCGCGACGGTGTAGGGGCGGTCGACGGCAAAACGGACCGGATCCACCTCAGCGGCCCGACGCGCCCGCGGCGGCGGCGGCAGACTCGCTCTCACCGGCCTGTGCCGAGGTGGCCTGTGCCGGCGCGAGCGGCGCGCCCGGGAAGACATTCTCGGCGCCGATGACGACGACCATGTCGCCGCTGCGCAGCGCACCCGGCTCGGCGCTCTCGATGGCGCTGCGCACGCCGTCGCTGGCCAGCACGCGCACCGGGACGATGCGGCCCGTCGGCGAGGGCGGCGGCGCGCCAGCCGGGGAGTTGCCCGCGGCGGCCGCGTCGGTGGCGGTCTTCGGCGGATCCATCACCGCGATGAAATGGCCGTGCTCGCCGAGCAACACGGAATCGGTGGGCACCACCGTCTCGCTCCGGGCGTGGCGGCGCTCCATGCGCGCGCGCACGAAAAGCCCGGGCATCAGGCGGCCGCCGTCGGCCTCCGGCTCGAGGCGCACCACGCCCTTGAAGGTGCGCGCGGCCGGGTTGGCGGCGGGCAGCAGTTCGTCCAGCACGGCGGTGACCTGCACGTCGGGGAGGTCGTCGCTGCGCAGCTGCACCACGGCGCCGGACTTCAGGTCCGCAGCCATGACGGCCGGGATCTCCAGCCACACCTCGCGGCGCGCAAGGTCCACCAGCGTGAACGCCGGCGCGCCGGTCTGTGCGTAACTGCCGTCGGTGACGTCGCGCGCGACGATGGTGCCGTCGAAGGGCGCGCGCAGCTCGCACTGGGCAAGCAGCTCCTTGAAGCGGCCCACGTCCGCTTCGAACTGCACCGTGCGTGCGCGGGCCACGGCCGCGACGGAATCACGACGGCCGGTCTCGCTGGCGGAGAGCAGGTTGGCCCCCGCCGCGGCGCCGCGCTGCGCTTCGCTGACGGCATAGGCCTCATCGGCCTGCGCCGCGAGCAGTGCCGCCTCCGCCAGGGCCATCTCCTGCTTCGGCACCGCCTGGTCGAGGCCAGCCAGCACGGCTCCCTCGGCCACGACGTCGCCGAGGTCTGCGCGCACCTCGGTCACCCGGCCCGGGCGCTCGAAGGCCAGCACGGCCCAGCGCCGCGACACGACGTCGCCCACGATCTCGATGCTCTCGGAGACGTCACCGGGCTCCGCGCGCACGGCCGTGACCGGGATGCGGAACACGAAACCGCCACCCCCGCCGCCGGCGGCCGGTGCGTCGGAGCAGCCGGCGAGCAGCGCGCCGGCGGCGGCACACGCCAGCACGGCATGCGCCAAGGCGCGCCGCACCGACTCGACGGGCGCGCGGGCGCGCCGCACCGGCACGACGAGCGCGCGGACGCGCCGCTGCGGGGATACGCGGTTCGAGATCGGGAACGTGTCTTTTGGAATCATGCGCAACAGGCCTCGGGCCATAGCATGTCAGCCTTCCAGATGGCGCTGCAATCCCTCTTCAACGACGAAGCATTGGAAACCGCGGCGCGGCACGATAGCGCGTCCCGCTTCCGCTGGCTCGCGCTCGGTGACGACCCCGAGGCCGTCGCGCTGCGGGCCGGACTGGAGCGCGGCTTCGCGCTGGCAGGCGACAGCGCCGACGTGCTGCGCAAGGGACTCATGCACGAGCGCTGGGGTCAGCACGCCGGCGCGCTGGCGCACCTGCTCGCACTGGGCATGCTGGCGCGGCAGGGCTGGGCCGTCGCATCGGAGCCGCACCTCGGCGGACAGGCGCCGGACATTCTCGCGACGCGCGCCGACGGTGGACGTAGCGACGGCGCGCGCATGCTCGTCGAGGTGCGCTCGATCACCGGCGCGGGGAACTTCCCGTGGGAGGTGCGGCGCGCGCCGCGCAGCCCGGGCCGCGCGACGCCGGCGCAGCGCGAGGCCGAGGCGCGAGCGGCCGCGCAGGCCGCCGACGCGCTGGTGGAAGCCGTCGACGGCGTGCTGGAGCGCAAGGCCGAGCGCTACGCGACGCTCGTGCAGCAGCTCGCACTCCCGTTCGTGATCTGCCTTTATGAAGACAAGGACGACCAGATCGCGCCGGCCGCCGCGCGCGTCGTCTTCGGGCGTGACGGCGCGTTGGATGGCGGCGCATTCGCGGGGCGCTTTGGCGGGCGACCGGGCGGCTCACTCGGCAGCTCGTCCGTCGGGGTAGCCGGCAGCCCGTCCGGAGGCGCGGGCGACGGCCTGGCCGACGTGTCCGCTGTGCTGGTCTTCGGCCGCCTCGACACCAACGACGGCGCGCTGCTCCTGCGCGGCAGCGTGCTGCCGAACCCCGCCGCTCGCCGGCCGCTGCTGGAGGATGCGTTCCCGCTGCTGGCGGGGATGCGCGCGGTGCGCGGCCGCATGGTGTTCGCCGCGCCCGCGCAACCCTTCGCGCTCACGGACTGAAGCCGTCCCGGCTCGGCTCAGGGTGTCGTCGCGGTGATCGCGTTGCTGGCCGAGAAACCGGAGGGCCCCGCGGGATCGATGACCCACTCCTGCATCCAGAGCGTGGCGCCGGACGGCAGGCCCGCCGGCCCGATGAGGGTGAGCTTCTGCGCGCCGGCGCCGTCGATGGGCAGGCCGGCGATGAGCAGGTCGGGCGCGGGGACCAGCGTGCCGCCCTTGAACGGCGCGTGGATCGCCGAGACACCGACCAGGAGCGCCGCGCTGCTGCCCGGCTTCGCGTTCGTGAGCGCGAGCGCGAGCACGTCGCCGGCGATGAGCGTGCCCTTGCCGACGAATTGCGGGACGCCGCTCACACCTGCCAGGCCGAAGCCGAGGTCGGCCCAGGGTTCCGGGAGCAGGTCGAGGTCGAAGGCATAGGCCGCGCCGGAGCCGGGAATGTCGTTGTTGGCCCCGTTGCCGTTCACGCCAGTCGCGTTGCTGTCCTCGCTGTACGCGGAACTCGCGACGACGTCGCCGGAGATGGCGACGCCGATGCCGAAGTTGTCGAGCGAGCCGGTGTTCGAGGCCTTGAGGTAGGCCTGCTGGCTCCACGTGGTGCCGTTGCGCACGAAGACGTAGGCCGCGCCGGCATCGCCGGCCGCGTCGTCCGAGGCGCCGTTCACGCCGGTGGCGCCGCCATCTTCGGTCCACGCGCCCACCACGATCGCGTTGCCGGAGACGGCCACCGCGTTGCCGAAGGCGTCGCCATCGCCGGTGTTGGAGGCCTTGAGGTAGGCCTGCTGACTCCACGTCGCGCCGTTGCGCACGTAGACGTAGGCGGCGCCGGAGTTGACCGCGCCATTGTTGTCGTCGTCGCCATCCACGCCGGTGGCGTTGCTGTCTTCATTGGGCGCGCCGACGACGACCGTGTCGCCGGAGACGGACACGGACTGTCCGAAGTCCTCGAAGTTGCTCTGGACCGCGGAGGGTTTGAGGTAGGCCTGCTGCGTCCACGTGGTGCCGCTGCGCGCGAACACCCACGCCGCGCCGACGCGGTTCAGGCTGTCGTCGTTCTCGTCGCCATTCACGCCGGTGGCGTTGCTGTCCTCGCCGGTGCCGCCCACGGCGATCGTGTCACCCGAGATGGCCACCGACTGGCCGAAGAAGTCGTCCACGTCCGACGTGGAAGCCTTGAGGTAGGCCTGCTGTGTCCACGTCGTACCGCTGCGCACGAACACGTAGGCGGCGCCGGAGCCGGAGAGACTGTTGCTGAGCTGGTTGCCGTTCACGCCCGTGGCGTTGCTCGCCTCCTTGTAGGCGCCGACGACGATGCCGTCGCCCGCGATGGCGACGGAGATCCCGAACCAGTCGTTCGCGCCGGTGTTCGAGGCTTTGAGATACGCCTGCTGGCTCCACGTGGTGCCGTTGCGCACGAAGACGTAGGCCGCGCCGGAGGACAAGGCGGAGTTGTCGGCCTGGCTGCCGTTCACGCCGACGGCGCTGCTGTCCTCGAGCCACGCGCCCACGACGATGGTGTCGCCAGAGATCGCGACCGCGCGGCCGAACTGGTCGAGCGCACCGGTGTTCGAGGCCTTGAGATAGGCCTGTTGGCTCCACGTGCCGCCGGTGCGCACGAACACGTACGCCGCGCCGGCGTTCTGCAGGCTGTTGTTCGCCTGGTCACCGTTCACGCCGGTGGCGTTGCTGAACTCCAGCTCCGCGCCGACGACCACCGTGTCGTCCGAGACGGCGATCACGCGCCCGAACTCGTCGAAGGAGCCGGGGTTCGAGGCCTTGAGATACGCCTGCTGCGCGATGGGATCGACGGTGAGCGGGTAGCGTGCGCCGTCCTCCTCCACGCAGAGGTGCAGCAGGTCGCCCGTGCGCTCGATGCGCGCGGCGAGTTCGCGACCGTCGGCATCGAAGGCCGTCAGGCCGCTGTAGGTGAGCGCGACGGCGCCGGTCCCGTCGAGGAAGTGCACGCCGCGGCCGTCGCCGTCCACGTCGGGGGCCAGCGTGCCGTCCACGGCCAACGTCAGCGTGAGCGGGCCGCGCTGCGCCTCGCCGCACGGCGGGCGCTGCAGCACGGTGAAGCCGTGCTCGAGGCCGCGCGCATCGTTGAGGTACCACTCCTGCAGCGTGGCGTCCCAGTTCCGGGCCATGCGTGCACCGTCGGTGGCGAGGCTCGCCGGCTCGACGACGAGGCTCTCGTTGCCAGCGAAGCCGTAGCTCCTGAGTTGCAGGCCCCACGTCCAGCCGCCGGCAGCGGGCACGGTGCTCGCACCGTGATCATCGATGCGCGTGTGCCAGCCCTGCCCGGGATTGTGGAGCAGGTAGCCGCCGTCCACCGGTTGCGCCGCGTGCCGGGCGGCCTCATGCGCGGCACGGATGCCGGACCAGTCGGCGGCGCTGAACCCGCCACGGGCCGGGTCGGCCAACGGGCCGGTGGATGGGACGACCAACTGACCAGATGCCGGGGTGAGCAGGAGCAGCGTGCCGAGAGCGACGACCGGCCAGCGGGAGTGAATCATGGGTGCATCCTGGGGGGCGCGGCGAAGCCTAGGGCACGGTTCGGCTTCTGTCTACTCGCGTGCTCGATGCGGTGCGCTCGTGCGCAAGGCCGAGCGCAAGGCCGAGCGCAAGGCCGAGCGCTACGCGATGCTCGTGCAGCTGCTCGCGCTCGGGGACTCACGCGACGCCGGGCCTTTTGCGCTACGGCGAGATTCCCTGCACGGCGTTCGACAGCGCGATGCCGGCGGGCGCCGCGTCATCGGGCAGCGGAGAGGGCACACCGTTGCCGGGCGCGAGGTCACCGACGACCGGGTTGGAGATGTCGTGGCAGGTGCCGCACAGTTCCGATTGGCGGTGCAGCTTGCTCTGGATGGTCGAGTGGAAGGCTGGCGGATCGAGATAGGGCCCGAGCAGCTCCGAGCCGTTCCAGAGCACGTACTCGCCGCAGCCGACGAAGCCCTTGGCCGGGTTGCCGCCGTCGTTGGCGATGTAGGGCGGGTACTGGGTCCCGAGGATCTCGGACTGGTCCGGGTTGGTGATCCGATGGCAGGCGATGCACACCACGCCGTCACCGTCGATGATCGTGTCGGCCGCAGCCCGCGCGGCGCCGAGCGCCGTCGCCGCAGCGAACATCACGCACGTCAGGAGCTTCATCCCGGGTCTCTCCGGAAACTGTTTGGCCCTGCAAACGACGCGACGCGCTGCAACCGTTTCCTGCGGGACAGCGGCAGCGTGCCGACGGGTGGGAATCCTACCGCGCTCGGCGAGTCTCGGGGACCGCCGACGCGCAGGAGCTGATCATGCCCCGGTCAGGTGGACACCCGCAGAGGAGCCGACGCTGCTCCGAGAAGTCGCCGCGCCCATGACGACGCGCCGGTCAGTGCAGAGCGTGCCCGCCGAGTTCCCGAGCAGCACTCAGGGCTGCACCTCGATGCGCCGCGCCGCGGTGCTCGCGAACGACTCGGGCTGGCAGGCGTCTGGCCACACGAACTGCGCGGCGAAGACCTGCCCGGCGGCCGCGCCGGGTGGCGCACCGGCGGCCCGCTCGACAGACCCGGTGCCACGGGTTTTGCAGCCGCCACCGCGGTTTGCGCAATCGCCTGGAGGATCACGCGCCTGCCATCCGGCGATGTCTCAGACGTCCTGGGCGGTCAACTCGCCTGTGGCGCCGTTGCACGAGATGCTGCGGCGCAGGCCGTCGCAGAGCAGCGTGACGGTCCCGCCCGCGAGCGGCACGCCCTGCGCATCGAAGACGAGGGCGATGCCCGTGCTGCCGAAGTCCGCGGCGTCGATCGCGATGCCGTGCGGTTCACCTGGCTTGCTGAAGCTGACCACGTAGGGCTGCTTGGTGAGGGGATCGGGCACCTGCGTGCCGGTGATGTCCACGATCGTGAAGCGATCGTGCTCGAGGTCGAACACGACGCCGCAGGGTGAGCGAGCAGAGCGTGCCACGGCGCACGCGTGGGTCATCGCATCGCGCACCGACACTTCCGCGAGATCCAGCGCCTGCGCACCGCTGCGGCCCGAGATCAGGCCGGTGATGCCGCTGAGGAATCCCATGATCAGCACGACCACCAGGATTTCCACCAGGGTCAGGCCGGCTTCGGCGCGGCGCGGGGGCAGCGTCATGGCCATTCGAAGTCCGTGATGGCCGTGACGTCGACGGCCGTGCTGATGAGCGGCACCCAGGCCACGTAGTCGAGGTCCCACATCGTGCCCATCTCGAGTTGGTCCGACCACGCGGCGGGGAGTCGGCCGGCTTCGGGTTGGTCGATCTGCGCATCCAGCGAGAACGGCGTGACGGAGGCCAGGTTGCCGTGGATGGCGCCGATGCCCGAAAAGTCGAGCGTGTGCGCCAGCACGTCCCCGGTGATCTGAAGGCTGGCGGCCGTACCCGTGCTGAGAAAGCGCCCGTCGGCCAGCATCACGGCGACACCGCTAAGAAAGCTTCCGGAGTCGATCCGGAAGTTTCCGGCCACGCGTGCGGTGGGCGCCTCATCGGGGTCGAACTCGTCGAAGGGGCTGCCGTGCACCACGCGGTCCGTGGTGAGCAGCCCCAGCAGCGTGACGTTGTCAAAGGTGATGTCCGCGCCGTCCTCGAGGACGAGGATGCCCGTGTAGTCGGTGTCCGAAATGGTCTGCGTGCCGCCGAGGTAGGTCTTGGGAATCGAGCCGTCGAGCAGCAGGGAGGTCAGCGTCGCCGGCGGGATCGTCGGCAGGGTTGCCGGGCCGGTAGTGTCCGGCGTGGCGCGGCGCGCAACTTCCAGCAGTGATGTGGAGCCGATGCCGCTGCTGTCCACCGCCCGCGCGAGGATGCTGCCGTGACCGTCGTCGAGGTCGGCCACTTGCACCGAGGCGCTGCGTCCGCCGTTGCCGACTGTGGCGCTGCTCACGCCGGGCGAGACACGCAGCACCTGGCGGCCCCAGTTCACCGCGGAGTCCACGGCGTCGGAGGCATCGGTGCTCTGCCGGGCGAGTGCCGAGTCTTCGTGAGTGAGCGCCACGTGCCTCAGGTAGGTGACGCCCATGACGCTGCACAGGCCGACGAGCATCAGCACCATGAGCAGCGCGAAACCGGACTGCCGCTGCCTGCTCACGGCGCCAGCCACCACTGCCAGGTGTCCACCGGCACATCGTCCTTCAGCACCGTGACGCGAAGCTGGTAGATCCGGTTGCTGAGCGAAGGCAGCGCGATGCCCGGGTCGTCTTCCAGCGGCGTAGCGAGATCGTCGAGCGAGTACAGCACGAGGGTGACCTGCTGGGTCCACGCGCCAAGCGATTCATCCGCGGACTTGTCCGCGCGGATGGGCGGGCAGAACTCGGCGCCGATCAGGCTGTCCAGGGCCACGACGTCGGCGCCGGTCGTGACACCCGGAATGCCGGACGGTTGTCGCGACAGCGTCTGCGCCAGGGACTGGATGTCCTGCGCGATCCGCGTGGCGACCAGCGGTTCGGCTTCAATGTCCGCCTTGCTGCTGGTGGCGCCGGACAGAGCCCACGACACGCCGGCAAGCGCGACGCCGGCCATGACCGAAGCGACCAGCACTTCGATGAGCGAAAAGCCTCGGGTGGAGCGCTTCATGGGTCTTCCAGTTGCAGCGCGGGCAATTCGCCGGGTGCTGTGCCGAGCCACTCGTTCTCGATCGCGACCTGCCCGGCCACGACAGCCGAGCCGGTGATCTCGCGGCCGTCGTCGAGCTCCAGGTGCATGGTCACCCTGCGCGTCACGTCGTGAGCGGTGGTCTGCGTCCACGTGCAATGGCTCTCGATGTGCGCAGCGACCAGCGCCGCCTGCGGCACCAGCGAGCCACCCGATGCCTTGAAAGCCACCCCCGAACCGCTGCTGGCGCCCGAGGCCATCGAGCGGACGAAGACTGTTTCCGAGCCGCTCACCGAGAGCACCAGGGTGTACGCCTTGCCCGGCTTGATGAGCGCGTTCATCGAACTGAGGTTCACGGCGATCTGTGCGCTGGGCACCGCGGCCTGCTGCAGTGCGGGCGGCGGGCCCGACACGAAGGTCGTCGGTGGCAGCGTGGAGGTATTGATGGTGACCGAACCCAGCACAGGGCCGAACGGTCGCGCATCCCCCGGCGCACGTGCTTCGTAGAGACTGATGGTCAGTGTCGCTGCCTGGCTCCGGGCTGCCGGCGCGAGACCCAGCATGCAGAGCAGGCAGGCCAGCAAGGGAAACATGAGTGTTCTCCGCATGTCAGTAGGCCCCCGGGGCGCCGCACTTCTTGCTGCCCGAGTTCGCGGTGGAGGTCCTGCCGTTGAGCGTCCAGACCTGGTTGCCGGACGAACCGTCGAACGGCACCTCGAAGACGAAGTTGTGCCGGCCTGTGAGGAACACGGTCACCTGCCCGCGATCCTGCGGGTTGGGCGTGAACTTGTTGGCTGAGCCCACCGGGATCGTCACGACGTACGGGTTCGGGTTGAGGTAGCCGAAGTAGGCGATGTACGTGCCGTCGCCATTGTCGTAGACGCACTCGAGCACCGGTGAAATCTTGCCCTGGCTGCCGTTGGTGGATGTGACCTGTACGTAGAGCTTGTCCAGCGTTCCGGAGAGGCGCTTCTCCGTCACGTCCGGCACGAGCTGCGCGCTCGCCGGCGCGAGGCTGGGCACGGTGAATCCGAGAGCCAGTTCCGTGCCCGTGGACAGCGTGAAGTAACCGGCCGTGCCATTGGGCTCGGTCACCGCCCACGGCGTGTCCACGTTCGTGACGGGCGGCGCTTCGCGCAGGCGCCGCATCGTCTCGAGTTCGAAGGTCGCGTGGGTGACGCCACCCAGCAGCGTGCCGATGTCGCCGTCGGGGCGCGCCACCTTCAGGGCGCCGTCCGCCACGTAAAAGCTGGTCTGGTTGCCCAATGCATCCTGGACGTCGAGGTGGTCTACCGCCGGTGATTCCACGATCCACGCCTGGCGTGTGGCATCGCTCACCGTGTTCAGGGCGCGCTCCATCGCCGTGTCGGGCTCCGCGCGTGCAGCCGTCACGTGCTGGGCGAACATTCCGGACATCCGCGCCACGCCCATGACGAGCATCGCGCCCAACGTCGCCGCCAGCAGCAATTCGATGAGCGAGAAACCGGCGCCGGCCCTCGCACCACTCGGGACCACGCAGGCCGTTTCGGACATGGGAGACAGCTCCGTTGGAGAATCGCAGGGTCCATCGAACGACGCGGGGAGCGACTTGAATGGGCCGCCGTTGAAGCCATCGGTCGCAGGCGTGCTCGATGCGAAAGCTCTCAGCCTCCGGCCCGTGGAGGTGCCGACCATCTGCGAGTCCCTGAGTCGGGGTGGCTCCGTGAAGGACCGCGTCGCCGTCTTCATGCTGGAAGCAGCAGAGCTGCATCGCCGCCGTGGAAACGGATCCGGCCGGAGACACGGCGTCCGTCCGGTCGCCTCGAGCCATCACGGGCTGGATCCAGCCGCCGGCGCCTCGCGTCAGCTTTCGCGTCCGACTCCCGGCCCAGACCCGGCAGCGTGCTCGAGAACAGCGTGCCGTTGCGCAGCGTGAGGCAGCCGGCGGCGATGGCGAGCACGACTCGTCCATGCAGCCCACCATGGGCGCGAGCGAAGACGTCGGCGCGAGCGTCGCCGGCGGGGCGCGCGGCGCGGCGCTCGGACGCCCGCAGCCGTTCAACCGCGTGGAGGCCGCGTACACGGAGATGGCGCGCGACGCCGGAGTCCTCGCCACCCGGATCAGCGTGCTGGAGCAGGACGGGCTCGCGCACCTGCTCGTGCACCGCCTCGACCTCGACGGCGAGCAGCGACGCCATCAGCACACGCTCGGAGGCCTCCAGCACATCGACTACAACGACACGGGCGCGAGCAGCTACGAGGAATACCTGCGCACGGTGCTCGGCCTCGGGCTGCCGCACGCGGATGTGGAGCAGGCCTGCGTGCGCATGCTGTTCAACCTGGTGGCGGTCAACCAGGATGACCACGTCAAGAACCTCTCCTTTCACATGGACGCCTCCGGGGCCTGGTCACTCTCGCCGGCGTACGACCTGACCTTCGCGCGGGGGCCCGGCTTCACGGCACGCCACCAGATGCGGGTGCGCGACCGCACGGAGGGCATCACCGCGGAGGACCTGCTCGCCGTGTGCGCGGAGTTCGGCGTGGACGATCCGGGCGCGCTGCTCCAACGCGTGCGGGACAGCGTGGCGCGTTTCGAGGAGTTCGCTGCCGCCACCGGCGTCCCGGCGGACACGCGGACGGCCGTGCGAAAGGCGCTGGACCTCCGCGCCGCCGAGTTGGGCGCGGCCTGAGCGACACGGCGGCAACACGGGTCTGATCCGGCACCTCGCGTCAGCTCCCCGCGTCAGGCTCCCACCCCAGCCCCGGCAGCGTGTTCGGGAACAACGTGCCGTTGCGCAGCGTGAGGCAGCCCGCGGCCGGGTCGCCCTCCAGGTCGAGGTGACCGTCGAGATCGGCGTAGCGCACGTTGGGCCGCGCAAGCGCGAAGTGCAGGCCGGCCGCGATGGCCAGCGCGGACTCGTCCATGCAGCCGACCATCACCTCAAGACCCGCGGCACGCGCTACCGCATTCACCCGCAGCGCCTCCGCGATGCCACCCACCTTCATGAGCTTCACGTTGACCATGTCCGCCAGGTTCTTGCGCGCGATGCGGAAGGCGTCGCGCAGCGTCATCAGGCTCTCGTCGGCCATGATGGGCAGCGCGACGGCGGCGGTCACGCGGCCGAGCAGGTCAGGCTCGCCCTTGGGCGTGGGCTGCTCGACGATCTCGAGCTTCGCGCGGCGCACGCCTTCGACGAAGCGCACCGACTGCTCGAAGCTGTAACCCTGGTTGGCGTCGAAACGCAGCTCGATGCCGTCACCCACCGCGGCGCGCACGGCGAGCACGCGCTCGATGTCGGCCTCGACGTCGCGGCCGCCCTTGAGTTTCAGGCAGCGGAAGCCCTGCGCCATGAACTGCCGCGCGCGTTCCAGGGTTTCATCCTGCGGCAGGATGCCGATGGTGATGCTCGTGCGGATGCGGTCGCGGTAGCCGCCGAGCAGCTTCCACAGCGGCAATCCCGCGGCCTTGCCGAGCAGGTCGAACAGCGCCATGTCGATGGCGGCGCGCACGGACGACGAGGCCGCGAGCGGCTCGCGCAGCAGCTCCATGAGGCGCACGTGGCGCAGCGCGTCGCAACCTCGCAGCAGCGGCTCCGCCGTGCCGCCGATGGCGAGCAGCGCACCCTCCGGCGTCTCGCCGGTGACGGCCAGGTCGGGCGCCGCGCAGCCGTAGCCGACGAGCCGCGTGTCGGTCTCGATGCGCAGGAAGACGTTGGTCACCCTGTCCACGCTCTCGTAGGCGATCACGTACGGCTCGACGAGCCGCATCGGAACCTCCCACGCGGTGACCTTCGTGATGCGCATGGCCGCAGTATGCCGGGGGCCTCGGGCCCGAAACACTTCGGAGTCCGGACGCGCCCGCCCCGGCCACATCCGGCGTCGAGACGTCTCCGGACGCGCGTGGCACGCCGCATCGCATCGCATCGGGCGTGGCGCCCCGCATCGCGTCGCATCGCGGCGCATCGCGGCGCGCGCTGCCGCGGCTTGCGTCAGGCGTCGCGGTGCACGGTGTCCGGCGTGAAGGCGGGCACGCAGACCGCGACGTATTCGGCGCCCTCGGGCAGCGGCGTGCTGTAGCGCACCCACTCGCCGCCGGCGACCTCGATGCACTGGCCGGCGTGCACGTCGATGTCTCCGTCGCGCGAGGTGACGCGCAGCATGCCGCGCAGCACGAGCGTGTACTCGTCGAAGTCCGGTGTCTGGCCGGGTTCGCTCCAGCCGCCGGGCGAGGTCATGCGCGCGATGCTCACGCTGCCTTCTCCCGTGTTCGCGCGACCGACGAATTCTTCGATGCGCTTGGGCGGCGAGCCTGCGGCAAGCATGACGGTGGGCGCTGCGATGAGGCGTGGCATGCGCCCCTCAATACCGCTTCTGGTAGATCTCGTCGAGGCTCATGCCCTTGAGTTCCTCCACGAACTCCACCATGTTGCGGATCATGACCTCCCACATGCGCTGGCCCTTCTCGATCGAGGCCCTGGTCGGGTCGCCCATGATGCCGGACTTGCTGATGGCCGAGGTGCGCGCGAACCACTCCACCGAGCGCTTGGACGTGAAGTCGAGGTAGCCGGAGGAGAACTTCGGCACGAACTTCTTCGCCTTGTCCATGCGCACGAGGTGCGGCCGCAGGGCGAGCGTGGTCGAGGTCTCGATCTCGCCGGCGTGCACATCGTTGTCCGTCTCGATCATCTCGGCGAGATCCGCGTCGGCGGTCTCGCCGGTCTCGACGCAGGTGAAGATCTTCGCGTCGCGGTTGATCTGCTGTGCCGCGAAGCGCAGGCAGGGCCGGTTGCCGCCGTGCCCGTTGATGATGATGAGCTTGGTGATGCCGTGCCGCGCGACGGACATGCCCACCTCGCGCACCATGGCCGAGAGCGTGTCGGGACCGACGGAGATGGTGCCGGGGAAGTCGTCGTGGTGGTACGCGACGCCATAAGGGATGAGCGGCAGCACGAGCGGATGCGGCGCGCGGCACGCCGCACCGACGGCCTGCGCGAAGTACTCCGCATCGAAGGAGTCCACGTCCAGCGGAAGGTGCGGGCCGTGCTGCTCGATGCTGCCCACCGGAAGCAGCGCGATGTCCACCTCGCGGAAGCGCTTCTGCGCGTCAGGCCAGGTGAGCTCGCCGAGCATCCACGGCCGCGCGCCGGACGGGCGGCCCGTGGTCAGCGGCGCGGTGGCGCCGGCCGCATCCGGAGCTGCCGCCGCAACGGCCGGCGCTCCCGTAGCAGCTGCCGGCGCTCCCGTAGCAGCTGCCGGCGTGGCCGCAGCACGCGTCGGCGTGGCCGCGGCAGGCGCCGGCGTTGTTGCAGAACCTGCCGGAGTCGTGGGCGCGCCCGCAGCTTGTGCCGACGTCTCTGCGCGCGACGCGGGAAGGAGCCGTGCTCGCTGGCTCGCGGGATGCTTCACCGGCGGCACGATGCTCGCTTGAGCCGGCAGCTTGGCTTCGAAGGGATACGGCGTCATGAGTTCGGGATCCGAGAGCGGGTCGATGTCGATCCAGAGGCGGCCGTGCTTGCGCAGCGCGCCTTCGGCGTATTGCAGGGCGATGCGGTAGAGCGGCTCGCGCAGATCGACGGGGATGTCGTCCATCGGGGCGCGCTCCGGGTCGAAGCGCAGCTTGACGGCCTCGGGCCTCGGCCGCGCGCGCGACACGTCGTCTGCGGTCGGCTTCCACAATCCGCGTTCCTGCAGCAGCCAGAGCACGTGCTCGGCGCACTCGGCCTCCTGCGCGACGCCCTTCTTCGCAAGGACCGCGAGACATGCCTCGACCTGCGCCTGAGTGTAGCCGCAGCGCGCGGGGTCCGCGCCCACGCCGAGCAGCATGCCCACGATGCGTCGGCATTTCTCGCACGCGCCGCACGGCAGCACGCGGCCCTCGACGCTGTGCGCGGCATGACAGCTCACCTGCTCGCGCTGCAGCTCCGGGTAGCGCTGCACGAGCATCGTCTGGATGACCAGCTCCGACATCGGGCGCAGGATCGAGAACTGGCACACGCCCCAGCCCTTGCGCGCGAAGTAGCGCGACAGCGCGTTGTCGAACCAGCGGCTCTGATCGTAGAGGCCGTCGTAGTGGCGGATGCCGGCGTGCACGGCGCGTCGGCTCGTGTCGTACTCGTCGCCGATGATGAGGCGCCCGATGCCGCGGCGGCGCAGCAGCGGCAGCGCGCCGAAGAGGAAGACGGCGACGGTCCACAGGCGGATCGGATACTCGTCGCTGCGCACCTCCTGGAAGTTCTGCCGGATGAAGGGCATGCGCCGCAGCATCCAGGGGAAGAGCCGGTCGCTGTTGGTCCACACGCGCGCCGTGCCGGGCACGTGCTGCTCGAAATGCCGGTAGGCGTTGAGCGCCGTGAACCAGTGCCGGCCCGACTCGTTGATGTAGATCGCGTCGGTCGGCAGCCCCAGTTCGTTGAGCAGGCCCCAGGAGAGCAGGCTGTCCTTGCCGCCCGACGAGAGCACCGCGTGGCGCGACGCATCGGAGGACCAGCGCCGCGCGGCGTGCGAGCCGGAGCCCGCATGGCCGCCACGCGCACCGCGAGAAGGCACGAACGGCTCGTCGGGGAAGTCCAGCTCCGCGCGCAGGTAGCTCTCGCGGCGCACGGCGGGCAGGCCCATCGCCGGCGGCAGCAGGAACTCGTTCGGCTCGAGGATCTTCTTCACGAAGATCTCGCGCGCCGTGTTCTTCGCCATGTCGGCGAGAAACTGCCGGTCGTGCCGGTCGAACGGTCCGCGGAAGACGATGCGCTTGCAGAACAGTCCGTAGTTCAGCGCGACCTGCGCCGCGACGAGCGCCGCGAGGTTCTGTGCCTCGGGCTCCTCCGGGTCGAAGACGTCCTCTTCCCAGCGGTAGATCAGCTCGAAGGTGTGCGCCTTGCCCCGCTGCTTCACCGTGTACGGCGCGATGAGCCGGCGCTTCTCGACCACGACCGGCCCGACGGTCAGCGTGTCGATGCACTGCAGCGCATCGAGCGCGTCGGCCGGCGCGCGTGCGCGGCTGCCGCCTGTTCGATTCTTCCTGCGTGAGACGGTCACGCGGCACACTCTACGATCGGGAGCTGAGCTCCCACCGCGAGAACTGGCCACGGCCCGGGTCTCGCTCCGGGCAGCGGCGCGAGTCGGCGCGAGTCGGCCGAGTCGGCGGGCGGCGACCTGCGTCGGCGGGCGTCGGCGCAGGTCGCCGTGACGGCAAC
This sequence comes from Planctomycetota bacterium, assembly GCA_038212275.1. Classification (GTDB taxonomy): domain Bacteria; phylum Planctomycetota; class B15-G4; order B15-G4; family B15-G4; genus JBBQUR01. Next base: position 51,405 of record JBBQUR010000011.1, read on the forward strand.
CGGTGCGCTCCTGTCACGCCGGCGCGGCGATCCCGATTCGGTGGGAAGGGAAGCCTTCCGACCGGGACCTCGTCCGCCGTGCTCGCGCGGTGGACGCCTTCGGCGCCGGTCACACACCCTCGTCTGAGCCACCCTCTTCGCCGGGAGCGCACGCATGTCTCGATCCAGCCTGCTCACGTCCTTCGTCGGCGCCGCGGTCCGCGGCACGCCGCTTTCCCGGCGCATCGCCCCCCGCTCCGCGTCTGCGCGGCTCGCGGCCGCGCTGCTTGTCGTGGCGGCGCTCGTCGTCGCAATGCCCGCCGCGCAGGCCGGCCTCACGCTGGCGAGCCAGTTCAACCCGGGCATCGGCCAGCTCGTCGCCGGCGCGTTCGACCCGGTCAACGGCACGGTGTGGGTGTACGGCGGATTCGGCGCCGACCTCCGCCAGTACACGCTGGCCGGCGCTTTCGTCTCGTCGATCCCGCGGCCCGGCGAGAGCGCCGATGACTTCGATCTCGAGGTCCTTCCCGCCGCGATCGTGCTCAACGGCACGCCCATCCCCGCGGGCACGCTGCTCGTGATCAACGGCGAGTCTGGCGTCGCCGAGATCTACGCCGTGGACAAGCTCACGGGCGCCGTGCTCGCCACGCTCCCCACCGCCTTCGGCACGAACCACGTCGTCGGCGGCGCCTACCACCCTGGCCGCGACAGTTTCTTCCTCGTGCAGGACAAGGTCGCGACCGGCGCGCCGAACCAGAGCCTCGTCGCGGAGGTGGACCGGGCCACCGGCGCGGTGCTCGGCAGCTTCAAGGTGGACAGCCAGCTCCCCGGCTTCACGGTCAACTACGGCGACATCGAGGTCAGCGCGGCCACCGGCAACCTCTGGATCGTGAGCAGCGACGAGACGTCGATCGCGGAGTTCACGCCGGCGGGTGTCGTCGTGCAACAGCTCGCGCTGCCGGCGGGTGTCAGCTCGCTGAGCGGCATCGGCCTCGACGACGCGGGCGGCGGTGCGTGGGTCACGTCGTCGAGCGGCGTGGTCTCGCATCTCGGCGGCGCCACGTGGTCGCACCTCGACCACGCGCTCGCGGGCAGCGCGGGCCTGCCGACGCTCACCGGCTCCGGCACGCTCGCGTCGGGCGCGCCGACGACGCTGACCATCGCGCACGCCAAGCCGCTCTCGACGGCCTACCTGATCCTCGGCTTCGCCCAGCTCTCCGCGCCCTTCAAGGGCGGGACGCTCGTGCCGCAGCCCGACATCGTGAGCCCTGCACTCCCCGTGAGCGCCGCCGGCTCGACGGCCGTCGCCTTTCCATGGCCGGCGGGCATCCCGAGCGGATTCCCGCTCTGGTACCAGGCCTGGATCGCGGACGGCGCCGCGGCCGCAGGATTCGCCGCGACCAACGGACTGAAGTCGATCACGCCGTGAGGGGGCGGACGCCTGACGCCTTGCGCACGCGGGCCCAGGTCAGTCGGACTACGCCAGCCACGGCCGCAGCGCGTCCACCAGCACCGCGCCGCCGTGCAGCAGCGCGTCGCAACACGGCAGGCCCGTGCGGCGCGTGATGTCGGCGCACGCAGCCGGCACTGCGGCGAGGTCCATGCCCTCGTGGTTCAGCGTGACGGCGACGACCTTCGCGTTGCTGATCATCTCGACGGCCGCGATCTGCTTCTCGAGCGGGTGCATCGCGTAGCCGGGGAAGCCGTCGTACTCCTGGCGCACCGGCGCGTGCTGCATGACGACGCACGCGGGGCGGCCCGCGGCCAGCAGCTCGTAGCCGCCGGGATACGCGGGGTTCATGAGACTGCCCTGGCCCTCGAGCACGATGGCCCGCGGGTGGCCGTCGTTCCACGCGGACCACACGGCGTGCTCGATCTCGCCGGCGAGGAAGTCGTTGACGCAGGTGTCGAGCACGATGCCGTGTTTCACGCCCTGCATCCACGCTGTCTGGCCGGTGCCGACCATGCGCGCGCTGACGCCCGCCGCCTCGAGCGCGTCGACGAGCACCCACGCGGTCGTGCGCTTGCCCACCGCGCTGTCCGTGCCGAGCACGGCGATCTTGAGCGCCGCGACCTGCTCGATGACGCCGCTGAAGAAGTGCAGCTCGCTCTTGGGAGGCGGGCGGCGCACGTCGCGCAGCACGACGCCGTGCTGCTTCGCGAGCGCGGCCAGCTCCGCGTCGTCGTTCAGGTAGTCGTGCAGGCCGCAGTCCACGTTGAGGCCGGCGGCGATGGCGGCCTTCACGTCGGCGCGGCCCGCGGGCGGCAGGCGTCCGCCGTCCGGCGCGAGGCCGACGACGAAGTGCGTCGCCGGCGTGCCGGCCGCGCGCGCGGCGGCCAGCGCCTCGGCGAGCGTCGCGAGCACGGGGATGCCCTTGGGCGTGCCGTCGAGCACGTCGGCCGCGTCGCGGCCCGCGTACGTCGCGTCGAGCACGGAAAGCACGCGGTAGCGCGCAGTGCGGCGCACGAGTCCGTGCGCGGTCTTGCCGTTGGGCGTGTTGAACGCGCCCTGACACCACACGATGGCCGCGCCGTCGGGGCGATCGATCACGGAGCCGCGCGAGAAGGGCACGCTCACGAGCGCCGCCCCGTCAGCACGCACACGTAGCGGTCGCCGGGGAGCGGCTCCTGCTTGTGGCGGTTGAGCAGCGCGACCAGGCCCGCGGTGCTGGCGGGCAGGACGTGCAGGCCTTCGCGCTCGCGCAGCATGCGTGCGCAGGCGAGCAGCTCGCGGTCGGAGGCGTCGTCGGCCCAGCCGTTGCTGAGGCGGATCGCGGCGAGCGCTTCGTCGCCGTCGCTGCTGCGCCAGTTGATGAGCGGCTCATTCACGACGGTCTCGCGGATGGATTGCGGCGACAGGTCCTCGCACGTCACCAGGTTCTTGGCGAAGGCCTGCACGATGGGATTCTTGCGGAAGCTGCTGCCGGCCACCATGCGCGGCACGCGCGAAGTCTTGCCGCGGCGGTCGAGGCTCTGGAAGCCCTTGAGAATGCCCGCCAGCGTCGTGCCGTTGCTCACCGGCACCGCGCACGCGAAGGGCGCGTCGCGCAGATCGTCGTAGATCTCGGCCGCGATCTGCCCGTACTTCTTGAGCTGCAAGGCGGTGTTGGCGCCGCCGGGGTTGGCGTCGTAGAGGCCCTCGCTCGCGGCGAGCAGGCGAGAGTGCTCCACGGTGCCCTCGTAGTCGCGCGGCACGCGCACGATCTCCGCCCCGTAACCCTCCATCTCGGCGATGCGCCGCGTGTGATACTGCTCGGGGATGCAGATCACGCAGCGCAGTCCGCCGAGCCACGCGGCCAGCGCGAGCGCCGCGCCGAAGTTGCCGCAGGTCGCCACGGTGATGGCGTCGAAGTCGCGCCGGATCGCGTCGTGGCACTGCCCGAAGGCGATGCGGTCCTTCTGCGTGCCGGTCGGGTTGCCGCCCTCGAACTTCAGGAAGATCTGGCGCAGGTTGACGTCGCGCTCGAGATTGCGCGCGCGCGCCAGCGTCGTGTCGCCCACCTCGCTGTCGATGATCTCCTGATAGGCCTCGACGCGCGCCTCGAGGTGGCGGCCGCGGTCGGCCGCGATGACGCGCTGCTCCTCGATATCCGGCGTGAGCGCGAGGCGCGGGGACGTGGCGCCGTCGAGCATCGGCAGCACGCGTTCTTCGGCGGGCGTGAGGGCTTCGCCGCTCCTGCCGGCGTCGGGTGAAGACAACTCGGGCCGTGTTTCCGTCATAGGCGCCACACACTAAGCGATGGCGCTGGCGGCAACCATCAAGCGGGCAGCGACGGGTCGGCTACAATCCCGCGCCCTGCAACCGGTCGCGCCCCGCAACCGGTCACGCCCCGAAACATGTCGCGCCCCACCCCGAGAGACACCCATGACCGCTGCCCGCACCCCCGTCACCGGCGCGACCCCCGTCTCGCAACCACTGTTCCCGACGCCCCGGGGCGCCGCGCCCTGCGCCTCGTCAGTAGCGTCAGCGTCCTCGAGGCCGGCGCTGTCGGCTCGGTTCGGCACCGCTGCGGCGCTGGCCGCCGCGATGCTCGTCGGTGCCTCGGCCGTGGCGCAGACGCCGCAGGCCACGCTCTTCGGCGATCACGCGGCCGACGCCTCGGGCGCCGCGCTGGCCACCCTGCCCGATCTCGACGGCGACGGCCGCGCCGAGCTCATCGTCGGTGCGCCGGGCGACGGCAGCCAGGCTGAGCGCACCGTCCGCGTGCGCCGCAGCTCGGACGGCGGCCTCCTGCTGCGACTGGTGGACAAGACGCCGGGCGCGCGCTTCGGCGCCGCGGTCGCCGGGCTGGCGGACGTGAACGCGGATGGCCTCCCCGACCTCGCCGTGGGCTCGCCCGGCAGCGCGCCGGGCCCCGGACGCGTGCGGCTCTTCTCCGCCGCGGACGGCGCCGTGCTGCTCGACTTGTTCTCCGGCGGCAATGACTCCTGGGACGGCTTCGGCGCCGCGCTTGCGCCTCTGGCCGACATCGACGGCGACGGCGCCTCGGACCTGTTCGTCGGCGCCCCCTCGCTGTCCGATGAGCAGCCGGGCAGCGCCAGCATCCGCAGCGGAGCGACCGGCGCGGTGCTCGCCACCTACGTCGGTCTCGCGCCGGGCGACCGCTTCGGTGCGGCCCTGTCGGGCGTCGGTGACGTGAACGCCGACGGCACGGATGACCTGCTGATCGGTGCGCCGGCCGGCGGCTACGCGCAGGTTCGCTCCGGCGCCGACGGCAGCGTGCTGCTCCAGCTCATCGGCACCGGCGGTGACTTCGGCGCCGCGGTCGCCGCTGCGGGCGACGTCGACGGTGACGGCCACGCCGACCTCGCCGTGGGCGCGCCGGGCCTCAGCCGCGTGGATGTGCTCTCCGGCGCGAATGGCTCGCTGCTGCGGCGCGTGTCGCGCGAGGGCGCCTTCGGTGCCGCGATCGCCGCAGCCGGCGACTGGAATGGCGACGGCACGGAAGACTTCCTCGTCGGCGCGCCCGAGGAAACGGTGGCGGGTGGCCTCGGAGCCGGCAGCGTCTACGCCATCTCCGGAGCGCAGGGTGACGTGCTCTTCAAGGCGCCCGGCGCGGCGGCCGGTGAGCATCAGGGTGCGGCCGTGGCGGTGCTCGGGACGGCCGGCCCCGGCGTGAAGCCCGATCTTGCCGTCGGCGCCACCGGACTGGTCGGCCCGGCGGCGGAGGCCTCCGGCGGCACGCGCCTCTACGCGGGCAAGCTGGTCGGCTCGATCGTGCCGTACGGCATCGGCTGCCCCGGCTCCTTCCTCATCACGCCGCGGCTGGACCTCTCCGGCGACCCGTATCCCGGCGCCCAGGTGAAGCTCGCCATCACCAAGGCGCTCGGTGGCTCCTTTGCGCTGCTCTTCGTGGGTGGCGGACAGGGCCTGACGCCCTTCATGAACGGCTGCATCCTCTGGGTGGCGCCGGTGCTGGTCCCGCCGATCACGCTGCCGCTCGACGGCCCGGGGCCTGGCGCCGGCAACATCACGCTGACGGAGCGCCTGCCCGAGCAGTTGCCTGTCGGATTCGTGGTGACGATGCAGGCCGTTGTCGCCGATCCAGGCGCAGACGGCGGGCTTTCGTCCACCAGCGCGATTCAACTCACGATCCAGTGACGGCCGACGGCGGCGACCGAAGCCGCACCCACGGATCCTTTGCAAGGTCTTTCCGACACTCGCACGAGTTGTGGCGTAGGCTCACTCACGAGCCCTCGAGCAGGGGCTCCGGAGAAAGCCCACAACCCGTCCCTGCACCACCTGTTCTTCGGGCTGTGCTTCAGGCGAGCGGTCACGAGCAGGAACCGCGTCCCGCCTGCTGCCTGCCCTGCCACTGACGAGGAGGTCGCGATGTTGATGTTTCAGACCATGTCGTCCCGCGCAGAAGACATGAAGTTTCATGGCGCGCCGACTGCGTGGCAGAGCTTGCTGGCCGTCGCCGCGCTGACTGCGATGTTGCTCGGCGCACCGTCCGCCGGCGCCCAGGAGGCGCCCGGCACACCGATCGTCGAGCGCAGCGGCGCTGACACCGGCGTCGACGCAGGTGCAGTCCGCAGCGCTCCGGGCACGACGGGCGCCGCGGCCACGACCAGCACCGCGCAGCCACGCACCACGGCCAGCGACATCGACCTGAGCGAGGCGCCCCTCGTGGCCGGCATGCTGGAAGACGAAGCGCTGCACCGCGATCGCATCGGGCGCATCCGCCGTCTGCGCCAACTGGCGGTCGAGGGCAACCAGCGCGAGCGACTCGGGCAACTCGACGACCTCGAACTTCAGGAGGTGCGGCGTCACGAGGCCCGCGCGGTGCGCGACCGCAGCCTGCTTTCGGAGCGCTCGGCCCTCGCGGTGGACGACTTCGTGAAGCGCGGCGGCCTGTACCGCGCCCGCGGCAAGGACATCGCCATCGCCCGCCAGCGCAAATTCGGCTCGTCCGGCGACGACATCTCCCGGCGCCGTGCGAACGCGGACGGCAGCCCCGAGCGCAGCGCGACGCGCGCGACGCGGGCCGGCACGTCAGGCAGGTCGTCCGGCTCCGCGAGCCGCGGTGGGAGCAGCCGCGGCGGCAGCAGCAGCGGTGGAACCCGCAGCGGAGGGCCGCGGTGATGTCCACGCACGAAGAGAACCCCGGCCTGCGCCCGACGCTCGGCTGGCTCATCGCCACGCTGACCGGCGGCGCGCTCCTGCTTTCCAGCTCGGGCTGCTCGGCGACACCCGAAGACGAGCCCGTGGACGACATCGAGATTCACCTGCCCACGCAGGCCGAGGCCGATGCCGCGGCCGACAAGTCGATCAACGCCAGCAATGCGGACGCCGAGTATCGCAGGCTGCTCGCGGAACTGGCGCAGGGCGACTGACGCGCGGCGAGCGCGCCGCTCCAAGGCGCTGCTCGCTCTGCGCGCGTTCAGCGCGCGTCAGCGCGCGTTCGGCGCGCTGCTCAATGCGCTGCCGTGGCGCGCACGGCGCGGCCGCGCACCAGGGTCAGCGTGACGATGCTGCCCACGATGAGCGCGGCGCCCGCGAGCACGAGCCATGTCAGCGGCGGGTCGCCGAGCCACTGACCCCAGACCATCGCGAGCACGACGCCCAGGAAGAACATGTTCGTCGCCCGGCTCGCGGTCTCGCGCTGCATGCCCATGGTCATGAAGATCTGGGCGGCGATCGACGAGGCGGACATCGCGGCGAGCAACCACCATTGCGTGCCCGCCGGCGTGACCCACTCCCAGGCGCACATCACGCCGGACACCGGCAGCGAGACGAGCACCAGCGCCAGCACCACCACGAGGTGGTGTTCGGTCTTCGCGGTGGCGCGCACGACGGTGTAGGTCGCGCCATTCACGATGGCCGAGCCGAAGGCGATGAGGCTGGCGAGCAGCGGCGCGTGCGGCTCGGGCTTCACGACCAGCGCGACGCCCAGCAGGCACACCGCGGAGGCGTACCACGCGGCGCGCCCGGCGCGCTCGCCGAGAAAACGCTGCGCGAAGAGCGCCGCGAAGATCGGGCTGCAGCCCGTGAGCAGGATGGCGTTGCCGAGCGGCAGCGCCGACAGCGAGGCGAAGTAAGCCAGCATGCCGGTGAAGCCCAGCGCGCCGCGCGCCAGCAGCAGGCGTCGGTTGTTGCCCAGCGGCGACAGCCCGCGCGCCCTCAGCATCCACAGCAGCACGGGGATGGTGACCGCCGTGCGGACGAAGATCTTCTCGTGCGCGGGCATCTCCTTCCCCAGCAGCTTCACGCACACCGCCATGATGGAGAAGAGCAGCACGGCCAGCGCCATGCACACCATGCCGGACAGGGCCGCGGGAGCGTCGGCGGGCGCCGCGGCGCGCGCGGCATCGGAAGAGCGGCCCGTCGCGTCGTCGCTGGCCGCGCCTCCCGCGCCGGCGAGGACCTCGGGCAACGTGAGCATCGGGGGACCGTCGCGGCCCGTTCCTGCGGAGTCCGTCACTAGGCCAGCCTTCAGACCTTCGCGGCGCGGCGCGTGAAGAAGCGCTCCTTGAGGATCTGCAGGAAGGAGTCGAACTTGCTGTCTTCGCGGCCGCTCCAGAAGTTGCGGGCGATGCGCAGCAGGCGCTTCGGGTTGACGAGGATGGCGCGCGAGTAGAAGGCCAGCACGATGCGGAAGCGCCAGTAGGTGAGCGCCCTGGCGCTCATCGAGCCGGAGAAGTTGCGCTCCTCGGTGAGCCAGCGGTCGTGCACGAAGATGGGCGCCATCATGAGGTCGTCGTTCAGGGCGATCTTCCCGTCGGTCTCGAGCTGCTTGTAGAACTTCGTGCCCGGAATCGGGAAGTAGAAGCCCACCGCCACGTCGTCCACGCCGGCCCGCGCGAGGCGTCGCGCCCACTTCACGGTGTCCTTGAAGTTCTGCTTGTTGTCGCCGGGGAAGCCGAGCACGAAGAAGACCGCGGTGTTGAGCTTGTGCTTCACCGCAGCATCAACTGCGGAAAACAGGCTCTTCTCGGTCATCTGCTTGCTGACCTTCTTGCGCACTTCCTCGCTGCCGCTTTCGGGCGCGAAGTTCAGCGACCAGCCGCCCGAGGCCGCGAGGAGCGAGGCCACCTCGTCGTCCACGACCTCGCAGCGCGTGCCGGAGGGCAGCTGCCACGAGATCTGCAGCTTGCGCGCGATGATTTCGCGGCAGAAGTCGACGATCCACTCGCGGCGCAGGATCGCCGTGAGGTCCTGGAAGGGGAAGTTGTTCGCGCCGTAGGTCTCGACGTAGCTCTCGATCTCGTCGACGACCTTCTTCGGTTCGCGCGGGAGCCACTTGGTGGTCCACATGTTGGGCGAGCTGCAGTAGGCGCAGCGGTAGGGGCAGCCGCGCGTCGCCAGGATGGGCACCGTGACGCCGTTGTGGATGCCGGTGACGAGGCCGTTCTCGTCGTAGCCGCGCACGTTGAACAGGTCCCACGCCGGGAGCGGGATGGCGTCCACGTCGCGCACGCGATCGCGGCGCGGCTCGTGCACCACGACGCCGTCCTTGCGATAGGAGACGCCGGCCAGCCCCGCGGCCCACTGCGCGACCTCGGGCTCCGGATCGGCCACCGACGCGGCGCCGCGCGCGGCGAGGTGCTCGCCGTAGCGGCGCACGATGGCGACGGCCGTCTCCTCGCCCTCGCCCAGCGCGAGGATGTGGATGGGCGTCTGCTGGAGCGAGATCTCGGGCAGCCCGGTGAAGTGCTCACCGCCGCCGATGAGCAGCACGTCGGGCCGCGCCGCGTGCAGCGCGTGGATGAGCTCCGACACGACGCGCCACTGGTAGGTGAACATCGCCGCGATGCCGACCACCTGCGTGTCCGCCGGCAGCATGGCGACGACCTCCGCGACCGGCAGCCCGAGCTGCGCGACGCGACCGGCCTGCACGATGCGATCCGGCGCCTCTCCCACCGCGTCGATCACGGTGACCTCGTGCCCCGCGGCGCGCAGCGAGCCGGCCACGTAGGCCAGCCCCAGCGGCAGGCTGGGCCGGAGCGACGTCAGCGCCGTCGGATTCAGGAAGGCCGGCGGATGGATGAGCGTGACGCGCATGGTGTCGGGCAGGGTGACCGTGAGACGAGAACCGCAACGGCGAAGGCGGGCCAGTGTAGCCCCCACCACCGCAAGCCGCCATCGACGCGGCATCCCCGTTCATCGGAATGAAGCGCCGTCCAGCCTGCGCGAATCTGCAACCGAGGCCCGCATCCGCAGACCGGCGCGCCCCGGACCCACGCGCCGTACACCGGCGCGCCGCTCTCGTCCAGCACTCGGCCGCCACGGTCGCCCCACGCAGTCTGGCTGTGCCGTTTCCCTGTCTTGTGCCGATACCATGCGACCAGAATTCGCGACCGCGACTCGCGCGGTGCGAACGCACCCCCGGAGGACACATGACGCACGCCGCCAGCCCGCTCCCCGCCGCCAACGCGGCCCCGCAGAACGTGAAGCCGCCGCGCGCCCCCATCGTCCTCGTCTGCGACAGCCTGGATCCCGACGGCCTGGCGCTGCTGGCGGCGGCCGGTTTCGAGGTGCGCGTGAAGACCGGTCTGACGCCCGCGCAGATCGCGGAGGCCGCGCGCGACGTGGACGCGATCCTCGTGCGCAGCACGAGCAAGGTGAGCGCGGACATCCTCGATGCGGCGAAGCGCCTGCGCGTCGTCGGCCGCGCGGGCATCGGCGTCGACACCATCGACGTGCCGGCGGCCTCGCGCCACGGCGTGCTCGTGATGAACACGCCCGCGGCCAATGCGGTCTCGGCCGGCGAGCTTGCGCTGGCGCACCTCTTCTCGCTGGCGCGCAAGCTGCCCGCCGCGGACGCAAGCATGAAGGCCGGCAAGTGGGAGAAGTCCTCGCTCACCGGCACGGAGATCACGGGCAAAACGCTGGCCGTCGTCGGTCTCGGGAAGATCGGGCGCGTCGTCGCCGAGCGCGCGCTCGGCCTGTCGATGCGCGTGCTCGCCTACGACCCCTTCCTGCGCGGGCCTTCGCCGATCCCGGGCGTGACGCTGGTGGACCTCGACCGGGCGCTGGCGGAAGCCGACTTCCTCACGCTGCACGTCCCGGGCGGCAAGGACACGGCAAGCCTGCTCGGCGCGGTGCAGCTGGCCCGCATGAAGCCCGGCAGCTTCGTCATCAACTGCGCGCGCGGCGGCATCGTCGACGAGGCCGCGCTCATCGCGGCGCTGGAGTCGGGCCACCTCGGAGGCGCGGCGCTCGACGTCTTCAGCACCGAGCCGCTGCCCGCCGACAGCCCGCTCCGCCGCACGAAGAACCTGCTGCTCACGCCGCACCTCGGCGCCAGCAGCGAAGAGGCGCAGAAGCGCGTGTCGGTGGAGATCTGCCAGCAGCTCATCGACTTCCTGCAGCGCGGCGAGGCGCGCGGCGCCGTCAACGCGCCGCTGCTCTCGCCCGAGGCGCTGGCCGTGCTGCGACCCTACATCACGCTGGGCCAGCGCTGCGGCCTGCTGCTCGGCCTCACGGCGGGGCCCGCGGCCGGCGCCGTGCGCATCCGCTACTGCGGCGATCTCGCGCAGAGGCCCGTGGACGCGGTGCGCCTCGCGGTGCTTTCGGGCCTGCTCACGCCGGCGCTCGACGGGCCGGTGAATGTCGTCAACGCCGGGCTGCTCGCCGCGGAGCGCGGACTTTCCGTCGTCGAGGAGCGCGAGCCGGCGGGCAGCGAATACGCCTCGTTGCTGCGCGTCTCGGTGACGGCCGCCGACGGCAGCGAGCACGCGGTGGCCGGCACCGCCTTCCGCGGCCAGCCGCGCCTCGTGGAGTTCGCGGGCTTCGGGGTGGACTTCGTGCCGCAGGGCGAGCTGCTGCTCACGCGCCATCGCGACGCGCCGGGCGTGCTGGGCCTCGTCGCCAGCTGGCTCGGGACACACGGCATCAACATCGGCGGCCTGCACATGGGCGCGCCGCGGTCCGCCCCGGACGGCGTGCGGCCCGCGTCGACATCCCCTGCCACCGGCACAGGTCAGGGCAACCGGCCGGGTGAGGCGCTGGCCCTCTATCAGCTCGACCGGGCGCTCGGCCCCGACGAACTCGACGAGCTGACCCGGCTGCCACCCATCGTCAGCGCCCGCGGCCTCTCGCTGGGCGCCGGCTGAGTCCGCGCCACCTGGCGGTGCGCTCTCCGGCGTGGCCCGGCCGGCGGGCGCAGCCTACGATGCGCCCATGACCGCAGGTCCCGATGCGCCGTCGCCCGATGCCTCGAAGGCGGCGCACGGCGCGGCGCCGGCAGCGCACGCCCCGCCCTTCGAGCGCATCGTCTTCGATTGCGACAGCACGCTGGCGCGGCTCGAGGGCATCGAGGAACTCTCCGGCGCGCACCGGGAGCAGGTCGAGGAACTCACCGCGCAGGCGATGAACGGGCTCATCCCGCTGCAGGACGTCTACGCACGCCGGCTCGAGCTCGTGCGGCCGTCGCGAAACGCAGTGGCCACGATCGGGCGCCGCTACATCGAGACCGCGGTGCCGCAGGCGCAGCAGACGATGATGGCGCTGCGCTCGCTGGGCAAGGAGCTGCTCATCGTCTCGGGCGGGCTGCGCATGGCGGTCGTCACCTTTGCCGGCTGGCTGGGCCTCAGCGACCAGCACGTGCACGCCGTGAAGATCTGGTTCGACGGCGATGACCGCTTCGTGGATTTCGAGCGCGGCCATCCGCTCTCGCGCTCCGGCGGCAAGCGCGAGGTGCTCGCCGCGCTGCCGCCGCGACGCACCGCCTTCGTGGGCGACGGCATGACCGACGCGGAGGCCGCCGACGTGGTGGATTGCTTCGTCTGCTTCGGCGGCGTCGTCGCGCGTCCGGCCGTTGCTGCGCGCGCGCACGTCGTCGTCAACGAGCCCTCGCTGGCGGCGTTGCTGCCCGTGCTGTGCACGCCCGCGGAGCTGGACAGGCTGAGGCGCGACCCGCGCCACGCCGCACTGCTTCGCTCGCTGCCCGCGCCGCAGTAAGATCGCGCGCCCCGCTCACGGAGAACCTCCATGCCTGCCAAGCTCTTCATCCCCGGCCCCACGCACGTGCGCCCCGAGATCCTCGCCGCGCAGGCCGCGCCGATGTTCAGCCACCGCGGCTCGGAGATGAAGCAACTGCTTGCGGACTGCCTGCCCGGCGTGCGCTCGGCCTTCGGAACCTCCGGAGACGTCGTCATCCTGTCCTGCTCGTCCACTGCGGCGATGGAGGCCGTGGGCCGCAGCGTCACGCGCCCGGGCGGCCGCCTGCTGCACCTCGTGAACGGCAACTTCAGCAATCTGTGGTTCGAGCTCTCCACAGCCTGCGGACTGTCGGCGCAGTGCGCCGAGAAAAGCTGGGGCGAGGCCTGGGACGAGCAGAGCACGGCGCAGGAGCTGGCCCGGCATCCCGCGCTGGATGCGGTGATGATCACGCACTGCGAGACCTCCACCGGCGCGCTGTCGGACATCGCCGGCGTCACGCGCGCCGTGCGTGCCCTGCGGCCCGAGGCGCTCGTCTGCGTGGACGTCACTTCCACAGCATGCGGCGTTGCCATCGACTTCGACGCGATCGACATCGACGTCGCGGTCGGCGGCGTGCAGAAGTGCTGGGCGCTGCCGCCGGCGCTCGCGCTCGGAGCGCTGTCGAAGCGCGCCAGGGCGCGCATGGCCGCCGTGCCGGGGCGCGGCTACACCAACGACTTCCTGTCGGCGCTGGAGTTTCAGGACAGCAAGGGCATGACCTCCACCACGCCGGCGATCCCGCTCATGCTGGCGCTGCGCCAGCAGATCCGTGACATCCTCGCCGCGGGCGGCTTCCAGGCGCGCTTCGACACGCACCTCGCGATGCAGAAGCTCGTGCTCGACTGGGTGGCCCGGCGCGGCTTCGGCGTGCTGGCGCGCGAGGGCTACCGCAGTCCGTCGGTCACCAGCATCGAGAGCAAGGGCCGCTTCGTGATGGACGACCTCGTCGCCGGCTACAAGAAGGAGGGCTTCTTCCTCACCGGCGGCTACGGCAAGACGAAGGACAGCCACTGGCGCATCGGGCACATGGGCGATCACACGCGCACGGACGTGACGGAGCTGCTCGCCGCCACGGACCGCATCCTTGCGGGACTCACGCCGAAGGACGGCGCACCGGCCTCCGGCACCGCACGCTAGCGCCCGCCTCACGCGCTGGCGCCTGCCGCGCGTAAACGTGTGCCGCGCGCAAACGCCTGCCGGGCGCAAACGTGTGCCGCGCGCTGGCGCCCGCCGGGCGCGATGCGCCGGCGTGTCGCGCTCAGGTCTCGTGCGAGGCGAGGATCCACTTCTCCACGTCGGGCGGCTGATGGCGCGCCAACGCGTCGAGCAGCGCATCGGGCTCGCTGCCCGACACCATGAGCTTGCGGTGCTCCGGCTTGATGAAGCCCTCGCCCACGGCCGAGTCGATGCACCCCAGCAGGCCGTCGAAATAGCCCACCACGTTCAGCAGCCCGATGGGCTTCCTGTGCAGGCCGAGCTGCGCCCACGTCACCACCTCGAACAATTCCTCGAGCGTGCCGTAGCCACCGGGCATCGCGACGAAACCGTCGGAGAGCTCGTTCATCAGCGCCTTGCGCCGGTGCATGTTGTCCACGACGTGCGTGTGCGTGAGCCCGGTGTGCTGCACTTCCTTGGTGGCGAGCGCGGTCGGGATGACGCCTGTCACCTCGCCGCCGCCGGCCAGCACCGTGTCGGCAAGCACGCCCATGAGGCCGACGCTGCCGCCGCCGTACACCAGCCCGACGCCGCGCCGCACGAGCATGCGCCCCATGGCCTGCGCCGCCGACTTGTAGACAGGGTCGGTGCCCTCGCTCGAACCGCAGAACACGCACAGCTGCTTGATGTCCATGGCGCCATGCTGCCATGCAGCGGCGACGGACGGAACGACGCGCTTGTGGAGCGCTGAAACGAACCTGCACGAACCCCGCTCGCCAGGCAGAGCAAGACAGCCCGCCTCGCGCCGCATCGCCGACGACGCGGCTTGCGTTGCCGCTCAGCGCGAGGGCCGGAAACCCCTGGCTTCGTCGGAGACCGCGAGCGCCTGCTGCAGCGCCAGCTGCAGCTCGTCGCCATCGAAGGGCTTGACCAGCAGCGGGATGCCGTCGGCGGCGAGGCGCCGGCACGCAGCCACCTCGGGCAGGGTGCCACCCGTGCACGCGATCATCGGCCCCGCGGGCTGCTCGGCGCGCAGCCGCTGGATGAGCTGCAGCCCGCTCATGCTCGGCATGAGCAGATCCGTGAGCACGAGGTCCGCGCCGAGCGCGTGCAGGCTGTCCAGCGCCTGCAGGCCGGACCCCGCGAGCGTCACGTCGAAACCCATTCGCATGAGCTCGCGTCGCAGCGCCGCGCGACACATGTCCTCGTCATCGACGACGAGCACGCGCAGGCGGCATGCGCGCGGCACGGTGAGTTCGGCCCGCCCTTGCGGCCCGGGCGGTGCGCCGCCGTCATGGCCATCCAGGCTGTCATCGCCATCCAGCAGTTGCGGTGCGATCACGGAGTCCGTCACGTCAAGCCATCCTCGACACGGGTGTCGTCTCGACGCGCCCTCGGCGCGCGCACGACCCGATTCAGTCGGCAGCACGGCCAGATGACTTGACGACGATCCGAGTGCGGCAGCTATCCTCTCGCCCCGACCATTCACGCCCACGTCTCTTCAGAGGAACCATCATGCGGCGCGCTTTCACGCTCATGGCAGCAGTGACCATGCTCCCCTTCCTCCCCTTCGCCGGCGGCTGCGCCTCCGCGCCGGCCTCCACGGCGGCTCCCGCCATGGATGAGGCCGCCATGACGGCGCAGATGGAAAAGATGGCCGCGCCGGGTCCGGAGCACCGGAGGCTCGCCGAAGGCGTCGGTCATTGGGAGAACACCTACCGCATGCGCTGGTCGCCGGACATGCCCTGGCAGGAGAGCAAGGGCAGCACCGACACGACGCTGGTTCTCGGCGGGCGCTACATCATGGAGCGCCATCACTTCGACGTGATGGGCATGCCCATGGAGGGGCTCGGGCTCAACGGCTTCGACAACCAGAGCGGCGAGTACATCTCGATGTGGGCGGACACCGGCAGCACGTGGTGGACGACCTCGCGCGGCAAGGCCGGCCCCGACGGCAGCATCGACTACAAGGGCATGATGACCGACGCGGCCGGCACTCGTCCGTTCCGCATGGTCGTCAAGCCCTCCGGCGACAACCTGCACATCGACATGTACGACACGATCCCGCCCGCGGGCGACGTGCTCGTCATGACCATCGACAGCAAGCGCACGGGTCCCGCGCGCTGAGAGCGACGAAGCGGCCAGGCCGCTTCAGTGTCGGTAGGACGAGCCATACCAGCCGTAGCCGTACGGCCCGTAAGCTCCCCACGGCGGAGCGCCGTACGGTCCCCAGCCCGGTGGCGGGTATGGATTTCGCAGCGCGTCCGGCGACACACGCTGGAAGACCGTCGTGCCGGAGAGCTTGACGCCCTCCACTTCCAGCGCCCAGCCGAGTGAAAGCCCGTTCATGTCCGGCGTCGCGTCGTCGGGATAGGCGAAGGCAAGATCGGCGAGCGCACTCTCGCCCGCAGCCACTTCGCTCACGCCGTCGACCAGCCACGCGGAGGAGAACTCCAATAGGTCGCCGGAGAGCAGCCGCTGCCTGCCGACGGGAAGACGGATGGGCAGATCCGTCGTGTTCTGCAGGCGGTAGCGAAGGTGCACCTGGCGCCGGTCGCTGCCTTCCGGCGTGATCGCGCCGAGCACGGACACGAGCAGGAGCGGCTGCGAACCTCGCGCGGTGTGCACGTCGACGACGGCCGGCATCGGTTCGAAGCGATAGCGATAGATGCCGGCGCAGCCGGGCAGGCCCGGCGCCGCGATGAAGAGGCTCAGCAGGGCGAGGAGCGCCGCGCCTCGCCGCGGACGTCGCGCGGCAGCTTCCGATTCGCAACGCATGATGCGTGCAGCGTGCATGAGGATCCTTTCAGGCCGCGGGTGAGGCGGCGTGCGCGCGGGCCAGCGTGCGGGACGTTTCGATGAGGGCGTTCACGGAGATGCCGCGGCGGTGGTTGCCCACCAGCGCGAGTCCCGGAAGTGCGGCAAGCTGCGCCTCGATGCGTTCCTGCCGCGCGGGCTGGACAAGGTCGTAGCGCGGCAGCACCGCGCGCTGTCGCACGATGTTCGCGTAGAGCGGCTGGCCCGTGAGTCCGAGCAGAGGCGCGACATCGTCGGCCAGCGTCGCGTGCAACTCCTCGTCGGGCCACTCCACCATGCGTGCGTGGCGGGCGCCGCCCAGCAGCGTGCGCAGCAGCACCGTGCCGGACGGCGTGCGCGCCGGCTGGATCGTGGAGGAAAACAGCGTCCCCAGGTGCAGGCGCCGCTCGCACCCCGGCACCAGGTAGCCGAAGCCGTCCAGCGGATGACGGACATCCTCCCGCCGCCAGCAGTGCACGAACGACACGACCGACTCGCAGGTCATGCTGCCCAGCGCCTCGCCGAGCGCGGCGCTGACCGGGCCGAGCAGCTTTGCCGCCGCACGCACCGGCAGCGCACACACGACGCGATGCGCACGCACCGTGCCCGCGGAGCTTTCCACGACCCACTCGCCCGTCGCATGACTCGCGGCATCTCCCGCGCCGTTCCACCCACGACTTTCGGAGCGCAGCGTGGTGACGCGCACGCTGGTCTGCAGGCGCGGGCCCAGCGCTGCGGCCAGCGACTCCGCGAGCGTGGACAGTCCGCCCGGCAGAGAAAGCAGCGACGGCACGCGTCTGGCCTCGCCACGCGCGCGTGCCGCCTTGCCGCGCGCGCGCAGCCCGGCGAGCAGGCTGCCGTGCTCCGACACGAGCGCGTGCAGCAGCGGAAACGCCGCGCGCACCGAGAGCAGCTCCGGGTCGCCGGCGTAGATGCCGGTGACGAAGGGATCCACGAGGCGATCGAGCACCTGCACGCCGAGTCGATGCCTCACGAAGTCCGCCACGGAGCCATCCAGCGCCGTGCGCGCGTCGCGCCACGGTTCGGTGAACGCGCGCAACTTGCCGCCGAGCGACAGCAGCGGACTCCTGAGGAAGGCGGGCGGACTCGTCGGCAGCGCGACGAGCTGCCCGTTGCACAGCACGAAGCGCTGCCGCGCCGCCTCCGCGGCGGGCAGCGGCGCGAGCCCCAGCTCGGCGAACAGCGCAAGCACGTCGGGCGTGTTGTCCTGAAGCGCCTCGGGCCCCCACTCGAAGTGCAGGGCTCCGCCGCCGTGCTCGGCGGGCAACCGCGCATGCTCCGTGCGCACCAGCCCGCCCGCCCGCGGGCCGGCCTCCAGCACCAGGACATCCGCGCCGACCCCACGGCCGTGCGCGTACGCGAGACCCGCCACGCCGGCCCCGAGCACGACGGTGTCCACGCACGCCGGCAACGGAGTGGGCGCGCCGCCGGATCGGACGCCCTGTTCGTCGGCGGGAGAGATCGCGTCGCTCATGCCGCGCCGCTCCCGAGCATGTGGCGCAACGCGTTCCGGAGTTCGGCGTGGCGGAACGCGTAGTCGCTGCCGAGCAGCGCGATCGGCACGACGCGCGTGCTGGAGAGCAGCAGGGCGTCGGCCATTTCGCCGACGAGCTTGCGCGCCACGGGCGCCGGCAGCGGAAGCAGCGCCGGTCGATGCAGCACGGCGCCGAGCGCGCGCGCGAAGTCGGCGTTGGGCAGCGGCTGCGGCGAGACCGCGTTGCACGGCCCCGACAACGAGTCCGTGAACAACGCGTGGTGCATCGCGCCAACCAGGTCATCCAGCGAAATCCAGCTCCACCACTGCCGGCCGCTGCCGATGGGTCCGCCGCCCCCGAGCCGGAACGGCAGGAGCAGCTTGCCCAGCGCGCCGCCCTGCGGCGAGAGCACCGTGCCGATGCGCAGATTCACGGTGCGGATGCCCGCGGCGGCAGCCGGCGCGGTGGCGCTCTCCCACGCCTCGCACACCTCGGGCAGAAAGCCGGCGCCGGCCTCCGAGCGCTCGGTGAGCAACTCGTCGCCGCGGTCGCCGTAGTAGCCGATGGCCGACGCGCACAGGAAGGCCGCCGGCTTGCGGCGCAGCGAGCCGAGCGCGCGCGCGAGCGCCGCGGTCGGGCCCACGCGGCTGCTGCGAACCGCCTCCTTGTGCGCCGGATTCCAGCGCCGCGCCGCGATGTTCTCGCCGGCGAGGTGCACGACGGCGTCGAGCCCCTCCAGAGCCTCGCGGTCGATGGCGCCCGACGCCGGCTCCCACGCGACGGAGGATGGCGCGCCCGCGACGGGCGACTCGCCGACGGCTCCTCCCGTGCCGTGAGCTCCGGAGCGCTGCAACCGCACGACCTCGTGCCCGCCGGTGGACAGGAAGGCCACGAGCTGACGGCCAACGAGTCCGCTCGCGCCGGAGACGAGCACGCGCATCGGACGACCGCCCAGGTGCTCGGCGTGTGCAGCGTGCGCGGCGAGGTCCGCGCGCGTCGTGTCGTGACGATAGCGGAAGAGGCGCGCCAGCTCGCCGCGCGCGAAGGCGCCGAGCAGCGGCTGCGTCAGCAGCGACATGGGCAGCGCGTACTGCACGCGATCCGTGAGCCAGCACGCATCGGGGCCATCCGGCTCGAAGCGGTGCACGTGCTCCCAGTGCGCGAACGGCCCGCGCTCGGCGCTGTCGCGAAACTCGCGTCCGGGAACGCACGCGCCGTGCACCGCGACCCAGCGCTTGCGCAGCGGCCCGGCGCGCAGTCGCATCACGACGCGCGTACCGGCCGAGAGCCCCGCGCCCTGCTCGATGACCTCCACGTGCTGCCACGGCGGCGAGAGCCGCTGGAAGGCGCCGGGCCGCGCGTGCCATGCATAGGCCTCGTCCGCGGAGACGGGCAGGCGCACGCGCGCCGTGAACTCCTGGAGCTTCAAGCGCTGCCCTCCGGCGAGGCGCCGGGCGCGACCGGCGGCGCGTGACGGACGGCGCGCATCAGATGGTCTGGCTGAAGCGCTTGCCGCTCTCCTCGGCGCGGCGGCTGCGCAGGTAGGCGTCGAAGACCATGGCCATGTGGCGCAGGAAGAGGCGGCCGCGCGGCGTGATGTCGAGGCGGCGCGGCGCCAGCGTGCAGAAGCCCTCGTCCGCGAAGGGCTGCATCTCGGCCCACTCGTCCTGAAAGTGCGTGGCGAGTTCGGGCACGCCGGTCTGCGCTTCCAGTTCGTCGAGGTCCACGCGCATGCGGCACATGAGCGAGAGAATCGTCGCGCGGCGCAGGTCGTCCTCCGGGCTGCGCAGCATGCCGCGCACCGTGGCGAGGTGGCCGCCCATGAGCGCGGGCTCGTATTCCTTCGTGCTGCGCGCGTTCTGCAGGAAGGCACCGCCGATGTCGCCGATGGCGGACATCCCGAGACCCACCATGTCCTGCGCAGGTTGCGTCGCGTAGCCCATGAAGTTTCGGTGCAACGTGCCGGCAGACAGCGCCTTGAACATGCTGTCGGTCGGCCGCGCGAAGTGGTCCAGGCCGATGACCTCGTAACCGGCGGCGGTGAGGCGCCCGAGCGCGAGGCCGAAGAGGCGCGCGCGCTCGACGGCCTCGGGAATGTTGCTGCGTTCCAGCACCTTCTGCGCCGGCTTCATCCACGGCACGTGCGCATAGCCGAAGACCGCGAGTCGGTCGGGCGAGAGCTCGACGATGCGGTCCAGCGTGCGGCCGTAGGTGTCGAGCTTCTGCTCCGGCAGGCCGTACATGAGGTCCACGTTGATGCCTTCGATGCCGGCCTGGCGGAAGCGCGCGATGAGGCTCGCGGTCTCGTCGTAGGTCTGGTCGCGCTTCACGATCTGCTGCACGACGGAATCGAAGTCCTGCACGCCCATGCTCACGCGGTTGAAGCCGAGCCGCACGAGCAGGTCGGCCTGGCCGTGCGTGGTGATGTGCGGGTCCACCTCGATGGACTGCTCGGCGCCGGGCAGGAAGTGGAAGGCCGCCGTGATCATCCCGTGCAGGCGCGACAGTTGAGCCTCGGACAGGAAGGTCGGCGTGCCGCCGCCCCAATGCATCTGCAGCAGCCCGCGGCGCGTTCCGAGCGCGGCGGCGACGAGCGCGATCTCGCGCTCCACCGCGTCGAGATACTTGTCGGCGCGGCTCTGGTGGCCGTGGATCTCCACGGTGCAACCGCAGTAGAGGCAGAGGCGCTCGCAGAACGGCAGGTGCACGTAGAGGCAGAGCGCTTCGTCGGGCGTGGCGGCGGCGCGGGCGTAGGCCGCCATCGCGTCGGCCTCGCGGAAGTCATCGCGCCACTCCGGCGCGGTCGGGTAGCTGGTGTAGCGGGGCCCGGGGCCGGAGAGGCGCAGGAGCGTGGGCTCGTCGATGGCCAGCGCGGCGAGGGTGTCGGGGGAAGCGCCGGGGTCGGATTCGGAGCCTGGAGTCGGCATGGAGGCCCACGATAGCGTCCCGGGTCCCCCGGGAGGGACGGCTCCTTCTGCGCCTCTGGAGGTCACGGGCGCGCAGCCCCGCCGTCAAGCACGCACCGGGAAACCGGCGTGGCACGCGAGAGGATCCGGGTCGTACGGGCCCGTTACCCATGACGGGCGTGAGCTGCGGACCTCTTCCGGCGGCGCGTCAGGGCACCGAAGCGTTGAGCGTGCGTCGCACCACATGGCCACGGATGATCGACAGGGGAGACTCCAATGGATGTGGGTCAGCCGGTCGCGACTTCCTCGCGTGCGCGGCGCCCGCCACCGCTAGGGCGCCTCCGCCAGCAGCACGGCGGCGATCGGGGCGCCAAGTCGGTAGCCGGCTCCCTGCGGCATGTGCAGCGACTGCCCGACAAGCAGCAGTCCATCGAGTCCAGGCGGAAGCGGGCCGAGGGCTGCCTGGAAGCTCAAAGCCCCCGAGGCAGGCAGCGCTCCCAGCGACACGATCAGCGGGGGCGGCGGCACGGCCAGCGCAGCCTGATAGGCGGAAAGGTGGGGCGCGGCGCTGTTCGGCTCGAAGCCCAGCAGCATCAGAATGATGTCACCGGGTGCGCCGCTCACCTGCACGAACTGCTGACTGCCGACCACCGTCGGCGAGGCGCAGCGCGTGCCGCTGCACGGAAGCATCGGGCGCAGCTGACAGTCAAGCCCGTCGTCATGTCGAAGTGCGAGCTGACGCTGGGACAGTGGCTGCGCTTCGTCGGAAAGAACCCCGGCTTCGTGCAGAATCCTGCAGTCGAGCTGACCGCTGACCGGCCCGTGAACTCGGTCAGCTGGTGAGCAGGCTGCGCGCTCCGCGTACCGGATCTCTCGGGTGCCGAAGACTACGCGAGGACAAACCCGGATCTCCGGCCCGCCCGTCCCGTCGAACGCGGCCAGGGAGTCAGTGACGGGCGTTGGCGAGGGTGCTGGTCCGCGCCCTCAGTGGCGCAACCAGCATGCATCGCTGACGAGACACATCCCGCCGCACTGGACGAGCAGCGCGCGAAGCTCCTCCAGCAGAGACTGCAGCCGCTCGGGAGGGCAGGTGGTGAGAATCAGGTGATTGCCCGAGACGCCGGTGAGTTCGTCGTCGCGCTGGAGGCCGCGTTCGCCGGCCCCCGTCGCACCCCGGAGGAGTGTCCAGCCTCCCAGTCCGTGGCGCGCAAGCAGTTCGGTGACTCGCCCGCCGTGAGGCGCGTCGATCACGATCTCAAGACGTTTGACGGGAATCATGTCACGCTCCAGAGCGCGTCGATCGCCGCCATGTAGAGCGGGATACCGAGCGCGATGTTGAACGGAAAGGTCATGGCGAGGGACATCGGCAGGAAGAGGCTCGGATTGGCCTCCGGCAGCATCGAGCGGATCGCGGCGGGCACCGCGATGTAGCTCGCGGAGGCGCAGAGCACTGTGAGCAGCAGCGCATCACCGCGACCGAGCCCGAGCATGTGCGCGGCCGCAACGGCGAGCGCGCCGTGAAGCAGCGGCGCCACCACCGCAAACCCCAGCAGCAGCGGCCCCGACGTGCGCAGCGCCGACAACCGGCGGGCCGCGATCATTCCCATGTCGAGCAGGAAGAGGCACAACACGCCTTTGAACGGCTCATGCGCGAACGGTGCGACGCTGCGCCAGCCCTTCTCGCCGACGAGGGCGCCGATGGCCAGCGCGCCGATCAGGAGAAAGACCGGGCCGCTCAGGAAGGCCTCGCGCAACAGCGCCGCGACGGAGCCGTGGCCGACATGCCCGGGCGCCGCGCCCGGCTCCGCACTCGCACCGGGTCCGACACCCGCGCTCATCCCGACAACGGCGCCCGCGCCGACACCGGCGCGCCGCGCCAGCAGCACTCCGACCAGGATCGCGGGCGACTCCATGAGCGCCATGGCCGCGACCATGTGGCCAGACCACGCCACCTGCCGATCATCGAGGAAGCTGCACGCCGTCACGAAGGTCACCGCCGAGATTGACCCGTAGGTCGCGCCGATCGCGGCGGCGTCGGCGGGCCCCAGACGGCGGCGCAGCAGCAGAAAGGTCGTGAGCGGAAAGCAGGCGCTGGCAACGATGCCGACCGCGAGCGGCAGGAGCGAAGCGGGCGCGAATCCCGCGGATGCGAGCTCGACGCCTCCATGCATGCCGATGGCGAAGAGCAGGTAGAGCGAGAGGGCCCGCGTGAACGGCTGCGGGATCTCGAGGTCGGATCGCAGCAGCGTGGCCGCCATTCCGAGAGCAAAGAACAGGATGGGCGGCGTGAGCAGGTTGCTCGAGATCAGCGACCAGTCCACGTCTCTCCCTTCGCCGGCGGCACGTGGGCGGCATGCGGCACCGGAGTTTCGGGCGAAGCGGCCGGCGCCGGCCCGACGAGCGCGGCGCGTGCCGCCAGCGCCCGGCGCTCGGCCTCTGCCAGCGTGGGGGCGGCGACGGTCAGGTGCCCCATCTTCCGGCCGGGACGCGCGTGCTGCTTGCCGTACAGGTGCAGGCGTACTCCGGGGTCGGCGAGCGCGGCGGCAAAATCCGGAGGTCCTGCAGCCCAGGAATCGCCGAGCAGATTGGCCATCACGGCCGCCGGAACGGTGCGCTGCGTGGAGCCGAGCGGCAGCCCGCACACCGCGCGCACCTGCTGCTCGAACTGACAGCAGACGTGCGCATCCATCGAGACGTGGCCGGAGTTGTGAGGACGCGGGGCAAGCTCGTTCACGAGCAGCGAACCGTCCGCGAGCAGGAAAAGCTCGACGCACAGCACGCCGATGACCTGCAGGTGCTCGAGCACGTCGCGAGCGATCGCGAGCGCCTCGTCGCGCACGCGCGGCGGCACCGGCGCCGGACAGAGCGTCACGTCGAGCACGTGGTCGCGATGGCGATTCAGGACCGGCTCGTAGAGCGCGATCTCGCCGTCGAGCCCGCGGGCCCCGACGACCGACAGCTCCGCGGCGAAGGGCACGAAGCCTTCGAGCACCGATGGCGCCGCGCCCAGCGAGCGCCAGGCAGGCTCGAGGTCCTCTGCGCGCTCGACGAGGCGCTGGCCGTGGCCGTCGTAGCCCCAGGCGGCGGTCTTGAGCACGGCCGGGAAGCCGACCGCGGCCGCGGCTGCCTGAAGTTCCTCCGCCGAGCCCAGCAAGGCGAAGGGCGCTACCGGCAATCCGTTCGCGGTGAGCGCGCGCTTCTCCCGCACGCGGTCCTGAGTCGCGTGCAGCAGCTCCCCCGACGGCCGCACCGGAGCGTAGCGCGCAGCGGCCTGCGCCGTGGCGGCCGGAACGTTCTCGAACTCGAAGGTCACCGCCGCCACCTCGCGCGCGAAGCGTTCGACCGCGTCGAGGTCCTCGTAGGACGCGCGGATCTCTCGATACGCGATCTGACCCGCGGGTGTGTCGTCCCCGGGGGCGAAGACGGTGACGCGATAACCCATGCGGCGCGCGGCCAGCGTGAACATCCGGCCCAGCTGCCCTCCGCCGAGCACGCCGAGCACGGCGCCGGGCTGAATCGAGGTGCTCATGTCAGCGTCGCCTCCATCACTTTGCGCTCCTGGGCCTCGTGGAAAGCCTGCAGGCGGGCACGCAGCGCGGGGTCCTCGCCCGCCAGCATGCGCACCGCAAGCAGCGCCGCGTTGCGCGCCCCGGCCTCGCCGATCGCGAAGGTCGCGACCGGCACGCCGGCCGGCATCTGCACGATGGACAGCAGCGAGTCCACGCCGCGCAGCACGCGGCTCTCCACGGGCACGCCCAGCACCGGCAGCGCCGTCCAGGCCGCCAGCATGCCCGGCAGGTGGGCCGCCCCACCCGCGCCGGCGATGAGCACGCGCAGGCCGCGCGCCTCCGCCCCGCGAGCGTAGCTCCGCAGGAGTTCCGGGGTGCGGTGGGCCGAGACGACGCGCGCCTCGCGAGGCACGTCGAACTCGTCGAGACATTCGGCGGCGTGGCGCAGCGTCGGCCAGTCCGAGGCGCTGCCCATCACGACGCCGATGAGGGGAGATCGTTCGGAAGGCATGGGACTCCGTGGGAGACTGGAGGTTGCTCCGTGGCCGTTCCGGCGGCCGCGGCTATAGAGGAAGCACAATACACGAACGGAACTTCGTATGTCAAGCCGCGCCGCAACGTCCCGCCGCAAGTCCACAGCGCCACCTGCGCCCCAAGCGCCCCCTGCCAAGGCGTGGACCTTCCTGTCGAACCACGCGCACGTGCTCATCTGCCTGGCAGCTGCCCCCGAACTGCGTCTGCGCGAAGTCGCCGCGCGCGTCGGCATCACCGAGCGCGCGGTGCAGACGATCCTGGCCGACCTCGAGTCCGAGGGCCTCGTGACGCGCCGGCGCGACGGCCGCTGCAATCGCTATGTGCTGCACCTCGACCAGCCGCTGCGCCACGCGGTCGAGTCACACCGCAGCGTGCGCGAGCTGATCGACTTCGCGACGCGTACGCCACGGAAGAACAGGAACTGAGGCGCGGCCCCCCCGGCGCAGGATGCCGGATCTCGCGCAGCACGCGCGCAGCGAACCCTCCGGCAGGAACGAGCCCGCCGGCCCGCGGAAACTTCGGGCGCCCCGAAATCCCTTCATGCCCTAGAGTCTCCGCATGACCGCGGCTGATCCCTCCCAGGAGTCTTCGACGATGAATCGGATCCGCATCCTCTGCACCGCCACCGCGTTGTCGCTCGGCGCCGTTCCCGCGCCCGCCCAGTGGAGTGCCGACCCGGCCGGCAACCTCGCGGTGGCGGATGCCGCCAGCGACCAGTCCCAGGCGAAACTCGAGGCTGTCGCCGGCCAGGCCGTGTACCTGAGCTGGTTCGACGGCATCGGCAGCGGCTACGACGTGCGCCTGCAGCAGCTCGACGCCGCGGGCCACGAGCTGTTCCCGCACGCGGGCGTGCTCGTGGCGGACCGCGGCTTCAGCTCCACGCAGGACTACGGTCTCTCGCACAGCGCCACGAACGACGCGCTGCTGGCCTTCCGCGACGATCGTCCCGGCGGCGTGCAGATCACCGCAGCCAAGGTGACCCCCGCCGGCAACCAGCCCTGGGGTGCGGCCGGCATCCAGCTCACCGCCACGGCTGCTTTCGTGGCCTCGCCGAAGATCGCCGGCACGGCGGACGGCGGCGCCGTGGTCGCCTGGACTCAGGACTCCTCCGTGCGCCTGCGCAAGCTGGACGCAAGCGGCGTCAAGCAGTGGGCCAGCGACGTCGTGCTCACGCCGGCCGCGGGCACCTACTCGGTCAGCGACCTGCACGCCGCGGGCAACGACGTCGTGCTCTCGATCGTGCACCAGACAGGCAGCTTCACTTCGCCGAAACAGCTGCGCACGCAGAAGTTCGACAGCAACGGCACCGCGCTGTGGGGCGCCTCGCCCGTGTCCGTGTTCGACAGCGGCTCGCTGCAGTTCGGCAACTTCCCGGGCTTCGAGCCGGACGGCTCCGGTGGCGCGGTGTTCTCGTGGTACGGCACCTCGCCGTTGCAGTGCTGGGCGCAGCACATCAAGTCCGACGGGACCGAGGCCTATCCGCACAACGGCGTGGCGGTCTCCACCAACGCAGGCCAGGTCCGCGTGAATCCGTGGGCCTCCTACGATGCGGACAACGGCACGACGGTGGTGAGCTGGGTCGAACAGAATTCGCTGCAGTCCCAGTTCGGCCTGTCGAGCCAGAAGCTCGGCGCGACGGGCAACCGGCTCTGGGGCGCGCAGGGCGCGGTGCAGATCCCGCTCGGCAGCGCCGAGATCAGCAACGTGCGCAACATCACGTCCGCCGACACCACCTTCGTGTACTGGATGACGGCGCCCTCCTTCGGCCAGGACGTGATCCGCGGCCGGCGCCTCGCATCCGACGGCAGCACCGACATGGGGCCGTTCGACGTGGCCTCCACACCCAGCGACAAGCTGCGTGTGGCGCTGACGCGTGACAGCGCAGGGCAGATGGTCCTGGCCTGGACCGACGCGCTGGTCGACGAGGGTGACCTGCTCGCGCAGAACGTGAACTGTGACGGCACGCTGGGTGCACCCGCGCTCGGCGCTCACTGGACCGACCTCGGACAGGGCCTGGCGGGCCTCACGGGCGTGCCGACGCTGTCGGGCGAAGGCACGCTCTGTGGCGGTGCACCGTTCACGATCACGCTCGCCAACGCCCGCCCCAACAGCAGCGCGGCGCTGCTGGGCGGCTTCACCCAGGTCTTCCAGCCCTTCAAGGGCGGAGTGCTCGTGCCCAGCCCGGACCTGATCTTCGTCGGCCTGCCGACCGGCCCCGCGGGTTCGCTCGTGCTGGGCAGCATCTGGCCCGGCAACGTGCCCAGCGGTTTCCAGTTCACGATGCAGTGCTGGATCAGCGACGTCGCCGGCCCCAAGGGTTTCTCGGCCAGCAACGGTCTGGAAGCCCAGTCGCCGTAAGCGGTCCCGAAACTTCCGCGCGCTTCACGCCCGACGCGGCCCGCCCGAAGTGACCTGCGCCGGGTGACCTGCGCGTGGAGACGTTCATCAACCCACCCGGACGGCGCTGGACTCGATGGATGCTGCAAGGCACAACGGCGCAGCCGGTCCAGGCGCGGGCGCGTCGCGGCCAGGCGCCGTGACCGGAGGCGACGTGTCGGCAAGGGCGTGGATGCTTCTTTGTGCGGCGCTCACGCTGGTGGGCCTCGTGCTGCTGCGCGTCCCCTTCCGCTGGCTCCATCCGGACGAGGTGCTGCCGCTGGAGTTCTCCGCACTTGCGCCCGACGAGGGCCACGCCTTCCTGATGCCGCTGACGATTGCGCACGTCAGCGACCGCGACGGCCGCTCGAACCTGCACCTCTATGAGGACGACATGGAACTCGGGCCGGCGCACGCGCTGCACACCAGCATCCGGCAGGCGGGCGCCGGGGCCTACTCGCACTGGGGCGACTGGCTGTACTTCTCGGCCTCCGACGACAGTGATCCGCGCACGAACGGGCGCCGCTACGAAGCGCGCTTTCCGAAGACGGTCACCGACGCGCAGTCGCTGCCGGGCGCGGTGCTCGTGCTGCTGGCCGCTGTCGTGGCGCTGGCGGCGGTGCTGGCGCGCACCCGTGCGTTGCGCGCGGCAGGCGCAACGGCAGCCTCCGCCTGGGGCACCTGGCTTGCGGCCGGCGTGTTCGTCGCGCTCGGACTCCTCGTGCTCTTCGCGATGCACCGAAGGGATGTGCTCCGCGACAGCCTGGAGGAGTTGACGGCCTCGTTCACGGAGCCGCTCGTCACGGAGAACGCAGGCACCGCGAAGGCCGACGACGCGCCGGGCGCCGGGCGCTCATCACCCGGCCGCGACATCGCCCCGCGAACGCTGCGCCTGCTCGATGCGCCGGACGCGCTGGACTTCCGCGCCACGGGCGCCGCGCCGAGCGCACGAGCGCCCGTGACCGTGAGCTTCCCGAAAACGATCACGCTGGAGCCGGGCCAGCGCATGGAGTGCGCCTCGGCCTTCGACATGCGCGACGACGACCTCGCGGAACTGCAGCTCACGCTGCGCGTGCTGCAGGGCCGGAGCTTCCTGCTGCACTTCACGCTGAGCACGACGCCGGAGGCTGCTGCCGGAGAAGGTGCTGGCGACACGTATCAGGCCTCGATCGAGGTGCCCGTCGAGCCCTCGGAAGACTGGCAGACGCTGTGCCTCGGCGAGCCGCTCGTGCTCTCGGGCGAGCAACTCTGGTCCGACGGCTCGGTGCATGTCACGCGCCTCGCGATCGGCAACCCGGACATGGCGCCCGGCCCCGTGCGGATCGAGGTGCGCGAGGCCGTGCTGTCCGGCGCGGGCGCCGTCTACACGCGCACGACGCACGGCAGCGGCCGCCTCGCGGTGGGCGACGACGATCGGAACGCGTGGTGGCAGAGCGTCTCGGGCGGGGTGACCTTGCCGGCGACGGAACTCTCCGGCCGGCGACTGCGTGGCGCGGTCGCCCTGCTCGATCCGGAGGGCGTCGGCGGCACGGCGTCGTATCGCGTGGAGACCGTGGACGACGCGGGCAGACGCCGCGTGCTGCAGGCCGGCACGCTCGACGCCTCGCAGGGCTGGCTGGAGCTGCAGGCCGACGTGGCGCGCGACGCGGGGCCGCTGCGACTCGTCTTCGGATGCGATGAGCTGCCGGCGGGGACGGCGCTCGCGTGGTCTGCGCTGCGCGGCGTGGACCTGTCACGGCCGGCGCAGCGCGCGGTCTTCGTGCTGATCGACACGCTGCGCGCAGATGCCACCGGCTTCGGCGGCGGCCCGAGCGAGGCGACACCGGCGCTCGATGCCCTGGCGGCGCAGGGCGCGAGCTTCACGCGCTGCTACAGCCAGGCGAGCTGGACGCGGCCGTCCATGCCATCCATCCTCACGGGGCGCTACGTCGCAGCGACGGGCGTCCAGCTCATGGGGCAGCGCCTGCCGCTGCGCTACGAGACGATGGCGGAGTCCTTCGCGACGGCCGGCTTTCACACGCTGGCCTTTCTCACGAACACGAACGCGGGTGCGGCCGCCGGCCTCGACCAGGGCTTCGATGAGCTCGTCCTGAAGTTCGACACGTCCATTCACGACACGGAGCGATTCCTGGCGTCGGTCGTCTCGCCGCGCCTCGCGCAGCTGCCCGACGACGATCTCTTCGTGTCGGTGCACCTCATGGAAGTGCACGAGCCGTTCGGGCCGATCGACGAACCGCCGGAATGGCGCGGCGCAAGCGGCGGCGAGTCCCTGCCGCACGACGCGCACTACGACCGCCCGTGGGTTGCTGCCCCCACCGCGAACACGCGTCGCGAGCTCTACGCGCTGGACGTGCGGCGTACCGACCGCGCTCTCGGCGCCTTCTTCGACCGCTGGCTGCCCACGTGGGAGTCGGGCCACGGCAGCCCGGTGATCGTGGCGGTGGCCTCGGACCACGGCGAGTTTCTCGGCGAGGGTGGTCACTGGGGGCACGGCTGGGAGCCGATGTCCTCCGCCGTGCTCCACGTGCCGCTGCTGCTGCGTGCGCCGGGACGCATCCCGCCAGGTGTGCGCTGCACGGAGGTCGTGCAGAACGTGGACATCTGCGAGACCATGCTCGCGCTGGCAGGCGTGCGGCGCCGCACCGTGGACGCCGGCGTCGCCGGCCGAAGCCTGCTGCCGCTGCTGGACTCGGGCGAACGCCGCGGCCCGCGGACGGCGCTGGCAGGACTCGAGAGCGGCCCCTCGCGCATCTTCACCGTGATCACCGCACAGCAGGAACTCGTGGGAGAGACGGGAAGGTTGCTGTCGCCACCGACCGACGGGCTGCAGGACCTGCTCGGCGCGCACAGCCCGCCGCAGACCTCGAGCGATGCGTCCCTGAACATCGAGGTCGACTTCGAGCGCGCGTGGGCGGCCTACCTGCTCACACAACGGGCCTGGCGTCGGCAACTCTGGGAAGGCAGCAGCGCCGAGCCGATGACGCTCGAGCCGGGAGCACTGGAGCAGCTACAGACGCTGGGATACTTCGGCCGCTGAGCGCGCGCACCACGGCGCAGCACGGCAAGCTGCTGCGCTCGCTTGCCGGATGCCCCCCGGATGCCCGGCGACGACCGCGACGTGTCGCGCGGTCGTCGCCGGAAGCTGCACCGGGCGCAGCTCGATGAAGACTACTTCGCGATGATGGTCTTCTGGTTGGCCATGATCGTCTTCTGGTTCGCGATGATGGTCTTCTGGTTGGCCATGATCGACTTCTGGTTCTTCGTGATTCCGGCCTGATTCTTGAGGATCTTGGCCTGGTTGGCCACTGTGGCATTCGCCATGGTTCTCTCCCGAGTGATGGACATGCGGCGCTTCGCCGCGGCGGATACACGCTAGCGAAGTGGGCAGCCGACTCCACGCGTCGTGAACCGACGTTCTGCAAGTTCGATGCGGCGCGGAGTGGAAGGACGTCGGCAACCGTGCCACCTGCCCGGCCACCGGGACCATCGCCGGCTCTCCGTGCGGAATTCCGGTGACCGACGCGAGCCTCATGTCGGGCTTCGTGTCGGAAGTCCGTAATGACCTGCAGGCGCGTCACCAGACGCGCGTCGCACCATGTGCTGGATGAAGGCTGAGCGTTGCCCGGCCGATCCCGTGCCGGTGCCTGATCGGAGCAACGTCATGACCCCGCGTGTGCTTGCCGCGCTGCTGATCGGCGCCCTCATTGCCTCACCGGGCGCCGCGCTGTCGGCGCAGTGCACCCCCGGTTTCGACGTCTCGCCCGGTGTCCCGGGATTCGATCTCGAGGTCTTCGCGTTCGAGCGGTTCGGGGCCGGGACGCATGAGCTCTACGCGGGCGGGCGCTTCAAGAAGTTCGGTGCGACGCCGATACACGGCCTCGCCCGCTGGACCGGTACGGCGTGGCAGGCTGTCGGCGCGGGAGTAGCCGGCGGCCCGGTGCCGGCCGTGCGCGCCCTCCTGGCCGGCGATGACGGTTCGGGTCCATCCCTCTTCGTGGGCGGGGACTTCTCGTCGATCGATGGCGTGCCAGCGGGGTGCATCGCGCGCTTTGACGGTGAGCACTTTCACGCGATCGGCAACGGGTTGCCGGCCGCGGTGAATGCGCTCGCTCTGTACGACGCCGGCAGCGGACCGCGGCTCTACGCAGGAACCGACTTCACCGACAGCAGCGTGCCGGGGGGCGTGTACCGCTTCGAAGCGGGGACCTGGAGTCTCGTGGCGGGTGGAGTCGCCGTGGGCCCGGGAAACAACGCGGGCTCGGTCGACGCTCTCGCGGTGTACGGCTCAGGCCGCGGTGAACTCTACGCGGGCGGAATATTCGTCCTCGCGGGCGGAATCGCCGCCACATACATCGCGCGCTTCGACGGCACGGCGTGGCGCGACGTCAACGGTGGCATGGACGAGCCCGTGCACACCATGGCCACGTTCGATGATGGCACCGGTCCTCAGCTCTTCTGCGGCGGCACCTTCCTTCATGCCGGTGCGCCGGCGGTTCCCGCAACGCACGCGGCGCGTTGGAACGGCAGTTCATGGAACCACCTCGGCAACACGAATCCCTTCGAATTCTTCGGAATCATCGGCGCCATCGAGAGCTTCGATGACGGCAGCGGCCCTGCGCTCTATCTCGCGGGCGTCACCGCCTTCGTCCCGACACCGGTTTTCCGGTGGGATGGCGGCCCGGCCTGGACGCCGCTCGCCACGACGCTGTCGGGCCGGGTCTACGCCATGGCGACGTTGCCCGACGGCCTGTCCAACGACCTGTTCCTTGGCGGCATGATCACGGCAGTCGGTGCGGCTCCCGTCGCGGGAGCCGCACGCTACCGGGGCTGTCCGCTGCCGCCCGCGAGCCTGAAAGCGATCACGCCGCCGCAACTGGGCACGGATCTCGTGCTGCACGGCAGCAGTCCCGGAGGAGCCGGCCGGCCGTACTTCTGCGGCTTCGCTTTCAGCAGTCGCCCCGGCATCCAGCTCGCGCAGGGCACTCAGGTGCCGCTCGCCATCGATCAACTCTTGTTGCTCTCGCTCGATGCGGCGAACGTGCTCTTCGACGACCAGTTCGGAACGCTTGACGCCGATTCGAGTGCCACCGTGCGGCTGCACCTGCCGCCGCTCCCCATCGCGGCGGGAATCGACATCGTCGCGTCGCTGATCGTGTTCGGCGCCGGCGAGCCGGACGGCATTCACGCGGTGTCGCCCGCACTGGCACTGACGCTGAGCAACTGATGAGCGTGCACCTGGACGATGGCCCTGACACGCAAAGCGGCCGCGGACACCGACACGATTTTCCGCTGATTGGCTTCGTTTCCACGAAGAAACGCGTACGCGGATTTCGCGTGTGACGGGAAAGCACAGGCCTCCGGTGAACTGATGTGAATCCCGATGTCAGCCCGGTCGAGTGCGGGGCCCTCACGCCTCGCGCGCCTCGCGCACCCGCTCGACCGCCAACCCTCGCCAGGAGAAGAGTCATGTACCGAACGATCTGTGCCCTGCTGCTGTCTGCATGCCCCGCCATGTCACAGGTGGTCTTCGAACCGCCGGTGGCCACGCCGCTCTTTCACGTCACGCAAGGCGTCATCAGCGCCGACCTGAATCTCGACGGTCACGTCGACCTGATCACGATGCCGCGCTTTCCGGGCGGCTTCTCCACAGCGGCGTTCTCGGTGCTGCTGGGAAACGGCGATGGCGGCTTCGGAGCGCCGCTCTTCACGTCGCTGGGCGCGCAGAATGCCGGCCGCGGCCGCGTGGCCTTCCTGAACGATGATGCGATTCCCGATCTGGTGCTGCCCTTTCATCCGGGTGTCGAGTCGGTGCGACTCTTCTTCGGCGCGGGCGACGGCACCTTCCCGACCTCACAGACGATCAGCGTCGCCTTCGCGCAGTCGATCGCGGATGTCATCCCCGTCGACCTGACGGGTGACGGCAAGCTCGATTTCTTCGTGCTCGATGCGGGCCTGTCGATCTTCCTGCCCGGCAGGCTGCTGGCCCTGGTGGCCGACGGAGCGGGCTACACGCTGGTCTCGGGTCCGTCGCTGCAATTGGGCGCCACTCACGTCGCACTGGGCGATGTGAACGGCGACGCCGTGCTCGATGCCGTCGTGGCAAATGACATCTCCGGCAGCCTCTCCATCGCGCTGGGCCTGGGAGCGGGCAACTTTGCCGCGCCGACGAACGTGGCCGTGGGCGGGTCGCCGCGCGACCTCGCCATGGCCGACTTCGATGGCGACGGAAAGCTCGACCTCGCCTTCGCGGACGCCTCGTCCGCCAACCGCGTCGTGTTGATGCACGGCGATGGCGCAGGGCACTTCTCGACGGTGCAGACGCTCATCCTCGCAGGCACTCCGTCGAGACTCTCGGTCGGCATGCTCGATCCGGACGCGATGCTCGACCTGGTCGTGAGCCGGTTCGGCAGTGGCGAAATCACGGTGCTTCGCGGTGTCGGCGACGGCAGCTTCACGGTCGGCGTCACGGTGAGCCATGTCCCCAATGCCGACGGCTCGACGCTGGCGGACTTCGACGAGGATGGCCTCCCGGACGTCGCGGTCGGCTCCTACGTCGGCCTCGGCACCTTCGAGCCGTTCAGCAGCGTGTACGTGATGCGCAATCACACCTATTCGACGAGTTCTCCATTCCTCGACCTCGGACATGCGCTCGCGGGCAGCAAGGGCTACCCGATCCTGCTCGCGGAGGGCGACCTTCAACCGGCCACGCCCATGCAGCTGCGTCTGGCGAACGGCCTCCCGCTGGGACAGGCCACGCTGGTGCTTGGATTCCGCCAGATCGATGTGCCGTTCAAGGGCGGCGTCATGGTGCCGTCCGTCGACGTGCTCGTCCCGGGGCTGGCCATCGATGCGCAGGGCGGCGTGACGCTGGACGCGTCGTGGCCCGCCGGCGTCTCCTCAGGCCTCAGCTTCTTCGCGCAATACTGGTTCAAGGACCTTGCCGCACCGACGCACGAAGGCAGCTCGAGCGCGGTGCGGGTGATCACGCCGTAGGCCGGCAAGCAACGCCTCGCACACGTCCTGGTTGCGCAGGGTCGGGAAGGGCCGATCGCTCATCGGGCTGCTGTCGCCATGCCGCTGCCGATTCCGTGATGAGTGATGCTTGACGCGGTCGTTCCCGGGTCCCCTGCCCTTCTCCGACCCTGCGCCTTGCTTCCTCCTCCCCCGCCTTCCATCCCCTCACGTCCCGGAGAGCACCCGTGATCCGCCCGACCCTTTCGATCCTGCTGCTTGGCCTGCTCTCGTTCCACGCCCCCGCCCAGCAGGTGTGGGTCGTGGACGACACCGCCGGCACCGGCGCTGATTTCTTCGAACCGCAGTCCGCGATCAACGCGGCCTCCGACGGCGACACGATCCTCGTGCGCGCCGGCTTCTACAACGCGGCGTTCATCATCGATGGCAAGTCGCTGACGGTCGCGGCCGACGCCGGCGCGGCGGCACATGTGCCGGGCTTCCGCGTGCGGAACCTGGCCGCGGGACAATCGGTGGCGGTCATCGGCCTGACCGCGGACCTGTTCGCCAACCAGTCGTTCACGCCCGGCGTCGAGGTCGTCAAGATCACGGAGTGCGCGGGGCCGGTCCTCGTCCAGGACTGCCTGCTTCCCGGCGGCACGCTGTTCGTCGTGGCGCCGCTGTTGCCGACGGTCCGCATCGTCAACGCCGCCGCCGTGAACTTCGAGCGCTGCACGCTGCTGGGTCGCATCGACACGCCGACGCTCTCGTCGTCCGTCGTCCTCACGGCGGAGGCGCTCAGCAGCACCGGTTCGCAGGTGCAACTCGCGCACTGCACCGTCACCGGTGCGGCCGGGCATGACGATGTGGCGCCCCACCCCGCGTCGCCGGGCAGGCAAGCCGTCACGCTGCTCGGCTCGCGCCTGATCCTTCAGGGAAGCACGATCACCGGAGGTCAGGGCGGCAACGGCGGTTTCAGCCCGAGCTCGCAGTCGTGCTCGCTCGGCCAGCGGGGCGGCGACGGCATCGTGTTCGGCGATGCCGCATCCACCGCCGTGCAGCGTGCATCGACCGTGAGCGGCGGTGCGGGTGGTATCGGCGGCGTCAACCCGGATCTCGGTTCCGGGTGCCCTGCCGGAGCCGACGGCGCGGCCTTCGCGGGACCGGGGCTGGCGACGAGCCTTCCCGGCGGCAGCGATCCGCTCGACATCGTTCCGGCGATCGTCCGCGAGGGCGGCGCCGGAACGCTGGTGCTGCACGGCACGTCGGGCAGCAGCGCATGGCTGCTGCCGGGCTTCGGCCAGTCGCAGCTCTGGTTGCCGGCGCACGCGGGCGTGCTGCTGCCGACGGCGACGGCGCTCATCGTCCCGCTCGGTGTGGTGCCGGCCTCGGGCGAGATCACGCTGCCTTACGTCGCGCCGGTGCTGCCGGCGGGCGTCACGGGCGTCACCCTGGTGCTGCAATCGGCCAGCGTCGGCGCGGGACCGGTGCTGCTCGGCGGCGGCGGCGCGCTCGTGATCATCGACGCGGCTCTCTGAGCGCCGCGCCCCCGGCTGCGCGGCCGTCCGGCACGCTCAGCGGGAGACAGGGATGACGTCCTGATCGACGCCGCGGCGTGCGAGCACCGCTCTCCACGCCGCGGCCTCGACGAGGCAGCCGCGGCGGTCGTACATCCTCGCCGTCTCGCGGGCGATGCGCAGCGTGTCGGGATGCGCCGCGCCCAGCGCCTCCTCGACGACCTGGTTCGCGCGCAGAAGCAGTGGCTCGGCCTCCTCGACCTTTCCGAGGTCGACGAGGCAACGTGCAAGGTCACCGCTGAAGGAACCCGTGACGCGGTTGTGCTCGCCCCAGATGGCCATCGCTCCGTCGACGGCTTCCCGCAGCAGCGGCTCGGCCTCGGCCGGGCGGCCGAGGATGGACAGCGTGAGGCCGAGGTCGTGCGTGGCGGCGACCACATCGCGATGCCCAGGCTCGTGCAGGGCGAGCACCGTGGTCCTGAGCCGCCGCACCTCGCTCCACGTCGCGCGGATCACGGGAGGCCAGGCCCGCGGGCCGGAGGCTCCGCGTCCAGTCCGATCGCATCGTGCAACCACGCGCGCGCCGTGCGCCAGCCGCGCTCCACGGTGCGCGAGGACACGCCGAGAACCTCGGCGATCTCGTCGTGCGTGAGCTGGCCGAAGAAGCGCAGCTCCACGATGCGCGCGAGCTGCTCGTCGAGCGCCGCGAGGCGGTCGAGAGCCTCATCGAGCGCGAGGAGGTGATGGGCCTGCTCCTCGACGACCAGCGCGTCCTCGGTGAGCGTGAGCCGCCGCATCCCGCCGCCGCGTTTCTCGGCGCCGCGGGCGCGCGCTTGATCGACGACCACGGAGCGCATGGCCTTGGCCGCCATGCCGAGAAAGTGCGCGCGGCTGGCGTAGTGGCGCTCGGCCGGCGCCACCAGCTTGAGGAAGGCCTCGTGCACCAGCGCCGTGGGCTGGAGCACGCGCTCGCCCGCATGCCGGGCGAGGCAGCCCTCCGCGAGCCGGTGCAACTCCGCGTAGATCAACGGGAACAACTCGTTGCCCGCCGCCTGGTCGCCCGCGCTCCAGCGTTCGAGAAGAAGGGTGATGCTCGTGGAGGCGGTCATGACGTGGCCGGATTGTTGACCGCGAGGTCCATCCCGGCAAGGTCGATCACGAGCGGGCAGCGAGGATTGCCCGGTGCCGCTGCACCACGCTTCGCACTTAGGATGTCGCCATGAGCCGAGCCTTCATCAAGGAACCCGAGAGCTCCGGCCCCGCCTGCCCGGAGCCGCCGGGATGCGGCGGCCTCGGCGTGCCGGTGTCGCGCGTGACCCTGCTGGCGCGACTGCGTCCCGAAGCCGCCGCGCGCTTCGCGGCCGCGGGCTACTTCTGCCCCGACCCGGCGTGCGAGGTCGCCTACTTCGATGCCGGGCGGGAGCGGGCCATGCGGAGCGAGCTGCTCGCACCCGCCTGGCCCAAGCACGCGGACGCGCCGCTGTGCGCGTGCTTCGGCCTCGCGCGGGACCTCTTCGAGGACTTCGGTCGCCGCGGCGACAAGGCCGCCATGCGCGCCTTCCTCGAACGCACGGTCTCGGCCGAAGCGCGTTGCGAGAGCCGCGCCGCCGATGGCCGCTGCTGCGCCACCGAGGCCCGGCGCGTGTTCCTCCGCGCGCTGGAGAACGCCGCGGAGACGTGAGCTCCCGGCCTGACGGACGTCACGCGCCCTGACCCGCTCACTCCATCCGCACACTGTCGAGCTGCAGGGACCGCAGCAGACATGCGCTCTTTCCAGCGCGAGCGGAAGCGTGAGCCGCCACTTGCTGTCTCGCTCCGTTCAACACCCGTGACGGCGACAGGGTGCGATGCGGCAGGGGCCGTCTGCGCGAGCCGGCGCGGGATCCCAGGCGCGACGATGACCGGCATGACTGCGCACCGTCTGTACAATTCGCACACGTCGAGGTGGCGCGGCGCCACGTGCGCGCCGGGCGAGTCGATGCCGTGCCAGCACCCGCAGTGCACGTCGCCGGCACTGCAGCGCGCTCCGCGGGTGCTGCGCGCTCCGCGGGTGCTGCGTGCTCGGCGCGGGTGCTGCGTGCTCCGCGGGTGCTGCGTGCTCGGCGCGGGTCCGGTGGGGCGGCGCGGATTGGCATCCGGATTGCACTGGCCATCGACGGGCGATGCCACGATCGCCAGAGCGGCCGCCCGTCGCCGAACTGAACGAAGCGCCAGGCGGCGGCAGACGTGGCGTGGCTGACGTGGCGTGGCTGATGCAGTGCCTGATTCCTGTTTGCGGACGATCGACAGCGTTCGACGCCTCGACTCCCATCGGAAGCATCATGTTCGAGAAACTCTCGCGGAGCTGGCGCCAGTTCAAGCAGGCCAGACCAGGCCAGCGCTTCCAGGATGCCCGCAGGCGCCGCCGTCAGGAGAAGGCGAGCGGGGCGGGTTCGGCGCTCTTCATCGCCCTGGGCATCGCGCTCGCCCTGCTCGGCGTCGTGGCGCTCTTCTTTCCAGGACCAGGCATTCTCTTCATCGCGATGGGTGCAGCGCTCATCGCCCGAGAGTCGATGAAGATGGCCCGAGCGATGGATGCCATCGAGCTCCGGCTGCGGCGTCTCGCGGCGCATGTCAGGCGAAGGTGGCAGCACACGGCGCTGATGCCGCGTGTGGCGGTCGTCTTCCTCGCGGCGGCTGCCGTGGGCGCTGCCGGAGTCGGCGCCTGGCTCCACTTCCGCCCGTTCTGATTCCGCCCGTTCTGAAGCGTTGCACGCCCGACTGGCTGCGAGAACGCGGCTCGGAAGGCGCCCGGGAGCAGGAGCGATCAGCGGTTGGGGGGCGAGCCGCGCCTGACCCTGGCCACCTTGCGGATCGCTTCGGGTTCCGACAGGACCTTCAACTTGCCTCCGGCCTTCTGCGCAAGATCGCGAGCGATCGCGACCGCCTCGCCCCAGGTCGGCATGATCGCGCACGGATGCGGCGTGTTGCCGCGGCGGACGCACCACGTACCATCGGTGCGCGGGCCGACGCTGATGTCGATGATGTTCACGAATGGGTTCCTCGGGATTGCATCGCTGTACAACACGCGCTCCCGGCCGAGGGTTCGGACGACTTCCGCGGTGGTGGCAACGGAAAGAGCAGGCCGCGTGAAACGCCGGAGCGGGACTTCGGCTTCAGGGATAACGTGTCGGCGCGAGGCCGGCCGTGCCGCTCGCCCTCCCCATCTCGGAATCGCTGCCATGACACTCACGCTGCGAGTCGCCCTCTGCCTTGCCGTACTGGCCTTCCTCGGCGCAGAGATCTCCGCGCAGGGCGGCGGCTTCCACGCGGGCGAACTCTTCGTCTACACCAACGGCCTGACGTCGCCCGGCTACACCGGTGGCGGCATCATGCGCGTGGACCCGGTGACCGGCGCGAGCTCCGTGCTCGTGCAGACTCTGGGCGCGTACGACTTCACGGGCTCGATCGCCTTCGACCCGTACCGCCAGCGGCTCGTCTTCATCGCGGCGCTGCCGGGCGTCGATCCCTCGCCCAGGAACTATCTCTGGTTCGCGGACGGCGCCGGCAACGTGCAGAACGTCTCCAAGCCCATCTTTCCCGAGGGCGTTCTCATGAACAGCATCGCGCCGACGCGCGATGGCCGCATCTACGCTTACGCGGTCATCAACACCACCGAGCCCCTGCGCTGGTTCGACGCGGCCAACCAGATTCACGTGCTGTACGACGCCGACGGCGTCACGCCGATGAAGATCGACGGTGACGGCTCCTATCTGATGAACGGCATGATCCACGATGCGGGCACCAACGCGCTGTTCGTCGCCTCCACCAGGCCGAAGCCGGGCTTCCCGGAGGCGGCCGTCAA
Source organism: Planctomycetota bacterium (assembly GCA_038212275.1). Taxonomy (GTDB): domain Bacteria; phylum Planctomycetota; class B15-G4; order B15-G4; family B15-G4; genus JBBQUR01. Next base: position 90,895 of record JBBQUR010000011.1, read on the forward strand.
CGTGCGCAAGCTGCCGCTCTCGCCCGATGGCTCGCGCGTCGTCGGCCCGGTCGGCAACGTGCAGTTCGAGATCAGCGCCAATCCGCCGGCTGCGAGCAGCGGCGAAACGCCGCGCGGATGGAGCTACGGCCCGAACGGTCAGCTCGTGCTCGTCATCCTGTCCATCGACACCGAGGTCATGCCGCGCATGTTGCTCGTCGATCCGGTGACGTCGGCCATCTCCGTGTGGGGCAGCAACGGCGACACGATGATTCCCAATGGCGTCAGCACCAACACGGGCGGCGCCTACTGCTCCACGCTGAACAAGGTGGTCATGTCGGACTACTGGAACTCCAAGCTGCGCGCCTACGCGCAGGGTTCCACCGGCGGGCCGGGCAGCGTCATCCCGACCAGCCCGGTCTCGCCCACGGGAAACGGCTACTACCTGAATGTCGTCGCGGTGCCGCCCGATGCGTGCACCGGCGGCTGGATCGCCTACGGCGTCGGACTCAAGGGCGCGGGCGATCTCGTGCCGAAGCTCATCGGTGCGGGCTGCGCCGAGCCTGGTGCCTCGATCACGCTGAAGATTTCCAACGCGGTCGGCGGCGCGAACGCGGCTCTCTTCGTCGGCCTCTCGCAGGGCGCGCTGCCCTTCAAGGGAGGCACGTTTCACCTCGGCTCCGCGCTGCTCACGATCAACCTGCCGCTGGGTGGCACGCCCGGCGCGGCCGGCGCGGGCGCGCTCACGCTGCCCACGTCGCTGCCGGCACTTCCGGCGCTTGCGGGCATGAGCATCTACCTGCAGGCCGCATGCAGCGACGCGGCCGCCGTGAAGGGCGTCTCGCTCACGCAGGGGCTCGAGCTGGAGATCGGCTGAAGCCGGAGGCGACGAGGCGAGCTGCCGCCGTGCGCAGCGTCGCCCCGCACGCTCAGTGCGCGGCGACGTCGTTCCACAGGACGCGGACGCCATCGCCCGTTCCGAACAGCCTGATGCGCGTGAGGGGACTCCGCCAGGATGTTCCGTCCGTGCCACCGGAAAGATTCAGGCGCGCGTCGGGACCTCGACCGCGTGCGCGCGGCGGGTCTCCTTGCGGCCCTTGCGCAGGATGGTCAGCTCCAGCTCGCGGCCCAGGGCCTCGCCGTCGAGCATGCGGTGCAGGTCCGCGACGGACTGCACGGGCCGGCCGTCGAGGCCGACGATGATGTCGCCGGGGATGAGTCCGGCAGCCGCTGCGGGGCTTTCCTTCTCGATGCCGCGCACGGCGACGCCGCGTGCGTGCTCCAGCGCGTTGACGGACACGACGCGCGCCGGCAGCAGCACCTCCTCGACGCCGAGGCCGAGCCACGCGCGCCGCACGCGCCCATGCCGCAGGAATTCGGCAATCACGAAGCTGGCGGTGTTGGACGGGATCGCGAAGCACAAACCCTGCGCCGGCATGAACACGGCGGTGTTGATGCCGATGACGCGCCCCTCGCTGTCCAGCAGCGGGCCGCCGGAGTTTCCGGGGTTGAGCGGCGCATCGGTCTGAATGACACCCTCGATGGCGCGGCCCTGCGCGCCACCCAGCGTGCGGCCGAGCGCCGAGACGATGCCCGAGGTCACGGTGAACGAGAGCCCGTACGGCGAGCCGACCGCGATGGCGTAGTCCCCCACGCGCAGACTGTTGCTGTCACCGAGGTGCGCGCACGGGAACTTGCCGTCCGAGCTCAGGCGCAGCAGCGCGAGGTCGCTGGCCGGGTCGTCGCCGACGAGGTCCGCGAGCAGCGTGCGTCCGTCCGCCAGCGTGGCCTCGATGCCGGCGCTGCCGTGCACGACGTGGCTGTTGGTGAGCGCGTAGCCATCCGGCGTGACGAGGACGCCCGAGCCGCCCGCGATGCCGCCACCCGAGCCGTCGTCGCGCCCGCGGCGGGATGAGCGCCCCGCGCCCCGAAGTGTGCGGATGTTGAGGACGGAAGGCGCCACCGAATCGACGATGGCCGCCACTTCGTTGGAGAGCGAACGCATGATGTTCATGCGCGCCGTCATAGCGCGCCCCCCGAAGCCTGGCAGCGCTCCGGTCAGGCGCACACACCACTCGCGGCCGAAGGCCTGGGCACGCGGCCGAAGGCCCGGGCTCGCGGCCGAAGGCCCGGCCACGCCGGATGTCGCGGGGGCAGTTGCCGCAACGCACCGTGCACGGACGCCGCGGGGCGCCCGTGCACGGCCGTCGGAGCAGGTGGCGCGTTACGGCACCAGGCCGCGAAGCGCATTGGACAGCGCGACGTCGTGCACGGCGCCGGCGTCCTGGATGGCCCACTGCATCCACAGGGTGGTGCCGGCCGGCACGCCGGACGGCATCGTGAACGGCAGCGCGAGGTCGCCTGCCGCGTTCGTGCCGAGGAAGAGCATCAGCAGGCTCGGCACCGGCACCAGCACTCCGCCCTTGAAGGGCACCGGCGAACTGGCCAGCGCCGTGAAGAGCGCGGCCGGCGCCGACGGTGCGGCGTGCGTGAGCGTGACCGCATTGCTGCTGCCCGCGACGAGCGTGCCTGCACCGGTGAGCAGCGGCAGGCCGAGCGTGCCGGCCAGCGCCGAACCCTGGTGACTCCACGCCGAGTCGGCCTGGCCGAAGAGAATGGACACCTGCTCGCTCAGCGTGATGACCGGCATGCGCAGCGCCATGGCCGCCACGTCGAGCAAGCCGTCACCGTTGAGGTCGCCCGACGCCACCCAGAGAGCTTGACCGCCGATGCCGTGGCGCTTGCCGGGCAGCAGGTGGCCTTCGCCGTCGTTGACGTAGAGCACCGCATCCTCCGCGCCGCCGACCACGAGGTCGGGCAGGCCGTCTCCCGAGAAGTCCCCGGACGTGATGCCGTTGGTGCCGTTGAAGGAGAGCGACTTCGGCGCGGGCTGTGCGCTCCACGGGAAGAAGCCGCCTGCGCCGTCGTTGCGCATGACGACGACCTGGTCGAAGGAGCCCCACGTGCCGAGGCCGGCGCCGACGAGATCCCGCGCACCGTCGCCGTCCATGTCCACGGCGCGCACGGTGATGGTGAGCACGTAGGGGGCGAGGTCGTGCGCGACGGGCGTGGCGAAGCTGCCGTCGCCGTTGCCGTGCAGCACGAGGTAGCCGTTGGTGGGCGCCGGCGCGCCGCCGAACTGCGTGGCGCCCACGCCGACGAGATCCACGCGGCCGTCGCCGTCCAGGTCCGCGGCGTCAAGGTCGCTCATGCCCCACTGCAGCTTGTTGATGGTGGTCGCAGCGGCGAAGGTGCCGTCACCCTGATTGGCCAGCAGGTAGATCTGACTGATGGGCTTGCTCGGGCAGCCGCCGGTTTCGTTGCACGCGACATCGAGGTCACCGTCGCCGTCGAAGTCCCCCGCCGCGAGGTGGTACACGCCGCACGAGTTCGGCAGCGTCCACTGCACGTTGGGACCCCACTGGCCATTGCCGAGATTGCGGTTGGTGTAGAAGTGATACGGCGCGGAGGACGGGTCCTTGACCTTGAGGATCTCCGGGCGCCCGTCGCCGTCGAGGTCGCGCAGGAGGAAGTTGCGGAAGCGGCCGGCGCCGCCGAAGAACGTGGTGCGGGTGAACGCGCCGTTCCCGTCATTGAGGTAGGTGTAGACGCTCACCGACATCGCGACGATGTCGAGGTCGCCGTCGAGGTCCAGGTCCGCGATCTCGCAGCGATAGGCGTCCACCGCCTCCAGGTGCAGGAACTCGGGGAAGGCGCCGCCGTCGTTGCGGTGCACCTGCAGCGTGAGCAGGCCGTGATTGGTGATGAGCACGTCGCGGTCGCCGTCGGCGTCGATGTCGGCCGTGGAGATCGAACGCGAGTACTCGCCGGAGGCGAAGGTCTGCGGCGGCGCGAAGGCCCCGCCACCGAGGCCGCGCAGGAAGCCCCACCACGACAGCGCCTGGCCGCCGCAGGCCACGAGGTCGGGCACGCCGTCGCCGGTCACGTCGTCCAGGGACATCGAGTACGGCGTGGCCATCTCGTAGCCGGTCTCGATGGCCGTGACCGCGCCGAAGCTGCCATTGCCCTGGTTCTTCCAGAGCGAGAGCGCGCTGCTGCCGGGAATGCCGGCGGACGTACCGAAGCCGTAGACGACGTCGAGATCGCCGTCGGTGTCCACGTCGCCGAGGGCGACGGCCGGGACGGGGCCGGGGAAGGCCAGCGGCGCAGCGCCGGTCACGAGGCCGAGCGGCGCCGCGAAGCCACCGGCCGTGGCCAGCGAGACGGTCACTTCGGGAAGCGACTGCAGGTGCGTCGTCACGACGTCGGAGCGGCCGTCGCCGTCGAGGTCGCCCACGGCCAGCCAGTAGGGCTCGGGGCCGACCGGGATGTCGGTGCGCGTGAAGTGCGCGGAGCCGTCGTTGCGCAGCAGCGAGAGGTCGTTCTCGCCGGGCTTGCGATTCGCGGTGACAAGGTCGAGGTCGCCGTCGAGGTCGAAGTCGGCCGCCGCGATGGACATCGGGCCCTTGCCGCACGGGATGACCACGGCTGCGTCGAAACTGCCGTCGCCCTGATTGCGGTAGAGCAGCACGCTCTGCCCGGACGCACCGTTTTCAGATGCCTGCGTGAAGGCGAGGTCCAGGTCTCCGTCGCCGTCGAGGTCCGCGGCGCACACCGCGGAGGTCTCGCCGGGCGAGGGCATGAACACCGGGGCGCCGAACTCGCCGGTGCCGTCGTTGAACGAGATCGAGACCTGCGACGACAGGAAGTTGCCGATCTGCGCGTGCGCCACGTCGGGCGAGCCGTCGCCGTTCAGGTCCGCGACCACGTGCGCATTGGGCCGGTAGGGCGAGTTGGGCAGGTTGGCGCCGGCGCCGGTCTCGAAGGCGCGCTGCGGCGACGAAAGCGGCGAGTGCTGCGCGGCAGCCGTCACGGCGGACGAGCCGAGCGCCCCGAGGCAAAGCAGGAGAGTGCGGTGATTCATGACGAGTGCCTTTCCATCGCGAGCGACGAACGAGTGATGGCGAGCGGCGCTCACCCGGAACCACCGGAGTGCAAGTCGCGTGCCGGACGAGCAAAGCTGCCCTGCGACCGCGTGCAGCGGCGCTCCGTCGCCGCGAGCGCTCGGCGGACAAGCTGCCCGGATGTCCACGATCCGGCCCTCATGCCCGGAATGCACACACGCGCGAAGCCTTCAAGCGCTCGGCGACACGTGACACGAACTTCACTATGTTGACTCTTATGTCGTCTTATCATCCTGGACATCGACAGCCGAGTTCTGGCCCGATGGGCGGGCCCGCGACGGTTGCATCGAATTCCCCCGAGGACGCCCCCGATGCTTCGCTTGCTCCCCTTCCGCCCCTCCCGATCACTGGCCTCAGGCGCCTGCGGCATCGCCGTCGGCCTGCTCCTCCTGACCGGCCCCCTCGGCGCGCAGGCGCTGCCCGCCTACCACGCCGAGTATCTCGGCGCCGCCGTGCACGTGGCCGCGATGAACGACGCGGGCCTCGTCGTCGGCACCGGCTCCCTCGGCATCCACTCTCGCGCTTACGTCGCCGGGCCCGGCAAGCCGCTCACGTATCTCCCGATTCCGTTCGGCTTCCTCAGCAGCGGCGCGGCGGACATCAACGAGTCCGGCGTCATCGTCGGTGTCATGAGCCCTTACCAGACGACCAGCTTCTATCCGCAACCGGCGCGCTGGGATCCCGACGGCGCGGGCGGCTACAAGGTCACGCTGCTCCTCACCCTGCCCGGCGACAATCGTGGCACCGCCGACGCGATCAACGACCTCGGCGACATCGTGGGCACCTCCAACTACCAGAGCAACCTGCACACGGTGCTGTACGCGCCGACCGGCACGGTGAATCTGCCCGGACTCGCCAGCTACAAGCCGCTGTCGCTCAACAACCAGCGCCTGTACGTCACCGGCAACTCGCGCATCAGCCTGAACACGTTGACCGTCCAGAACCTCGGCGTACCGGCCGGCTTCACCAGCGCCAAGGCGTGGGTGATCAACAACAACGGCCAGGTGGCGGGCGACCTCACGATGCCGGCGGGCTCAGGCTGCCCGGCGGATGCCGGCGTGTACACCGACGGCCTCGGCTGGCTGCCGGTCGGCGCGTGCGGCGCGACTGTCTCCAGCTACGACATCAACGATCTGGGCGACGTGCTCCTGCAGAAGGACAACCAGCCCTGGCTTCACCTGCAGGGCGGCCCCACCGTGCGCGTCGAGGATCTGATCGTCGCGCAGACCGGCCACTGGACGGTGAACAGTCCATACAACATGGCCCTCAACGACTTGCGCCAGATGGCCGTGTACGCGACGAACGGCGGACTGTCGGGCATCATCCTGATCACGCCCGACACCAAGGTGGTGTGCCAGACCGACCTTGGCTACGACGGCCCCGGCGCGCTGCAGCTCTCGATGTGCGGCGGCGATCTCTCGAGCGGCACGCACGCCGACCTGCAGATCAGCGGTGCGGCGCCGGGCGGGCTGACCTGGCTGCTGGCGAGCGCCACCCAGCAACCGACGCCCTTCAAGGGCGGCACGCTGGTGCCCGTGCCGGTGGACCTGGTGCTGTCGCTGACGGCTGATGGCAACGGCGTGGCCGGCATTTCGGGCATCTCGGGCGGCAACGGACCGTTCTCGGTCTACCTGCAGGCCGTCGCGCAGGATCCCGGCCAGCCGCAGGGCTGGACCATCTCCCAGGCGGTGCGCGCCGATTTCCTGCCGTGACCTGTCCCTCGGCCTGCACCTGAGCTGATGCGCAGCAAGGTGCAGGCCGACGACGCCCGCGTGGCCCCAGCGCGCGCGCCGTACTCGCCACACTCGCCGTTCGAAGTGCTCGCCGCGTTCGCGCCGTTTGCGGTGCTCGCGCCGTTCGCGCCTCAGGGGCTCAGGGGCTCAGGGGCTCAGGGAGTGGTCAGCTTCTGCGCGTTGCTGAGCAGCACGCCGGGGACGTGGCCCGCGTCCTTGATGACGAACTGCACGAAGAGGTCGAAGCCGCCGGGGAGGCCTGCCGGCCACGTCGTCGGGAGACTCAGCTGGCCGGACGCATCGGCCTTCCAGATGATCTCGCTGAGCTGGGGCAACGTGTAGAGCGTGCCGCCGAGCACGGGGAGCGGGCTCGACGTGATCGAGAGCCACGAGATCATGAAGGCATTCGCCGGTGCGTGCGCCACGTCGAACGTGACAGGCGAGCCGACCACCAGGCTGCCCGTGCCTGTCAACGTGGGCGCTCCGTTGCTGCCCGCCGTGTGGCCGCCCATGTCGGTCCAGGGACTGAGCCGGCGCACGGAGAAGTCCCACGGGTCGGCCATGTAGTCGCCGAAGGCCGGCTTGACCGGGAAGGTCACCGGGTCGAAGCCGTGGATCCCCAGATCGAAGATCTCCAGCTGACGCTCGCCGGCGTCCATGCCGTCGCCGTCCCCATTGAGGTCCTCGAAGCGGTGGATCCAGACGTTGCCGTTCGGGCCCGGGATGAGCGCCGGGAAGGGCTTGAGACCCGCGGCGTAGACAGTGCCGCCGTCGATCACGTCGAGGCCGCGCAGGATCAGCAGGTCGGGGTCACCGTCGGTGTAGCTGCCGTCGTAGAAGGTGTGCACTTCGCCCGCGTCATTGATGTCGCCATCCCCGTTGCCATCGACGCCACGGAGGATGAGGAAGTTGAGGCCCTGGCCCGACAGGTTGTGGCCCGACGGGTTGAAGGGCGAGACGCTCGTTCCGAAATAGAAGGCCCGCACGCCGTTCTCGATCGAGGTGGCCATCTGCCAGAAGCTGGCGGGATAGCCCGCCGCAGTCTGCAGGCTCTTCAGCGTGCCGTCGGCAAAGTCGGGGTTCATCGGAAGGTCCGGCCGTTCGCCGGTGGCATTCAGCAGCAGGATCGACTCGCCGGCGTCCAGCACGTCGCCGTCGTGGTTCAGGTCATCGAAGCGGTAGATGGCGCCATCGGGTTCCTGGAAAGCGATGACGCCGTCGCCGGCCGCGGCAATGCTGGTGAGCGACCAGGCCTTGGTGGTCGAGGTGCCGAGGTCGTGTTCGATGGTGTGCGCCACGTTGCCGTTCACCATCAGGATCTGCTCGCCGGCGTCGGCGGCGTCGCCGTCAGCGTTCAGGTCCTTGAGGCGCAGCAGGCCGTTCACGGGCTGGCTGAGAAGGTATGCCGAGGTCCACCAGACGGCGCCGTCGTCGGTGATGTCCAGCGCCGCCGGAGACGATGCGCCGTCCAGGGCCCCGGAATCGCGGTAGACCTTGACCTCGCTCGCGCCCGCCATCGTGCCGTCGCCATTGACGTCCACGCCGCGATAGATGCGCCCGGTGGACGGGTGCAACCAGTAGCTGACCACCTGGCCCGCTTCCTTCGTGACGCGCATGTTGTGAGCCGTGCTCGCGCCGGGCTGGCCGGCACCGAGATGCAGCTTGACCTCGCCGGCGCCCAGGAAGGTGCCGTCGCCATCCAGATCGTCGAAGCGCTGGAAACGCGAGTTCCAGTTGTCGGCCCAGTAGATGGAGACGGGCTGGGCCTGCGCGACGAGGTGCGACGCCAGACTCAGCGTGAGAAGGGAGACGGGCATCATGAAGCGGAGGAAGGCGTGCATGGAGCGGTGTCCTTCGGGAGAAATGCCGGGAGCGGAGGTTGCGCGGCACCACGGGGCTACGGCACCACGGGGTTGCGGCATTCCGGTGGGCGCCAGAACGACGGAGAAGGCTATCACTTCTCCTCGAAGAGCTGCCTGGGTGCCTGCAGGATTCCGGCGCCGGCAGCGAGCGAGGCGAACAGCGCGTTCGAAGTCTCCCCCAGACCCGACCGACCCGCCACGCGTTGGCGACGGAGCCGCAGCAGGACTACGGTCCGCCGACGTCCTCGGCTCCTGTCGTGTCCAGGGTCGCGAGCTCGCGGGATGCATACCAGTCATCCAGCGTGCAGGTGCCGAGTCGCGCAAGAGGCTCATCGAAGCGGCGCGCCGCCTCCTCGACATCCTGCGCGTCGAGGAGCGCGAGCGTGCGCGACCCGTCGAGTCGCGCGAGCAGGAAGACGCCGCCCCCGTTCAGCAACGCAGCCAGTGCGTCCTGCGCGGCAGCTCCATCCTCCGCGGTGAGCAGGACGTAGGGACGCATGCGTTCGCCGGGTTGAAGCGTCCGGCCTTCGGCTGCGGCCAGCGCTTCCGCCTGAAGTGACCGATCCAGGGCCGCGACGAGCGGCGCATCGGTCGCCAGATCGTGGTATTCGAGGACGAACACGCCGGCCTGTGTCGTGGGATCGGTCGAGGCCCATGCCGTCGCCTCGGAGCGATCGCCGGTGTTGAGCACGAAGAGCCCGCGCAGTGCGTCGTCGTGCCTTTGCGATCCGAACGGGCCGGCCACCACGAGCTTGTGCTCCGCTGCGAGCCGCCCCATGTTGGCGAAGTGTCCTGCGAACGCCGCCCCGTTCTCCTCCTCGGAGAGCTGCCCGCTCTTCGGCCCGGTCCGGATGAGGACCAGCGTGTAGGCGCGCGGCTCGGAACCGGTCGGCACGCCGGCACAGCCGATCGCACAGCTGATCGCCAAGCCAAGGACAACAAGACAGCTGGCGAACGTGGTGCGGATCATCGCCTCTCCCGGAAGGCGCTCTGGCGGCGCGAAGCGATCGCATGTGTCGACGTCACGACGCGCTCGTCTCGAGCTGTGACGTGCCGGGCAACGGCTCCGGCTGCTGGACCCGATCGGGCACGTGCATGAGGAACTCCGGAATGTCCGGCAGCCCGTCGATGAAGGTGCCCTTCTTCTTGCCTTGCGGAGAGAAGCGCCGCACGCGCTGGTGGAATCGCTCCGCGACGTAGAGGTCGCCGTCGGGGCCGATGGCGAAGCCCGACGGAGCCTTGAGCTTGCCGTCGATGACGGTCCGCGCCTTGAGCTTGCCGCGCGGATTCTTCGCGGGAAGGTCGAAGGCCAGGATGCTCCCGCTGCCGGCGGCGCCGATGTAGAGCGCGCCCCCGTGCAGGATGAGGTGCACGGGCTTCGTGAGTCGTGACCCCTTGATGCGCGCCACGAGCCGCCCCGTGTTCACCTCGAAGATCTTGACGGCATTCCCCGCCTCGTCCGCCACGTAGAGATGCTTGCGGTGCACGATGATGCCGCGCACCGAATGCCGCGGCTTGCCGTGCACGTCGAGCGTCACCTTGAGGCCCTGTGGCGACGGCACGCTGGGCGGCGCGGCATCACCGACCTCGGGCAGCCGGCCCTGGCTGGACGCGACGACCGTGCCGGGCAAAAATTCTCCGTCGGGATAGGTCCGTGCGAGGTGCGGCGCCACGGGTGCCGGCTTGCGCGATGCCGGCATGAGGGCCACCACCGTGTTGGTGTCCTGGCACGACATGTAGAGCCGGCCGTCGTCGCCGATCTCCACGTCGAAGGGGTGGACCATCGCCGCCACGTCGCTGGTCTTGACCACGACCTCGGCGAAGCGAAACGTGTCGCCGTGGCGCTGATAGCGGGCGACATGGCTGTCCTTGCGCCAGGCGTTGGCGATGTAGAGGTCGTCGCCCACGAGCGCGAAGCCCCGCGCGATGTGCAGCGGGTGCGCGTCGGGCGCGGTGTCGAGAAGCAGCGGGTGCTTCTTGCGCGGCGTGCCGTCGTCCTCGAAGACGCCGATGTTGTCGACGCCGGCCTTGCCCTCACCCCGATAGCTGATCCACCACATGATCCGTGACCTCCGATCCCCGCACGATATCGCATCGCCGTGCCGGGCCGGAAGCGCGCGGATCTCCGGAGCTAGGCCGACTCGTCGACGAGACGCGTCATCGGTCGCGACAGGAGCGCCATGATCAGCGCCATGACGGCGGCGCCCGAAGCGACGACGAGGAACAGCGTCGACAGGTCGTAGGTCTCGTAGACGCCGGCCACCTTGCTGCCGAGGAAGGTGCCCACCGCGATCGACGCGAACCACACGCCGAGCATCAGTCCCTGCACCCGCGCCGGCGCGAACTTCGTCATCGACGAGAGACCGACGGGCGAGAGGCACAGCTCGCCGATCGTGTGGCAGAGGTAGACGGTGAAAAGCCACATCGCGCTGGCCCGCGCACCGCCCTCCGAGGCCTGCGCGCCGCCGATGAGCACCGCGAAGCCGAGGCCCGCGAAGAGGATGCCGATGGCGAAGCGGATCGCGCTCGAGCGGTCGAAGTCGCCCCAGCGCGCCCACAACCACGCGAAGACCGGCGCCAGCAGCACGATGAGCCCGCCGTTGACGGACTGCCACCACGAGCTCTTGAACTCCACGCCGAAGATCGTCTGCACCGTGCGCTCTTCCGCGAAGAAGGTCAGCGTGCTGCCGGCCTGCTCGAAGACGCTCCAGAAGACGCACGAGCCGACGAACAGCCCGGCGATGACGATCAGCCGGCGGCGCTCGTTCGGCGTCCAGCTGCGGTTCGAGAAGAGCCACGCGAAGAAGGCGCCCACCGCGCCGAACAGCACCCAGGTGTACGCGGTGTCGACGTGCGACTTGGTGATCCCGCCCTCGCCGAAGACGCCCGACATGAGCGACGCGACCATCGGCTGCGAGCGCAGCAGCACGAGCGCGAGCACCACGGCCGCGAGTCCGAGCAGCCAGCGCACGACGACCGAGAGCGTCCGCCGCGCGCGCGCGCGAGCCTCCGGCGTCGTCGCCCCGGCGGGCACGAGTCCGGCCTCGCCGAGCTGCTTCGCCGTGACCACGTACTGCAACAGCCCGAAGAACATGCCGACCGCCGCGGCCGCGAAACCCCAGTGCCAGGAATCGGCCGGGTCGAGGCCCCACGACACGAGCATCGACTTGAAGCCGTCGTGCTGCGCGAGCCAGCCGCAGACGAGCGGCGAGGACACCGCGCCGAGGTTGATGCCCATGTAGAAGATGGAGAAGCCCGAGTCGCGGCGCTTGTCCTCCTCGCTGTAGAGCTGGCCGACGATGGCGCTGATGTTGGGCTTCAGCAGCCCGGTGCCCAGCACGATGCACGCGAGGCCGGAGTAGAAGGCTGTCGTGCCGTGGAACGCGAGCAGGATGTGCCCGGTCATGATCACGATGCCGCCGTAGAGCACGGCGCGGCGCATGCCGAGGAAGTTGTCCGCGAGCCAGCCGCCGACGAGCGGCAGCAGCCAGACCATCGACGTGTAGAGCCCGTACACGATCGCGGCGTCGGCCTTGCTGAAGCCGAGGCCTCCGTCCACGACCGCCGCAGTCATGAAGAGCACGAGGATCGCGCGCATCCCGTAGTAGCTGAAGCGCTCCCACATCTCCGTGAAGAAGAGCGTCTTCAGCCCGCGCGGGTGGCCGAAGAAGGCGCGGTCGCCGGAGGGCTGCGGGGATGTCGCGTGGGCGCCGGCCGTCATGGGCGCACAGGCTAGCGGACCGCACGGGAGCGACCTAGAGGCGTCCCGCGAAGAGGCCTCGGGCCGACGCGGCGGTCGACGCGACGCCCGACGCGGCGCCCGACGCGACGCTCGACGCGCAGGGCGACGCGCAGGGCGACACGGACCGGGGCGCGTGTCGTGCGGGGCCTTCTGCCGGTCGCTCGCGGCCACGGTGGCGAGGTGAAGGCGATGGTCGCCGCATGGCCGCGGCGCCGGAAGTGCAGCTGGTTTTCCGCGGGCGCCAAGCGACCATGACCGCCCGCTGTCTCACGCCCTCCGCCCGGAGTACCGGCATGGCCACCGCCCGACTGCTGCCCCTCGCCTTCCTGTTGCTGCCCGGCGCGCTTGCCACGGCCGACGACGCGCCGTTCCTCGGCTTCAGCGAGCAGGGCGCCGCGGCCGAGCGCGCGCTCGAGTCGCGCTTCGACGCGCTGCTCGTGGCGGACAACCTGCGCACGTGGATGGCGGAGCTGGCGGCGCGGCCGCATCACGTCGGCTCCGCGTGGGGCCAGCACAACGCCGAGTTCCTCGCGGGGCTCTTCCGCTCCTTCGGCTACGACACGCGCATCGAGGAATTCCAGGTGCTCTTTCCGACGCCGATCACGCGCTCGCTCGAGCTGCTCGGCCCCCATCCCTTCCGCGCCGCGCTCGCCGAGCCGCCGCTCGCGAGCGACGCGACGTCCTCGCAGACCGCGGAGCAGCTGCCGGTCTACAACGCCTACTCCATCGACGGCGACGTCACCGGAGAGCTCGTCTACGTGAATCACGGCGTGCCCGACGACTACAAGGAGCTCGCACTGCGCGGCATCGACGTGCGCGGCAGGATCGTCATCGCGCGCTACGGCGGCGCGTGGCGCGGCATCAAGCCCAAGGTGGCGGCCGAGCACGGCGCGATCGGCTGCCTGATCTATTCCGACCCGCACGACGACGGCTACTTCCAGGGCGACGCGTGGCCCGACGGCGGCTGGCGTCCGGCCGACGGTGCGCAGCGCGGCTCCGTGGCCGACATGCCGCTCTATCCCGGCGATCCGCTCACGCCGTCGCGCGGCTCCACGCCCGACGCGGAGCGCCTGCCGGTCCGCGGCGCGCCAACGCTCACCACCATTCCCGTGCTGCCGATCTCGTACGGCGACGCGCAGCCGCTGCTCGCCGCGCTGGACGGACCGATGGCGCCCGAGGCCTGGCGCGGTGCGCTCCCGATTCCCTATCGCCTCGGCCCCAGCCACGCGCAGGCGCATCTCGCGCTCGCCTTCGACTGGTCGCAGAAGACGATCCGCGACGTGATCGCGGTGCTGCCCGGCTCGGAGCTTCCGGACGAATGGATCCTGCGCGGCAATCATCACGACGCCTGGGTGAACGGCGCGACCGATCCGGTCAGCGGCCTGGTCTCGATGCTGGAGGAGGCGCGCGTCATCGGCCAGCTCGCGAAGGACGGCTCGCGGCCGAGGCGCACGATCGTCTACGCAGCGTGGGATGGTGAGGAGCCGGGCCTGCTCGGCTCGACCGAGTGGGTCGAGACGCACGCGGCCGAGCTGGGCGCCAAGGCCGTGGCCTACATCAATTCCGACACCAACAGCCGCGGCTTCCTGGACGCGGGCGGCTCGCACAGCCTGGAGCAGCTGGTCAACGAAGTCGCGCGCGACGTCGAAGATCCCGAGCGAGGCGTCAGCGTGCAGGAGCGCCTGCGCGCGCTGCGGATCACGCGCGCCGCGAGCGACGAGGAACGCCGCTCGGTCCGCGAGCGCGGCAACCTGCGCATCGACGCGCTCGGCTCGGGATCGGACTATTCGCCCTTCCTGCAGCATCTGGGAATCGCCGCGCTCAACGTGAGCTACGGCGGCGAAGAGGACTACGGCCAGTACCACTCGATCTACGACAGCGTCGATCACTTCGCGCGCTTCATGGACCCCGGCTTCGTCTACGGCCTCGTGCAGGCGAAGACGATGGGCCGGCTGGTGCTGCGCCTGGCGAACGCCGAGGTGCTGCCCTTCGACTTCAACGCCGTGGCCGACACGGTGTCGACGTACGTCGACGAGCTGATGGCTCTCACCGACGAGCTGCGCCGGAGCACCGACGAGCACAACCGCTGCCTGCGCGACAACACGCTGCTCGTGGCGGCAGATGCGCGCGAGACCTTCGTGGCACCGGCCCCCGAAGCGGCCGTGCCCTTCCACAACTTCGCGCCGCTGCAGAACGCGGTGGCGAAGCTGCGCGAGAGTGTCGCGGCGCACGAAGCGGCGCTGAACGAGCTGCAGGCGAGCGGCCGCACGCTGAGCGCGGAGCAGCGCCGCGCGCTCGACGAGGTCCTGATGCACGCCGAGCAGAGCTTCACGCGCCCCGAGGGACTGCCGCGCCGGCCGTGGTACGTGCACCAGCTCTACGCGCCCGGCTGGTACACGGGCTACGGGGTCAAGACGCTGCCCGCCGTGCGCGAGGCCATCGAAGAGCGGCACGACGACGAAGCCGAAGCGCAGATCCCCCTTGCGGCCCGGTCCATCGAGGCCTACGCCGCAGGCGTCGCGCGCGCCACGGCCATCGTCACGGGCGGATCGCCCTGACGGCGCGGCCCGGGGGACGGCCGGCCGCGCGCCCGGCGCCCGGCGCCCTGCGCCCCACGGGCGACGGGCGACGGGCGACGGGCGACGGGAACCGCGATGGCAAGGGCGACAGCGACGGCGACGTGATCAACGAGCCAGATACGTCTCCGCCTTCACGCCGAGCCGTTCGCACAGTTCGCGGAACACGGCCTGTCGCTCGCGCGGCTCGTCGGTGTGAAAGCGGAGGAAGAACGGGCGCTGCTCCCAGTCGAAGGGCTCGTCGGCCTTGCCATGCAGAAAAGTCAGCATCGCGGCGCAGTGCACGGCGACGTCGCCGCCCCGCTGCAGCGCTCCGCGGAACAGCGCGTCGAGCACCGGCTGCGGATGGAAGTCCGGCAACTCGTCGAGAGCCTGGGACAGGCCGCCGAAGAAC
Organism: Planctomycetota bacterium; assembly: GCA_038212275.1. GTDB lineage: Bacteria > Planctomycetota > B15-G4 > B15-G4 > B15-G4 > JBBQUR01. The sequence goes on from JBBQUR010000011.1 coordinate 106,145, forward strand.
TCCGCGGTCTGCAGCGCCTCGACGAGGGTGCCGACGCGCTGTTCGTGCGAGGCCACGCCCGGCGCGTGTCGGATGACCGCGAGCCGGAGCGCCAGGCTGCTGCTCTGCATCGCAGCCTGCAGCAGCTCGCGCGCGGCGGGAGTCTCCAGCGCAGCGAGCGCCTCGACGTCACGCCAGCCGGAGACACCGCGGGCCACGAGAAGGCTCTCGAGCTGCCGGCGTTCCGCGGGCGTGGCGGACGTGAGCGCAGAGAGGTCGTAGCCGGTGCCGTCGTGCCACGCGTCGAAGTCGATGACCATGCTCTCGCGGAAGCGGTGCACGGCCTCGGAGCCGCCCGGCACTCCGCCGGCAGCAGGCGCACGGTCCGCAGGCGGCGCTGGCTCCGGCTCCGGAGGATGGGGCGGCTCGAGGATGAAGTGGAAGCGGCGCTCGTCGTGAAACTCGCCGGAGTACAGCGCGCCGTTGCGATCGTAGAAGGAGATGCCGTCGCCGTCCGCGCGGGGCCGCGTGGACACCGGCCGCGCGAGCTTCACGTACACGCCGACCGGCGGCGCGGGAAACGAGCTGCCCACTTCGACGATGCCGTTGCCCGCCGCAAGTTCCGCCTCGAGCAGGGCGCGCAGCGGCGCGGGAAGTCCGGCGAGCCTCGCGACGTGCTCGTCCGGGATGCGGCTTCCCGGGGGACTCATCGCGGCGGCGGGTCGCCCGGCAGCGGCGCAAGGCCCGTCCACTCGGACATCCAGTAGCTGGCGACGCGCAGCACGCTGCCGCGGATGCTCATGCTGTCCGGCCGCTCGCGCGACAGCTTCAGGATCTCCAGCAGCTCGGGCGTGAAGTCGCCGCCGCAGCTCTCGCGCAGCGTGCGCACGGCTTCCATCCATGAGCTGAAGCGGCTCGCGACGTCGGCAGCGCCGCCGTAGCCGGGATCGGCCTCGGCGCTCGTGCCGTTCACGCGATGAAGCCGCACGGCGAGGTCGCGCCCCACCGCGGCCACCGGCGGCACGAGGCTGTCCGGCGGCGCGGGCAGGCGAGGGATGAGCCGCAGCGCTTCCGCCGCGACGTCCGTGTCGGGCGACGTGATCAGCGCGGTCATCTCCGCGACGAAACTGCCGCGCGACATCATCTGCGTGATGGCCCCGGCCTGGTGCTCCTCGGACGCGCCGTAGCGCGTCCATGGCAGCCAGTCCGCGACCGTCGCGCCCGGATCCATCGCGTCGAAGCGGGCCTGCTCCGCCTCGACTTCCTCGGCGGCCAGCTCCTCGGGCGTCGGCCCGGGCGGCGGCGGTTCGATCGGCGACACGCGGAAGCGGAAGGAGGGCTTGCTGTCGGGCCAGGGAGGTTGCGAAGCAGGCGGTCGCGGCCCCCACTCGCTCCACTCCAGAAACTCCCGGCCCGGCCGCGCGGGCAGCGGCACGAGGAAACCCTGGACAGGTTCGCCGTTGAGCTGGATGTCCAGGGCGCGCAGCCCGCGACTCGTGTCGACATGCACCGAACCGGGGACGACCCAGCGGCCGCCTTGCAGCCGCGCGTCGGCAGGACGCAGCTCGCCGCGCACGACGTTGCGTTGCACGTGATTCGCGACCGAGGCCAGGCCGAGGAAGGACTCGCCCGAGCCCCGCGCGGGTGACGCCTTCACATCCACCGGCAGCATGAGCTCCACCTCGAGCATCAGCTCCCTGCCGCCGATCCTGGGAGGAATGTCCGCCAGCGCCCACGCGATGACGGCCGCCAGCCCGGCGATGGCAAGGACGAGCGCCCACGCGACGCCGAGAGCTTTCAGGAAACCCGGCCCGCCCTCGCCCGTGAGCATCCGCGCGACGACGAAGCCGAGGATCGCCCCGGCCACGCCCCCGAGCAGCGCCACGGCGACGACCGCGTAACCGGAGCCGCCCTCGAAGCCGGAGATGCGATACCACCGGACGCAGGCGTTCATGACGAGTCCGCCGGCGACCAGTCCCAGCACGCCGCTGAGCAGTGCAACCATGGTGGAAAGTGGCCAGCTCATGGGCGCTCGTACACCGTGAGGAGAGTAGGCGAGTCGCGGGCGACCGTGCGGCCGTGCGGCCGTGCGGCCGTGCGGCCGTGCGGCGAAGTGTATCGAGCCGTGAGCGGCGCCGACATCCCGGCGCGGGCCGGGCGCGCAGCTTCCGATGCCCACCCGCCAGCCACCGCAACGCGCCGCGTCGCGACGGGCTCCGCGCGGCCGCAGCGCCCGGGCCTTCGTGTCGGTTACCGTACTGCCCTCGACAAGGAGGCCCCCATGCTGTCGCTCGTTCTGCTGCATCGGCTCACCGCTCCGGCGACTGCCGCGGCGCTGACCGCATTCATCGTGTTCTTCGCGCTGCCGACGAAGCAGTCCGCTCCGGCGTCCGGAGCTGCAGACGCCAGGCCCGCCGCAGCGAAGGGCACGGTCCTCGTCACCGGAGCCAACCGCGGCCTCGGGCTCGAGTTCGCGCGGCAGTACCACGCCGCGGGCTGGACCGTTGTCGGCACGGCGCGCGATCCCGGTGCAGCCACCGAGCTGAGCGCGCTCGGAGTGCGCGTCGAGGCGCTCGACGTCACCGACGGCGCAAGCGTCGCCGCACTCGTGCAGCGGCTCGGGGGCCTGCCGATCGACCTCCTCATCAACAACGCGGGTGTCGGCATTGCGGAGCAGAAGCCGTTGCAGGACGTGTCGCTCGACGACTACGAGCACGTGCTCCGCGTGAATGCGATCGGCCCCGTGCGCGTCACGCAGGCCCTGCTGCCCAACCTGCGCGCCGGCGCCGGCAAGCGCGTGGTCTCCATCTCCAGCGGCCTCGGCAGCATCGCCGGCAACACGAGCGGCGGTTACTGGGCCTATCGCGAGAGCAAGGCCGCGCTCGACATGTTCATGCGCAACCTGTCCGTGGAACTCGCGCCCGAGGGCTTCACCTGCATCGCGATGAGCCCCGGCTGGGTGAAGACCGACATGGGCGGTCCGGACGCGACCCTGACGCCCGAGCAGAGCATCACCGGCATGCGCAAGGTCATCGACGGCCTCACGCCGCACGACACCGGCAGCTTCTTCAAGTACGACGGGTCGACCGTCGCCTGGTGAGACTGCGTGGCGGCCGCAGCCGACGATCGAAGTTCAGCAAGGAGCCTGCGCGCACTCCCCGTTCCCCCAAGGATGCATCGCCCATGAAGAAGCCCGTCCTCGCACTCCTGCTGGCTCTGCTTCCCGCGCTGTCGATCGGCTGCGCCGGTCCGCGCTCCTCCGGCCCCGCCACGCCCGAGCAGGCCGCCGTGATGGTGTGCGTGTACAAGTTCGTCGGCGCCTTCAACGTGGGCAACACGGCGCAGGCCACCGCGGCCTGCATGAACGAGATGTCCATCATCGACGAGTTCCCGCCCTACGAGTGGCACGGCCCGGGCGCGCTCTCTACCTGGCTCGCCGACTACGCCACCGATGCGAAGCAGCGTGGCCTCAGCGACGGGATCGTCGTCGTCGGCACGCCGCGACACATCGACGTCTCGGCCGACCGCGCCTACGTCGTCGCGCCGGCGGAATACGCCTTCCTGCTGCAGGGCAAGCCCGTGCAGGAAACGGACTCGACCTTCCTGTTCACCTTGCAGAAGACGGCTGCCGGCTGGCGGATCACCGGCTGGGCCTGGGCGAAGTCCTAGACGCCGTGCGCGATGACCGTGTCGGGCGCCACCTCGTGCGCGGCCTGCACGAACGCTGCCACGGCTGACGGATCCGTCTCCTTGGGCACGCCGTGCCCGAGCGACAGGATGTAGCCGGGCCGCCCCGCCGCGGTGGCGACCAGCGCGCGAGCGCGGGAGAGCACATCCCCGCTCGGGCAGAGCAGCGCGGACGGATCCATGTTGCCCTGGATCGCGACGCGATGGCCGTGCTTGCGCATCGCGGCGTCGAGGTCCGTGCGCCAGTCGAGCGCGACGCCCTCCACGCCGAGGTCCACGAGATCATCGAGCAGGTGCGTCCCGTCGCGGATGAAACCGATGCGCGGCGCGAGGCCCGAGACCGGCTGCAGCGCGCGGCGGCTCCACGGCGCGGCGAAGCGCAGGTAGTCGTCGCGCGCGAGGCCACCGGCCCACGTGTCGAAGAGCACGACCGCCTGCGCGCCGCACTCGACCTGATAGCGGAGATGCCAGCCCACCAGGATGGCCAGCTTGTCCATGAGCTTCTCGAAGAGCGCCGTCTCCCGGTACATGAGCTGGCGCAGCGCCGCATGCGCGCTGCTGCCGCCGCCCTCCACCGCGTAGCAGGCCAGCGTGAACGGCGCGCCGCAGAAGCCGAGGAGCGTGGTGGCCTGGGTCAGCCCCGCGCGCGTGAGCTTCAGCGCCTCGCCGACGTACGGCATCGTCCCGGCGGGATCCGCAAGCGTGAGCGCTTCGATGTCGGCGGCCGTGCGCAGCGGCTTCGGGAGCACGGGGCCGTGGCCCTCGTCGAAGCGCAGCTCCATGCCCATCGCCGCGAGCGGCAGCAGGATGTCGCTGAAGAGGATGGCCGCGTCGACGCCGAAGCGCCGCACCGGCTGCAGCGTGACCTCCGCGGCGAGCGCGGGATCGCGCGCCATCGCGAGGAAGCCGCCCGCCTTCCGGCGCACGGCCTGATACTCCGGCAGGTAGCGACCGGCCTGGCGCATGAGCCATACGGGCGGCCGCGGCGTGGGCTGGCGGCGGAGTGCGGTCAGGAGCAGCGGCGACGACGACACGGAGGTGGTCATGGTCGCCCACGATAACGTCCGGCGCCCCATCGCCGACGTGCCGCGTCAGCGCGTCCCGGGCTGCAGCTGATCGAGGACGCTGCGCAGGCTGACCAGCGAAGCCTCTGCGTCGTCGCCGAGCTCCCCGTCGTTCAGGAGATTCAGCCGTTCGAAGGGATCCTGCTCGAGATCGAAGAGCGCCTCGAAGGTCACCGCATTGCCGTCCACGCCACGGGCCGTGACGAGCTTGAAGCGTGCGTCGCGCGTCGTGCGGCGCCAGTCCGTTTTCGGCCCCGGGCCATTGGGCTTGAAGATGTCCGCGTAAATCCAGCTCCGGATCGACGGAAGCTCGGGATGGCTGAGGTAGGGCACGATGCTCACGGAATCCTTCGCGGCGCCCGGCTGGCCCGCGAGTTGCAGGATGGTCGCGAAGAGGTCCGTGGTGTTCACGAGCGCGGCGGATTCCGCGCCGGCGACGACGCCCGGTCCGGAGACGATGAGCGGCACGCGGACCCCTCCCTCGAAGATCGTGCCCTTGGCATGCGGGACGAAGAAGGGCGGCGTGGTCGCCTTCGGGTCGGTGCCGTTGTCCCCGACGAAGATGATCACGGTCCGGGCGCGCTCCTCGGGCGAGAGGCTGGCGAGCAGTCGCCCGAACTCCGTGTCCATGGCCTCGGTCATGGCCTTCATGTGGATCGGAATGTTGTCGGCGACACTCTCGGGCAACTCGAAGCTGTGCAGATTCGCGGGCGGCTTGTGATACGGCGTATGCGGCGCGTTGAAGGCCACGTACAGGAACCACGGCTCGGGCATGGCGCCCAGCAGTTCGATCGCGTCGTTCACGGTGGAGGTCGTGGCGTAGGTGGTGCAGTGCGCGGTCTTGCCGTCCACGGTGCGATCCCAGTTCGAGTATGCGTTGCTGACGACACCCGGAAAGGCCTGCATCGAGCCGCGGAAGTGCTCGAAGCCGCAGAGTTGCGGGTGATGCGTCCCGGTGCCGTGCGCGGCGGACAGGTGCCACTTGCCGGCGGCGGCGGTGGAGTAGACGGGCCGCAGCAGCCGGGGCAGCATCGGCAGCGAGCGCGGCAGCTCGGCGGTGTCTTTCCCGTAGTTGATGATCGTGCCGAGACCGGTGCGGAAGGAATACTGGCCGGTCATCAGCGTGGCGCGCGTCGGCGAGCAGAGCGGCTCGCTCCACGCATGGCGGAAGAGCAGGCCCTTCGCGGCGAGACTGTCGATCACGGGCGTGTGCCCCGGATCCGGGTGCTCGCGATAGCAGGCCACGCGGTCCACGCCGAGATCGTCGGCGACGACGAGCAGCACGTTGGGCCGCGAAGCAGCGGGAGGCCGGTCCGTCGTGCCGGCGAGCGCGAGCGGCGCGCCGAGAAGCATGCCGACAAGCAGCGTGGCAAGTCGGATTCGCATGGACATCCCCAGGAGTGGCTGGCGGCACGAGGACGTGCGGGTCGCGTGTCGACAAGAAGCTAACGCCCCAAGACTATCGAAGTTGCGGGGGGACGCGTCGCTGCAACACCGCTGATATGCTCTGCGAGATGCTGCGCTCAAGACGATTCCTGCACGTCGCACCTCTGCTCGCGGCCCTCGTCGGCGCGGCCCCGGGCTGCTCGCCCGAGAGACCCGAGCGGCCCGAAGCGCCCGCCCGTCGGCCCGACATCGTGCTCATCTCCCTCGACAGCACGCGTGCCGACGCTCTCAGCTTCCGCGACGAGCAGGCGACGCCCCACCTCACGGCGCTGGCGAAGCGCGGCACCATCTTTGAACAGGCCATGTCCGGGAGCAGCTGGACGCTTCCAGGGCACGCCGAGATGTTCACCGGAAGCCCGCCGGCGCTGCACGGCGTGATGACCGACAGGGTCGGCATCGACGCCCTGCAACCCACCGTGACCGAGTTGCTCCATGCGCGCGGCTACCACACCATGGGTTACTTCTCGGGCCTCTACCTCGATCCGCGCTACGGCTTCCGGCGTGGCTTCGACAGCTACAAGGACGGCCGGCTGGCCGCTTCGGCGTCGGGCGAGGCCGAGGACGAGGGCGAGGGCGAGGGCGAGGGCGAGCCGCAATTCTTCGGCGCCGACACCATCGTGGGACCGCGCATCGCCGACCTGGCCGAGGCGGATCTTCCGGGCGTCCCGACCGACCAGCCGCTGTTCGTCTTCGCGCACGTCTTCGACCCGCACTACGACTACATCCCCCCGGCGCCCTTCGACACCCGGTTCGATCCCGACTACGACGGCGACATGGATGGGCGCGACTACTACACCGATCTGCGCGTCTACGATGCGCAGAAGTCTCCCCACCGGCAGGTGAGCGACCGGGACCTCGAGCACCTGCGCGCGCTGTACCAGGGCGAGCTCGCCTTCACCGACCAGAGCATCGGGCGGCTGCTCGCCTCGCTGGAGGCTCTCGGACGGCTGAAGAATGCGCTCATCGTGGTCACGTCGGACCACGGCGAGGAGTTTTTTGAACACGGCAACCGCGGCCATCGCAATGGCCTCTTCGACGAGGTGCTGCACGTGCCGCTGCTCATCGTGCCCCCTGCGGGCAGCGCACCGGAGGGGAGCGCAAACCCCGTGATCAGCGTGGCCGACCAGGTCAGCCTGTCCGACATCGCCCCCACGCTGCTCGACTTCGCCGGCGTCACGCCACCACCGACGATGAGCGGCCGTTCGCTGCGAGGCGCACTGGACGGCGCCGCCCTGGAGCGGCGGCCGGTTTACAGCACGCTGACCGGGCGCGTCACCGAGAAGGGCGAGCAGGTGCTCGTGCTGAGCGAGTCGCTGCGCTGGCCCGAGAGCAAGCTGCTGATCGTGTCCCGCTATGACCCGAAGGCGGGCTTCCGGCTGTCGTCAGCGACGTGCTTCAACCTGCTGACGGACCCGGGCGAGACGGCTCCGGCCTCTCGCGCACCGGGGCGCGATCCGATCATCAAGGCGCAGTGGCACGCGCTGGAAGAGGTGCTGGATGGGCTCCGAGCACACTACGCCGCCATGCCGCACTCGCCGGACGACGAGCGCGGCGTGTCGGCCCGCCCGGCCAGCGACGACGCGTTGCGCGCGCTCGGATACCTGGGCACCGAGCACGTGAAGACGGACTCCGGCATGCTGCTGCCGCCCTGGGGTCTCGGACCGCGCACGGGACTGCCCGCGTCCAACTGAGTGCGCAGCCAGCGCAGGCAGCTGCCACACTGACTCCGCAGGCGCGGCTCGGCGGCTGCTCAGCGGCTGCCGCGGCAGTCCTCGAGGAAGAGCACGTCCTTGCGTTCCGCGTCGCCGCCGACGTAGCCCAGCGCCTTCATGTCGGGCAGCGCGTCGGCGGTGACGCCCGGCCAGGTCATGGCGCGCTCGTGCTGCGGCTCGTTGAGCCAGCGCAGCAGCGCCGCGCGCAGCGGGCGCAGGTGTTCCGGCAGGCCGGCCTCGGTGCCGAGCAGCGCGGGTTCGAGCCCCGCCAGCAGATCGTGCTGCGCGAGCGGGTCCGCCAGCAGGTCGTAGGCCTCGAAGCAGCCGATCGGAAAGGCGTGCTGCGTTCCGAAGTACGGTGCCTTGCGCATCTGCGCGTGGCGAGGGTTGTGCACGTACAGCCAGCGCTTGTCGACCACGCAGTACAGGATGTCCTGCATCTCGATGAAGGCGAAGGGACGCGTCGGTTCCGTCGAGTCACCTCGCGCGAGCGGCAGGATCGAGCGGCTCTCCATGTCGGCGGGCACCGGCAGCCCTGCGATGTCCAGCAGCGTGGCGGCGAGGTCGAGGTTCTGCACCTGCGCCTCGCGCCGCTCTCCGGCCGGCAGGCCCGGCCCCGCGAGGATGAGCGGAATGCGCAGCGTGCCCGGGTAGATCGAGCTGTCGTGAAAGAAGTAGCGGTTGTGATCGAAGAGTTCCTCGCCGTGATCCGCGGTGAAGACGAAGCAGGTCTGCCGGCTCAGGTCCGCCGCATCGAGCGCGTCGAGCAGGCGCCCGAGGCGCGCGTCGGTGGCGGTCACGCCGCCGTCGTACAGGCCCGTGATGCGCGCAATCTCCTGCGGCGTCGGCTCATGCGCGCCGAGCGTGATCTGCGAGAGCAGCTCCGTGAGCGCCGGCCCCGAGTTCTCGTCGGGCGCCACGAGCACCGCGGGGAGATCCGGCGCATGACCGTAGAGGTCGAACTCGCGCGGCGGGTTGTAGGGATCGTGGATGTCGAAGAAGTGCACCCACAGTGCGTAGGGCCGCGCGGGATCGATCGTGGCGATCCACTCGAGCGCCGCCTGCTCCGTGCGCTCGTCCCAGAGCCGCTCGATCTGCCCCGCGTCGCCCGTGTCGTCGGCGCGCTTGCCCTGGAAGGCCTTGTCCGCACCCCGGAAGGCCCAGCGCCCGCCCATGTTCTCCGTGTCGAAGTTGGCCAGGAAGATGCCCACCTGATAACCCGCGTCGTGCAGGTCCTCGAAGACCGTGCGATGGCTGTCGAGCAGCGTGAGCCGGTTCTCGCGCAGTCCCGTCGTGATCGGATACTTGCCGCTGAGCATCGACGACAGCGACGGACGCGTCTGGCCGCGCGGCGCCCAGCACCGCTCGAAGAGCACGCCCTTTGCCGCGAGGCCGTCCACCTCGGGCGAGATGCTGGCGCCCCAACGGTCGTAGCCATAGCAGCCGAGGTGATCGGCGCGCAGCGTGTCGAAGGAGATGAGCGCGATGCTGGGCGGCCGGCCGCCCTCGGCGGGCGTCGAGGACGCGCGCGGCCCTCCGCGGCCCGCTTCCGTCGTGCCGGCCTGGTCGCGAGTCGTGCCCGCGGGCGTCGACTCGTCACCGCACGCTGCGAGTCCGGCGAGCAGGGCAAGGAGCAGCGAGCATGTGTGCTTGGGCATGAGCGCACACGATAACGTCCGCTCGCGCGCCTGGAACCGGCTCTCCGCGCTCAGAACTGGAAGTAGATGAACGGCGTCTGCCCCTGGATCACCAGGAAGAGCGTGCCGAGCAGCAGTCCCAGCAGGACGCCCACGGCGGGAGTCGGAAGGCCGAGCACCCGCGCGCGCACGGCGTCCACGCAGCGCTCGGGAAGGAAGTGCGTCAGCACGGCGCCGGCCAGCGCGACCCAGCCCCAGCGGCCGAGCTCCCACGAGCTGCCGAAGCGCGTCAGCACGTCGCCGGCATTGCCCAGATCGCCGGCGCGGACGAGCACGTAGGCCAGGGTCGTGAAATGGAAGGCGACCAGCCACGCCATCGCGCGGCGCAGCGGCGTCGTGGCGAAGGGCTCGCCCGTCACGTGCTCCCGCCAGCGCTCGAAGATCAGCGCCAGCGCTTGAAGGATTCCATAGAGCAGCCAGAGAGAGCTGGCGCCGTGCCAGAGACCGATGACCACCATGGTGATCATCAGGTTGCGCGCCACCTTCCACTCGCTGCCGCGCGACCCGCCCAGCGGAAAGTAGAGGTAGTCGCGCACCCAGCTCGAGAGCGAGATGTGCCAGCGTCGCCAGAACTCGCGGATGGAGAGCGACCGGTACGGCGCGTTGAAGTTCTCCAGCAGGTCGTAGCCGAAGAGCCGCGCGCTGCCGATGGCGATGTCGGAGTAGCCGGAGAAGTCGCAGTAGATCTGGAAGGCGAAGGCGTAGATCGCGAGCAGGTGCAGCGGGCCCGAGTAGCTCTCGGGGTGCGTGTAGACGGGGTCCACGAGCGTGCGGCCGATGACGTCTGCGAGCAGGGTCTTCTTCGCGAGGCCGATGCCGATGCGCCAGAGCCCGTCGTGCAGGCGCTGCTTGTCGAAGCGCGGTTTCCATGAGATCTGCGGCAGGAAGTCCCTGGCGCGCACGATCGGCCCTGCGACGAGCTGCGGGAAGAAGCTCACGAAGAAAGCGAAGTCGCGCACGCTGCGCTGCGGCGCGAGCGTGCCGCGGTAGACGTCGATCGTGTAGGACAGCGTCTGGAAGGTGTAGAAGGAGATGCCGACCGGCACCTTGTCGGTCCACGCCAGCTCCATGAGCGGCACGTGCGTGCCCAGCGCGGCCTGCAGTGGCGCGCACAGCTCCGCGATCCACGCGCTGTACTTGAAGTACGCCAGCAGCCCGAGGTTCCCGAAGAGGCTGCAGCACAGCGCGACGAGCCTGCCGCGGGGGCTCGACAGGCGCGAGAGCAAGCGGCCGACGAGATAGTCGAGCAGCGTGGAGAACACGAGCAGCCAGACAAACCAGGGCTCGAAGGCGCCGTAGAACAGGAGGCTCGCGCCCAGCAGCAACCACGTGCGCAGCGCGCGCCGGTTCGCGCAGCTCCAGTACAGCAGCAGCGTCGTGACCAGCAGCAGTCCGTAGTGCCAGCTGTGAAACGCCATGCGCGATCAGTCCCTCGGACGCGCGGCGCGCGCGCGCTGGAGCGACTCGATCAGGGCGGCGCCGGCGCCGTCCCCCTTCGCGTGACCGCCGGGCGCTCCCCCGGCGTCGGGCGCACGGACGGCGGCGGGCGCGGGGTCGGCGTCGGGCGCCGTGTCGGCGTCGGGCGCGGGGTCGGCGGCCAGCAGCTCCGCGAGACCCTCGGCAACCGCCGCGTGTCCCTCCGGCGACCAGTGCGCGTCGTCGCAGGTGAAGCGGCGATGGTCGGAGCCGATGTGCGTGATCACGTCCCCGAGCGACCAGCAGGTGATGCCGCGCCGCTCGCAGGCCTCGCGCAGCGCGTCGAGAGACTGCTCACGCGGCGTGCCCACGGGCGGCGCTCCGGCCGCGGCGTTCCCGTGAAGATACGCGCGCCAGGCCTCGTCGCTGTCCATGTACGGCTCGTAGAGCAGCACCACCCGCAGCGCGACGCCCTGCGCGCGGGCGGCGAGGGCCAGCGCTTCCAGCTCGTCCCACGTGCGCTCCAGCATGGGCTCCACCACCTCGGCGAGACCGGGCGCGAGCGTCGCGCGCGACAGCACGAACTTGTCGATCTCCGCCGAGCGGCGCCCCTGGTCCGAGGCCCGGGCGCGGTAGCGCCTGTAGATCGACGAATGCGTGAGGGCGCCGTGCACCGTCGCGGCCAGCGGCAGCAACGGCTGCGGGCACACGCTGGCGATGTCCAGCGGCAGCAGGTCGACACCCACGTGCACGTAATGCCGCGTCGACGACGGGTCGAGCAGCATCTGCGAACCGGGCGCCACGAACAGCAGCACGAGGTCGGGCTGGACGAGCGGGATCAGCCGGATGGCGCGACGCGCGGCCTGCACGGCCGAGTAGCCCATGACGCCGCCGTTGAGCACGCGCCAGTGGCCGGGGAAGCGGCGCGCGCACTCGGCCTCCAGATACACCGACCACGTGTGATCCATGTCGGGGCCGCCCTTGCCCGCGCCGAAGACTGTGGACGCGCCGACACCGAGAATGCGCAGCTCGTCGCGCGGAGCGGTGCCCGGGATCTCGGGGCTGCGCAACCCCAGCGAACTGATCGTCGTCTTGGCGTTGCGGAAACCGGGCAGGACCGTCCAGCCCAGTTCCGGGTCGGCCTGGTGCATCGGTTCCCCGGACAGATCGCGCGCCTCATCCAGCCAGCCCAGCGCAAGGTCGAAGGCGAAGAGTCCCGCCACCACGCCCGCGCAGAGCAGCACGAGCTGGCGCAGCACCGGCCCGCGTGCGACGGGCGTGCCTGGAGCGGGTGATGGATCGAGGTCGCCGTCCGGGCCCGGCGCGGCCTCTCGTGCCGGCTGCTGCCGCGGGTCCGGCGGAGACATGGGCGCGACCTCGGACATGCGGGCGAGTCTAGCGCGCGGGAGCGCCGCGGCGGCGACGCCTCAACGCTCGTCCACGAAGCGGTAGAGGCGGAAGGTCTGCCCGAAGGCGCGCGCCGGCCCCTCCACCAGCGCGAAGTGCGGATTGCGGTCGATGCTGTCCAGCGCCGGCCGCATGGACGGCGCGCCCGGATCGCCCATGAGCAGCAGGTGCGTGACGCCGTAGCGCTGCGCCACGTCGCGGATCACGGCTTCCGGCTCGTATGGGATCTGCACGCAGCGCAGGCCGGTGAGCGCATTCAGCTCATGGACGTCGCGCGCCATGATGACCGCGTCCTGGAGTCCGTAGCGCTGGATCACGCGGCGATCGAAGGCCGTGTAGAAGTTGTTCAGCTCCTGGATGCCACGCGCCTTGCGCGCGAGACCCAGCACACCGAACCGGTATTGTCCGACCGCGAGCACGCCGCACACGACGACGGCGACGGCGAACGGCACGCGCGCGTCCGGCCAGCTTGCCGGCAGCACGCGCCGCAGCGGCAGGAGCAGGAGTCGCGTCGCCAGCAGCAGGCCCGAGGCCGCGCACAGGACCAGCACGGGATAGATGCTGAACATGCCGGAGCGGAACGACTCGAGTCCGACGGCGGTGAAGACCAGCGAGTAGAAGGTCCACTCGGCCGCCCAGAGCATCCAGAAGGCGACGCACACGCGGCGGAAGGTCGTGAGCAGGCCGATCCACGACAGCACCAGCAGCGCAACGAGGGCCGGGTGATTCCAGGCGCCCTCGCGATCGGCCGCGCCCGACACCATGCCGGTGGCCGCGGTCTCCAGATTGCGCATCGACACCACGCCCTTGAGTTGCAGCACCGGGTCCCAGCCGTCCTTGAGCCAGCTCTCGCGCGTGACGCTCTCGGGCAGCGAGTACCACTGCTCGTAATCGCGCATGAACACCGCGCGGAATGAGCCGCCCGGCATGAGCGCACCGTGCACTTCGAGATTGTGCACCCACCACGGCGACATCAGCAGCACGTAGCCCAGCGGCACGAGCGCAACGCGCTTCCAGCCCGGCCGGCTGCGGTGCACGACGTGCGCGACGACGAGCGGGACGAAGAGCAGGATGCCGTCGCTGCGCGCGAGCTGCGTGAGCGCGATGGCAGCGCCCGCCCAGAACAGGCAGCGCGGGTCCCGCACGGAGCGCACGGCGAGCCACAGCGAGAGCGTGGCCAGCACCAGGTAGGGTCCGTGCGACAGCGGCGCGCAGGGCTGGTCCATGAACAGGTGGAAGGTGGTGGCGAAGGTCGCGCCCAGCAGCGCCACGCGACGGTCGATGAAGAGTTCGCAGCCCAGCAGCCAGATCAGCAGCGGCAGCACCGAAGTGATGACGATCATCGTGGTCTGCGCGACCGCGTAGCTCGTGCCGCCCACCCACATGCCGATGGCGCAGAGCAGGGACGGCAGCGGCATCCACCACACGTTGCTGGGCGTCGGAAAGCCCTGCGGGTGGTCCCAGAAGTTCCAGATGTAGTCGATGTTGAAGCCGCGGCCTTCGACGAGGTTCTGCGCCACCGTGTAGTAGAAGGAGACGTCGCCGTGATTGAGGCCGGTGCGCGGCGCGTTGATCGCGAGCTTGCAGAAGAAGGTCGCCACGCAGCAGAGTCCGACCCAGACCCACATCCACTTCGGCGGGCGCGACGGGGCGAGCATCAGGCGAGCGTACTCGGCCGGCTCGTCCAGGTTCCACAGCCATGCCCTTCTCGCACGGCTACAGCTCGATGGGCACGAGCGGCACGGGGATGACCACGCGCGTGGCCGGCGCGACGGCGCGGATCTCGGCCTGAAACGCCGCGAGATCCGCGCGCGTCGTCGCCGACAGCGGCTCGCCGAGCGGGGCCCGCCACGCGTCGAAATGACTGGTCAGCACGAGCGGCGGCGCGCCCAGTGCGGCCATCAGCCGGCCGGCGTAGTCGTGCACCTCATCGCGCAGGCCCGTGGCCACGACGGCGACATCCGGGCGCAGGCCGGCCAGTTCGCGCTCGATGTAGTTGGCCGAGCCGATGAAGAGCACCTCGTGCCCGCCGAGACGCACGAGATAGTCGAGAGTCCCGCCCTCGCCGAAGTCCGCGAAGGGCATGGGCAGCACGACGTCGGCGGCGATGAGGTCGTCCGCGCCGTAGACGTGCTTGTCGTCCAGCGCGCTGTGCAGGCCGGGGATCACGCGCACCGAGAAGCCGTCGAAGGCGTAGTCCTCGCCGCCCTTCACCGGGATGATCCGGTCCGCGGGCAGGCCGCAGGCGCGGCCATAGTGCGCCGTCGACACGCTGCCGACGAGCTGCGCGCCGCTGCGGGCCGCCACGCCCGGCGCATCCAGCACGTGGTCCACGTGCGAGTGCCCCACGAGCACGAGGTCCGCGCGCGCCGGCGAGTGCCGCGCGATCGCGTCCTCGTCCGGGATCACCGGCACGCCCCCGTCGAGCGCCGGCCGCGAGAAGTACGGATCCACGACGACGGTGTGCAGCCCGTCCGTGAGCGACCAGCCCGCGACGCCGAGGTACGTGAGCGTGACGGGCGGCGAGGCCCTCGGGCCGGCGCAGGCGCCGAGCGCGAGCAGGAGCGCGGGCGCGAGCAGGAGCGCGAAAGCGGGCTGGAGTCGGTGCATGCGCGGCGAGGATACGCACGGCCGGACCGCGCTTCACGTGCCGGTCGGCTTCAGGCGCCGCCTGCCGACTCGCCTCCGTCCATCACCTCGGCCAGCGCGGCCAGCGCGCGGAACAGGCGCAGGCGCGCCGCGCCCTCGCTGCAGCCGAGGCGCTCGCCGATCTCCGCGTGCGACAGGCCGACCAGTCGCGCGAGCACGACGACCTCGCGCTCGTCCTCGGTCAGAAGCAGGAAGCCGCGCTCGATGCGTTCGAGCGACTCGCGGCCCATCGCGGCCTCGCTGGGCGTGCACATCGTGCGGTAGACGTCGGCGAGGCGGCCCTCGTCGTCCGAGTCCTGGCCCGCGCCGGGCGCCTGCTCCCGCGCGGGGTTCCGCTTGGCGGCCCCCCAGTATTCGGCGCGGTCGAGGAGCTTGCGCGTGGCGGCCTCGTAAAGCCACGCCTTGAAACCCGCCTCGCCCCCGTAGTGGAAGTGCCCGATGTTCTGCAGCACGTCGCGGCACGCGGACTGCACGATGTCGCTCGCCGATTCCTTGGCGCGCAGCACGGGCCCGCAGCGCAGCCGCACGTAGGCGCGCAGCCCGGGGACGTGCCGTGCCAGCAATTCCTCGACGGCCGGGAGGTCGCCGCGACTGGCACGCTCCACGAGCGGCCCGCTGTCGTTGGCCGGGCCGCGCGCGTTCACCTAGACTCTCCCGCGGTCGTGCAGCGGCTCGAGGAGGCTCCGGCGTGGAGAGCAAGGACAACCCCGACAGCGCTGGCGCTCCGCTGCGCGAGCTGGTCGTGCAGTGCCTGGCGCGCATGGAGCAGGAAGGGCCGGCCGCCCTCGAGGCGCTGTGCAGCGAGCACCCCGACCGGGCCGCGGCGCTGCGCTCGCTGGTCGGTCGCCTCGGCGACGTCGGCCTGCTCGGAAACCGGTTGCTGGACGGCACCCGCCCGCACGGCAGCGGCGGCGACGACGACCGCTTCCCGGAGCGCCTCGGCGAGTTCCGGCTCATCGCGCGCCTCGGCGGCGGCGGCATGGGCGTGGTCTTCCTGGCCGAACAGACCGCGCTGCACCGGCAGGTCGCGCTCAAGCTCATCCGCCCGGAGCTGCTGTACTTCAGCGGCGCACGCGAGCGCTTCAGGCGCGAGGTCGAGGCGGTGGCGCGGCTGGCTCACCCGGGCATCGTACCGGTGCTCACCGGCGGCGAGGAGGGGGGCATCCCCTGGTTCGCGATGGACCTCGTGCAGGGTGCGACACTGCACGAATTGCTCGACGCGCTCTCCGGCCACGAGCCCGCCCGGCTGACGGGTGCCGACCTGCACCGCGCTCTGCTCGAGTTGATGGCGGCGCGTCCGGCGAACACGACACCGGCCACGGCAGGCGCCGCAACGCCTTCGGGCGAGGCTGCCCGGCGCCTCTTCGGCGGCTCCTGGTCGGCGGCCTGCCTGCACATCGCGCAGGCGGTGGCCGAGGCGCTGCAGCACGCGCACGAACGCGGCGTGCTGCACCGCGACGTGAAGCCCAGCAATGTGATGCTCACGCCCGACGGCCGCGTGCTGCTGCTCGACTTCGGCCTGGCTCAGGCAGCGGGCAGCACGCGCGTCACGCGCACCGGCAGTCACCTCGGCAGCCTCGCCTACATGTCCCCGGAGCAGGCGCGCGGCGACCACGCCGCCATCGATGCGCGCAGCGACGTGTATTCCCTTGGCGCCTCGCTCTACGAGATGCTGGCCCTGCGCGCGCCGTTCTCGGGCGCCGACGAGGAGGACACGCGTCGCCGGATTCTGGAAGGCCGCTGCCCGGCGCTGCGCGACCTGAACGCGGCCGTGCCGCGTGATGCGGAGACCGTCTGCCAGGCGGCCATGGCGCTTCAGCCGGCAAGGCGATACGCGACCGCAGCCGCCTTCGGGCAGGACCTCGGCGCGGTGCTCGCCCTGCGCCCCATCGCGGCGCGTCGCCCGGGCGCGGCGCACAAGCTGCTCCGCTGGACGCAGCGCAACCCGGCCGGCGCGGCTGCCGTCGTGCTGCTCGCGCTGCTGCTGATCGGCGGGCCGCTCGGCTACGCCCTCGTGCAGCAACGCGCGGCCGAGACCGAGAAGTCGCTCAACGCGGAGCTGCATGCCACGAACACCCGGCTCGACGCGACCCTGCAGGATCTGCAGCGCTCGCTGGCCGAGGAGCAGCGCCAGCGCCAGCTCGCCGAGCGCTCCTTCGACCGCACGCTCTCCGCGGTCGACGAGATGCTCACGACGGTCGGCGCCGACGACCTGCGCGGCGTGCCGCAACTGGAGCCCGTCCGCCGCAAGCTGCTCGAGCGCGCGCTGCAGTTCTATCGCGAGCTGGAGGCCGACTACCCCGTCGATGCCGGCCTGCGTCGCGAGCAGGGCCGCACGCACCGATCGATCGCGATGCTCCTTCGTGAACTGGGCCGTGACGACCAGGCACGTCCGCTCTTCGAGGAATCGCTGGCCGAACTGCAGGCGCTGGTCGCTAGCCCCGGCGCGACGCCCGAGGCCCGGCACGAGTACGCCGCCGCGCTCTGCGAACTGGCCAGACTGGACTACCAGCAGGCGCGCAACGACGACGCCGCGCTGCACTGGGGCGAAGCGGCCGAACTGCTCGAACAGCTCGCGGCCGAGGTCACGGTGCCTCCGGAGTGGGTCTTCGACCACGCGAGCGCGCTCGTCGGCCTCGGCCTGCTCGCCAGTCAGGAGGGCGCCGGGCCCCAAGCCCTGGCGCACTACCGGCGCGCCGCCGACTTGCTGGCGCCCGTGGCTGCGGCCCGGCCGTCGGACACGCAGTACGCCTCGCTCCGCGCCGACGCGCTGAACAAGGCCTCGCTCATCTGCTCGAATGCGGGCCGCAACGACGAGGCCACTCGACTGCTGGCCGAGGCGTGGGCCAGCTTCGAGCAACTGCTCGCCATCGATGCGACGGACGACTCGCTGCGCAACAGGGCGCTCGAATGCGCCTCGAACTACGGCAATGTCCTGAGCGCGGGCTCCGACCGCGCGCTGGCCGAGGCCACGCTGCAACGAGGCTGCAGCCTGGCGCGCGGACTCGTCCGCGAATTTCCGGAGAACCCCGACTACGGCATGCGCTGCTCGATCATCGAGCTCAACCTGGTGACCGAGCTGGGCATCCAGGAGCGCTTCGCCGAGGCGCAGCCGATCGCGCGGGAGGCCGTGACGCGCCTGGAGCGGCTCGCGGCCGAACAACCCGAGCGAAGCGACATCCCCTTCTATCTCGGCGCAGCGCACGGCATCGCGTCTGCCATTCATCTGTCGCTGGGCGAACTGGACGAGGCGCTGGTCGAGGCGCAATCCGGTGTCGCCTCCGGGCGCGCCTCGCAGCAGGATTTCCCGGAGGATCCAGGCGTGAGCGGGCAGCTCTCGGCCGCGCTCAGCCAGCTCGCCGACGTGCAGCGCGCGCGGGGCGACCTCGACGAGGCCCTTGCCACGCTCGACGAGTCACTGAGCCGCGCCGGCCAGCGCCCGGAAGTGCTGTACCAGGCGCTGGAGACGCTGGCGCGCGCCGCCGTCGCCGCACGCGACGCCGACGACCGGCCGGCCGGGGAGCGCGATGCGCTGCGCGGCGAGTTCGAGGAGCGCGCGCTGGTCACGCTGCGGGCCGCGCTCGACAGCGGCTACACGGACCTGGAGCGGCTGCGCACGCGACCCGACTTCGCGACGCTGCGCGAGCGCCCCGAGTTTCAGGAGCTCGTCGCGGCGCCGCCACCTGAATGAGGCGCTGCGCACGCCGGTCGGTCAGCGCCGGTACGGAGTGGCCACCGGCCCGGAGCGTCGGCCGACCCACGGCCCGTAGCAGCTGCCGCTCGACGCGGAATTCGACGCGATCTCGCTGCGCAGCGCGAGCAGCTGCTCGTTCTTCGGGTCCAGCGCCAGGCCGGAGTTCACGGCACCCGATGCGTCGATGTACGACGAGCGCACGTTGTAGACGTTGGCGAGCTGGATGTCGGCGTTGACGACCTGCGCGACGAGTTCAGTGTTCAACTGCGCGACCGCCTGCGCCAGTCCGGGCGTGTTGCTGTTCTGCTCGTTCACGCTCTTGAGGCGGGTGAGTCCGTCATTGCCGCTGGACACGCCGGCCTTGAACTTGTCGATGGCCGTGCTCTGGTCGGAGCCCGCCTGCAGGCCCTCTTTCACGAGCCGCAGGCTGGTCTGGTAGGCCTGCTCGGCCGGCGCCAGCGCCTCCGTGATCTCGGACGACCGCTGCGCCTTCTGCGTCGCCTGCCGCTGGGCGGCCACGGCCGTGTGCAGCGTCTCCAGCAGCTGGCTGGCCTCCGGGGCGCACGCCGCGTGGGGCACCTCGGTGAGCAGCTGCGACAGGTGCGTGAAGGCGCCGGGCTTGTCGCCCCCCTGCACGTTCTGCTTCGCCTCGCCCAGCAGGGCGGCGCCGGTGGCGTTGCTCAGTGCGGTCATCTTCGCGTTGAACTGGCTTTCCAGCGAGGCATCGGCTTCCACGGCCTGGTGGTAGTGGAGCTTGGCCTGGGCCCACAGCCCGGCAGCCATCGCCTCGTCTCCCAGCAGCATCTGTCCGTGCCCGTCGGTCTTGTCGATGAGCCCGAGAGAAATCTGGTAGGTCGTTGCCGGCGAAAGCTCCGAGTGGGGCAGACCGAGCTCGAGTCCGGCGCTCGTGCGGAACATGAGTTCCTTGCCGTTGTCCGAGAGGACCTGACCCGTGTAGGTGTCGCCGGACTTCATCGTGATGACGGTGTCCTGCGCAGCGGCCGTGGCGGTCAGCGCCAGGCAGAGGCTCCACGCCAGCCCGGCAAGTGCGGTGCGATGCATGTTCAGTTTCCTCCGTTGCCGGCCTTGGGGACGATGATCGGGCCGCAATGACACTTCGGGTTGTCCGGGTTGGTATGGCCCGACACGCAGACGGGGTTCTGGCAGCCGTGTGCGGCGCTTGCGGTCGTGCCGCAGGTGCACCTGGGCACACCGGCGCTGCTCGACGACGCGCAGGCGCCCAGGACAAGGAGACCGGCCAGGGCGAGCGTGCGGGTGAGACTTCTCATCGGACTCCTGAGCCTCTGTCGAAGCGGGGTGGTCCGCCGGAATTCCATCCGGCGGCGGGGCGCGACTATACCGTCGGACCGCGGGGTGTTGTCCAACTCAGAGATTGGGTGCGAAGACGACGGCCATGCTCTCCGCGAAGCGCTGCCAGCGGGGGCGCCGGCCCCACTCGGCGGGCACCACGCGACGCGCACCGGTGAGGTCCCTCGCGAACATGTCGCGCATGCCTGCGCCGGTGACCGGATCGACGACGACGAGATTCAGCTCGTAGTTGCGGTGCATCGAGAGCGGGTCGAGATTGCTCGAGCCGACGAGCGTCACCTCGCCGTCCACCACGGCGGTCTTGGCGTGCACCATGACGCCCTCCCACTCGTAGATGTGGACGCCCGCAGCGAGCAACCGCTGGTAGATGCGGCGCGCCGCTGCGCCGGCCATCGGATGATTGTTGCGGCCGGGAAGAAGCAGGCGCACCTCCACGCCCCGCCGCGCGGCCGCCTCGAAGGCCGACAGCAGGGACGGCGGCGCCACAAGGTAGGCGTCCGTGATCTCCAGGCTCCGCTGCGCCCGGCCCGCGAGCCAGGTGTAGAGCCCCGCCACGCGCTTCGCCCCCGGCTGGTCCGCGGCCACCACGGCCACCGGCACCGGGATGTCGTCGCGCGGCACCTCCGGCAGCGCGACGAGTTCCTCGTTCGCACGCCGCCACATGGCCTCGAAGGCCCAGGCCACGTCCCCCACCACCGTGCCGCGCACCAGCAGCGCCGTGTCGCGCCAGCCGTGGCCACCATGCGTGGAGGGTGACCAGTTGTCGGAGATGCACAGCCCGCCGACGACGGCGGACTCGCCGTCGACGATGAGCGATTTGCGGTGATCGCGGTGCCGCAGGCGCAACCAGCTCCAAGGCGCCATGGGCGAGAGCGGCCGGAACGCGCGCACGGTGACGCCGCTGCCGCGCAGCGTGCGGGCGATGGAACCGCCGCGGACCATGAGCGTGCCGACCGGGTCGTAGAGCACGCGCACCTGGAGGCCGCGCTTCGCCGCGGCAGCGAGCGCCTCCGCGAAACGCCGGCCGGTGGCGTCGCCGGCAAAGATGAAGTTCTCGAAGAGGACGTCGCGCTTCGCCGAGTCGATGAGTTCGATCATCGCGGGGAAGGCGTCCGCGCCGTCGCGCAGGATGCGCACGTCCGCCACGGGACGGACCGGGGCGCCGGTGAGGCGTGACAACTCGCCCATGCTCGCGATCGATGTGTGGTGATCGCCTGCACCGGCTCCTGCGGCGGACTCGGCGCGAGTGGGAGGTGCGGGCGTCATGGCGGGACTCATTCGCTGAAAATGGGGCTCGACCACGCGGCGTGGCCGTCCACCTGGATGGCGCGCAGGTAGACCTGATCGCCGGGCTTGCGCGCAGGGTCGCGCCACGTGATGGTCTGCTGCAAGGCGGCACCCTGCGCGGCCGAGGCCGGAAGGCCGGCGGGCGTCGGCGGGGCCGCGCCGTCCGCTCGAGCGACGACGATGCCGTTCTTGATCAGCTCCAGGCTCGCGAGGCTCTCCACGCCGAGGGCGATGCCGACGTAGGCCGGGTCACCGGCAGCCTTCCCGGCAGGCGGCACCGGCACGACGCCCCCCATGCCGGTCGAGCCGAGGCTGAACCAGAGCACGATGCGCGGCCCGCTCGTCGCCCAGCAGCTTCGGGCCAGCAGTGCGGCGTGAATCGCATCGGCCGTGTTGTCGGCGGCGAGGATCGCCGCGACGCCGCCGCCGGCCGGTGAGCCCAGGTGCACGAGCCCCGGATGGCCGTTGTGAGAGTCTCCCGAACCGACGAAGCCCAGCCGGTAGCCGCGCGCCAGCGCATCGCGCACCCAGTGCCCGTCGACGGCCGAGTAGATCGCGTGCGGCGTGTCCGGCGATTCCGAGCTGCCGTGCACCGAGACGATTTCCACCACCGGTTCGAACTCCGGATCGGGCGCGATGTTCCAGTCGATGGGCACGGGCCCGCCTGCGGGGTGATGCGGCACGGTGATCGCGTTGCTGTGCTTCTCGCGCAGCGTCGCCCACAGCCCGGTGGGCGTGTCGGTCGGCGGGCGCAGGCTCGAGAGCACCTCGCCCTGGCCGTCGAAGTACAGGACGTGACGGTGGCCGTAGAGCCAGTTGGTCCACTCGTAGCCGAGCAGCGTGGTGAAGCGACCGGGGTCGTTGAAGCGCGCCGTCGTCTCCCGGATGTCCGCCCACATCTCCGGCGTCACGTCGAGCTTGCGCATGCCCCAGTGGTCGTGGTCGGTCAGCACGGCGACGTCGAGGGCCGCGACGTCGCGCGCGTAGTCGTAGTAGTCCTGCGGCGTGCCGGTGCCGTCCGAGAGTTGCGAATGACCGTGCAGGTCGGCCCAGAGCACGCGTCGCGACGTGTCCGAGACGACCATCGGATTGCTGAGGCGTTCGGCCGCTGCGCCGCCGTCGGCCGTCGCGATGCGGGCGACCACGCGACGGATGCCCGCAGCCACGGCCTTGCCGTGCACGCGCTTGCGGGCCCGATCGCCCGCGACGAAGCTCACCGTCGCGGGCAGCTCCAGGCCGTCACCCGAGAGCGCGACCTCGCCGGTGAAGTCGGTCGCGGCGTTTGCCACCACGTCGAGGAAGGCGATGACCACGTCGAACTCGGCGCCGACAGCGACCTCCGACGGCACGTGCAGCACGAGATCCACGGCGGGACCCGGGCCGATGGCCACATGCGGGTCGCGGTCGATGAGCTTGCGCGTGCCGTCGCCGTCGCCGTCCACCCAGAAGTAGAAGGCCTCCGCGGACTCGGCGTAGGTGTCCACGCGCGTGCGCGGCGGCATGCCGGGCGGAAGGCCCGGGCCCGTCGGCGGAACGCCGTACTCCACGCGGATCGTCGCGCCCGGGGGCAACGCGGCAGCGCCGATCCGGATGACCATGCACTGCTGCGCGACGGTGTCGCACTCCAGCACCACGCCCTCGGCATCGCAGGTCACGGAGGTGTTGCCGATGACGTAGTCGCCCGACGGCACCGTCGGTTCGGGCGTGGTCCAGCCCCAGAAGGGCGAGACCTGGAAGAAGATCGCGCCGCCGTCGACGATGCCGAGCGGTCCCGCGGTGTACTGCAGCACGTAGGTCGCCGCGCTGCCGCGCACCGCGGACGGATCCGGCTGCGACAGAAGCTCCGCGTGGCCGCCGCCATCGGCCGGCCCGTTCTCCATGTTCAGGTCGGCCAGCATCATTTCGTATTGCTCGACGCGGGCGCCGGCCGGGTAGCCGCTGCCCGAGGCACTGCCTGCGCCGCCGGCGGACAGCTCACCACCAGAAGGCGGCGACCGGTCCTCCAGAACCTGGAGAGCGAAGAGCACGCCGGCCACGAGCACGATGGCAAGCAGCAGCCCCCACAGCGAACGTGCGCGCGGCGTCATGCGAACTCCTCTCCGGTCATGCGATGCCGTCAGGCACGGGGCGCATCTTTCTCCGCCGCTGCCTGCCGCTCGCGCCCCTTGTTCCGCCGGAACTCGAACTTCCGCATCTGGTTGTCCTGAAGATCCTTGGCCAGGATCAGCAGGACGCCCGTGGACCACGCGAACGTCAGCAGTCCCGCGATCGCGAGGCCGCCCTTCAGCATGCGCCAGCGCAACGGGAGGTTCAGGTCACTGCCCAGCGTGGTGTATTCGAGCAGCGAGAAGTAATACGCCGTGCTGGAATTGGGCATGCAGTCCTTCCACAGCAGGAACGACGCCCAGACGAAGACCTCGGTGAGGTGCACGAGCACGATCATCCAGCTCGCGACGATGATGCTGCTCAGCCCGACGAGGAAGGGCTTCCATGTCCTGAAATGATGGCTGAACGCCGAGCTGATCCGCAGCGTGAAGATCATGCCGACGCCGTGCACCGACATGGTGAGCGCCATCAGGATGCCGAACCAGGCCAGCTCCGTGAGCGAAGTCACGTACATGGGCTCGGCGGGCGTCTGCACCGGCAGGTCGAGGGCGAACATGGCGCGGCACTCTACCTCCGGCCCGTCCCGGACGCCTCACGCCCGATCCGGGCGTGCCGCCTGGCTGGCTCGCGACACCCGTCAGCGCCGCGCGCGCGGCTCCGGCTCCCGCAGCGTCTCGATGCAGTGGTCCAGCATGTCGGTCAGGGTGAGGATGCCTGTCAGGCGGCCATTCACGACCACGGGCAGCGCGCTGATCTTGTGGTTCAGCATGAGCTCCGCAGCGCGGGAGATGCGCTCCAGAGGGTCCACGGTCACCACGTTCGTCGACATGAAGTCCGCGACGGGCACTTCCCCCTGCTGGCCGGCGCCGAGCGCCGCACGCAGGTCGCGGTCCGAGACGATGCCCACCAGGCGCCTGTCGTCCACCACGGGCAGGTGCCGGACGCGCAGCGCGTGGCTCCTAGCCACGGCCTCCTTGAGCAGCGTGGCTGGCGTGATCGAGAAGATGTGCCGCGTCATGAGGTGGTCGATGGTGTCATCGGCTTCGAGGTCGATGTCGCCGTCGCGGCAACCGCGCCAGTAGGCGTGGAGCAGGTCGCTCTCGGTGATGATGCCGACGAGCTGATTCCGCTCCACCACGGGAAGGCAGCCGATCTTCTGCAGCGTCATCCGGACGGCGGCGGTGATCACGGTGTCCTGCGGCGAAACGGTCGTCGGGTCCGCGTGCATCACGTCGCGGATGCGCACGGTGCCTGTCGGCTGCGGCCTGTCGGGAGCCAGACCGGGCATCCACCCGACGACATCGAGCAGGTCGCGATCCGAGATCACGCCGACCAGCCGACCGTCCTCGACGACGGGCAGGTGGCGCACGTCCTCGTTGTCCATGAGCAGCAGCGCATCGCCGGGGAGCGCATCGGGGGACGTGGTGACGAGACCACGAGACAGGATGTCTGAGACGTCCATCGTGGGGATGCTCCGGGCGGTGTGGGCGCGCCGCTGGCCGCTGCAATCTGTCGCGCAGCGCCAGCGCACGTCTGCACACATCGCAAGTCGCTGGCCAAACGCCTGAGCAGGCATCGCTGCGCTCGGATGTGGACGGATCCGGCCCTGGCTCCGCCTCAGGCCGAGCCCTGGCCCCTGCGGCTGCCAGGAACTCGTCGCCGGCACCGCCCGACAGCCCGTCCGCACGGCCCGAGGGCGAAAGCTTCCTCGCTTCGATGCGAGCAATTCCGCACGCACGGGACAAGCGTGCAAGCATCGCCACCGGGCACCGCCACCGGGCACCGGGCACCGGGCACCGCGCTCCGGGCACCGCGCTCCGGGCACCGGGCACCGGGAATCAGCGGTCGAACATCAGCCGTCGGCGAGCGCCGCTCGGAAGGCCGTGGCCGCGGCGGCTCGCGCCTTGGCGTCCTGCGGGTAGGACTTGCTCGTGCCCAGCGCCGCGCGCGTGGCGGCGTCGAGGCGGACGCCGAGCAGTTCCCACTGGCGCAGTTCGCGGTAGTTCTCGATCTCCGCGATGAGCGTGAAGATGGCGAGACGCGTGCGGCTGTCGAACTGCGTCTGCCCGTAGAGCCAGTCCGCCTCCGCCGCCAGCTCCTGCATCTCGAGCACCGGCTCGGCCTCCCACTCGACCAGGCGCGCTGCGAGTTCGGGGCGCTCGATGTCCGCCAGGAAGTCCTCGACGCTCTGCGCCACCGGCGCGTCCAGCACCTTCGTGCCGAGCACGCGCGCCATGGTGCGCGGCAGAGGCTCGCCGTCGAGCAGTCCGCTGCGTGCGCGCTGACTCTCGCGGTCCAGCGAACGCAGCAGGCCCGGCTGAGCCGAGGGCTGTCCCGGGGCGTCGGGGCGGCCGATGTCGAGCAGCAGGTGCATGACGCAGCGCGCCCAGGCGCGATCGCGCGGCGTGAAGGTCTGCGCGGCGGCCATCGAGGCAAGGCTCACGGGCGCCTCGGACTTGAGGTCCGCGACGAGGTCGCTCCAGTATCGCGTGCTGCTCTTGCCGCGCTCGAGCCACGCGTCGCTGGCGATCTTCGATTCGAAGCGCTCCGTGCGATTGCCCGGCGGCGGGCCGGTGACCGGCGGCGGCGGATGCCCGCCCTCGGGCACGAAGCCCTCCCACCCGGCACGGGACCAGCCCTTCGTCACCGTCGTCCAGGAACTGCTCTCGCCGGCGGCCACCCAGGCGCGGCCGTAGGCCTCGATGTCCAGTTCGTCGGTCAGTCCCTGCAGCAGCCACGGCGGCACGGGCCCCGACGCGCCGCGATAGAGCATGCGACTGCTCAGCATGAGCGCCATCGAGTAGCCCAGTCCGTGCGCGAACCAATCGGTGTCCTGTTCCGCGATGGCCTGGTGCGCAAGATTGAAGGCCGCGACCTCCCACGTGCACACGTTGTCTGCGCTGCGCTTGTCGGCGCTCCACACCGGCAGGTCGGGCTTGTAGCCGGAGAAGCCGCCGTCCTCGCAGCGGTCGAGCAAGGCGACGACCTGATCGAAGGCGGTCTCCTTCTTTGCAGCGCGTGCCGACGTGAGCACGACGGTGAAGCGCTGGCCGCTGATCAGCCCATGCGCGGCGGCGCCCGACGAGCCGTCCGACGAGCCGTCGTCCGTGCCGCCGCCGGGGAACTCGCGCTCGAGGAGCTTTGCCAGCGGAGCCAGCCCCTCCAGAGCCTTCGACAGGGCCTTCCTGGCATCCGCCGCCTTCTTCAGCCCGTCCGACTGGCAGACGTAGACATCGAAGGGCCCGGCCTCACCGTGCAGAAAGAGCGGTCGGGCGAGCACCGCGGCGAACAGCTCGCGCCCGCCGGCGGGCAGCGCCGCGGCGCCGTCCACGTCCGAGAAGGCTGCCGCGACAAGGGCGTCGGCCGCCTGGTCCCGCGCCGGATCCGCCGCGGCCCGCGCCGACGCGAAGAGGCACAGCAGGACCACGACGATGCGCCACACACTCATGCTTGTCTCCCGACGGCGTCCCCGCGCGACCACGACCGACACGCCACGTCGCTACCAGCTCGACGAGCGCACCGTTCGCTTCCACATCGAGTCGAAGCGCCTCGAACGGTCACGGCGTGGTAGCGGGCCACCGCGCCGAGGTTGCAGCGCCGCCTCAAACGAGCCAAAGCGGCACCGGATCCCTTCAGCGGACGCTCCGGTCGGCTCCGCGAACCGGTCGGCTCCGCGGAGAGTGAGGAGCCCGAACCGGCGCCGCAGGCCCTCATGGTGGGTCCCGGCGCGAGTCGATAGCCCCCCGTCGGATCGTGCCGCGTCCCCTGATGGTAGACTTCGACGCCTTTCTCGCGCAGCCCCCGCGTGCACTCTCTTCGGCCGCCACGCCACCTCGGGCACGGAGGGGCTTCGGCACGAACACGGGCACGGTAACGAGCACCATGAAGTCCAAAAAAATCGTCATGTACCTGCCGTACCGCGGCGACCCTGGAAAGGGCGAGCTCGTCTCGGCCGATCTGCTCCCGCTGGAGCTCATGCAGATCGCGGGCGTGGCCCTGCAGCGCGGCTGGCAAGTCGAGCTCATCGACGCGATCGTCGAGGAGAACCCGCATGAGCGCGTGCTGCAGGCCTGCGCGGATGCCGCCATTTTCTGCAGCTCGTGCATCCTCGGCTACCAGGTCTTCGACGGCGTGCTGGTCAGCAACATGGTGCGCGAGAAGTATGCGCACCTGCCCATCTGGTGGGGTGGTTGGTTCCCGTCGGCGGTGCCGGAGCTCTTTCTCAACGGCGCGGCCGCGGACGCCGTGTGCATCGGCCAGGGCGAGGTCACCTTCGGCGAGATGCTCGACGCCTTCGAGGCGCATGTGCCCCTCGACGGCATCCATGGCCTCGCGCTGCTGCGCGACGACCACATCGTCTTCACGCCGCGACGTCCGGTGGTGGGCTTCGAAGGCATCCCCCGAGCCCCCTTCGAACTCCTCGACCTGCAGCGCTACTACGCCGAACAGCGCCGGCAGTGCGCGATCGAGTCTTCGCCCAACGGGCGCGGCATCCGCCACCGCTTCTCCGATCCGCCGGGCAGGTCGTCCTACCCCGCCATCAGCTACCACAGCAGCTTCGGCTGCCCCGAGCCGTGCACCTTCTGCAACTCGCCGGGGCTCACCGAGCGCCGCTGGAAGATGCTCTCCGCGGAGGCGCTCCTCGATCACATCGAGGAGATCAAGCTGAAGGACCCGTTCTCGGGCCTGCGCTTTCAGGACGCGAACTTCGGAGTCAGCGAGAAGCGCACCAACGCCTTCAGCAAGGGACTCATCGAGCGCAACCTCAACATCACGTGGAACACCACGATAGAGATCAAGCAGATCAACCAGTACAGCGAGGAGACGATGGACCTGCTCCGCGACTCGGGGCTGCACATCGTGACCACCGGCATCGAGGCCGCGAGCTGGGAGATGCAGCAGGCCATCGGCAAGCGCATCAAGCCGGGCGAGGCCCTGCGCGCCATCGAGCGCATGGACAGCCGCGGCATCATCTCGGGCTGCAGCTACATCATCGGCTACCCGGGCGAGAGCGAGGAGTCGATGCGTGCCACGCTGGCCGAGGCGCGGACGATCAAGAACACCTTCAAAGTCGCGTCCGTCGACGTCTTCCCGTACCGCCCGATCCCGGGCGCGCACCTCTGGCAGGACGCGCTGGACAAGGGCTACGAGGCGCCGACCACGGCTGCCGCCTGGGGCAGCATGTTCGAATACAAGGTCGACAGCTGGAAGGGCGCGATCCCGGAAAGCGTGCATCGCGACTGGTCCGTCTTCAACTTCCTCGCACCATGGGTCGACGGCCACGTGCGCTGCAGCCCGCTCATGAAGAAGGTGCTCGGCGGCTCGGCGCGCTGGCGGATGAAGACCGGCTTCTTCACGATGCCGTACGAGTTCAAGGCCTATCACCACGCGCGCCAGCTCGTCGACAAGCTCTGGACCTCGCGGACCTGACGATCCCCGCGGACCCGCCCGCGCGGATCACGCGATCTACGGCGTGAGCCGGTAGCCGCTCCCGCGCACGGTGTGGATGTACCGCGGCTCGCGCGGATCCGCTTCGAGGATGCGGCGCAGGCGCACGATGAAATTGTCCACCGTGCGCGAGGTCGGAAAGGCGTCGTAGCCCCAGACGCGGTCCAGGATCTCGGCGCGCGAGACGACCTCGCCCGGCCGCTCCGCGAGACAGCGCAGGATCATCGTCTCCTTGGGAGACAGCTCGTAGTTGCGTTCCCCCACCTGAGCGCGGTTCGTGCGGAAGTCCACGGACGCCTTGCCCAGGGTCAGCGTCTCGCCGGCTGGCGACGGGCTGCGGAACCATTCGGTGCGGCGCAGGATCGCCCGCACGCGCAGGATGAGTTCCTTCAGTTCGAAGGGCTTGGAAAGATAGTCATCGCCGCCCAGCGCGAGGCCGCGCACGCGGTCGTCGGACGAGGCCCGCGCCGTGAGGAAGAGGATCGGCACGTCGTTGCCTTCCTTGCGCAGCGCATCGCACACGGCGAAGCCGTCCATGCGCGGGAGCATGACGTCCAGCAGCACGAGGTCGGGCCGGCTGGCGCGGATGGCCTCCAGGGCGGTGGCGCCGTCGGCCACGACGTCCACGCGCCAGCCCTCGAGCCGGAGGTTGTCCGAGATCACCTCGGAGAGGTGCGCCTCGTCCTCCACCACCAGCAGGCGTTCATGACTCATCGCGCACCATCCCCGTTCGTTGCCGCGTTGTCCTCGCTGCGCGCCGCACCCTCGTGGCGCGCGAGCGGCAGCGACACCTCGAAGACTGCGCCGCCGCCGGGCGCGTCCTCGGCCGTGATGCGGCCGCCCTGCGCGGCCACCAGCTCGCGCACGATGTAGAGCCCGAGGCCCACGCCCTGCTGCGTGCGCACGCTCTCGTCGCCGCCCCGCACGAAGGCCTCGAAGATGCGCCGCCTGTCGGCGCCGGCCAGGCCCTTGCCGTGGTCGCGCACCTGCAGCACGGCGCGATCGCCCGCCGCGCGCAGGATCAGTTCGACGTGCGCGTGCTCGCCGCCGTACTTCACGCCGTTGCTGACGAGGTTGTCCACGATCGTGTCGATGGAGGAAGCGTCCGCGAGCGCCGTCACCGCCTCGCCCGCGAGCAGCTCGATGCGCGCGCCGCGCGGACCGTGGCGCTCCCGGAGCCTTTCGAGCTGCGGCTCCAGCAGCGAGCGCAGCTCCAGCACCTCGGGGCGCACCTCGACGCGCGCGTCCTGCAGGCGCCGGCTCACGAGCATGTCCTCGACGATGTGCGCCAGGCGCTGCAGGTCTTCGTGCGCGTGGCGCAGGTAGCGCTCGGTCTTCGCGGGCTCCACGCGCCCCAGCTGCAGGCTCTCGATGTAGAGCTTGGCGGAGGCGATGGGCGAGCGCAGCTCGTGCGTCACCGCGGAGAGGAAGTTGCGCTGCTGCTGCGCGAGCAGCGTCTCGCGGCGCAGGGCGCGCAGCACCAGCCACACCGAGCCCAGCATGAGCAGCCCGAGGAAGGTGCTCTCCGCGAGGAACATCTTGCCCGTGCGCGCGGTGACGAGCTCCAGCGTGGCGGCCTGCTCGGCCGTGAGCGCCGCACCGGCGCGCTGCATGTCGCGCACGAGCCAGGTGCCCTCGTTCGTGAGGAACGTGACCCACCAGCCCATGAGCGCCGCGTACAGCACCACGATGACGATGTAGACCTGCAGCGGCCGGTGCAGCGACTTCACGAGCCGGAGCCGTCGCGCGTCGCGCCGTGCCGCGCGGCGACCTCGCCCAGCGCGACGTCGATGACGGCCAGCGCGCAGTCCAGCACGCTGTCATCGTGTGCAAGCGACACGAAGGAGACCTCGTACGCGGACGGCGCAAGCCACACGCCATGCTCCAGCGCGTGGCGGAACAGCGTGGCGTAGCACGCCGCACTCTCCGGACCGATGGCGTCGAAGCGGCGCGGCGCGCTGCCGTCCTGCAGGCAGCACCACGTCACGGAACCGACGCGCGCCACGCTGCCCGGCACGCCGCGCGCGGCGAGCGAGGCCTCCCAGCCGCGCTGCCAGCGCGCGCCAAGTGCCTCGAGCCTCGCGTAGGTGCCCGGCTTCGCCAGCTCGTCCAGCGTGGCGATGCCCGCCGCCATCGCCACGGGATTTCCGGACAGCGTGCCCGCCTGGTAGACGGGCCCGAGCGGCGCGACGCGATCCATGAGATCGCCGGCGCCCATGTACGCTCCCACCGGCATGCCGCCACCGACGATCTTGCCCACGGTGACGAGGTCCGGCGTGATGCCGGTGAGTTCCGTCATCCCGCCGGGTGCAACGCGGAAGCCCGAGATGACCTCGTCGAAGAGCAGCAGCGCGCCGCTCGCCGTGCACAGCTCGCGCAGGCGGCGCAGGAACTCCGGGCGCTGCACGAGCAGCCCCGCATTGGCGGGCAGCGGCTCGATGACCGCGACGGCAAGCTGCCGGCCGCGCTCCGCGAAATACGCCGCCAGCGCCGCGTCGTCGTCCAGCGGCAGCACGTCGGTGAGCGCCGTGAACTCCGCGGGCACGCCGGCCGAGCTGGGCGTGCCGAAGGTGGCGAGACCCGAGCCGCCCTTCACCAGCAGCGCATCCGCGTGGCCGTGGTAGCAGCCGTCGAACTTGAGGATGCGCGAGCGGCCCGTCGCGCCGCGCGCCAGCCGCACCGCGCTCATGACGGCCTCGGTGCCGCTGCTCGTGAAGCGCACCTTGCCCGCAAACGGGAAGCGAGCCAGCACGCGTTCGGCCAGCTCCACTTCCGCGGCGCAGGTCGCACCGAAACTCAGGCCGTCGCGCGCCGCACGCGTCACGGCTTCCACCACCGCCGGGTGCGCGTGGCCGAGGATCAGCGGCCCCCACGAGCCGACGAAGTCCAGGTATGCGTGGCCCTCGCTGTCCACCAGCGTGGCGCCGTGACCGCGCGCCACGAAGGGCGGGTCGCCGCCGACGGAGCGGAAGGCCCGCACCGGCGAGGAGACGCCGCCGGGCATCGCGCGTCGCGCGCGGGCAAGCAGTTCGCGATCGGTCATGCGGCACGACCTATAGCGTGCCGGGCGCGAGGCGCGCTCACCGGATCCATCCCTTCGCCAACGCCTCGCGGGCGTGGTAGGTGATGATCAGGTCGGCGCCGGCGCGCGCCATGCCCGTGAGGATTTCCGGCACCATGCGCGCCTCGTCCACCCAGCCGCGCGCGGCGGCGGCCTTCACCATGCTGTATTCGCCGGAGACGTTGTAGGCGGCGAGCGGGAGCAGGCTGTGCGCGCGCACGTCGGCGATCACGTCGAGGTAGGCCAGCGCGGGCTTCACCATGAGCATGTCCGCGCCTTCGTCCACGTCGACGAGGCTCTCGCGCAGCGCCTCGCGGCGGTTGCGGCCGTCGGCCTGATAGCTCTTGCGATCGCCGCTCTTCGGTGCGCTGTCGGCCGCTTCGCGGAACGGGCCGTAGAACGCCGACGCGAACTTCGTGCTGTAGGAGAGCAGCGCGGTGTCGGGCCGCCCCGCCGCGTCGAGCGCCGCGCGGATGGCCAGCACGCGGCCGTCCATCATGTCCGAGGGCGCGACGACGTCCGCGCCGGCCTCCGCGTGCGCCACGGCCATCGCCGCCAGCAGCAGCAGGCTCTCGTCGTTGAGCACGGTGTCGCCGTGCAGCACGCCGCAATGGCCGTGGTCCATCGCGCCGCACAGGCACACGTCGGTCACGACGACGAGCGTGTCGCCGTAAGCATCCTTCAGCGCCGCGACCGCGCGCGGAATGAGGCCGTCGCTCGCGGTGGCCGCCGACGCGCGGCCGTCCTTGCGCTCCGTGAGCCCGAAGAGCAGCACCGAGTCGATGCCCAGCTCGCGGTCCGCACCGACCTGTTCGACGAGCCGCTTGATCGAGTGCCGCGCGATGCCGGGCATCGCGTCGATGGGCACGTCCTTGCCCGCGCCCTCGATGACGAAGTGCGGCTGGATGAGCCGCGACGCGTGCAGCCGCGTCTGCGCGACGGCCTCGCGCAGCGCCGCGGTGCGCCGCAGCCGGCGCGTGCGGACGAAGCTCGGCGCGCTGGCCGACGGGGCCTGCGGAGCAGCGTGCGTCGCGACAGCTCGCTTCGCGGCAGCGGGCTTGGCAGCAGCACGCATGCCGGCAGCCTTCGCGATGGCCGCGGGCGCGGCATGGGACTTGGTCTTGCGGGATCGGGCCATGGCAGTCATCCAGGACCCGCGCGCGCGGCGCGGGCAGTCGTAATCAGGCGGGAGCGGGCGTTGCAGTCTCCGAGCGTGCCGCATCGGCCTGCATCCGGACAAGACCGGACTGCGCCAGCACGCAGGGAAGACCCTGCATTGACGCATGCGTCAGTCGCGTTCCGCGCTTTCCTTCGAGAACGGTTTCTCTGGTGCCTCCACACGGTCTCTCGAATCTCATCGCACATCCTTGCATTTGGGCCCGTGACGGAAATTCTGCTGGTCGGCTTCGCTGATCGGGATTAGCCTCCTGCCATCGGGAGTGGTGCAGCGGTTGGAGAAGGCTCCAAGGCAGCTTGAGTTCCATACAGGGGGATAGTCATGAACAAGATGAACAGGTTTCAGCAAGTGTCAGGCTCGCTGGTGATTCTGATGGCGGTCGGGAGCGCGCGCGCGCTTCAAACTCCAGACCCTGAACCGCCCATCATCGACTGCTTCCCTCAGACGGACGGGCAGTGGGCGGGTCCGTGGAGTCTCGAAGCCGAGATCAATCCTCCGGGCGACTTCCTGTGGAACGAGATCGCTCACTGTCTCGTTCTACCCCCCCCCCAACAACGGCAGAGTCGTGTTCCTGTGCCAACGCAAGGGCAATGATCCGCCAGGCTGCACCTTCATGCCCGCTGAAGCCTTTCTCTGGAACCCGACCGATCCGTCCAATGTCGAATTGACGATTACGATTCCGCAGGCTGTGCCTGGACAAGACGATCCATTCTGCAGCGGGCACGCCTGGACGAGTGATGGCAAGGCACTGATCGTCGGCGGCACGAATCTTGTCGCCGACTGCAGCGACGGCCCGGAGCCGGACAAGCCCTGGGGCCACACTCGGGTCTGGGTCTTCGACAACGCCGCCTACGTTGCGGGCGTCAGTGCCCCGGGATTTCTCCCGGCGACCTCCTTCAGCCGGGAGCGATGGTATCCGACACTCACGCAGACGGGTGATGACCGCCGTGTGCTCACCGGTCACATCGGATATCCGGACTACTCGACGCCCACCGGGCAGACGCGCGAATATGGTTCGTGGAGCGCCGCGCTTCAGGACATCACATGGGCGAGTACTTCCGCTCACTTCATCAATTACCGAGTTCCCTCGGGAGGCTGCGATCCCCTTGGAGGCTCCCTGACGCTCGGGGATTTCCCGAGAGTCCATCAGCTGGCAAGCCATGCGCTCATCAATGTGCGCAATCGCGGCCAGGTGCTGGACTTCAACGCCTGCCCCGGACCCGAGAATGAGCGCTGGCTGGACTTGAACTTTGCTGCACCCCAGCCACAGTCGGAGAGCAACAACACCGCGCACTACGTCGATCTTCGTGGTACGCCAGTCAACTCGATCAAGGAGTGGATCGTCTCCATTGCCGGCGCGAACATCGAGGCCGGCTGTGAACCGAAACTTCCGGAGGATCCGGAGCTGCTCATTTCCGACCAGGTCGTGGTGATGCAGGATCCCGTCCCCGGCAAAGCATGGACCTCGCTGCCGTCACTCAACAAGGCCCGCACCGAAGCGAACACCGTCGTCACGCTCAGCGGCGAGATGGTCGTCGTGGGCGGATATGCCACTGAGCAGGTGCTCGATCAGCTGGGCCAACTCGTCACGGTGTCTTCACCCCGCAAACGCCCCGAACTGTTCCGGCCGGGATTTTTGTTCGGCGGGACGCTGGCCTCCACGGCATGGAAGGACCTATGCCCGCAGCAGCACGACCGCGCCTACCACTCCGTCGCTGCACTGATGCAAGACGGCCGCATTCTCTCGGCAGGCGGTGACTATCCTTGTGATTCGGGGCTTCTCGACAATGGATACGAGACCGTTGAGCTGTTCAGCCCGCCGAGTCTGTTTGGCGGGTCGCGGCCGAGGATACAGAGCTTGTCTGAGTCGATTCTCCATTACGGAAATTCGACTCCCTTGACCATCAACGTGCTGTTGCAGGGTGGAAACACGGGTGAGTTTCGCGTGGCCATGCTTCGTGCCGGGTCGGTGACGCACGCTTTTGACTGCAATCAGCGCTACGTCGTGCTCGACACCGATGCAGTGACGAGTCACTTCGCCGAGTCGCCCGCTGTCTCGACTCTTGTTGTCCACAAGCCTTCGCAGCTTCAGCAGGATGCTGCCCCGCCAGGATACTACATGCTCACCGTCGTCAACTCAGCCGGCCGTGCAGCCAGTGCAAAGTGGATACAGATCCTTCCATGAGTCACCTCCGCATCCAGCTCGCCGACGGCCTGTGTGCAAGACGGGTAGCGCTGTCAATCTGCATGCTGGCATTTCACAGTTCGGTGTCGGCGCAGGTTCCCGAGCCCGATGACAGGAGCCCTCCTGGACTGGCACCACGGAATGATGGGCTCGGCTGGTCCACTTACTTCGGCGGGAGCCTTCAGGACGCGACTCAGGCAGTCGTTCGAGACATCGACGGTTCGCTCTTCGTGGCCGGGTGGTCCTTCTCGCCGGATCTTCCAGTCACTCCCGACGCCTACGATGGGGTCTATGCAATTTCGGGAGCGTCCACGGAAGCAGACGCATTCATTGCGCACCTGAGTAATAGCGGTGAACTCCTGGCCTGCACATATCTCGGTGGTTCCAAGACCGAGTTCAAGCTCGATCTCGCGATCGCCCCCGACGGGTCCATTGTGTGTGCCGGTGTGACGACATCGCCAGACTTTCCAACGACGCCCGGTGCACTCGCTCCGTCTCAAGGCCTGCTGGGAGACTTTTTCATCAGTCATTTCACGCGAGACCTCGGAACTCTCCTGAACTCGACGGTCATCGGGGGAAGAGGATTTGAGGGACCCGGGACTGACTCCGTCGACGTCGCGGTCGCCGCGAACGGCGACGTGATCCTCACGGGATTCACTATCTCAGCAGACATGCCGACCACACTCGGGGCATACGACACGTCGTTCGGTGGCATCGGTGACTGCTGGATCGGCCGGCTATCCGGTGATCTGTCCTCGCTGATCTGGGGAAGCTTCCTCGGCGGCAGCGGCGAATGTGCGCCCAAGGCTCTGGCTATCGACGCCGACGGCACGCTGGTCGTCGCAGGCCGCGCCTTGGCTGCCGGATTCCCGCAGACTGTCGCGCCATGGCCGCTGGCGTTGAGCACCACCAATCAGCTCTTCATCGCGCGCTTCTCCGCCGATGGCAGCGAGTTGCTTCACAGCGGATTCATCATGAGCAACTACGAGGTGATCCAAGCCCTCTGCATCGACTCCGCCGGACAGGTCTTCCTGGGCGGCGGGACGATATCTGACGCCTTTCCCGTCACGCCTGGCACCTACGACACGACCCCCAACAGCCTCTTCATCGATGGTTTCATCCTGTGCCTCGCACCGGACCTCAACAGCATCGTGCGCTCCACCTTCGTCGGCGTGGCCACCAACGCGGTGGAGGTGCTGGCCATCGACGCTTCCGGCTGCCCGACCTACGTCACCGTGACGACAAGCGGCGGCTTCGTGGGCACGCCCGGGGCATTGCTGCCCTCGCAGTTTCCCCCGCAGTGCAACACCTACATCGTCGGGCGGCTCGATCCGACCTTCGAGCACCTGCTTTACGCCACCTACCTCGGCGGCGAGTTCGATGAATCACCGGCGAGCGGCATCGCGGTAGGCCCGAAGGGTGAGCTGCTCTTCGCCGGCACGACGGACTCGATCAACTTCCCTGTCACTCGGGGAGCCTTTCAACCAGAGTACGCGGGCGGCATACAGGACGTCACCGTCAGCAACCTCACGATGCTGCCCACCGGCGTGAAGGCCATCGGCGACTCCACGCCGGGCTGCCTCGGCCCGCTCGCAGCCGGCGCAACGAACTGGCCCTCGATCGACATGGCTCAGATCGGGCTGACCTGCACCGCTGCGCCACCTTTGAGCAGCCAGG
Source organism: Planctomycetota bacterium (assembly GCA_038212275.1). GTDB lineage: Bacteria > Planctomycetota > B15-G4 > B15-G4 > B15-G4 > JBBQUR01. Next base: position 143,166 of record JBBQUR010000011.1, read on the forward strand.
GACTGCTGGCCATCTCCCTGCGTCCGCTGCAGACGCCGCTCATGGTGTCGGGTGTGGCGGTCTGGGTCGCGCCGCACGCCATGCTTGCCCTCGTGCCGGTGACCTCGGGCGAGACCGGCTTTGCACGGGAAGAACTCCGCATCCCTCAGAATCCGGCGAGCCTCGGCTTGCACGCGGCGGTGCAGTTTTTCTGGAAGGACGCGTGCGGACCCTCCGGCTTGTCGGCTTCGAATGCGCTTGAGATCACGATCCAACCCTGAGTCACGCCCTCAGGAGTCCTTGCACTCCTCAAGTTGCTGTGCAAGAGCCGCGACGACGGACTCGATGACGCCGCCGCGCGCTTCGGCTGGAGCCGCGTCCGGCGCTGCGGCCGTGACGAGCCCGTGCGTCACGAGCGCTGCCGCCGTCACGGCCCCGAGCGCGACGTGGCGCACACCCGGCTGCGGACCGGGATGCGTCCTGCACACCGCCGCGACGGCCGAGGGGCTGGCGTAAACGCGCGCATCGCAAGCGCCGAGCGGCGGCGCCGGCTGAGCGGGCGCCGTCCGGTAGACAACGAGCGTCTCCACGCGCGCGCCGTGCGCCAGCAGCACCTCGGTGAGCTCCGGCCGGCCGTCTGCCGCGCACGGGAACAGCACGCGCGTGCCGACGCCGACGGCCGAGCTCGCGACGAGCGCATCCGCCAGCGACCTCGCGCCCGCCTCGCCGACCACGGTCGCCGGATGCCCCGCGCGCCGCAGCGCCTCCGCCGTGGACGGCCCGACGGCCGCGATGCACACGCCCTCGGCCAGCGACAGTCCCTTGAGCTGCGCCGCGGAGCGCCGGCTCGTCAGCGTGATGACATCGCCTCGCACCAGCGACGCGACGGCCGCGGGAAGTCCCGGCGCCGGCACATCCTCGTGCACGAGGCACGCCTCGTGGCGCACCTGGGCGCCGAGCTGCGTGAGGCGCAGTCCCAGCCCCGAGCCGTGCGCATCGTCGGCGGACCCGGCGATGGCCACCGTCAGCCCGGCCAGCGGCCCGGCGCGCGTGGCCGCGCCGCATTCGAGCAGCGGCAGCACGGCGCGCACGGCCGACGCGGGCGTCTCGCCCTCGGCGACGGCCCAGCGCGCGCTGCTCCCCGCACGCGGATGGTCCGCGCCGAGAAAGGCATGCACGCGCCACGCGCTGCGCGGCGCGGCGTGCTCAGCGTGCGCGTCACCGGAGCCCTGCGTCGGCGCTGGATCGAGCCGCACGACGTGCGCGCCGAGCGGCAGACTGCAGCCGCCGCCCGCGAGCGAGAGCAGCGTGCGCTCCGCCTCGATGCGCGTCTCCGTGTCCGCGTCGTGCAGGCGTCGCACGAGCAGTTCGCGCAGCACGTCGTCGCCGCTGCGGATCTGCACGGCGAGCGCTCCCTGCGCCGGCGCAGGCACCATGAGCTCCGGCGGCAGGTCCGCGACCTGCAGGCCGCGCGTGTCGAGGCGCAGGCGCGCGATGCCGGCCGCGGCGAGCAGGATCGCGCCGTAGCGGCCCTCCTGCAGTCGGCGCACGCGCGTCGGCACGTTGCCGCGCAGGCCGGTCACGACGAGGTCGGGCCGCAGCGCGTGCAGCAGCGCCTCGCGGCGCGGCGAGGAGGTGCCCACGCTCGTGCCGTGCGCGAGAGGCAGGAAAAGCGCATCCGGCGCCCACGCCGACTCCGAGACGAGCAGCCGCTCCTGCGCGGGCCCACGCGGCGGCACCGCGACGACCGCCAGCCCCGGCGGACTCTCCGTCGGCAGGTCCTTGTGACTGTGCACCGCGAGATCCACGTCACCGTCGAGCAGGGCGCGCTCGATCTCCGCCGTGAAGAAGGCCTTGCCGGCGACTTCGGTGAGCGGCCGGTCGTCGATGCGGTCGCCTTGCGTCTGCAGGATGACCAGCTCGACCTGCGCCTCGGGAGCTAGCAGCGCGGCGATGTGCCGCGCCTGCCAGAGCGCGAGGTCGCTGCCGCGCGTGCCGAGGCGCAACTTCATCGCGAGGACTCTCCTTCGGAAGGCGCGTGCCCCGCGGAGGGCGCATGCGCGGCCAGCAGGCCGTCCGCGAAACCGCCGCCATCCGGCCCGCTGCTGAGGTCCGCGGCGAGGCGCTTGAGCGCAGCGACGGGCAGGTGCATGAGCCGGCCGCAGGTGGCGCGGGCCCAGCGCTCGACCGCGCGTCGGTCCTCCTCGGACAGGTGGGCGAGGCGCCCCTGCAGCAGGCCCTGCAGCTCTCGCGCCACCAGCTCGTCGGCGCTGGCCTGCAGGTCCGTGACGATGTCGGACGCAGCGCGCTCGCCGAAGCGGCGGCACCATGTGTCCACCTTGTGCTCCACGATGCCCTCGGCCAGCGCGGCGGCCTGCGCCCGCAGCGCGCGGCTCTTGTCCGCCTGGGCGCGCAGCGCGTCGAGGTCGACGATCTGCACGCGCGGGTCATCGCACGGCGAGAGGTCGCGCGGCACGGCCAGGTCGATGGCCAGCAGCGGCGCGCCCGACGGTGTGCGCGCGGCCAGCGCGGAGAGCGTGGCCGCATCGAGCACGAAGCCCGGCGCGGACGTGGCCGAGACGAGGGCGTCCAGCGCCACGTCTCCGCGGCGCAGTGCGTCGAGGTCCAGCGCGCGCGCCCCGCAGTCGGCCGCGACCGGCCGCGCGTGCGCCACGCTGCGGTTGGCGACGACGGCCGGTGGCATGCCCGCCGCGGCGAGCGCGCGCGCCATGAGCGCCCCCATCTCGCCGGCGCCCACGACGCCGACCCGCATGCCGGCGGCATCGGGCCGCTCGAGCAGCGCGTGCACCGCGAGATTCACGAGGCTCACCGGATGCCGCGCCAGCTCCGTCTCGCTGCGCACCTGCTTGCCCACAGCGAGCGCGTGGTGGAAGAGCGCGCCGAGCAGCGGCCCGACGAGCCCGATGTCGCTGGCCGCACCGTAGGCGGCGCGCACCTGCGCCAGGATCTGGTCCTCGCCGACGACGAGCGAATCCAGCGAAGAGGTCACGCGGAACAGGTGCCGCGCCGCATCGCGTCCGCGGCGCAGCAGCAGCAGCGCACGCAGCGCGTCGACTTCTGCGGGTTCCGCGGGCGCGGGGGACATGGCGGACACGGGCGCGGCACTCGCGTCGCGCGCGACCGGCGCGGCACTCGCGTCGCGCGCGACCGGCACGGCGCCCGCGTCGCGCATGACCGGCACTGCGCCCGCGTCGCGCGACCGGCACAGCGAGCGCGCGAGCACGTCGAGGTCCTCCTCCGACGGCGGCTCACCCTCCTCGCGCGCGTAGATCACTTCGATGCGATTGCACGTCGCGAGAAAGACGATCTCGGAAGCACCAAGATCGTCGGCCAGCTCGCGCAGGAAGGCGTCGGCCTGCCCAGGCGCAGGGCGACGCACGCGCTCAAGGCCCGAGACGTCCGTGCCGTGGATGGAGAGCCCTGCAACACCGATGCGGTCCATGGTGCGCACAGTCTACGAAGCGAGTGCGCCCGAATGTCACCGCACTGTCACGAAGCCACGGCGATTCTTCGCGGGGACTCGACGCCACCGTCCGACCGGACGCTTGCCGGACCGGACATGGCTCAGCGCCTCGCGCCTCGGCCCTTCATGCGTCAGGCGGGACACGGCCTCTCGGCGAGGATCGCGGCCGCCTCTTCGCTGATGTCCTGCACCGCCGCATCGACATGGGCGGCGCGCGTGCGGAAGGAGAGCACGCAGACGCGGGCCAGGCGCCGGCCGTCCACCTGGCAGCCCGTGATCATCACGCGCTGGCGGGCGTTGACGCGGGCCAGCAGCTCGGCCGTGGCCGCGTTCTCCTGCTCGCGCGTGGCGCCCGGCCAGGTGAGATGGAAGGCGAAGAGCGACAGCTGCGGGGGCGCGTCCATGAGCAGGCCCGGCACCTGCGCCAGGCGCTCGGCCGCGGAGACCGCGAGCGCGCGCTTCTCCGCGATGGCGGCGCGGAAAGCCGTCGCCCCGTGCAGCTTCAGCGCCAGCCACACGCGCAGGCCGCGGAAGTCGCGCGAGAGTTCCGGGCCGTACTGGCTGCTGTCGTAGAACTCATCGCCGTCGGGCGTCGGCGGCAGGTAGTGCGCGGTGGCGGCGTGTGCCGCGCGCAGGGCCTCTCCGTCGCGCACGAGCAGCGCACCGGTGCCGTAGGGCAGGAAGAGGCCCTTGTGCGGATCGAGCGCGAGCGAGTCGGCGCGCGACAGCCCCGCGAGCAGAGGCCGCAGCTCCGGCACCGCGTGGAAGAAGGCGCCGTACGCGCCATCGACGTGATGCCACAGGCCTTCGCGCGCGCAGAGATCGGCGATGGCGTCGAGAGGATCGACGGCGCCGGTGTTGGTGGTGCCCGCATTGCTCGCGACGCAGAACGGGAGCAGCCCCGCGGCGCGATCGGCGGCAATCGCCGTCGCCAGCGCATCGACGCGCATGCGATAGCTGCCGTCCACCGCCACGCTGCGCACGCGGTCGGGCAGGATGCCGGCAAGCTTCGCCGCCTTGGCGATGCAGTGGTGCGCCTGCGTCGAGCAGTACAGCACGCCGTCGCGCAGCCGGGGACCGAGCAGCTTCTCGCGCGCGCTCACGAGGGCGCCGAAATTCGCGAGCGAGCCGCCGCTCGTCAGCAGGCCGCGCGCGGACGGCGGAAAGCCCATCCAGTCCGCGAACCACGCCAGCACGTTGGCTTCGAGCTGCACCAGCGCGGGCGCGGCCTGCCACACGCCGACGTAGCGGTTGGTGGCGTCCGCGATGAGGTCCGCGAGCGCGGCGGCATACAGCCCTCCGCCCGGGATGAAGGCCAGGTAGCCGGGACCCGGCGTCGTGAAGGACTTGCCTACCCACGTGTCGAAGAAGGGATCGAGCAGCGTGGCCAGTTCCGCGCCATGCTCGGGAGCGCGGTCCTCGCGCAGCGCACGGCACAGCGCGGCCACGTCCGTGTCGCCGCAGGCCGGCTGCTCGTCGAGGCTGGCCAGGTGGCCGATGACGCGCTCGAGCGCCTCATGGCCCAGCGCGCGCATCTCTGCAGGCGAGAAGTCCAGGTTGGCGGCGTCGCTCACTGAGCCCACGCGGCGTCGAAGGCGGCGACCACCTTGGCGCGCGGCGCCGCATCCTTGGGGTAGGTCTTGCTCGTCTTCAATGCGGCGTGCATGGCGCGATCCAGCGCGTCGGAGAGCAGCGCCCACTCCGCGTGCTGCTCGTAGTGTTCCGCCGTGAGGATCAGATTGAAGATCTTCCCGCGTGCCTCGCCGTCGAAGTCCGGGTGTTCGTAGAGCCATGCACCGGCGTCGCGGTGATCGGCGACATCGAGCACGCCGTCCGCTCCCAGCGCCGACAACTGCTGCGCGAGCTCCGGATGTCCGATGGTCACGAGCTTGGTGCGCAGCGGCATGCCCGCCAGCACCTCCACGCTGTCCAGCCCGCCGAGCGCCCGCACGAACATCTCGGGCAGCGGGTCCGAGTCGAACATGCCGTTGGTCTGCTGCGTCGGGACGCGATCCAGCGCGGCCAGCAGCGCCGCGCCCGACTGCGGCTGCAGGCTCAGCAGCACGTGCATGAGGCAGCGCGCGTAGGCGCGATCGCGCGGGAGGAAGCTCTCGTGATCCGCCATGAAGCGGAAGCTCACGGGGTCGGAGACATCCAGATCCGCGACGAGATTGTCCCAGTGGCGCGTCGGGCTGTTGGCGCGGTGCTGCCAGCTGTCGCCGGTCTTGCGCACCTTTGTCGCGAGATCGGCCGGCGGACCCGTCACCGGTGGCGGCGGCAGGCTGCCCTCAGGCACGAAGCCGGACCATCCCGGTCGATACCAGCCCTCGGTCTCGGTGGCGTACCAGTCGCCGCCCACCCAGGCCTCGCCGTACGCGGCGATGTCGAACTCGTCCATCAGGCCCTGGTCGAACCACGGCGGCACGAGCCCCCAGCTTCCGAGCCGCAGCAACCGGAAGACGAGGTGTGCGATCTCGTAGTAGCCGAGACCGTGTTTGAGGAAGGCGTCGCCCTGAGCGGTGGCCTCGGGGTGCGCGAGATTCACGAGCTGCACGCGCCAGGTGCGCACGACGACCGAGCTGCGCTGGCCTTCGGTCCAGAGCGTGCCGTTGTCCCTGGTCCAGTCGCCGCCGTCACACCAGTCGAGCAGCGCGATGAGCTGGTCGAAGCCGGTCTGCTTCTTTGCCGGGTCCGACGAGGCGAGCACGATCGGGAAGCGCTGCCCCGCGATGAGCCCGTGGCCGCTGGCAAAGCGCTGCGAAAGGAGTTGCCCGAGCGGCGTGAGGCCCTTCACCGCGAGATCGAGCACGCGCAGCGCGGCGGGCTGCTGCGCCAGCGCGTCGGCCTTGTAGACGTACAGGTCCAGCGGGCCGACGGCGGCGTGCAGAAAGGCGGGCGAGGCCAGCGTGTCGGCCAGCAGCGTCGCGTCGCCGGGAGGCGCCATGCCGCCGTCGTCGAAACCGAACTCACCGGGGAACGCGAGCTCGAGGATCGCCATGAGCGCGCGCTCGGAGTCCTTGTCGGCGGACGTGGACGCCAACGCGGACGAGCACGCCAGCGCGGACGCGGACGCGGCGGGCATCCACACCAGCAGCGCGACGGCTGCGATCCACGGAGCGACGAGGAGCGAGGGCTTCACGGGGAGTCTTCTCCGGGACGCGGTCGGAAGCCGGGCATGATAGCTCCTGCGGCGCGAGGCTCGCCCGCGGGCCGGGCGCGGGGCGCTGCCGTCACGGCGCGAGGCGACCGCCGGCGGCGGCGGTGGCATCGCGCGTGTCGGCGTCGGCGGCGCCGTCGGCATCCCACCCGCCGCCGAGCGCCTTGCAGAGCGCGACGTAGTCCGCCGAGAGGTCGCGATCGCTCAGCGCGAGCGCATCGTCCGCGGCAAGCTGCTGCGCCTGCGCCACCAGCACGTCGAGAAAGTCACCGAGGCCGGCCTCGTTCAGGGCGATGGCGTAGTCGGCGGCGCGCCGCTGCGCGTCAGCCCGCTCGACCAGTATCTGCCGGCGCTCCTGCTCGCGGCCGTAGGCGACCAGCGCGTTGGCCGTTTCCTCGAAGGCTCCCAGCACGACCTGCCGGTACGAGAGGAGCGCGGCCTGGGCTCGCGCCTCCGCGAGCTGCACGCCGGCGCGACGCAGGCCGCCGTCCAGCACGGGCCAGTCGAGCCCGCCGCCGATGGACCAGAAGCGGCTGTCCGTCTCGATGAGCTGGGAACGGCGCTGGCTCGAGAGACCCAGCGTTCCCGTGAGCGAGAATTTCGGCCAGAGATCGGCGACCGCGACGCCGACGCGGGCCGTGGCGGCGGCCAGCTCGCGTTCCGCCGTGCGGACGTCGGGGCGGCGGCGCAGCAGGTCGGAGGGCAGGCCGAGCGGAACGCGCGGCGGCGGCGGCGGCAGCGCGCTTCCCGTGCCCGTCGCGTCGTCGAGCAGCGCGGCGGCCCCGCTGCCGGCGTTACGGCCCGTCAGCACGTCGAGCCGGTAAACCGCCGCGCGCTCGGCCGTCTGCAGCGGCGGCAGCGAGGCGCGCGTGTTGGCGGCCTGCCCTTCGGCGCGCGCCACGTCCAGCTGGGAGGACAGGCCCGCGTTGGCGCGCGCGCGCGTCAGGTCCAGCGTGTCCACCTGCGTGCTGAGATTCTCGCGCGCGATGACCAGCCGGCGCTGGGCGCTGCGCAGGTCCAGGTATTCGCGCGACACTTCGGCAAGCAGCGTGACGAGCACGCCGCGTCGGGTCTCCTGCGCCGCCGCGATGTCCGCATCCGCCGCCTCCACGCTGCGGCGCACGCCTCCGAAGAGGTCCAGCTCCCACAGCGCGTCGAAGCCGGCGGCGAACAGCGAGCTCGTGTCGCCCGCATCGAAGCTGGAGCTGTTGTTCGAGCTGCGCTCGGCACGCGTGCCGTTGACTCCGGCGTTGAGCTGCGGCGCGTCGGCGGCACCGGCGGCACGACGCATCGCCCGGGCCTCCAGCACGCGGGCCTCCGCGATCTGCAGGTCGAGGTTTCCGATGAGAGCCTGCTCCACCAGCGCGTTCAGCGTGGTGTCGTCGAAGGCCATCCACCAGCGCGAGAGGCCAAGCTCCGCGGCGAGCGCCGCCGCCGCCGAGGCGTCGGCCGAGGCATCAGTCGCGGGCCGGGCGCCCTCTGCCGCCAGCTCCATCGAGAGCGTGCCGGGCGGAAGTCCGGGCCACGCATCGGGAAGCGGCGTCGCAGGCACGGCGTAGTCCGGACCGACGGTGCAGGCCGTGGCAAGCAGCGCCGCGGACAGGGCGAGGGTGCGCAAGGCGAAGTGCATGCGGTTTGAACTCTGCATCTGCATGGGTGTCACGGTTCCGTGGCCGGCGCTTCGATGTACACGTCCATCTGCTGGCCAACGTACAGGGGAAGGTCGCCGCGATGGAAGGAGTAGAGCACCTGGAGCACGCGCGTATCCACACGCTCGGTGCTCTCGCCGGTGAGCGAACGCTTGGGGACGATGTATGGCTCCATGCGCACGAAGCTCAGCTCCACGGCAAGGTCCTTGTTGCCGCGTGCCGAGGCCACGGCCTGGCCGTCGGGCCGCACGCGCCAGGAGTCGTTCTCGTCCACGTCGACGCGCACGTGCAGCGTGTCGACGTCGCCCAGCAGCATGAGCGGCGTGGCCAGCACACCCGCCGGCGCGTATTCGCCGGCGCGCAGCTTAACCTGCAGGAGCTGCCCCGCGACCGGCGCGCGCACGGTGAGGCGGTCGAGGTTGATCTCGGCCTGGCGCGAGCGCGCTTCAGCCGCGTCCACGTCGGCCCGCGCCGCGGCCAGTTCGGGCTCCCACGCGCCGGCCTCGAGCAGCGCGAGCGCGCCCTTCTGCTCGGCGACGCGCGCCTCCGCCGCCCGCACGGAGAATCTGCGCTGGTCGAGTCCTTCGCGCGACACGGCACGCTTGTCGGCGACGGAGTCCCAGATGTCGAGGCTGTTCTTCGACTCCGCGAGGTCCGCTTCCGCCTCGGCGACGCGCGCCTCGGCCGCCGGGACATCCTCGGGGCGCGGCAGGCTCGCCAGTCGCGACAGCGCCGCGCGCGCCTGGGCCAACTCGGCGCGCGTGACGCCGAGCTCGGCCTGCAGCGCGCGGTCGTCGATCTGGAACAGCGGGTCGCCCTCGCGGACGCGATCGCCGACGGTCACGTGCACCGCGGTGACGAGGCCCGCCACCGGCGTGCCGATCGCGATGTTCTCCGTGCTCGCCTCGATGAGCCCCGCCCCGGCGACGTAGTTCTCGAAGGGCGGCCGCGCCGGGTCCGCGACGGCGTGCGCGACGGGCAGCGGCTTGTCGGCGCGCAGCGAGGCAACGACCGCGAACACCACGCCCACGAGGGCGAGCAGCGGCAGCAGGTAGCGCGTGATCATGAGGGCAGTTCCGGAGGTGCGGGAGGTGCGGATGGTGCGGATGCCGCGGATGGCGCGGCAGGTGCAGGAGATGCGAGAGATGCAGAGGGCGTGGGAGGTGCCTGGGATCCGCCAACTGCGTGGCGGCGCGGGGGCGTGACGGCGGAGGGAATCTCCGCGGGATCGTTGACGATGCGCACGACGCGGCCGTCGTCCAGCTGCGCGATGCGGTCGGCGAAGCCGAAGATGCGGGCATCGTGCGTGACGATGACCAGCGAGCGCTCGCCGTCGGCCGCGATGGTCGCGAGGATCTCCATCACCTTGTGTCCGTTCTCGTGGTCGAGCGACGAGGTCGGTTCGTCGCAGACGATGAGGCGCGGGCCGTGCACGAGCGCGCGCGCAATGGCCACGCGCTGCTGCTGGCCGCCCGAGAGCTGGCTGGGCAGCGAGTCCGCGCGATCCGCCAGGCCCACCCGGTGCAGCGATTCGAGCGCCGTCTCCAGCGCCTGCCGGCGCGGGCGCCCGAGAATCAGCAGCGGCACCGCGACGTTCTCCACGGCCGTGAGCGGCGGCAGCAGGTTGAAGGCCTGGAAGACGAAGCCGATGTTCCGGCCGCGGAAGGCCGTGCGCGCGGCCACCGGCATGTGCCGGAGGTCCTCCCCGAACACGGTGCACTCGCCCTCGGTCTGGTCGAGGATGCCGGCCATGACCGAGATGAGCGTCGTCTTGCCGCAGCCCGATGGCCCGACGAGCATGAACAGCTCGCCGCGCTTCACGTCGAGGTCGATGCCGCGCAGCGCGTGCACCGTCGTGCTGCCGGTCACGTAGGCCTTGGTGACGCCGCGGCAGCGGACGGCGACGCCGTCGGCCGGGCCGGCCGGTGCGGCGCCCGGCTGCGATGCGGGAACGGCGGGAGCAGCGGGCGCCATCGGATCAGCTCTTGAACACGATGGCCGGCTCGAGCGTCATCACCTTGCGGATGCTGACCAGCGCGGACGAGAGGCAGATGAAGGTGATCGCGCCGGCCGTGATGAGCAGCAACTGCCACGGCAGCCGGAAGGCCAGCTCGCTGTTGCGCGTGAGGTAGCCGAACAGCGTCGCGGCGCCGACGCCGAGTCCGTAGCCGATCGCACCGACGATCGTGGCCTGCAGCAGGATCATGCGCAGCAGCATGCCGTCGGACGCACCCATGGCCTTGAGGGCTCCGAAGTGCCGCAGGTTGTCCAGCGTGAAGTTGAAGAAGGTCTGGCCTGCGATGGCGATGCCGACGATGAAGCCCAGCACGACAGCGATGCCGAAGTTGATCGGGATGCCCGTGTACTTCAGGTAGTACTGCAGCGTGAGATCCTTGAAGCCCTGCGAGGTCTGCGCCGCGAGGCCGGTCACGGCGGAGATGCGGTCCGCCACGAGCTGCGGATCCTCGCCGGGCCGCGCCTTCACGAGCACGAACGACAGCAGCTTGCGCTCGCGCGGCGCGTAGGTCGTCGCACGCGAGAACGTCGTGTAGATGACCGGCTGCGACTGGAAGGTGCGCGAGACCTCGCAGATGCCGACGACGACCGCGCGGTGGTCGTTGATTTCCAGCGTGTCGCCGACGACCAGCGGCGCCCGCGGCCCGCCGGGGAAGGCGGGCGCGTGCGCGAGCTTGCCGTTCGCGCCGTTGCTGTCCACGATGACGCCTTCGGCGCGGCGCAGGTCCGCGAGGCGGCCGTCCAGCATGCGCGCCGGGCCGCCGAGAAGCGTCGCATCGTCGAGCCCGAAGACGTTGCAGGTCTGGAAGGTGCCGTCCTGCAGGCGCGCCTTGAGCAGCGACTTGTAGAGCGGCACGGCCCAGTCCACGCCCTCGACGCTGCGCACGCGGTACAGCTCCGTGTCCTGCATCGGCTTCACGTCGTCGATGAACTGCACCTTGGGGTCCATGACCCAGATGTCCGCGGCGCCGACGTCTGTGACGGCATTGAAGGTGCGCGTCATCAGCCCGGTGAAGACGGCTGCCTGCTGCGTGATGAGCAGCGAGGCGAAGGTGAGTCCCATCACGATGCCGATGTATTTGGCCTTGTCTCCGACGAGCATTTTCCAGGCGACGTAGTTCATCGCACACGCCTCCTGCGTGCCGCAGGGGCCGTGCGTGCGTCGCCGCCCGCCGCGGATGCGCGCAGCGCCCCGAGCGCCCCGGCGGAGAAGCCCGCGATGTGCTCCGCAAGCCGCTCGATGTCCTCCGGCGCGTAGTGTTGTTCCGGGAACAGTCTCGCGACGACGGGCCGGCTGTGGTGATAGAAAACGCACTGCCCCACGACGCTCCCCGCGGACCAGCGCACGCGCTCGTCGCTGGCGGCCGGGCCGAGGAGCTCGCGCACGATGTCCATGAGCAGCACGCACTGCGGGCGGATGTTCGACTGCACCAGCGCGTCGAGCGCCGGCGTCGGCTCGATCATCTCGCGTGCGATGAGCTTCCCGAACCAGGCGGGCTGCCCCGCGTCGAAGATGCGCTGCAGGAAGGCGCGCACGAAAAGAAACAGCCGCCGTTCGGCCGACACCTCGGCCCCCTCTTCGGCATGCATCGGGAAGCGCTGCAGCGCGCAGCCGTGCGCATGCTGCAGCACCTCGGCGTAGAGCTGCCCCTTGTCGCGGAAGTGGTAGTGCACCGCCGCGACGTTGGCGCCGGCCCGGTCGCAGATGTCGCGCACCGTCGCCGCCCGGAAACCCTGCGCCGCGAAGATCTCGCCGGCCGCCTCGAGCAGCCTGGCCCGCGTCCCCGGAGCGGTCGCCGCGCGGTCGGCCTCGAGGGGACGGCGAGCGGCAGTTCGGGATCGGACCATGGGCGCCTCAAACGGTTGTTTGAAGCGCGCACTTTAAACATGCGATTGAGATTGTCAACGCAGCGTCAGCCGCGCGGCGGGCCTCGGAAGGCGGCGCTCACCTTGGCGCGATCCTTGTCCGTCTTCGGGTATTTGCCGGTCGCGGTGAGGGCGGCGGCGGCCGAAACATCGAGGTGCTCGCCGATGAGTTCCCATTCACGGAGTTGCTGGAAGTACTCGGCCTCGAGGATCAAGTTGAAGAGCGCCGTTCGCGCCGCCATGTCCACGGGCTGGCCGTAGAGCCACTGGGCCTGGGCGCGATGGTCGGTCAGCGACAGCAGCCCTGCGCCGCCCAGCGCCCGGGCGCGCTCCGCGATGTCGGCGTGTCCGATGTCGGTCAGCATCTCCTCGGTGGGAAGGGCCTCGAACGCCTCGATCGCCGGCACACCACCCAGCGAACGCGCGAAGACCACGGGCAGCGGGTCGCTGTCAGGCATGCCGCTGGCGGGCGTGCGGCCTTCGCGATCGAGCAGCTCCAGCAGAGCGGCGCCGTCTCCCGGAGCCACGTCGATCAGCAGATTGAGAGCGCAGCGGGCATAGGCGCGGTCGCGCGGCAGAAAGCTTTCGTGCTTCGCCATGAAGGCGAAACTCGCGGGCGCTGCCGACTTCCGGTCCGCCACGAGTTCGGTCCAGTGGCGCGTCTTGCTTGCGGGGCGAGCCTCCCACGAGTTGCCCGTCTTCTGCACCTTCGTCGCCAGATCGGCGGGAGGGCCCGTGACCGGCGGAGGCGGCTGCTGGCCGATGGGCACGAAACCCGACCATCCCGGCCTGTACCAGCCCGGTGTCTGGCTGGTCCATGCCTCGCTGCCGACCCACGCCTCGCCGTAGGCCTCGATGTCCAGCTCGTCGATGAGTCCCTGGCCGACCCACGGCGGCACGAGTCCCCAACTGCCGAGGCGCAGCGCCCGGTTGCTGACGTGCGCCACCGCGTAGTAGCCGATGCCGTGCTCGCTCCACGGCCCGAGCTGTGAGGCGATCGTCGGATGCGCGACGTTGAAGACCTGCACCTCCCAGGTGCGCATGACTTCGGCATGAAGATTCGCGGGAGTCCACACCTGGTTGGCCGGCTTCCAGCCCGAGAAGGCTCCGTCCTCGCAACGATCCACGAGCGCGACGAGGCTGTCGTAACCGCGCTCACCGTGCTCGCGGTCCGAATCGCAGAGCACCATCGGAAAGCGATGCCCCGACACGAGGCCCTGCGGGCGGCCGAAATGCCGCGCCATGACCGGAGCCGTCGCCGCGAGCCCGGCGGCCGCCTTGTCGAGCAGCTTCTGCGCCTCCTTGGCATTGGAAAGTCCATCGGCCTTGTAGACGTAGAGGTCGAAGGGGCCGACAGCGCGCGCAAGGAAGACCGGCGCCTTGAGCACGGCATCGAACAGCTCGCGCCCGCCGGCGGGCGCGGAAGCGAGACCGTCACCGAAGGCGTTGTGCAGCAGCACGTCGAGTGCGGCTTTCGCCGCCGGGTCCGACGACGTGTCCGACGCGGCGACGGGTGCGACCGTCGCAACCGGCGGCATCAGCGCCGTGACGTCCGCGCTTGCGAGCCCGAGCACGCTGCAGAGCAGGAGGCCGAACCCTCGGCCGGGCCACGGGCCAAGGAGTCGCGTCACTCGTCGCGTGGCCAGCCGGCGCGCGACCGGTTGGTGTCTTGAGCATGAGTCGGGCGATTCGTGTGGCATGGTTGTTCTCTCCTGTCCTCCCGTCGGAAGATCCCGGCGCGGCGGCTTCCCGCTGGGCCTCTGCAGGTCATCGACTTCCGAGGCGCGCAGCTTCAGTGGCAACGGATACACGGGCCGGCGCCCGAGGCATCACTTCCCAAGACGGAATTCCGACGAGGTGCGAAGCAGAGTTCTCTGCTCTCGATCGACGTGCCGCCGCACACACGACAATTGTGATGAATGCGCATCTCGCGCCGCGCGCGCATCGCCTGCACCGACCACGGCCGCCGACCACGGCCAGCGGCTGGTGTCGCGGTCAGCGTCGCGCCGCGAGCTCCCCGAGAACCCAGGCGAATTCGCGATGAAGGCAGTCGAGCAGGCGACCGGCACCGAGAGCCCGACGTTCATCCGGCGGTATCAAGGCGTACGAATAGGTCTCGATTTCCAGGTGCGGCGTGACATCGCGGCTCCCCGCCCATTGCAGCACCTCGGCCAGTTCCGGGCGTGTCGTGCCAAGCTCGCCGACTTCGCCGAGGCGCTCCGCGAACAGCGGCACGTGGAAGTGGATGCGCCAGGTCGTGTCGTCACTCGAGGCGTCGCACGCAGCCTGGCCGTCCGGCCGTTGCACCGCACTCGGAGGTGACGCATCCCCCACGCCCGTCGCATCGCCTGCATGCAGCGAGGCCAGCGCCTCGGGAAGGTCGGCCCAACGCTGCAACGAGCCACTTGCTCCGCGCGCGATGACCTGATGAAACCAGCGATCCTCCGCATAGCGGCGCAAGGCCGCGACGTGACGGCCCGGCGCGCGCACGGCCAGGGCGCTGGAGAGCTGCAGCTTGGCCACCGGGATCTCCGCTGCACGCAGCGCCGCCAGCGAGGCGCGCGGCGACTCGAACTCCACCGCCTGGTGGCACGCGTCGTAGCAGAGACCCAGATGCTGGCGCGCGCGCGCGCCGTGAGGCCAGAGCCACGTCTCGAAAAACGCCACCGTCTCCGCCGTCGTCTCGAGCAGCGACAGCGGTTCGGGTTCGAGCGCGAGCACGATGCGACGTCCCGTGCGCTGCTCGAGGGCCGCCAGTCCGTCCGCCGCCTGGCGCAGGCCAGCCGCGACGGCTGCGTGCGACGGACACTGTCCGCCCCACGGCTTGTAGCCACCCGTGTGCGTGGAGACCGAACCGACAAGCCCCTCCGGCAACAAGGCCGCCAGCGCCGCCGCAGCCGTCAGCGTGTAGTGCAGTCGCTCGGGCTGCGCCCAGGTCGGCCGGAACACCGCATCCTTCACGCGGCCGCCGTGAAAGTCCCCGTATGGAAAGGCATTGACGGTGAAGACGTGCAGCCCGAGCGCGGCGAGCCGGGCGGCAAGCGGCGTCGGATCGGCAGCCACGGCTCGCGCGACGGGCTCGGGAAGCCAGAGCCCCACGCCAAGACTGCAGCCTGTCGCCAGCAGCCCCGACTCCACGAGGCGCGCGCGCAGCGGCGCTGCGTGACTCTCCAGCGCCGCGCACAGCCCGACCAGGTCCGCGTACGGATGGACATTGGTGCAGTAGCCGAGCTGCTGGCCGCCGGGCAGCTCCATCAGTCGCGGCTGAAGTAGTTCACGAGCCAGATCACCACCACGGCGCCGATGGTGGCGCTGACCAGAGATCCGATGACGCTTCCGTTCGTGAACAGGCCGAGGAGGCCGAGCAGGAAGCCGCCCACCACCGAGCCGATCACGCCCAGCAGGAGGTTGGAGCCGAGACTGCGCTTGCGGGTCTTCATCATCAGGCTGGCCAGCCAGCCGGCGGCAAGTCCGATGAGGAGCCACCAGATGAGATTCATCAAGTTGAGTCATCCAGAGTGAGGCTCCCGCGGGCGCAGGAGCGAGGCATGGCCGGTACCGTCACGGCGGTGCGGACAACTTACGCGACGGAGGGGCTGCTTTGGGCAGCGGGCGCTCCGGCAGGCGGGCTGTCTGCGCCCCCCGGCAGCTGGCTGGCTGCCCCGGAGGCGTGGTCAGGGCCGGAGCCGGCTGCCGCGAAGCCCCTCGTGAAGTGGGCGGGCCGAATCCCCGCCTCGTCCCCGCCACCCCGCATGAAGAGCGCAACGTTCCAACGCGCGCCGGGTTCGGAGCGTCGAGCAGTCCGTCGGCAGCGTCGGATCGCTACACTGCCTCCACTCCTTGCCCGGTAGCGCCGATGCTGACCCGGCATTCTCACGAGGGAAAGAACCATGTCCACCACATCCACGCGCTGGCTCTCTGCCGCCGCGATGATTGCCGGTCTTGCGCTGGCGACGCCCGTCAGCGCTCAGCGCGATGGCGGTACCGCTCCCGCACCGGCTCCCGCGCGCCCGCAGATCGAGCCCGCACCAGAGCGCCCGGTCGGCGATCCCGCCGCGAAGCGTGAAGCGCAGGCCGGCGCGCCTGGCGCAGCGGCCACTCGCGGCGGCTCCATGTCGCGCGACGAGATGCTGGCCAAGTTCGCTCAGAGGGAGGCCGAGCATCGCGACCGCTCCGCCAAGTTCGCCCGCCTCCGCGAGATCGCTCAGGCCGATGGCAAGGCCGAGAGGCTGGCGCAGATCACTGAACTCGAGCGCAAGGAAAACGAGCACTTCGCGGCGATGAGCGCCAAGGCTCGTGGCGTGCTGGGTGATGAACAGTTCCGCAAGACCGAGGAGCAACTCAACAAGGGTCGTCGTCGGGCGCAACAGGCCCACGACGCCAACGCCGACCGCAAGGCGAACAAGGACATCTCGCCGGAGCGCAAGGAAGCCCAGCGCGAGAAGCAGGCAGAGCAGCCCAAGCGCGACGGCAGCAACGCCCCGGCCGCCGAGCGTCCGAAGCATGACGGCGAGCGGAAGCCCGACGCCAAGCCGGAACGCGATGCGAAGCCTGAACGCGATGCCAAGCCGAAGGCCGATGCCAGCAGGCCGAAGGCCGATGCCAAGCCGGAACGCGGTGGTCAGGCAGAGCGCGGTGGTCAGGCTGCGCCGCAGGGTGGCGAGCGTCCGAAGCAGGTCAACAACGCTGCAAGGAAGTCGGACAACACGCCTTCCGGGTCCCGCGGCGGCAAGCCGAGGAGCATGTGATGAAGACCGGCAACAGGTTCGGAATGCTCTCGGCCGCGCTGTGCGTTGCGCTGCTCACTGGCTGCAGCGGCGATGCGGGAGCATCCGGCAGCGGCGCGAGCACGGGCGCCAAGGAGGCCGTCAAGGCTCCGGTGAAGACCGGCACCGAGGCAGCAGCCAAGGGTGAAATGGCCGCGAAACCGGCTGCCAACGACGTGATGGCAGGCGTCGACAAGGCCGCGAAGAAGACGGAGGAAGCCGTGGCCGCCACGAACGCCGATGCTCAGGCCGCACTGGCCGCGATCCCGACGCAGGATGAGCTGGACGCTGCAGCTGCTGCGGAGATCTCGAGCGCCAACGCGGATGCGGAGTTCGAGAAGCTCTCGAAGGAGATCGAGAAGGGCGACGGCTGACAGCCGGCTGCCCGACCCGACTCACGTTCGGACGGACGACGGCGCGCGTCCCGGAACCCCCGGGGCGCGCGCCGTCGCGTCAGGGCTGCAGGCGCCCGTCATCCCGGACGGTGCCGCTTCGCGCGGCCAGCGCCGCGTCGTCGTAGAAGGCCAGTTCGTGGCCCTCACCGGCGCGCAGCTTGGCGATCCAGGCGATCTGGCCGGTGTGCCAGCTCATGTGCTCGGTCACGTGCAGCACGGCGCCGAGCACGTTGGTGTCGAAGCCCTGGATGGTGACCGGTGCGAGGAGAGCGGCCGCGTCGAGGCGCTCGATCACCGCGCACGCAGCACGCACCGTGGCGCCAAGCTCGGAGATCAGCGACGCCGCATCACGCGCCGCATCACGCGCCGCGTCGCGCGCCGCGAACTCGGCGTCGCGCTCGCGATGGTCCGGCGCGCCGCCGAGACCCGACACGATCCACTGGTGCAGGTTGCCGCGCAGGTGCAGCAGCAGATTGCCGACGCTCGTGGTGCGCTCGTGAGGCCGCCACCACACGTCGCCCGGAGGCATTTCTGCAAGCGCGCGCTGAAGGCGCGGCAGGTATGTCTCGCGCAGCAGCTCGATGCACTGCGCGGTGACCGCGCCCGCCAGCAGGGCAGCCGCCGGGGCAGCCGCCGGGTCAGGCGCCCGCTCGCCCCGAAGCGGCTCCCCATCCGGCTGCGGCCGCGGGGCGGCCACGCGCTCAGCGCTCCTCGAACTTGATCACCTGCACCGGACACAGGTCGGCGGCGCGTCGGACCTTGGCGTCGTGCGGCCCCGGGTCGACGCCGGCCCGCACCGTGGCGCCGTCGGTCAGGACGTGAAAGACTTCCGGACAGGTGTCCTCGCTGATGTTGCAGCGAATGCAGCCGGGCTCGATCCAGACCTTGCTGATGACCACGACGAACTCCAGGAACGGGGGCGACGGCTCTCGAGCGAAGGGGTCGCGCAGCCGCGAATCGCCGACGAGGGGCGGATTCTAGCCTGCGCTTCCGGCAGTCTGCCCCCGGCATCTCCCCGGGAACACGAGCGACGGCTGGCGCGGGTTGCGGCGGGTGGCTGCTGCCGGCGCCAGATGCTGCCGCAGGGCCAATTCATGCCGCGGTCGGCACCACCGTGGTGCGCGAGCGGCCAATACTCCAGAATGAGCCACATCCCGTCGGGCTCCGCTGGAGCGAGGACGGACCTGACCCGCCCCTGTTCCCGACACTCGACGACTCCGCATGACAGAACCACGATCCTCCGGCCCACGTTCCTCCGGCTCTGGAGGCCGCCCACCGCGCCGGCGCGGAGGACGCGGTGGTCGCGGACGCAGCGGCTCCACGCACGGAGGCACCGCCGATGCTGCGGCCGATCCGTCGTCCGACAGCAGCCCGGAAGGCCAGCGAGATGCGCCGGGCGACGGCGCCGACGACGCGTCCGGCAGCGCGACGCCGGACGGCGAGGGTTCGGGAGCCGGCAGCACGCCGGGCCACGCGCCCGCCCACCCGCGCCGGAACGACGAGTTCGACGACGACGGCGTGGGCATTCCCATGGAGGAGTGCGCCTTCGCGGAATTCGACCTGCACGTGGACCTCATCCGCGCGCTGGCGGCCTGCGGCTACCGCACTCCGTCCCCCATCCAGGCCCGCACGCTGCCGTACGCGCTCGAAGGCCGCGACGTCATCGGCCAGGCGCGTACCGGCACCGGCAAGACCGCCGCCTTCCTCGTGCCGGCACTGCAGACGCTGAGCAAGCGGCCGGGCATCCGCGTGGCGGTCGTCGTGCCGACGCGCGAACTCGCGATGCAGGTCGCGGAGGAGGCCAAGCGCCTCGGCAGGTTCATGGGCCTCAAGTCCTGCGCGATCTACGGCGGCGACAGCATGGCGCGCCAGCTGCAGGACATCCGCCGCGGCGTGCAGGTCATCGCCGCCACGCCAGGCCGGCTGCTCGACCACATCGGCCGCGGCACGGTGAAGCTCGAACACCTGGACATGCTCATCCTGGACGAGGCGGACCGCATGTTCGACCTCGGCTTCCGCGACGACATCGCGCGCATCATGCGCGCCGCGCCGGGCCGCCGGCAGACGCTGCTGTTCTCGGCCACCATCTCCGACGAGGTGATGGCCATCGCCTCGCAGTACATGACCGACCCGGCGAACGTCTTCCTCGCGCCCGACAAGATGACCGTGGACGAGGTCCACCAGACCTTCTTCCCCGTGGACGGCGACCGCAAGACCTCGCTGCTGTTCAAGGTGCTCGAGCGCGAGAAGCCCGAACGCTCCATCATCTTCACGCGCACCAAGCACGGCGCCGACCGCCTGGCCGAGAGCCTGCAGAAGCGCGGCCTGCCTGCCAGCGAGATCCATAGCGGCCTGCCGCAGAAGAAGCGCGAGCGCATCCTCAAGGGCTTCCGCGACGGCGAGTTCACCTACCTCGTCGCCACCGACGTGGCCGCGCGCGGCCTCGACATCGACGACGTCTCCCACGTGATCAACTACGACATCCCCGAGAACCCCGAAGACTACGTGCACCGCATCGGGCGCACGGCCCGCATGGGCAAGACCGGGCGCGCGGCCACCTTCGTCACGCCCGACGACGGCGAGTTCCTCACCGGGATCGAGAAGCTGATCAACAAGGAGATCACGGTCGAGCACCTGCCCGACTTCAACCACCCGAGCATGGGCCCCGGCGCCGGGGCACCCAAGGTGCCGCAGATGCCCAAGTACACGCGCACCATGCAGGGCTACGTGCGCTCGCGCACCAAGCGCTGACCAGGCGCGAGGGCCTGCTGACGCGCTGTGTTCCGCTTCCGCGGCGGTAGTTCTGACCGCGCCGAGGGCGACGGAGGTGGGGAGTCGCGTGGCGGTGTGAGTGCGCCGGGGCGGGAGGGTTGTCCGGCGCTGCGCCCGTGGGGCAACGGGACTCGTCATGGTTCCGGGAGCGGCGCCCTTCGCGCCGGACAAACCTTCCGTCCCGCGCACGCCGACGCAGCTTGTTCCGTGCCAGACGAGGCGGTCAGCACTCCCGGTGTCTGCGCTTCACGGCGCCGGCACGCGCGGAGCCGTCGCCTGCGACACGTCTCCCTGCGCTGAGGCCCGGCGGAGGGCTTGTCGCACCGATGCAACAGTCCGGGTCGCGGTCCGTCCGATAGGGACGGTCCAGCCCTCGACGGCCGGCGCGCACGGAAGCGGCCGGGCGGAGGCACCCCGGGCCGAGGTAGCCATGCATCGGCGTCCCACACTCACGCAGCGCGACGGGTTGTTCTCGACCACCCGCTACATCCTGTACGGCAATCGCGTGCGCGTGATCCGGCAGTCGCCGCTCGTGAGGGACGACCAGTACATCCCGATGTCGGCCGTGGACCCCGACCCGCGCGTCGTGCGCACGCCCGACCTGCGGCTCACCTCCATGTCGTTGCTGCTGTTCGCGCCCGCGCTCGCCGGACTGGCCGGCTGGCCGGCGCCGATGGGCACCGGCGCCACCGTCGCGAGCTTCGGGCTGGCGCTTGCCGGTGCGGTGCTGCTCGCCAGTCGCGCGTGGCCCGGCCGCACCTACGTCCAGCACGGCGCGCTGCAGATGGTGGCAGACCAGCCGGACGCGCAGACCTTCCGCCACTTCGAGTCGCACCTCATCTCGGCCACGCGTGAGCGGCTGCTCGCCGAGGGCGAGGACGGCACCGAGGGCGCGGACGGGCGCATCTCCCTGGCGCAGGAAATCCGGCGACTGCACGAGCATTGCGCGCAGGGGCATCTCACGCGCGACGCCTTCGCGCGCCAGAAGGCGCGGCTCATCGCGCGCATCCGGGACTTCGTGCGATGAACCCCGACGAGGACTGCCGCGAAGGGCCGCGCGAGTCGCCGCTGGCTTCGTTCGAGCAGCGCGTCGGCGGACACCGCAACCATTTCGAACTCTTCGTGGACCGCGTGAGCTGCCACGCCAGCGACCTGCTGGGGAGCCGCCGCGTCACGCTGCCGCTGGACACGCTCTCGCCGCACGTCGTCGTGCGCCAGCGCGGGCCGACGCTTGCCCTCGTCGCCGGCATCGCGGGGGCCGCAGCCGCGCTGCTGCTCACGGACGCGAACTGGCTGCTCTCCATGGTCTTCGTCACCGTCGGCTGCGTGACGTGGTTCGTCGGGCGGCGGCAGTACATCGTGTTCCCCGGCCAGATCGTGGATCTGGAGCTGTATCGAGACATGCCCGATGCGGCCAGTGCGCGACGCTTCGTGGCGCAGGTCGTGCGGCGCATCGAGTCGCTCCAGCACGAGCTCAAGACCATGGAAAAGCAGCGCGCCGGCGACCAGGCCTTCGACCGCGTCGACGAACTGCTTGCCTTCCGCGACCTGTACGCGGAGGGCATCATCGACCGCACCGAGATGCGCGTGGCCGCCGAGTCGCTGGCACGCAGGGACCAGGGGCGCATTGGATTCCGCTGACCGCGAGCCGCACGACGCCGGCAACCACACCGAAGTCGCCGACGAGGTCGACCAAGTGGACGACACCTCGTCGCGACCGTCGCTGCAGCAGCGCTTCTCGCCCCTCGCGACGGTGATCACGACCGTGCATGCCGAAGGTCTGGTCATCGAGGTCCGGCGCCCCTTCCGCCAGCGCACAGTGGCGGTGGGCTTCGAGCGGCTCGTGCTCGAGCCGTCCAGCATCGTGTCCCTCCGTCCAGGCCTGCTCTGGCTGGCCGGCGCCCTGTGCGCAGCCGGACTGCTGGTCTCGCTGCTCGCTTCACCCGCCTCGCTTGCTTCGCCGGTGTCGCTTGCCTCTCCGGTCTCAACCGCCTCAACAGCCTCGCCCGCCTCGCCCGTCGGGGCGGGCGTGATGCCCGTCGCTCCGGATGCCGCGCAGGGCGGACTGCACCTGCTGGCGCCCCTGCTGCTCGTGCTCGGCGTGCTCGTCCTGCTCGTGGCCGTCAGCCATCCGCGACGCGTCACGTTGTTTCTCGACCGCGAGGCCGGCCTGCACCCGAGCTTTCTGCGCGACGGCCCGAACGAGGCGGAGGCAGAGGCCTTCGTGCAACTCGTGCGCCGCGCGATCATCGACTTCCGCTGCCGTCCGCCCGACACGGACGACGACGAGGAGACGGCGCCCGCGCCGCGCCTCGCCACCACGCTGGACGCGTTGATGTCGATGCAGCGCGACGAACTGCTGAGCACGCCCGAGCTCAGCTACTTCCGCGAACTCGCGCTCCGCCGCTGATTCACCGCTTCCCAAGGCCGGCGCCGCATTGATAATCGCGGCGTGACTGTCACGGGCAAGGACGAGGATGCGACGGCCGGCAAGCTGACTGGCCTCGTCACGGGCGTGGGCAGCCAGTCCCTGCTGGTTCACGTGCCGGGCCGCGGCCAGGTGCGCTGCACCCTGCGCGGCACGCTCTGGCACGAGGACTCCGACGAAACGCGCCCCGTCGCCGTGGGCGATCGCGTCCGGCTCGCGATCGAGCGCGACGAGGGCGTCATCGAGGAGCTGCTGCCGCGCACCAACTGCCTTGCGCGCCCTGACGCCGGAAAGGCCGGACGCGAGGACCGCAAGGGCAAGAGCGCGCGCCTGCAGGTCATCGCCGCGAACATCGACCGCCTCGTCGTCGTCGCGTCGCTGGCAGACCCGCCCTTCCGGCCCGGGCTCGCGGACCGCTTCCTCGTGGCCGCCGCATCGCAGGACCTGACGCCGGTGCTCGTCCTCAACAAGTGCGACCTCGCGGAGCCCGCCGCACTCGCGCTCGCGGCGCCCTACGCGGGCTTCGGCTTGCGCGTCATCACGACGAGTTGCACCACCGGCGTCGGCATCACGGAACTCGCGCAGCTCATGGGCGACGGCGTCAGCCTGCTCGTCGGTCACTCCGGCGTGGGCAAGACGAGCCTGCTCAACGCCGTGTCACCCGGGCTTGCCCTCACCACCGGAAGCGTGAGCAGCTACCACGGCCGCGGACGCCACACGACCACGAAGACCACGCTGCTGCCGCTGGCCGGCGGCGGCTTCGTCGTGGACAGTCCCGGCATCCGCGAGTTCGGCGTCACCGGCGTGAACGAGGCCGAACTCGCGCGCCTCTATCCCGGCTTCGGCGATCTGCCCGACCACTGCCGCTTCACCGACTGCCGCCACCGCAGCGAGCCGGGCTGCGCCGTGCGTGCCGCTGTCGCTTCGGGCGCCATCGCGACGGACAGGCATGAGGCATATCTGCGGCTCCTCGAGGGGCTGCCCTGAGTCGGGGCGGCTTTGTTTCGCGGTCGCGCCGGGGGTGCTGACCGCGTTGAGGCCGAGGCAGGGATGAGTCGCATGGCACGGGGGGTGCGCGGGGCGGGAGGATTGTCCGGCGCTGCGCCCGTGGGGCGGACGGACGCGTTACGGTTCCGGGCGCGGCGCCCTTCGCACCGGACAAACCCCCCGTCCCGCGCTCGCCGAGGCAGGCTT
>JBBQUR010000012.1:0-158873 GCA_038212275.1 Planctomycetota bacterium
CGACCTGTTGCTGAAAGCGGTCCGGCACCACACGGACCTCCGGTGGATCGAGCTCTACGTGACGCGGTGGCTGAAAGCGCCGCGGCAGCGGGAAGATGGATCGCTGGAGGCCATGACGGCCGGAACGCCGCAGGGGGGTGTGATCAGCCCTCTGCTCGCCAACCTGTTCATGCACTATGCGTTCGACGCCTGGATGGGACGGCAGTTTCCTGCTGTTCCCTTCGAGCGTTACGCCGACGATGTCGTGATCCACTGTGTCAGCCTCGAACAGGCCCGGCATGTGCTGGAAGCTGTGCGGAGGAGGCTCGAAGCGTGTCGGCTGCAGGTGCATCCGGAGAAGACGCGGATCGTCTATTGCAAGGATGATCGGCGTCCCGGGGACTACGGCGAACACGCCTTCGACTTTCTCGGCTACACCTTTCGGCCACGCAGAGCCCAGCTTCGGGGACGACGTGGCTTCGTCGGATTCCTGCCAGCAATGAGCAACAAATCCGCCAAGCGAGTCCGGGCGATCGTCCACGGTTGGCACCTTGCAACATGGAGCAACACCAGCACGCTGGCGGATGTGGCGCGTTTACTAAATCCGGCGGTTCGCGGTTGGATGAATTACTACGGCCGCTTCTATCGGTCACGCTGCATCGACACGCTCGGACGCTGCCTGACATTCGCCCTCGTCAAGTGGGCGATGCGGAAATACAAGCGACTGCGAGGCCACTGGGTCCGCGCATCTCGCTGGCTGGGCCGCGTCGCGGTCCGTCAGCAGGACTTGCTCGTGCTCTGGAGCCTCGGGGCGCGACCAGCGGCTGGATAGGAAGAGCCGGATGACGCGAGAGTGTCACGTCCGGTTCCGTGAGAGCCTGAGGGTGAAACTCCCTTGGGCTACTCGACTGGCGACGCTGAAAGCCTCGCCGCTGTTGACGTCCACGAACCGCGCCTGCAGCGCAGTGCCATACCAGAGGATGCCCTCCTGTTGGCGGCCCTCGCGTGAGCGGAAGGTGCTGGTCGAGGTCACGACCAGCACGTAGTCGGCACGACCCGCGAGGCGTGCGCGTGCCTCCGCAGAGAGGACGTCCGGCGCGAGCGCATCGGCAGGGCCGAGTTCACCCGCCAGCGCTGCCTGCTGCGATGGGAGCACGAGGAAGTGCAGCGCGCCGAGCGCTTCTTCGAGCGGAGCCTGCAGCGCCGACGGCTGCCGTCGAGGCGAGGGCGCGGTGCCTGGCCCGTCATCACGCTGCTGACGCGTGAGCACGGCGACGCGCGTCGAGGCTGCCGCGGGCGCCGAGATCGGCAGCGTCGTGACCAGCGGCCCGAGCCGGCCGTCCACGGCGATTCCCGCCCGCAGCGGTCCCTGCGTCCCGGCCGACTGCGGGACGTGCAGCGTCGCGAGGCCGGTCGCGTCGGTGAACGCGAGCGCCACGTCGCCCTCACCGAGTCGGGCGGCGACGGGGAGGTCGGGGAGTGGCGCACCATCCCAGCGCGCGCGCAGCACGAGCGCGTCGAGTTGACCGGACAGGCGCAGTCGTGGGGGCTGATCGGCCAGGTCCAGGTCGAGGCGATCCGCAACGTCCGCGGAGCGTGCGCGCGCCTGGTCGGAGAGCATGGCCAGCTCCGAGACGAGTTCGCGCTGCGCACCCGTCGAGTGGCCGGCGGCAGCGGCAACCAGGGGAAGGCGGGCTCGCGCCAGCTGCAAGGCCTCATCGGCGGCCAGCGCGGCGACCGCGCCGCGCGGGACGTCGTGGCTGGCGAGGCCGGGCCCCGGCTCGGGCGGCGTCGCGTCGCCCGTGCGGGGCCTGTCGGGGCGCGTGACTCCGTTCGGCGCGAGCGCGATCCCTGTCTCGGCCTGCTGCAGTTGCCGGCGTGCGGTGTCCAGGGCGTCGCGCACCTCGACAGTCAGTTCTCGCACGAGTTCGTCGCGTGGGATGCGGGCCAGCGCCCACGTGACGGCGGCGCCCTGCTGAGTGCCGCTGGCAAGCTCGAACTGCGCGCCCCGGAGCAGCGCGGCGCTCGTGACGGTGATCGTGCGCTGCCTGTCGGTGCGCGCCACGGCGGTCTCCCGGTCCGAGCCGTCGCGACGAGTCTGTTCCAGCGTCTCGGAGTCGTGGCTCGTCGTCTCCGAGGTGACTTGCGCCGAGAGTTGCTGGAGCACGGCAGCCAGCGCGCGCTGCCGGGCAGTCTCTGCGGCCTCGGGCCCACGACCCGGAGCGCTGCCGACGCCGAGAAGGTCCGCGGCCATCTCTGCCTCGCCGAAGCGGCCATCGACCCAGTCCGGACGACCTGAACGATCCGCAGGCGTGGCACATCCGGCCATGAGCACCGCGAGCGCACCTGCCGCAGCTGCAAGCGCCCACCTCGACCGTGGACAGCAGCTTCGCCGCGTTCCTCGGGCCTGCGGGAAGTCCCCTGCCAGCTCAGCGGACATGAGTTTCAACAGTTCGATGCGCGGATCCCCCGGAATGGAGCGTGCTGGTGCGTGGCGGGTGGGTAGCCGAGGCGGATGCGAAGGTCCGCAGGCCATGCGCACGACCTCGCGCGCCGTGCGTCGTGCGCAGCTTGCTATGTTAGCGACGTGCACCCCGGACCACCGCAGGGAACAGCGAAGAGCGCCATGGGGAGCGAGCCAGCACGCGAGAAGCCGGGCGACGTGGCCCTGTGGCGAGCTGCCGTCGTCCTCGCCCTGGCGGTCGCGATGGTGGGGCTCGTCGCGGCCGGGTCGGGGCCGTTCGAGCGGGGGTGGCTGGGTCACAACGGCGCGCGCTACGCGATCATTGCGCGCAACCATGCGCGGCTGGGCCTGACATACCTCGGAGGCGCGCCGCTCATCAGCTCCGGAATGCCGGCGCCTGCACACGAGGGCGTCGCGATGCCATCGTCCGGCGGCGCCGAAATCTACGCACATCACCCGCCCGCGCTGGGCTGGGTGATCGCGCTCATCTTCCGGCTCGTCGGCGTCAGCGAGGCCGCGGCGTGTGCAGTGCCCATCGTGTCCACTGTGCTCCTGCTGCTGCTGTTCGCGCTGCTCGTGCGGCAGACAGCCGGCGCGCGGGCCGGCGCCTTCGCCGTGCTGGCTGCCGCGGCGCAACCCATGCTGTCGGTCTACGGCAGTCACGTGGATGTCCAGGGAACGCCGGTGCTTCTGCTCTCCGTGGCAACGCTCGCCGGATACCGGCACTGGTTGCGCGGCGGCAGCGTGGCATGGATGTTGTGCGCCGCTGCGCTGGCCTCGGGATTCGACTGGTATGGCCTCTACATGCCCGTGGCGTGCGCGGCGCATCTGCTCTGGACGCGGCGCCGCGTGGGGGCGGCGACAGGGCTGGCGCTGTGGTCGCTGGGCCTGTTCGGTTTCTGGCTGGCGTGGCTGACCTCGTTGCCGGGTGTCGAGTGGGGCGAAGTCGTGAGTGCGGCAGGCGTTCGTGGCGCGCTGGCGCTGAGTGGCTCCGAGGGCAAGCTGGGAGCGCAGGTGGCGGCCTGGTATTCGGAAACGCTCGCCTTGATGCCGGTGTGGCCGGCCTTGCTCGGAGTCACGGCGTGGGTGGCCTGGCTGCTGCGGCATCTCGCGCCCTGGCCAGCCGAGTCGGAGGAAGGCGCTGGGGAGCCGCTGAGTCCCAGTTGGCTGATCCTGCTCCTGCTGGCGCCACCGGTGGTGCATGCAGCGCTCTTCCCGGCCGGCATGCTTCAGCACGGCTACTGGCTCTTCGGGCTTCCCCTGCCGATCGCCGCAGGCGTCGGAATCTTCCTGTCCGCATGGCCTCCCGGGCTGGCGTGTCTGGCCACAGCCTCCCTGCTGCTGCTGGGGGCTTACAGGGGGCAGCAACTGCTGGAGGTCAGGGATCCGCTTCCCAGGCTGATCGGTGAGGAACTCGCCACGCATACGGCGCCCGGAGACGTCATCTTCACCAACTACGACACGAATCCCTTCGTGCCGGGCCGGGCGGACGACAGCTACGTGCTCATGCGGCCGGAGGTCGCCTTTTACGCGGATCGGGTCGTGCGAGGGGGGCTGGGTACCGCGGAGGAACTGACCGCTGGCCTCGCGCGGCGACCGGACGCCGGCTGGTTTCTGCTCGTGCCCTGGCCGGCCGAGCCGCCTCCGGCCTTGCCGGACGCGCTGCGTGCGATGGCGATCGGCGATCCGGTGCAGTTCCCGGACGACCCCCGTGTTTTCCTCTATCGTCTGGCGCCTTGAGCGGGCAGGAGCCGGCCGGGTCTCGCAAACTGCTGGAATCCGCGATATCGTCCCGGGTTTTCCCCGCGCGGCTCAGCCGCGTCCTCGCGGGGCGGCAGGTGACCCTGCGGCAATCACCATGGCCCCCCCACGAGTCGCGTGGCGTCAGTCTTTCCCGGCGCCACTGCAGGACGTTCATCCATGCCCGCTCCCCCCGCAGCTCAGCGCCCGCGGAACCTCAGCAATCAGGACAACCCCTTCGACGACATGGTCGCGAGGTTCGATCATGCGGCGGAACTGCTCGAACTTGATCCGGGGCTGGCCAAGATCCTGAAGACGCCGGAGCGCGAGCTCAAGGTGGCCATTCCGGTGCGGATGGACAACGGGACCTATGAGGTCTTCGAGGGCTGGCGCATCCAGCACAACTCGTCGATGGGCCCGTGCAAGGGCGGCATCCGTTATTCGCCGCTGGTGCACGTGGACGAGGTCCGCGCCCTCGCCGCCTGGATGACGTGGAAGTGCGCCGTCGTCGCGGTGCCTTTCGGCGGCGGCAAGGGCGGCATCAAGTGCGACCCGAAGACCATGTCGAAGGGCGAAATCGAGCGCATGACGCGCCGATACACGACCGGAATCCTCGACATCATCGGCCCGGACAAGGATGTGCCGGCGCCGGACATGAACACGAACGAACAGACCATGGCGTGGATCATGGACACGTACTCGATCCACGCGCGGCATACGGTCACGGGCATCGTCACTGGCAAGCCGTGGGGGCTGGGCGGCTCGCTCGGTCGGCCCGCCGCCACGGGACGCGGCATGCTGACGATGGTGCGCGAAGCCTGTCACGAGTTGAAGCTCGACCTTGCCAGGGCGAGCGTGGTCGTGCAGGGATCGGGAAACGTCGGCGGCACGGCTGCGCGCCTGCTGCACGACATCGGTGTCAAGGTGATCGGTATCTCGGACATCGACACGGCCGTGATCAACACCAAGGGCCTCGACATTCCCGCCCTGCTTGCCTTTCAGGCGAAGAAGGGAACGATCAAGGGAAGCAGACTCGGGGACACGTGCACGAACGAAGAATTGCTCACGACGAAGTGCGAGATCCTCATTCCGTCGGCAACCGAGAACCAGATCACGGAGAAGAACGCGGGCAAGCTGAAGACGCGCATCATCGTCGAGGGTGCGAACGGGCCGACCACCGCAAAGGCCGACAAACTCCTCGACGCTGCGGATGTCTTCGTCGTGCCCGACATCCTCGCGAATGCAGGCGGCGTCGCCGTGAGCTATTTCGAGTGGGTGCAGGACCGCATGGGATATTTCTGGGAGGAGGAACAGGTGAACGAGCGCCTCGAGAATCTCATGCGCAAGGCCTTCGGACAGGTGCTCGCCCGCTCCCGTGCAAGCAAGGTGGACATGCGTACTGCCGCCTACATGGAGGGAATCAACCGCGTCGCGTCGTTCACGCGGATGCGCGGGTTGTACCCGTGAGGCCTGCCGGCATCTGACTGCATCAGCACGACCCACGCCCGGCGTTCCCGCCGGAGCGACAACCTACACGTTGGCGGCGCCGGCCTGCCCGCGCACCAACCAGGACAGAAAATGGCCCTCAGAAACATCGCGATCATCGCCCACGTCGACCACGGCAAGACCACGCTGGTGGATGCCATGCTGCAGGACAGCGGCGTCTTCAGGGAGGGCACGGAGCACGTGGACTGCGTGCTGGACAGCAATCCTCTCGAGCGCGAACGCGGCATCACCGTGCTCGCCAAGAACGTTGCCGTGCAGCGCGGTTCGCTGAAGGTCAACATTCTCGACACGCCCGGGCACGCGGACTTCGGCGGTGAAGTGGAGCGGGTGCTGCGCATGGCGGACGGCGCGCTCTTGCTTGTTGACGCCTTCGACGGGCCGATGCCGCAGACGCGATACGTGCTCGGCAAGGCGCTGGCATTCGGGATGCGCGTCATCGTGGTCATCAACAAGTGCGATCGCAAGGACGCGCGGCCGACGGCCGTGCTCGAAGAGGTTTTCGACCTGTTCGTCGATCTCGGCGCTGCAGACCATCAGCTGGATTTCCCGGTGGTTTACGCATCAGGTCGCGAGGGTTGGGTGCGACGCGCGCCGGATGGCCCGGAGAAGGACACCGCCGTCCTGTTCGCAGAGATCGAGGAGAAGATCCCGCAGCCCGTGACCGACGCGACGAAGCCGCTGCGGTTGCAGGTCACGTCGCTGGATCACAACGATTTCGTGGGTCGCATCGCGATCGGACGCGTGGAGCGTGGCGTCATGAAGGATGGCACGTCACTCACGGTCGTGGGTGGCGCGCGTCCGCCCCGGAACGGGCGGGTGAACGGTCTCTTCGTGTTCGCGGGTCTTGGTCGTCGCCCGGTAAGCGAGGCCGCGGCGGGCGACATCGTCGCGGTGCACGGATTTCCGGACATTGCCATCGGCGAAACGCTGTGCGACCCGTCGGCCGTGGAGCCCTTGCCGGGCATCACCATCGACGAGCCGACGATTTCGATGGATTTCATGGTGAACGACTCGCCCTTCGCGGGACGCGAGGGCAAGTTCGTGACGGGACGGCAGATCGGCGAGCGGCTCGAACGCGAGCTGCGCAGCAATGTCGCACTGCGCGTGGAGAACTCGGGCGGCGAGACCGCCTACCGCGTCTCGGGTCGTGGCGTCCTTCACCTCGGCATCCTGATCGAGACGATGCGGCGCGAAGGCTTCGAGATGGCGGTCTCGCGGCCGAAGGTCATCGATCGATTCGAGGACGGTGCCCGGCTCGAGCCTGTCGAGGAGTTGACCGTCGACGTGCCATCGCACCTGGCAGGCAAGGTCATCGAAGCGGTTTGCGGTCGTCGCGGCGACCTCCTTGACATGGATACCGAGGGAACGTTGAACCGCCTCAAGTTTGTGATTCCGGCGCGAGGACTCATCGGACTGCGAACGCGCGTCATGAACCTCACCAGCGGCGAGGCCGTCATGCATCACATCCTCCGCGGCTACGAACCTTATCGTGGCGCCGTGCCGAGGCGCGGAAACGGTGTCATGGTGAGCACTGACAACGGGTCGGTTGCCGCGTATGCGCTGGACGGACTGCAGGATCGCGGCATGTTCTTCGTCAAGCCGACGAACAAAGTGTACGAAGGCATGGTGGTGGGCGAGCACTGCAAGGCGAACGACATCTCGGTCAACGTCTGCAAGGAAAAGAAGATGTCGAACATGCGTGCCAGCGGCACCGACCGTGCGCTGAAGGTGGTTCCGCCGCGCGACTTCTCGCTCGAAGACGCACTCGAGTACATCGAGGGCGACGAGCTTGTCGAAATCACGCCCCTTGCCGTGCGATTGCGCAAGAAGCTGCTCACCGCCATTGATCGCAAGCGTGCGGAGCGCAGCACTGCTGAAGTCGGGGATTAGTCGGCGGCTTCGACGGGAGCAACGGACTGGGGTTCGGGCCGGCAGTTACCGGCTTCAAGCAGCCGGAAGCGACTCCGACGTCGCGAGGCGGCAGGCGATCAGTTACCGCCGCCTCCGCCTACGGTCCCGGACACGCTCACCTTCGTCTTGCGCCATGCTTCGCGCTTCTGAGGCAGGTCCGGTTCCGTGGCCAGGAGTTGCTTCTCGGTCTTCCTGTCGAGCTTGAATCCGCGCTCGTAGAGGATGAAAGGCATGTGCGGCTTGATACAGGATGAACAGGTGTACTTCTTGTCCATCTGCTCGCGCGGAACCTTGAAGTTGGCCATGCGCCGCAGGTAGCGATACGTCTCGCCGTTCCAGAATTTCTCGAACTCAGCGGGCGTCTGACCCGTGAAGTGCGGCAAAGTTCGGTCGGTGAAATGGCCAAGGTCATGGCTCGGCTCGGTCGTCCCGTCGCAGCACGGAAGGATGCCACCATCCCAGTTGAAAAAGATGCTTCGATACAGCCAGGAACAGGTGTTCACGGCGGCGGTCGGCTGTTTCTTCATGGCGACAACTTCGCCGCGTGCCACAGCTTGGGCATCAGCGCTCATGTGCACGCCCGGACTCGCATTCACGGCGCCCTCGCCGCGATTTGCATCAGCCAGCTCGTCGTCGCGTCGCGGCCTCCATTCCTCCTTGTGCTCGGCCGGAATGTTGGGGTTGATGAACCGGATGGCGTTCACCCCGAGCTCCTTCGCCATCTGCCGGGCCTTCGGGATCTCGTGCTGGTTGTGGCTGAATCGGAGGAATTGCCAGTCCACGAACGGGAGCTTCCGGCCAAGCCGCTTCTTGGCATCGCAGATAGCCTTGATGTTTTCCTGGGTGCGCCAGAAATCGCCGCCGCGGTTGTACTTGATGTACGTCTCGGGGCTGGCGCCGTGGCAGCTCACGATCAGGTGTTCGAGGCCAGACAGCACCAGCTTCTCGGCGTTCTCCTTCTTGAACGCGGAGAGGTTCGCGCTGATGGTCACGCCGATGTTGCGGTCTGCCGCGTAGCGGATCATGTCGTAGATATCCGGGTAGAGCACCGGCTCACCGGATCCGTAGAGATTCAACCGCATCGCGGTGGGCGCCATCACATCGATGACCTTCTGGAAGCACTCAAGGTGCATCTTGCCAAACCCGCGGCCATCGTCGTCGATCTTGGTTCGGTCCCTATCGAGACAGAAGGGGCAGTGCTGGTTGCAAATGTTCGTGCTCTCGATCTTGAGCACGTAAGGAAAGCCATTCACGGCTTCGTTTCCGCGGAAGCGGGCCCACTCGACTTTCGCAAAGTTCAGGGCACGACGAGGCGTGAGGTGCCTGCTCAGCGAGAACGCATATCGGCTCAGAATCTTGGCGTTCGTGAGCGTCGGGCCGGTGGTGGCGAGTACGAAGTTGAATACTTTCATGGGTGCGTCAAGATAACCCGCTTCGTCATGGGCGGCAAACGGCGGAATCGTTGGTGCTTGGCGCTGCCACGGACTGCCACGGGTTTGCCGGAGGCCGCCCGATAGACTGTTGACCGATTAGCCCGAAGAGTTGGGATGGTCTTCGATCACGGAGCCTGCGCCACCGCAAGCCACCTGTAGATGCATGAACTCGGTTGCGAGCACGAGGGGCGGCGTGCGCGGTGCGATACGATGGCCGCTCTCCCACCATGGCCGACGGAATCGTCGACGCACTCACCGTCCGTCGGTCGAACGTCGGGCAGGGGGCGGATGAGCGCTGCGCGTCAGGGCATGGGCAGCCGTCTGGAAGTATCGGAAGTCGGTGCCGGAACTGGAGTGCATGCGCGGCGTTCGAGCCACGTCGGGTTGGTTCTTGCCGCGCCTGTCCTTGCAAGTGACTGGCTTCAAGAACTCGGGGGCGCAGCTCAGGGGGAAGTATCGTTTCGTCCGACGGACTGCCGATCGCACACCTTGATCCCCGGGGCATCTCAGAGCGCGAGTAAGCCGAAGGCGAGGCAAGGGGCCTCGACGCCTGCGCCTGGGAAGCCGGCTGATGCCCCCATGCGAGAGTGGATCCATGAAGCCTTGCTCGTGCCGATCCTGCAGGTTGCGCCTGTGTAGCCATTCCTCAGAGTGAGGGCACCAGTCGGGCGAGGCCGGTCGATCGCGCCGATGTTCAGCGAAACATGGCTTTTCACAGGCTGTTGAAGGGCGCGACAAACTGACAGGCTTCCGGCGTCGCTGCGTTGTCGGAATCCAAGCATGCTGCCCTGCCGCCCTGCGTGACGGGCGATTGCGCCTTGACGTTTCCGCAACACAGGATTTCCGCGATGGTCCTCGCGAGATGCCACAGTGATGCAACCGATGCGTGACGTCAGAATCCCAGGTCGAGCAAGTCGTCGATCGCGATCGGACGAGCCAGGTAGTTGTCGCCTGCTGCAAGTCGAGAAAGGGCGGGTCGGCGGTCGGCATCGAACAACTGACCGACTGCAGTGACTGCATAGGCGGTGGTCACGCCCATCGGTCCCTGATGGTGGATCAGGTCGAGCAGCGGCCCGGCTGCGTTTGAATCTCCCATGAATGCAACACCGATCGCCGCATAGCTGGCGACGTACGGGTTGTTGGTCGTGCGGATGAGCTCCAGCAAAGCCGGAATCGACGCGCTGTCACCCAGAATTCCGAGCGCCAATGCGGTCTGTCGAAGCACGTCCACGTTCGTTGTCGTGGCGAGCGAATCCCTGAGCGGGCCAGCCGCCGACGCGTTGCCCGAGAGGCCGAGCGCCAAGGCTGCCGCACCTGCGATGTTCAATCGGCCTCGGCGAAGGGCCTCTGCCAAGACGGGCAATCCCTCGTCCGACCGACCCAGCCCGATCGCCAGCAGGCACGCAGCTTGCGAATCGGTGTTGCTCTCTTCCTTGAAGCGGCTGATGAGCAGTGGCGTCACCGAGTCGGACGGCGTCGTCCGTTCGCAGAGACCGAGTGCCAGGGCAAGCCATGGGCGCATGTCGTCACGCGGCTTCTTGAAGGCAGTCAGCAGGTGCGAACAGGCGATCGGGCCGCCAATTCTGCCAAGTGAAACTGCCGCAAAG
This sequence comes from Planctomycetota bacterium, assembly GCA_038212275.1. Taxonomy (GTDB): domain Bacteria; phylum Planctomycetota; class B15-G4; order B15-G4; family B15-G4; genus JBBQUR01. The sequence continues at coordinate 10,641 of JBBQUR010000012.1, forward strand.
TGTCGGGACACGGCATCGGACTCGTGGCTGAGCATCTCGCCCAGGCGATCGATGACTCGTGACGCACCCGCGTGCCCGACAAGACCCAAGGCCACCGTCGCGGCGCGACGAGCCCCGAGATCAGCCTCCAGCAACTCCATGAGAGCCGGAGTGACTGACGGGTCGCCGATGCGGCCCAATGCCCCGATCGCTGCCGACCGCACGCCCTGAGACAGGCCCTTGTCGAAGGCGATTCCTATGAGTGGGCGAATGGCCTCCGCTGAGCCCATGAGGCCAGCCGCGCCCGCCGCCATGGAGAGCAGTTCCGGATTGATCCCATCGTGCTCCGTGAGCATCTGCAACAGGAGCGGTTCCGTGGCATGATCGCCACGAAGCGCCGCGGTCAGCAGCGCGACACCGCGGTCATCCACTGCGATCGGCGAACTGCTGACGAGGGATCGGCCCGCTCGGCTGTCATCCGCAATGTTCATGAGCAACCAGGAGGCGCGCCCCGAGTCGAGCACTCCAAGGGAGAGCATCGAGGATCGTCGGACGTCCAGACTCGCATCATCCAGGCTGCCCCTGACGAGGTCGATGGAAGGTTCGTCGTGAAGCTTGCCGAGCGAGACGATTGCTGCCGAACGGACGGTTGCATCCTCTGAATTGCTCAGTTCACGCAATACCGGGATGACCTGCTCCCGAATTCTCAGCCGGACCGATGCGAGCCTCAGCTCCCGCTGGATCGGCGTTTCCGGTTCAACGCCTTGACCGGTGCGGGCAGCATCTTCGATGCGGTGAAGTTCGATGAAGTCGAACTTGTTCGCCTCCCACCAGCTCTCCCAGCGGTCATCTTCCAGAGTCAGTGTCGTGGCGCCTGCCGAGCTACCACCGCGCCCTGTGTCGCCACCCCGAGAGGAGGCCCCGGCAGCTGCCCCATGAGGCGAGGAGTCGTTGTTGCGGCCTTTGGCGGACTGCGATGCGCCGTTCGAGCCCGATCCATCGCTGCCGCTCGTTCCGCCATTCCCCGAAGGATCGTCAGAGGGGGTCCCGGCATCATTGGGGGGCGTGTAGACACCTCCCGAACCTGAACCTGTAGCTGGCTTGAATGGGGACGACTTGAACTTCTTCTCGGACGTGCCAATGGGTCTACCGGCCGTTTGAGCTTCAGCAGCAGATGAGAGCAGTCCTGCGATTGCGACAATCGCCAACGCGGCCCGCCAATCGGGCAGAAATCGAGCGTTTTCAGCGAGCCTGGTCGTCATGGCGCGAAGCATAGTCCAGTAGTGCGGCGGAAAGGATTCTCGGCTGTCCCGTGACTGCCTCGGTCCCCGGGGTACAGGCTTGACGACGGACCTATCGGTCGGCATCCGACAGGTCGGATTGCCGGGCAAATGCGCAAGAACCCGCTTGAATCTCCGGCGGCTGTTGTCGCTCCCGCATGGGGCAGCCCAGGCGCGACCAGCGGTACCCGTTTGCTAACCGGTCGTCGATCCGCCCGAGGAGGCTGACTAGCGGTCTCACGGGGCAACGCGGCGACCGAACCCGAGCCCGAGGCTGAGGGGGCTCAAGTCGCACCGCCCGCACGACGACAGACCGCCCCATACACCTCGGAGCGGCACCCGTGATCGCGCAAAAGTCTCGCCTTTCCATTCGCCAGCAGGGCGCTTCCCGTTGCCGACACGTTCGCGGCGCCACATTTGTCGAATTGATGCTCGCAGTTCTGGTGATCAGCACGACAGTCGTCGGCTCCACGGCATCCTTGCAGAGTTCGACCGAGGTCTACCACTACTTCGCAGACGGCAAGCACGAAGCGCTGATGCTCGCACAGGAGATTCACGAGGCAGCCCAACTGCTTCCGTGGACCGTACCCGAGGGTTCCCCTCCCCTATTCGGCTCGGCTGTTTCCAAGCTCGCTGACCTCGACGGGAAGACTTTCTCGCCACCTCGTTCCGCCGATTATGACGTCGTGATCAGCCATATCCCCTGGAGCCAGACTGTCGAGCTCCATCAGGTGGACCTCGAGCATCCAGAGGTTGAGGTCGATCCGGCCGACTTCGACGGCCAGATGCAGACGGAGCTCAAGGTCATCGTGAAGAAGTCCGGCGTCGAGGTCGGGACCTTCACCTGGTGGCTCGCCGAACCCACGCACGACTGACACTCAACTTACCCCTTCCCCTCGTCCGAAAAGCCGTTCACCCATGACTTCTGCAACCACGTTCGACAAACGACGCATTCCGGCGCGACGAGCCGAAAGCGGCTGGGTGCTTGCCGCCACGCTCGTCATCTCCACGCTGGCTGTCGCGGTCACCGTCACGTATGCCCGACACGCCGTTCTCGCCAAGAAGACGCTCGAGTTTGCGAAGGGCGCCAGCGAGGTTGAGGAAGCCACTCGCTCCGGGTTGCAGCGAGTTCGCGAGCGGATGAGGCATGGCAACAGCCCCGGCACGGTTGCCCAAGGCACCGCAGACCATGTCGTCACGTCGATGGGGCAGACTGTGACCGGGGAGCGCGAGGAGATCGACTACGACACCCGCGAGGTCCGAGTCCGCGCCGCATCAAGCCAGAACGGTGAGGATGAGACGGCACACCTCCGAGCTCGCGCAAACGTTGCGCCAGCCTGCGGAGAAACCGACAAGCCGACACAGCTCCGCTGCCAGGACGGTGAGCAACTGCTGCTGGCAGGCAATCTGATGATCATCTCCGGGCACGCGGCCTACGCAGATGTCGAGCTCGCTGGCCTTTTCCTTCTCGAGGAAGGTGCCACGCTTGATCTGCACAACGTCATTCTGCGCGGCACCATCATCACTCGGGCGGGCATCTGTGCCTCGAACCCCAAGCTGAAGGGCGGCAGCCGTCCGAGCGTCAATGTGAGCGGCGGATTGCGACTGCTGGCCGGGACCGAACTGCCTGATACGGCCATGGTTGCGCCCGACCTTCGGTTCCTTGCGGACGGTTCATCGAGCATCGAAGTCCGCGGTTTTGCAGTAGCCGACGAGGTGGAAGTATCCGGCCGAGGCTGCATGCGCGGAATGATCGTCAGCGGATCGAGCGAAGTGATCGGAACTGCCGTGAGCCGGCCCGGTCATGGGCGTGAGCCCGAGGATTTCCCGACGAACGTCGAATGCGGCGGCGAGATCGTCCGTTGCATGGGTTTCCCGACGGATGAAGTTCCGGATGACACGCTCGACGCGATGCTGACGGTGGACCTGGGTGTCGCGCCATGAGAGCGCCTCAGTCGGGTCATACTCTCATCGAGATTCTCGTGGCGATGCTCATACTCGGACTTCTGGCCGGCATCGTGTTGCCGAGCGGCGGGATCGGCGACGATCGGAAACTCGACACAGTCCAGCTCGAGATTCAGGACGCGATCGATCACGCCCAGTCGGTTTCATACCAGACCGGCGCTCCGCATGGCGTTCGCTTCGACTCCAACCATGGCTGGTTCGCAGTCATCAACGAGGTGGGCGTCGCGATCGACGATCCACTCGCGCATGGCGACTACATCGTCCGGTTGAAGGACCCGGGGCAGCCCGGGAACGTCCACATCGACTACGCGACGTTCAACGGGCGGCCGCTTGCGGCCTTCGATGCCAAGGGCGTCCTGGTGTCGTCGGGATCGATTCACCTGCGCGCTGGCAGCACCGAACGCTGGCTCGCCTGCAATACCGCAACGGCCACCCTCACGGAAATACCCGTGGGCAACAATTGAATATCGAACCGAGGAGGAAGAAGTGAAACGTCGAAAAGTCGGCAATATCGGGCTCGTGTTCGGCAACGACACGATCCGTGCCGCGCAGAACGTGGACGGCCGCATGGTCTGGTCGTCCGTGCCTGTGGGGGAAAACGCCAAGAAGAGTCTGCGCCAACTCATTTCGTCTGCACCCTTCGTAGGGCGGAATGCGGTCGTCGGCCTGGAAGGAAGTGCGGTCCTCATCGAGTCCATCGTGCTTCCGCCGGGAAGCGCCAAGGAAGCTCGCAAGATCTGCACCGATCGCTTGAAGGGCGACCCGTTGTTCTCCGCCGACAAGGCCATCCTGGGCATCGGTGTGGAGAGCATGCCACCTGCCGATAGCGGACAGAGTCCGGCTCTCGCCATCATGACCGCCATGAACCGCGAGCGACTCATGGATGTCATGCGCCTGTGCCGCGACGCCGAAGTGGAGGTGCAGGCCGTGGAAGCGTCGGCGCTCGCAGCCTGGCGGGCATGGAACGCCGAAGGCCTTCAGGTGCGCATGATCCGCGGGGGAGGGCACGACCTCGTGCTCGCCGGACTGGATTCCAAACTGCTCTTCTGCCGGATCGTGGACACGCCGGTGCCGCCACTCGAGTTGCGCGCCACCATCGGACGCGCAGCTTCGCTGCTCGGCGCGGAGAGCTTTCCGCTGCTCATGACCGTCGGTGTCGATGAAGCCGGTCGGCAAGAGATCGCCGGTGCTCTCGGACTCGAAGTGACGCCGCCCGGCCGATCCCTCGATGATGCGGCCGCAGTCGGACTCGCGACGGAGGGGCCCATTCTTGCGGACTTCACCCCTCCCGAAGAGCGCGTGCTTCGAGAGAAGCGGCACGTGAGAAAGGTCAGTGTGGCGATGGCTGCTGCCTGCGGCGTGCTCGTGCTGGCCGCGGGTGCGCTCGGCACCCAGCGCATCGCCAGTCTGCATGACCGGCAGGCGACTCTCGAGCAACAGCGCGACATCACCCAAGCGGACAAGCAGCAACTCGAGGAACTCAACGCCGAACTGGCGCGAGAGGAGTCCAACGAAGCGGTGATCGTCGAGGCCCGGCCGGGCCACCGCATGTCCACGCTGTTCGCGCTCATCTCGTCACGCACGACGGATGCGATTTCGATCGAAACCGCAAAGGTTGTGGATATCGAGGATCCGGCCTACGCGAGTGCGATGCGAGACAAGAACAACAAGGACAAGAAGCGCGCGGGTCCTGTTCCACGCCAGCTCGAGGTGCGCCTCAACGGGCTGGCCCGGACCGGCCTGGCCGTGCGTCAGTTCGCCGATGCGCTGCTCGGTACGGGTGCATTCTCCGATGTGCGAGTTGAAGCCAGCGAGCGCGTGCTTCTCAGCGTCGGTGTGGATGGTGAACGATTCCGGATCTACGCACGGGCGGAGACGCACTGATGAAACCCAATGGCAAGATCGCACTGGCGGCCGTGGCGCTGGTCATGGCGTCCGCAGGCACCCTCTATCCCATCAGGAACTCGCTCGCATCCTCGCAGTCCGAGGTCGATCGCATCCAGGCAGACCTGGACCGCGACCAGGGGGTGCATGAGCAGCTGCTGAAGGCTCACGCACGCATGCTCGAGGTAAAGGCCAGTATTGCGGAGCGAGCGTTCGGCCTTTGTCCGTCCACGCCGGAGGCGGAGCACGAGTTCGAGACCAGCCTGCTGGGCCTCGTCGATTCGACGGGCCTGCACAGCGTTCGAATGGATCGGAAGACCGAGACCATGGACAGCCGGACACCGGTGCTCTCGCTCGACCTGGTGGTCGAAGGCGAGGCGCAATCCCTGCAGAAGTTCCTGCAGGCACTTGAAGGCATGCGCTGGGTCACGCGCGTGCTGGGCATCACCGTGGAACCTGGCAACGAGGTTCGCCGGATGACGCTTCAGATCGCCGTGATCCTGGAGCAGAAGCCGTGAAGACCCCCGAGAAATCAGCCAAGCCAGACAATGGAAAGCAGCAGAAGCAGCTCCTCGCTCTGGGTGGGTTGTCCGCGGTATTCGTCGCGGTACTGGTCATCCAGTTCGGCGGCGGCTCGTCGGCGCCAGCAGCGTCCGCGATGACGGCGCCGTCACCGGACGAGGCAACTGCCGACCCGGTCGAGGCAGGCGGCGCCGAAGCTGCGCCTGCCGGTGCGCCGATTCCCGTCGCGAAGAACAACGCAGTTCTGTCGGAGCCGATTGCAGCCGGAACAACGGCCCGCAGTCCGTTCAGCAACTTCTGGAGCGTGACTCCGACGAACGGCACGACGAACGTTCCTGCGATCAGCGCGCCGACGATCACGGTCAACGCCACGATGCCCTCGGACACCGCAGGGCTTGCCGTCATCGATGGTCAACTGCACTTCGTGGGCGACTCGATCCAGGGCTGGTCCCTGGCCGAGGTAAGCCCACGCTCGGTGACGCTCCGCGCACCTGCTGGTGAGACGGTGGTGGTGGCGATGCCACTGCTCGTGGGTCGCCTTGCGCTGCCCGAATCACCCTCGGCCGGCATGGGCGGGGAACCCTCCCGCTGAAGCTGCGACCGACCCGGTTGCATCCTCGGACGGCGCATCCGTCCGGGCCTTCTCTCTCAAGAATCGCCAACGCGGCTGCCGATACGGCCGCACCCAGCCCTACTCCGGATGGCTCTTCGCATGCTTGCCAAACTGTTCATGTCCGCCCTCATCCTTCCGGTCCTGTCCGTGCCCGTCGCCGCACAGAGCCAGAAGGCCCCCAACGCCGCCCAGAATGCCCAGCCGCAACCTGTGGCGTCCGTGCCCGCAGCAGCGAAGAGCATGCCGCTCCACGAGGGTGAGCCGATCACGCTGAACGTGCAGCAGACGCCGCTGGGGCAGGTGCTCGAGATGATCTCGGTGCGCCAGAAGGTGAATATCGTCGCCGGCGTCGACACGAACACGCCCGTGACGGCGAACTTCTATGACGCCACGCTTGAACAGGCGCTGGACTGGGTCCTGTCGCCGCTCGGCTTTGCCTGGCAGTTCGACGGCCGCGTCTACAAGGTGCTCCCGGCTGCGGACTTCGCGCTGCAGCAGCAACCGCTTGTGCACGAGGTGTTCCGCCCGAATTACATCTCGGCGGCCGAGCTGGCCAAGTTCCTCACGCAGTTCCTCTCGCCGCAGGGCCGCATCGTGCTGTCGGATCCCCCGGGCGTCGGAATCCCGAGCGGTGAGGACGATGCCGGCGGCATGAACAGCAACCAGCCCGAGACGGTCATCGTCGTGGACAATGCGCCGACGATCGACTTGCTTCGCGGCGTCGTGGCGGAGCTGGACCGGCGCCCGCGCCAGGTGCTCGTGGAAGCCACCATCCTCGAGGTGCGCCTTGATGAGACCAACAAGTTCGGCGTGGACTTCAACATCCTCGGAGGCCACGGTCTCGACTCGTTCGAGAGCCTCGGCGCGCCCGGGCAGGTCTTCAGCGATCCGACGACATTCGTCACGGGCGGCCTCGGCCCGGGATCGCAGGCCGCTGGCGCACCGTTCCTGACGCCGGGCACCACGGGCAGCATCGGTCAGAGCGGCTTTGCAGATGCCGGAGACGGATTGCGCATCGGGTATGTCGGCAGCAACATCGCCGTCTTCCTGCAGGCGCTGCAGTCGGTGGCTGACACCAACGTGCTCGCCAACACGAAGGTGCTCGCGCTCAACAAGATGCGCGGCGAACTCGTCATCGGCGGCAGGCTGGGCTACTTCGGCGGCACGACCGTGAGTGACGGCATCAGCCAGCAGACCGTCGAGTTCCTGGAGGTCGGCACGCAGCTGCGCTTCCGCCCGTACATCTCGAACGACGGTTTCGTGCGGCTCGAGATTCACCCGGAGCGGAGCAGCGGCGTCGTCGATCCGACGACCGGACTGCCGACTGAGGCGACATCCGAGGTCACGACCAACGTGATGGTGCGGGATGGCGAGACCGTAGTGCTCGGCGGACTGATCGAGTCGCGCGACGTCAGCACCACCAAGCGCGTGCCGATCCTCGGCTACCTGCCGGCGGTGGGCTGGCTCTTCTCCTCGGAGGAGAACGAGACCCAGCGCAACGAGATCATCGTGCTGCTCACTCCGCACATCCTCGAGGATGGCGAAGCCTTCGAGAACGCCGAGAAGCTCATCTCCGACGACATTGCCGCCCGCACCCAGCAGCGCAAGAACATGGGCCCGGTGGCCCGCGTCGAGCAGGCGTACCGCACGCTCGAGGAATCGCGGGCGGCGCTCGCCCGCGGTGACCTCGACGAGGCGCGCCTGCTCTGCGACCGCAGCCTCCTGCTCGACCCGCTCGCCGAGGGCTCGATCGAGTATTCGCAGGAGATCGACGCGCGCATCGCCGAGAAGGCTGCTGCACAGAATGCGGCGAACGCGCCGGTCAACGGGTAGGAGGAAACATGATTCAGAGGGTGGAGGCGGGACGGGAGTTGTCCCACGGAGCGATTGCCGAACTGGGCGCAACCCTGTCCGAGCAGATCGGAAGAGGCGTGACCAGCATCAGCATGAATACCTCGCGTGTCGTGGACTTTGACAGCCAGGCACTCGAGTCGCTGCTCGAGTTCGACAGCCTTGCGAAGTCGCGCGGCCTGAACTTCGTGCTGCACGAGCCTTCCGAACTGCTGACACTCGCGTTGTCCATCACGGGTCTCGAGGAGAAGTTCGAGATCCGTCGTGAAGTCAAGGAGCAGGAGCAGGTCTGATGGGTATCGTCGGGCTGGAACACAGGATTCTCGCGGACACTCTGCGTCAGACGGGACTCGTCCAGGAGGCGGAGCTGGAGCGCGGCCTCAAGTCGCCGCCGCTCTCGCCTTCCGAGCGGCTGGACGAGCGCCTCGTGCGCCTGGGCATCGTCGACGACGAGGTGCTCTACAAGGCGCTCGCGCACCAGAATGGCCTCCGTTTCGTGAGCCTCGTCCCCGGCCTGGGCGATCAGTCGCTGTCCACGCTGCTCGACAAGGACTGGGCGCGCAGCCACGGCGTGCTTCCGCTCTACCGGGTGCACGGCGAACTGACCTGCGCCGTCGCCGACCCGACCGACGTGTTCACGCGCGATGCCCTGCGCCGCCTCACCGGGCTGAAACTCCGCATCGTCGTGGCGCACCCGGACGAGATCGCACGCGGCGGTAGCCAGTCGACGAGCAATCGCCCGGGTTTCTCGGTGGATGACATCATCGAGGACGTCGGCGAGCACGACATCCAGATCGTCGCCGAGAAGATGGACGAGGTCGGCAACCTCGAGGAGGTTGCAGGCCTCTCGCCCGTCGTGCGGCTGGTGAACTTCATCGTCGCCAAGGCGATCCGCGAAGGCGCCAGCGACATCCACATCGAGCCGGGCGAGGACATCCTGCGCGTGCGCTACCGCGTCGACGGCATCCTGCGCGAGTCGATGCGCCCGCCGGCGCGCATGGCCCCGGCCATCGTGTCGCGCATCAAGATCATGAGCAGCCTCGACATCGCGGAGCGCCGCATGCCGCAGGACGGCCGCATGCAGGTCATGCTCGACAACCGCGGCATCGACCTGCGCGTATCGACGCTGCCGACCTTCTTCGGCGAGAAGGTCGTGATCCGGATTCTGGATCGCAGCGCCATGCGCGGCGATCTGTCGTGCCTCGGCCTCAGCCCGCGCATCCTCGAGCACATGACGGATCTCGTGGGGCGGCCCAACGGCGTGATGCTCGTGACGGGCCCGACCGGTTCGGGAAAGACGACCACGCTCTACGGCGCTCTCGCGAGCATCAACTCGATCGATACCAACATATGCACGGTCGAGAACCCGACCGAATACAACCTCGCGATGGTCAACCAGGTGCAGGTCAACGAACGTGCGGGGCTCACGTTTGCGACGGCGCTGCGCTCTCTGCTGCGACAGGACCCCGACGTCATCATGATCGGTGAAATCCGCGATCGGGAGACGGCGCAGATCGCCATCGAGGCGGCCCTCACCGGCCACCAGGTGTTCAGCACGCTGCACACCAACGATGCGATCTCGGCCATCCCGCGACTCGTCAACATGGGCATCGAGTCCTACCTTCTCGCCGCCGCGATCAACGGCATCATGGCCCAGCGCCTGGTGCGCCGCATCTGCACATCGTGCAGGATTCTCGTCGACCCGGACGCGAAGACGCAGGCGCTCTTCAAGTCCTTCGGGCTTCCGCTGACTCAGGTCGCGCGCGGTGAAGGCTGCGCGCACTGCGGTCACGCCGGATTCTCGGGCCGGGCGGGCATCTACGAGCTGTTCATGATCAACGACAGGTTGCGTGACATCATCACGACTGACCCGTCGCTGTCGCCGCTGAAGAAGGAAGCCCACGAGCAGGGACACCTGTTCCTCGCATACGACGGGCTGTGCAAGGTCGCGGAAGGCCTCACGACCGTCGAGGAAGTCACCCGCGTGGTGGAGATGGAGCAATGAGTTTCGCAGTCGAAGACGCACGCAGGGATGGCGACGGCGCTCCGCCGGAGTCCTTCGTCGAGGGGATGCAGGCCAAGCTGGCGCTGTTCATCAAGAAGATGCAGGTGCCGCAGGAGCAGGTGCTGGACCTGGTCACGCAGCTCGGCATCATGTTCGAGACGGGGTTGAACCTCTCGGCGGCGCTCGAAGTGCTCGAGAAGCAGGCGGGTTCTCCGCACATGAACGAATTCGTCGCTACGATCCGCAGGGACGTCGAAGAGGGCAAGCCGCTCTCCGTCGCGATGGGCCGGCACTCGTGGGCCTTCTCGCCTGCGGCGCTCGCACTCGTGCGCGCCGGCGAAATGACGGGTGACCTCGGCCGGATGCTGGAGAAGGTCGCGGCCTTCATGGAACGCGACATCGGCACGCGCAAGAAGGTCAAGGGCGCGATGGCATACCCGGCCTTCATGGCGATCATGGCCGTGTGCGTGATCATCTTCCTGCTGGTCAACGTCTTCCCGAAGTTCGCAGTGCTGTTCGCCAAGGAGCCCGACAAGCTTCCGGGCCCGACGCGCTTCTTCCTCTCGCTGTCGGACTTCCTCACGGCGCACGGAGCCTGGCTGCTGCCGGCGGGCGTGGTGCTGGTGGTGTGCACGCTCGTCGCGATCCGCAGCAAGCGCGGTCGCGAGGTCTGCGACCCGGTCTTCCTGCGCATGCCGGCCTTCGGCTCGCTGATCAAGGCCGTGGCCATCTCGCGCTCCTTCCACGTGCTCGGCGTGATGCTCAACGCGGGCTTGAACGTGCTCGAGGCGCTGGACCTGGCCTCACAGGTCAGCACGAACAACGAGTACGTCAAGCTCTGGCAGCGCTCCAAGCACGACGTCGAGAACGGCGGCGACATCTCGGCTTCACTGATGGACAGCCCGCTGATCCCGGCGGCCGAGACCGCGATGATCTCGCTCGGCGAGCGCTCAGGCACGCTGCCCACGGTGCTCCAGAAAATCACGGCCCATCACGAGAAGCGCGTGGATTCGGCGATCAAGGCCTTCGTGGCCGTGATCGAGCCGGCGATGACGATCGCGATGGGCGCCGTCGTGGCCCTCATCGTGTCCTCGCTGATCATGCCGATGTTCGCGATCGCCTCGGTCATGCACTGAGAATACGCCGGCCGGGCGGAGACGCCCGGCCGGCCGCTCTCAGCGGTTCTGCCAGACTTCCTTGAGGCGCTTGACCTCGTTGATCTGCTGGAAGATCGAGCTCTTGTCCATCGGGCCCTGATGCTCGAGCAGGTCGCGGAGTGAATCGATCGCCGCCCGCTGGACCACGTTGTGCTTGTCGTCGAGAGCGGTGACGAGAAGTCCCTCCGCCGCCGTGTCTCCGATCGCGTGCAACAGGAGCACGGCCGAGAGGCGCTCCTTGGCCGCGACATCGGGCTCCTCCTTCTCGCGTTGCGGATCGATGCGCAGCAGCGCGGCAAGCAGTTCGTGACCGCCCTGGTCCGCGATCGCGGGCAGGACGGCAAGGACGCGATCCTTCGCCGGTCCATCAACGACTGCCGCCGCGATGGCGAGACCGTCCTCGCGCCCGTTGGCGAGCAAGGCGAGCGTGGCCTCGAGCTGAACTCCGGCGTCCTTGTCCTTGAGCAGCGGTGGCAGAAGATTCAGCAGTTCAGGCAGGGCGTACTCGCCCGCCTTGCGCGCCCCGAAGCGGCGCAGCACCACGTGCGGAGACGTCAGCGACGTCTCGACCAGGTCCCGGTCGCGGTAGTCCGCGAGCATCGTGAGGCAGAGGACCAGGCTGTCCATCTGGCCAGGATGCTTCGTCGTCGAGGCCTTCGTGAGAGCCGCCAGCGCTGCCCGGCCGTAGCCGATGACCGTGTCCTGAGCCGCCTTCAGCGCCGCAGGATTGGTGGCGGTCAGCTTGGAGATCTCGCGGCCCAGCGCCTCCGCCCTGGATGCGGGCAGCGCCGGCGGCGCTTCGATCGGCGGCAGCTCGGCGGGGGGCTTGGGCAGGTCGACCTTCGGTGACCCGGCTTGCCCGGCTGGTCCTGCTTCGGGCGGAGTCTGACCCGGAGGTGCGACCTGACTGCGGGCCGTCGGCGTTGGTGCGGCCTGCCCAGCCGTCGGAGCGCCGGCCTGCAGCGGCGAGAGCAGCAGCGCGGCATGGAACACGGCGGCGGCGATCACGAGCATCCCGGATCCTCTCGTGCGGATGAGTCAGGCGCAGTATAGGGTTTGCCCATGGTCCTGACAGTCGTGGTGGTGCTTCTGCTGCTGCTGGGTGTCGCCCCGCTCGTGGCGGCCCTGGCGGCGTTGACCGGCGCCGGATCCGAAGCCTGGTCTGCGCTGCTCAGTGAGCGCGTGATGCACCTGTTGCTCGGGACGGCGGCGCTCGGCGTGGCCACCGCACTGGTTTGTGCAGCCGTCGGTGTTCCGGTGGGTCGGGCACTTGCACGGCGGCGCACTCGCCTGACCGGCCTGCTCGCGATGCTGCTCCCGCTGCCCCTGATCCTGCCGCCGTGGGTTGCGGGCCTCGCGTGGGCCCGGCTTGTTCGGCTGTCAGGCTTCTGGGGCGCTGTCGCGCTGCTCTCGCTCTCGCTCTGGCCTTTCGTGGCGCTGTTCGCGCTGCGCGGCTTCCGTGCTGCGGGCAGGGCCGGCGATGCGGCCGCTCTCGCACGAGGTCGTGCGGCTGCATGGTTGTCCGTCGAGCTTCCGCTCGCGCTTCCCTCCATTCTCTCGGGCATGCTGCTCGTGTTCCTGTTCGCAGTCACTGATTTCGGTGTCGTCGACTTTCTCTCGTTCAACGTGCCCGAGCCATTCACGGTGCTGTCGAGCGAGATCTTCCTGAAGTGGGGCCGACTCGAGAGTGCGCCGACGGCCGCGGTGGTCTCGCTGCCGGCGCTGCTCCTCGGTGCGCTCGCCCTGCTGGGCATGCTCGCGATCGAGCCTCGACACCGCGGGCGTTATCGCGGGCTGCCGGCCGGATCCGGCGAGTCCCTGCCAGGCAGCAAGGCGGGAAGCGTCGGCCTGCTCGCCGTCACGGCGGCGATGCTGCTGCCGCTGGTCGTCCTGTGCGTCTGGGCCTCCCGGAATCCCGACCCGCTGGGCACCCTCTCGGACCCGGACATCGTGCACGACGCGCTGCGCTCGATGTACACGGCGGCCGGAGCAGGCCTGCTGCTTGCGATTCTAGGAGTGGCGGCGGCGCGCGTGTCGCTGCGGCTCTCCGCGCGAGGCGAGACGCTGCTGCTGCTGCTCGCGCTCGTTCCGCTGGCGGCGCCCGGCGTGCTGTTCGCGGTCGGCGAGATCCAGCTCTGGAACGCTTCCTGGAATCCCTTTGCGGAAGTGCTCTATCGCTCTCCGGTGCTGCTCGTGATGGCGACGGGCGGCCGCTACCTCTGCCTCGGCATGCTGGCGGCGCGTGCGCTCTGGCTGCGCCAGGACCCGGGGCCGCTGGAGGCCGCCCGCCTCTCGGGGCGCAGCTGGCCTGTGCGCTGGCTGCGCGTCGAGTTGCCGCTGCTGGCTCCCGCCGCAGGTCTCGCCTGTGCGCTGGGCTACCTCTTCAGCCTGCGCGAGCTGGACATCCCGTCGCTGGTGCCGGCAGGCAATGCCACGCTGGTGCGCCGCATCTACGGCCTCGTCCACATCACCAGCGACGACCAGACGGCGCTGCTGTCGCTGCTGCTGGTGGCACTTGTCCTCGTGCCCGTCGTGGCCGCCCGGCTGCTGGGTGTTCCGGGAGTTGATTGCGGCCCCCCGCACGACGACCGATAATGCGCCGCCCCCGCGCGACGCGGGTCCCGCGGAGAACACACCCATGTCCTACGGCCTGCGCAGCATCGCCTTCGTGGCGGAGCTGATCCATCCGCCGGTACAGCACGACCCGCGCTCCCTGCAGAAGCTGCACAGCGAACTCTTTTCGAGCGTGGAGTGCAGTTATCGCGATTTCCGGCTCATCCCCGGCGGCGCGCAGTTCTCGAACCAGGCGGGCGGCATGCCAGGCGCTCCGGTCAGCCTGGCGAACCTGCTCGCGGACCGTGTCCAGATCCGCGAGGAGCAGACGGGCATGTCGCGCGAGGAGTTCGAGACGCGCGTCGGCTTCATGGCGCGCACGGTGCTGGCCAGCCTGCCCATCAAGCTCTTCCTCGCGCAGCAGTACGCCGTGCGTTCGGTGGTCAATCCGCAGAGCAGCCACGACTCGCGCGAATTCGTCCTGCGCACGCTCTTCGGTTTCGACGACAGTCTGCTCGCCGCCTTCCCGTCGCCGCCGACGCTGGCCGGCCTGCGCCTCGCCTTCCCGCCGACCGCCGAGAACAACGGCATCTTCAACGTGCGCGTCGAGTCCTTCAGCAGCGACAACCGCAGCCTCTTCCTCGAGACGGTCGGCACCTTCGGACAGCCGGTGCAGGCCGACGGCATCGACGGCCTCGTGCAGCGATTCGACGCCACCTATGACTTCCTCCAGGACCAGCTGGTGGCGTTCGTCGCACAGTTCGACATCGAGGAATCGGGTTGAGCCTGCGAGCGAGTCCGGCACCGACCGTTCCTGTGCCGCGACGTGCCCTGGGGGCCTTGCTGGCGTTGCTCGCACTGCTCGCAGGCTGTTCGCATGCCGACGAGCAAGGCACGAGTGAGGCGCCGCACGCCGCCGGCTCGGCTGTCCACGACGGCGGCGGAGCGGCCGCGCAGCCGCCGGACCTCTCGCACGCCAATCTGGTTCTTCTCTCCGTGGACACGCTGCGCGCGGATGCGACGCAGATGCTCGGCGGGCCGGCGGGCATCACGCCGGCGATGGCCGACTTCGCGGCGCACGGCGTGCTGTTCACGCACGCGCGTTCGACGGCGCCCCAGACCGCGCCGAGCCACATGTCCCTGTTCACGGCCACGTATCCGTCCGTGCACGGCGTGGAAAACGTGGGCCACGCAGCCGACGGGGTCGGCAGCGGAAAGCTTGAATCCTCGCCTCTGCCCGCGGACATTCCGACGCTCGCGGAAATCCTCACGGCGGCAGGCCTCGACAGCGTGGGCCGCACCGAAGGCGGCAATCTGCTGCCGGTGCACGGATTCGCGCGCGGCTTCCGCAACTACACCTACGACCTCGTCGGCGTGGAGAGCCAGGTCACCCTGGGCCTCGACACGCTGCGCGAGTTGATGGCACCGGGCGCCGGCCGCTTCTTCCTCTTCTGGCACACCTACCAGTGCCACGCGCCCTACGTTCCGCCGCTGCCCTACATCGAGCGCTGGGCGCCGCAGGATTACGACGGCATGCTGAAGCCCCGCATCGCGGAGCTGGGCAGCAAGACCTTCAAGGAGCGCTTCAACTCCATGAAGACGGTCTTCTGGAAAGGCCGCGAGTCGTTCGGACCGGACGAGGCTCGCTACCTGCACGGCCTGTACGAGGGCGGCGTGGACTTCGCGGACGACCAGCTCGCGCGCCTGTTCGCCGGCATGGCGGAGCAGGGCGTGTTCGACACGAGCATCGTGGTGCTGCTCTCCGATCACGGCGAGGCCTTCTTCGAACACGGGCACTGGCAGCACGAGGACGTCCACGAGGAATGCCTGCGCGTGCCGCTGGCCATCCGCTTTCCAGGCGGCTGGCAGGCCGGCAAGCGCATCGAGACGCCCGTCGGGCTCGTGGACGTGATGCCGCTGCTGCTCGACCTGATGCAGATCGACACCGGGCCGTTGAAGCTGCCAGGCCGCGTGCGGCACGGCACGCGGCAGCTCGTCGCGGAGGACCTGCTGGCAGGGCGCGAGCCGCACGCCCAGCCGATCATCTCCGAGTACTACGCGACGCTCGCCGGCAACCTCGACAAGCAGGTGGCCATCGAGGCCAACGGCATGAAGTTCATCTACGACGAGGTGCGCGGCGAGCGCCTCCCCGGCGGTGAAGCCCAGCAGCTCCGCTTCCTGTATGACCTTCGCAAGGACCCGGGCGAGAAGAACGACCTCGCGCCGCAGGGCGGGCCGATCCTGAAAAGCTTCTTCGACTACTACGCCGGCCTGCAGACGCTGCGCAGACTCGAGCAGAGCTCCGCCGGGCCGGGCGCCGCAACGGAACTGTCCCCCGAACAGCTCGATCAGCTCATCGCGCTTGGCTACATCGACGCCTCGAACGCGCCGTCCTCCGGGCACTGAGCTCGGCCCTGCCGCCCCGGAACGAAGCCTGCGGGGCCTTCTCGGGGGGAGCGGCAGTTTCCAGTTCCCGGCTACGGATCCGCGTCCCGCGGACCGATAGGGGCGGCATGAGCTTCGATGCCTCGACTCTCGTGCCCGGTCTGATCTTCGGCTGCATCGGCATGGCCTACTTCTCGTACGGGAAGAAGGACAGCAAGCCGCTGCACATCTTTTCGGGCCTGGCCCTCATGATCCTGCCCTACTTCATCGAGTCGCAGGTGCCGCAGATCGCGGTGTGCGGCGTGCTCACGGTGCTTCCGCTCGCCTCGCGCTGGTTCTGAGCGGGGACGGTTCCCGAGCGCGCGGCGCACGTCGTGCGCCTACAATCGGCGGCGTGAGCGAGACCAGCCTGCTTGTCGGCGCGGCGTGCGCGGGAGACCGCGCCGCCCTTGATGCGCTCTGCGCACGCCACGCGGGCCGGCTGCTCTCGGCGATCCGCGCGCGGCTGCCCGGCGCCGTCGCCGCACGGCTGAGCGCGGAAGACATTCTCCAGGAGACCCTGCTCGAGGCGGCGCGCAAGGTGGGTGCGTGGCGATCGGAAGGAGAAGGCAGCTTCTACCGCTGGCTCGTAGGTATCGCGCGCTTCAAGATCCTCGAGGCGCAGCGCGCGGGTCAGGCTGGCAAGCGCGCGCTCGAGACGACGCTCGACGTCGAACTCGCGCGCACGCAGACGAGTCCGAGCGGCGGTGCGATGCGGGCCGAGCGCGTCGACACGCTGATGCAGGCGCTGGCACGCCTGCCCGATCGTCAGGCGGAAGCAGTGCGCCTCCGCTACCTCGAGGGTGCGAGCCTCGCGCAGACCGCCGCGGCGTTGCAGTGCAGCGAGAGCGCCGTGAAGGCCCTCGTCGCCCGGGGGCTCTCCGACCTCGCCCGGACGCTCTCGCCCGCGACCTGAGCGCGACCGCGGACGGGCGTGCGCGAAGCCGGCCTGAGCTCGACTTCGCATCGGCCCGGCCGGACTCGTCGCGCCAGCCCCGGGGGGCCTCGCCGGATTTCCCGTGAGACCTGGGCGGCACTGGCCGCCATGTACGATCGGGCCCGCAGCGGCCGGACGCAGTGTCCGGCTTCCACCGGAGCGCGGGAAGGGCCCCCGCACGAGGGACTTCCATGAGCGACGCAAGCCAGCAGGCATCGAGCCAACAGACGCTCGAAGAGATCCAGGACCGGATTCTGGACCGGCTGCATGCCGGCGAAGTGCTCGATCGGGCGGCGCTGGTGGCGCGGCATCCGCAGCATGCCGACGCGCTGCGCCGCTTCTTCGATCTCGTGGACGTGCTCGAGGCGCCACCGGCCGGCGCAGGCACGCAGCCGTCGCGGCTCGGGGAGTTCGAGATCCTGCGTGAGCTCGGCCGGGGCGGCATGGGCGTCGTCTACGCGGCGCGACAGGCCAGCCTCAACCGCACGGTGGCGCTGAAGGTGCTGCCGCCGGCGCTGCGCCGCGACGAGCGCCTGCACGCCCGCTTCCGACGCGAGGCCGAGGCGGCCGGCCGCCTGCGCCACCCGAACATCGTGCCCGTCTACAGCATCGGCGAGTCCGCGGGCGCTCCGTTCTTCACGATGGAGCTGGTGGACGGAAGGTCGCTCGCGGAGGTCATCCGCACGCGGCGCGCCGGCCAGGACGCGGGCCTGCCTCCCGCGGGAGCGGCCTGGCGGCGTTGGGTCATCGAGACGCTGGTGCGTGTCGGCGATGCGCTGGAGTATGCGCACGGTCGCGGCATCCTGCACCGCGACGTGAAGCCCGGGAACATCCTTCTCGAGCAGGACGGCACGCCGCGACTCACGGACTTCGGCCTGGCGCTCGACCTGCAGGCCAGCGAGCTCACGCACACCGGGGAGATCTTCGGCAGTCCGCTTTACATGAGCCCCGAGCAGGCCTTCCGGCACGAGCAGCCCGTGGACGCGCGCACCGACGTGTACTCGCTGGCGGTCACGCTCTACGAGGCGCTCACGCTGCGTCTCCCCTACGCGGGCACCACGCAGGCCGACCTGCTCACCGCGCTGTCGGACGGCCTCATCGTGCCGCCGCGCGAGGTCGACCCGACGCTGCCCGAACCGCTCGAGCGCGTGCTGCTGCGTGCCTTGCGCAAGGACCCGCTCGAACGCTACCGCAGCGCCGCCGAGTTCATGGCGGACCTGCGCCTCGCGCTGGACCAGCCCGCGGCCGTGACGACGCAGGAGGCCGTCGCGGACCGGGCGCCAGCGCGCATCGAATCCGAGTGTGCGCCCGGCGCATCCCTCTCGCGGACGCTTCTGCGACCGCGCAGCCTTGTGCTCGTGTGCGTGACCTCCGCCGCAGTCGTGCTGCTGCTGCGGCTGCTCAAGGGCGAGGGCGTGCCCTTCGTGTTCAGCAACCTGATCGTCGTCGGTCTCACGCTCGGCGTGCTGATCGTGCTGCGACTCGCGGACAGGTTCCGTCGGCCGGGCGCCGCGCAGAGCGAGGGTGGCAGCGTGGCCCGGCTGCCGTGGAGCCGCCGCCATCCGGTCGCCAGCCGTGTGCTGGTGCTGCTCCTCATCGCCTGCGTGGTGCTGCCGGTGGTGGTGGTGTGTGTGCTGCTCCTCTCCGGCCCCGGAGACATCGTGCACCCGGCTGGTGCATCGCGCACCGACGCCGGGGCATCCGCCGGCCCGAGCCAGGCGCCGAGTGCCGAGACACTGCGCCTGCTCATCGAGGGCTCGACTGCGGGCAGCACGCAGGTGGACGGCAGCGGTGCCCTGGCGCGCTGGCTTCGGCCGGTGTTCCGCACACGCAGCGTCGTGTCGCGCACCCAGCCGTCGCTCGTGGAATTCGGTTTCTCGGCCGCCGCGCTGCCTCTCACTGGCTGGCAGCGGGACGGCGTGTCGCCGGTGCTCGCGTGGTGGCCCGGACTCGACGTGAACGGCACGCTCTGGAACGACAGCATGCACGGCGATGTGCTGTCGATCCCGGGGGACTTCAACGGCGGCTCCGTGCGCTTCGCGCGCTTTCCGCTGGATGTCATTCTCGGCGAGGCGGCGAAGCTGAATGCCGTGACCGTCACGCCGCGCATCAGCTTCGTGCTCGGGGACGCGGCGAGCGACGCGGCGGCTGTGCCTGCGCCCGCGCCGCCTGCAGGCTGGCTGCCGGAGGGTGGGGTCGTGCACGGGGTTCCGTCGCCGCCTGCTGCGGGCGGCACGCGCTGGGTGTGGGTGGGCGAACCGCAGACGCTCTTTCTCTTCGACAGCTTTCCCGCGGACTATCCGCACGCCGTCGCCGGTGCGGGCGTCGACGAGCTGATGCTCGCTGCATGCACGCCTTCGGGGCTGGAGTACACCGGCAGCTCGGGAGGCAGCGCAAGCCGGATGCTGGACCTCGTGCTGCACTTCGACAACTCGGGCGAGCGCCCGCTGCCCGCTGCCTTCGAAGCCGAACTCATGCTGCCCGGCAGCGACCGCGTGCTCGCGCACGCGCCGCTCGTGTTTGCGGCGACGAAGGCTGGCGTGCAGGCAGTTGAGCTGTCCGGCAACATCACGATCGGAATGCCGTTCACGCTCACGGGGCCGCCCTCGGAGGAAGAGCAGCAGCTGCTCTTCAGCCTGCAGCGCGGCCGCGAGAGTACGGTGTGCGTGCGGCTGCGCGCCTCTCGCGAGGTCGCGCTGCTCGAGCCTGATCTCGACAGCTACTGGAGCGGCAGCGTCGATGCGGTCGTGCCGGTGCTCGGCGGGGACGCGGGGCGCTAGACGCTGGGTGTCCCGGCACACGGCCTACGGCCTCGGGATCCTGCTGCCGGGAGGTTGACGGCCGACGCCGCGAGGCGGCGATGCGGCGCCTCCAGCCTGTTGTGCGCGGGACGCGGCGCGGATTAACCTGCGCGGCGCATGTTCCGTCGCCTCTTCTCCGCACTCAAAGGACAGACCGCCATGGCCTCCGTGCCCGCTTTCTCGATGCCCACCAAGGACGCCCTCAAGGTCACGAACACGGGCCTCGCCCATGAAGTGGTGAAGGAAGGCACCGGCAAGTCGCCGAAGGCCACCGACACGGTGACCGTGCACTACGCCGGCTGGCTCACCAACGGCACCGCCTTCGACAGCAGCTACAAGCGCGGCGAGACGACGAGCTTCCCGCTGAACCGCGTCATCGCCGGCTGGACTGAAGGCCTGCAGCTCATGAAGGAAGGCGGGACGAGCAAGTTCATCATCCCGGCCGACCTCGGCTACGGCGCGCGCGGCGCACCGCCGGTCATCGGTCCGAATGCCACGCTGGTCTTCCAGGTCGAGCTGATCAAGGTCGGCTGAAGGCGGCGCCGCACGGGGGCCTCGCGATCGTCGCCGGCGATGAGGTCGTCGATCGCGTGCAGCGCGCGCCTGGACTTCAGGACGCTGCAGGGAACGAGCACCAGGAAGAACGCCACGTGCAGCAGCCCGAGCGGCGAAAGCATCGTCATGTCTTGCAGTGACTCCGCGGTTGGCAGGTCCGTCGCCGGCATGTGGCGCCCTGCCAGTCGTTGCGTCGCGGCAGGCTTCCCGCCCGCAGCGGAGCACATTGAAACAGGCGCGGGCCGACGTTGAGATGGGCCGCGTGGCCGACCCGCTTCCACTCATCCTCGGTTTCGTGAGCCTGCTGCTGCTGCCGGCGCTGGGCGTCGTCGGGCTGTTCAAGCAGAGGGTGACGCCGGTGCTGTCCGCGCTGCTCTTCGCATGGCTGCTCGGCGGCGTCTGGGCGTTGTCGACGGGCTGGCACGCGGGGCTGCCCGGGCAGCGCTTCCTGAAACTCTGGCTGCTCGGCCTCGTGCTCGGAGGCGGGCTGCTCTTCATCGCTCGTCTGCGCGAGAAGCGGCGCACGTGGATGTGGGTGCGGCTGGTCCTCGGTGCGATGACCGTGATCGTCTTCATCCGTGCGCTGATGGAGTACGTGCAGACCTTCGCGTGAGCTACGGCAGGAAGCTGGCCGCCTTCTTGAGCTTCTGCGGCAGGTAGTCGTCGATCACGTAGTTGAGACCCCACTTGGCCAGGGCCTGCTGTTCGGCGCGGACGCCCATCTCGATGAGCATCTGCATCGCCTTCTGCCAGGGCTTGTAGTGCCTGAAAAACGGGTCGTTTTTGAGTGCGTCCTTCGCGCGCTTCACGTCGACGTCGAGCAGCGGGTGCGTGGGCAGCTCGTAGTCGAGGATGTCCTGCGGTGTCACGCCGAGGTAGCTCGCGTGCGGCACGCAGAAGAAGCGGTTGAGGTGCGCCGTGTTGCCGCTGCCCACCTTCAACGTGCGGTAGATGTTGCTGATGCCGTACGGGTCGCAGTCCACGAAGGCGTAGACCGGGATCTTCTTGCCCTCGGCGAGGCGCCGGATGAAGCGGCGCGTGGCGCGCGTCGGCACGCCGCTCATGCTGACGAGGATGCAGTTGGACGTGTCCCAGAAACCGTGCGCCTGCAGGCGCTGGAACATGCCGCCGGTCTCGATGGCCAGCACGAAGGAGGCCTCGGTCTCGAACTCCAGGTGCTCCACGCTGTGCGGGATGCTGTAGGCGCCCGTGCCGAACTTCGTGCAGTCGATGCGCAGCGGCGAGTTGGAGACCGGGTCGCGGTCGATGACCGTGAGTCGGCCGGCCACGGCGCCGCCGTGCTCTTCCGGGTAGTAGCGCAGCTGCTCGCGTGAGACGCCCTGGATGGCGAACATCGCCTCGATGTCGTCCATCACCGCGTCGGACTCCGGCTGCTCGTTGAACTTGGCCTCGCCCCAGTTCTTGCTGACGTAGTAGGCCTCTCGCTTCGTGGCGAAGGTGTCGCCCTCGATCATCTCCTTGGAGAGCGACATCATGCGCAGCGTCTGCGCGAAGCTCTTCACGGTGTTCACCGTGAGCGTGCGCACCTTCTTCTGCTTGCCGATCTCGAGGAAGCCCACCTTCGGGTCGAACTTCACGTTGCTCAGCGAGCGCACCGGCGCGGACAGCTCCGGCTTGCCGTCCTTGATGCTGTCGTCGTACACGTCGCGCGCCGTGCCGGCCAGGCACTTCAGCGTGTGCTTGTCCGTCGCGTCGGTGACGGTCTTGCGCGGGAGCTTCTTGGCCTGGGGCTTGGGTGCCACGGTGCGTGCCTCCGGTGGGGATCCACACGGACTCTACGAAGCGTGCGCGGGCGACTCCACGCCCAACTCCGTGCCGGACCATGCGCCGGGCCATGCGCCGGGCCATGCGCCGGGCCATGCAGCGGGCCATGCAGCGGGCCATGCAGCGGGCTGCCCGCCGGGCACCGCACTGGCCACGGGGGCATCGCTCAGGAGTTGGCGTCCGTCAGCGCGAGCACCGCGTAGGCCGTGCAGAGCGTGGGTGCGCCCTCGAACCAGCGCGCGGAGTCCGCGTTGATCCATGAACCGTCGATGCGCTGGTTCTCGAGCAGCTTGCGCGTGAGCATCTCGCGCCACGCGATGGGCTTGCCCGCCTTGTCGGCGAAGGCGTCGGGCGCGACACGGCGCAGCGTGCGCCCGAGGGCCAGATAGTAGTAGTACAGGCCCTGGCGCCCTTCCGTCTCCGAGGTGAAGCCCGGGTTGCTGTCGACGCTGAAGTTCTCCGCGAGCCAGTGCATGGCGGCGGCCAGGCGCTCGTCGTCGGCAGGCACGCCGCACAGGATGTACGACTTGGCGAGCGCGTAGGTCATCGAGCCGTAGGAGCGCAGCCGGTACACGCCCTCCGAGAGGTGCACCTCGCCGGCGTAGCTCACGCCGGGCAGGTAGAAGCCGCCGCCGTCGGTGCCGCCCAGCAGCGAGCCGCCCGCCGGCCGGATGCTGATGGCCGGTTCACCCGCGGAGAAGTTCTGGCATGACTCGAGGAACAGGAGCGCCTTGGTGAAGAAGGGGCTGCTGGCAGGTGCGCCGGCTGCCGCCACGGCCTCGATCGCCATCTGCGAGTTGGAGAGGTCGGGGCGTTCGCCGTCGCCGTAGCCGACGCCACCGTAGTAGGCGTCCACGCCCTGGTCGTAGCCGCGGCTCTCGTCGAACTGCCCGGCCATGAGAAAGGCGCGCGCCTTCTCGATGACGGGCGCGTCCTTTGCGCGGGCGCCGGCGACCAGCGCCTCGATCGCGACCGAGGTCGTGTACGTAGCGAGGCCATTTTCCTGAATGGAGCCGTCCGGCTGCTGCCTCGCGACGAGGTAGTCCAGCCCTTCGCCGAGCCACTCGGGCCGCGGTTCATGCCGGATGTCCGCGGCCGCCGCGACGGCAGTGAGGCACAGTGCGGTGATGCCCGGCTCCGGCTCCTCCCAGCCGGTGAGCTCGAGCCCGAAGGTGCCGTGCCGCTGGTGCCTGGCGAAGAAGGCGGCCGCCTCGGCCAGCGCGGCATCCAGCGGCAGAGCCGAGGCGACGAGGGCCGGCAGGCCCGGCTCGGCGGCGTCGGCATCGTCGTCATCCACGCGGAACACTGGCGGCTCGTACAGGCCGTGCATCTGGATGGCGGTCTCGAGCGCGGCCATGAGCTCAGCGAGGCTGGCCTTCTCGTCGGCGACGGGGAGCGGCGGCAGCGCGTCGGGACGCACGCCGCGCAGGCGCGCCGCGCGGGCCCAACTCGTCCAGGCGGCGACGTCGGTGACGGCGGGCTCGGGCACGGTGGACGGATCGGCCGCGGAGAGACACGCGAGCTCGGGCTCGGTCTTCGCGTCGAAGCTCGCTGCCGGCAGCTCGGTGCTGGCCGGGAAGGTGCGCAGGGCGAGCCAGAGGTCCACGTCGCTGCCCGGCGGCTCGGCGTGCAGGCGCTGCACGGCCGCATCGTGCACTCGCTGCAGAGGTGCGGTGACTGTTGCGGCGAGGCCGAGCGCGACAAGCGCGTCCGGCACGTCGCCAGGCTTGGCGGCGGCGACACGCTGCGCCGCGCTGCGGTAGAAGGGGCCATCCAGCTCGGTGTAGCGGCGCGGGCTGCGGCCGAGGAGATCGAGCACGCGGCAGGTGTCGGCAAGGCCGCTGCCGTAGCTGCCGTCGCTCTTCTGCTCCGCGACGATCAGGCGGATGATCTTGTCGGCGGCGTGCTTGGGATTGTCCTGCGCCGTCGCGAGCGAGGGCAGCAGGAGGAGTGCGAGAGCGGCGATCAGCAGGGCGCGGGACTTCACGGGACTTCTCCACGGACAGGCGGCACGGATACGGGGCGCACGATAGCGCCTGCTCGACAGCGCGGACAACGGCTGCACCGAGAGCGCGGCCGCACCTGCCGGACACCGGCGCATGCGCGGGTGTCCGGCGGAATCCCGGATGAACGAATCGAGCTGCCGTCGCGGTGCCATGCCAGGACCGGTTGTGACGCTCCGACAGACGCCTGGTCAGGTCACGCCAGCTTGCGGCTCTTCTCCAGCGTGTCGCGCAGCTTCTCGATCACGGCGTCCTTCTCGGTGTCCTTGAGCGCGAGGATCTCCTGCAGCGCTTCGCCGATGTGGGGGATGTACTTGTCGATGTAGCCGCGCTTCTTCAGCTCGTCGGCGATGCGCGAGCGGCGGCGCAGGAAGATCTGCATCTGCCGGCCGCATTCCTGGAGGGCGAGCTTCAGCTCGTCGATGATCTCGGGATAGCTGGCGACGGCTTCCTTGCTCTCGGAGGTGAACGGCACCCAGACCGAGGCGATGTGCACCATGAGGATCACGGGGCCGACCGGCATCGAGTCGCGCGGCTGCATGAGGCCGTAGCGCTTCCAGTCGACGTCGAGCACGGCCTTCGTGATCGCGCAGCCGCCGCCCTGATGCTGCAGCGGCACGCGGTTGGCGAAGCGCATCAGGCGGCCGGGCTCGTCGGCGGGCAGCGAGCCGCCGAGCGCGCAACCGACCTCGACCTGAAAGGGGTTGCCGCGATACACCGACGGCGCGCGCGTCCGCGACACGAAGAACTCCGCCTCGCCGATCTCCTTCTCGAGGCCCTTCTTGATGAGCTCCTCGCCGATGGGCGAGACGCAATCCGTCGGCGGATTCATGAGCTTCGTCGCGGCGATCGCCTTGTAGAGCGCTTCGGCGGACTTGTGCTCCAGCGACTTCACGCGGGCGTCCGGGTCCACGCCGGCCGCCTCGCATATCTCGCGCGCCACGCGCGTGCTGACGCGCGAGAAATCATTGCTGAGGAAGGCCGAAAGCCGCGTGCTCGCGGTGGCCTTCATCATCTTCATGAGGAAGCCGAGCTCGACCCCGTGCGGATGCGGCTTGATCTCCTTGGGCAACGTCGGCAGATCCTTCGTCGCGCGTTCGTAGACCACCGGCGGGACGAGCGGCCCCTGGTCCGCGGGCCAGTAGGAAATCTTCGCGTGCGGATTGGCGATGGCCACCTGCGCGAGGAATTCGTCCACGCTGCCCTTGCCCTTGCGATACTCGGCCTCCAGCTCGATGGTGACCTCGGTGCCGTGCTCGCGGTCCCACTCGAAGGGGCGCGGCGGGCGCGGCCGCACCGGCGCGTTCTTCGCCGTGTCGATGCGCAGCGCGATGTCCAGCGCCTCATGCTGTTTGCCGATGCGCGACTTGATGATGGTGGGCGCGCCGGTGGTCATCTGCCCGTACATGCCCGCGGCCGAGATGCCGATGCCCTGCTGCCCGCGGCTCTGCCGCAGCCGGTGGAATTTGCTGCCGTAGAGCAGCCTCGCGAAGACGTTGTCGATCTGCTCGGGCACGATGCCCGGCCCGTTGTCGCCGACGATCACGCGAAAGCGGTTCTCGATCTTCGGCACCTGCTCGATGCGCACCGTGATGTCCGGCAGGATCTCCGCTTCCTCGCAGGCGTCGAGCGAGTTGTCGACCGCTTCCTTCACGGTGGTGAGCAGCGCCTTGCGCTTGCTGTCGAAGCCGAGCAGGTGCCGGTTCTTGGCGAAGAACTCGCTGACCGAAATCTCGCGCTGCTTCTCCGCGAGTTCGTGCGCCTTGGTGCGCCCGCCGCTCTTCGGATCCTTCCGCTCGTCGCTTGCGGTCGCGGCCTGCGAGGCACGCTTTGCGTCGCCCGTCGCGTCACGTTTCGCGTCGGACTTCGCGTCGGACTTCGTGTCGCGCTTTGCAGCATGGGCTGCGCCGCCCGCGGTGCCGCCGCTTGGGATGTCGTCGTCGGTGCCGAGGTCGTCGACGCTGTCGAACAGACCGGCCTGCTGCGGGGGCTTCGAACTCAAGTGCTTGCCTTTCAAGGTGTTATGAATGACTTCCCGGAGGCGCAAACCGCACCCTAGCGGCCGGCCGTGCGCCGTTCAAGCGCGACGGCGTTCCGAGCCGCGGATCACTTCCCCGTGTAACCCAGCGCCTGCAGTCGCTCCTGCGCGTCGTCGGGCAGCAGGGCGGGCTGAGGAGCAGCGCTGCCGACGGCGCGCTTGCGCGACGTGTCCAGCCAGCGCGTGAAGTCCGCAGCAAAATCCGGCGGCACCTGCCCCTCGCGACGGAGGACGCGCAGGGCATCCCGCGAGAAGGCGAGCTCGCCGAAGGCCTCGATCGGCGCGCCGGCGTCGTCCGACGGCGGCGGAAGCGCGCGATATGAGAGGTAGGTGCGTCCCGGCACGGCGAGGCTGGCGCCGCCCGACGCCAGCAAGTCGATGCCGTCGATGTCGGCGGGCGCCGCGACGCCCGCGCGCGCGAGCAGCGTCGGCAGCAGGTCCACGAGGCCGACGCGCTCGGCGACGCGGCCCGCGCTTCCCGCGCCCTCGACGACGAGCGGCACGTGCAGCAGCGCGTCGGTCATGCCGACGCCGTGGAGATACGCGCCGTCCTCGCCTTCGCCGAAGGCCTCGCCATGATCGGCGGTGAGCACCGTGAGCAGCGGCCTGTCGCCCAGGAACTCGTCGGCGAGTTTCCGCAACCGAGCCAGGCTTGCGTCGAGGTGCCGGATCTCGCCGTCGTAAAGGGCGATGACCCGGGCCTTGTCCTCCGGCGCGAGGCGCTCGTCGACGTGCAGGCCGCGCAGTGCGACGAAGGCTTCGGCTGAGCCGTCGAAGGGGCCGGCGTATTCCGGCGCGCCCTCGTCGCGGTACACGGCGGGCGGATCGTAGGGGACGTGCGTGTCCATGAGGTGCACGTAGAGGAAGAGCGGGCGGCCGTCGGCGGGGCGCGTGCTCAGCAGCGCCTCGACCTTGTCGATGACGACCTCGGAGGCGATCTCCGGCTTCCAGTGGCCGACGTGTTCGCGCCCGCGCCAGCCCAGCGCGATGAAGTCGTCGAAGCCGCGATCCACTCCGTGCGACGGTGACATGAGCGGGTTGGCGGAGACGGCGGCCGTCGCGTAGCCGGCCGCCTGCAGGAGCTCCGGCAACACGGGCTCGTCGCCGGGCACGCGCTCGCCCTGGCCGAAGATGCGGCCGGGCGCCGCGTTGCGCCCGGTAAACAGCGCGTGCATGGACGGCCGCGTCCAGTTGGAAGCCGCGGTGGCCGCGTCGAAGACGACGGCGTCTTGCGCCCACGCGGCGAGCTGCGGCGCCGTCGTCCGGTCGTAGCCGTACAGCTCGAGGTGATCGGCGCGCAGCGCATCGCAGACCACGAGCAGGATGTTCGGTGCGACGTCTCGCTCCGGCTGGCCGCACGCGGTCGTCCACAGCAGCAACGGCAGCAGCCGCCAGCGAATGGACCGCGCGCCATGCGGTGGCCTGCTCACGGCTCCGAGATGAGCGTCTCGATGAGTTCCTCGAACTCGAGCGCCTGCTTCCTGTATGCGTCGCCGGTTGCCGGGCCGTTGTAGCCCGAGTGCACGGCGGCCACGCGGCCGTCGGCGTGCAGGAAGATCGTGGTGGGGAAGGACTTGATGCGGTCGAGCAGCCCGAGGGTCGCGGTGGCCTTCTCCTTGTTGGCGAGGCCGGCGACGAGCAGTGGCCACGTCACGCCGCGGTGCTCGGCGTAGCGGCGCACCTGCACGACGTCCGTGGCGAAGTCTCCGCTGCGCTCGAAGGCGATGCCGACGATGGAAAGCCCGTGGCTGCCGTAGCGCCGCTCGAGTTCCGCGAGATACAGCGCCTCGTCCGCGCAGTTGGGACACCAGCTCCCGAAGATCTGCACGATGCGCGCCTTGCCGGCGAACTTCGGGTCCGCCAGCGAACGCCGCACGCCGTCCATGTCCGGGAACGCGACGTCATCCAGCCGCGCGCCTTCCTTCCAGTGCACCTGGTCGAAGGCGTCGGGCAGCGCGGCCGTGTCGTCGCGCCGCGCCGTCCACGTGTCGTGGAAGGACTCGCGCGACCAGAAGTCGCCGGCCAATGTGCCGTCGGGCTGCCGGCGGGCGATGAAGAGGAAGGCGTGCGCGCCGTCGAAGCACGAGAGGCGCAGTCCGCTGCCGGGGGCCGCGTCGGCCGCGGCGCGCGTGTCGCCGGCCAGGTAGCGATAATCGCCGGTGGTGGTGAGGAAGGTGCCGCTCGCGACGCCGTCGGCCTGTTGCCGGAAGACGCCGACAGCCGGGTCCTCGTCCTCCGCGAACTGCACGGCCCAGCGCCCGGTGAGCGAAGGCGCGGTGGCCTTCGACGCGCCGGGATCCGCAGCGGTCATCGCGCCGGTTGCGCCGGTCGCGCCGGCACCCGTGCCCGCGATCGTGAAGCGCGGCCTGTCGCCGAGCTGCGCGTGGAAGGGGATGCTGAGGAGGGACGTGCCGCGATCGAGCAACCACTCGCCGCGCAGCTCGCTGCCGTCGGCATTCGGCGTCGCGAGCAGGCGCGACGCGTAGTGCGGCATCGACAACTCGAGCCGGCCGTTCACCCAGCCGGTGTGCGGCACGGCGATCTGCTCGGAGCCGTTGACGAGCCACGCGGACCAGACGTCGTTCACGTCTTCGTCCGCGCCATCCCAGGCCGGCGTGCGCTGCAGCTTGAGTCCGAAGGGCAGCTCGCCGCCGGGGCACGCGAGCGTCGCGCGCCAGGGGCCACCGCGCAACGGGCGCCCGCGCGTGTCGACGGGAACCGCGGCGTCCTGCGCCGCGACCTGCATCGTCGAGCAGGGCGACAGCGCCAGCATGAGTCCGAGCAGCGAGATCAGCATGCGCACGTCATATCACGCACGGCGGCGAGGCGGCAGCGCGCAGGCGTTCAGGGTTCGGCAGCCGACAGCGCCGCGGGCAGCACGGGCGTGCCGACGAGGCCGTGGCGATGCGCGAGGAAGCCGAAGGCCGCAAGCCCGGCGCGTTCGGCGGGCCCGAGGTCGTAGCCGATGCACTCCTGCAGGTATGCCCTGCAGGCGGGGGCCGGCAGGCCGCTCCGGGCCGCGAAGGCCTCGGCCAGCGCGTCGCGCTGCGGAAGGCCGGCAGCGCGCGCCGCGAGCAGGCGCGCATGCAGCGGTTGCGGGGGGACGTCCGGGCGCGCGAGCCACAGCGCGTAGACGAAGGGCAGGCCGGTGTGTGCCGTCCAGACCGTGCCGAGGTCCAGCGCGAACCAGCCCCTGTCCAGGCGCGACGCGGCGCCGTTGCTGCGCGCGGCGCCGTTCGCATGCGGGGTGTCGGTCGTGAGGCCGTGCGCGTGCGCCGCCGCGAGGGCGGGGTCACCGATGCGCAGCACGGCGTCGGCGTCGATGCCGGCCAGATCCGCATCCGGCGCGCACTCCGTCACGCTGAACCCGCGCGCACCGAGAAACTCCGCGAGACAGAGCTGCGCGAGTACGGCGGCCGAGCGGCTGCTGCTGTCCAGCGCCACGCGGCGCACGCGCTCGGGGGCGCCGCGCAGGAAGAGCAGGATGGAACGCACCGGCCCGCACGAGGTGATCGCCGGCCCGGCCACGAAGGAGAGCTGCGGCGCGCGGAAGAGTTCGACCGCCGAGACGAGCGCCGCGTCGAGTGCGCCCGCGCGCAGCCGGCTGACGAGTTGCGCGGGCACCGCGCGCTCCAGCACCACGTCCGGCTGCGCATCGAGCCCCGCGACGAGCGGCTGCGCGTTGAGGTAGGGGACAGTGCCGAGGCGCAGCGGAGCAGGCATCGCGACAGGCTAGCAAGCGGCCGCCCGGGTGCTCGCGTGGGAGTGCGGCGCGAAAAATCCGCGAACGAGGTGGCTCGTCGGCGCGCGACGTGTGTCTACAATCCCGCCCGACCTGTGCCGGCACCACTCTCGGGCGAGACGCGACATGGCCGTGAAGGAAGGTTGGGGATCCCGCGTGGGCCTCGTGCTCGCGATGGCGGGCAACGCGGTGGGACTCGGCAACTTCCTGCGCTTTCCCGCGCAGGCCGCGCAGTACGGGGGCGGGGCCTTCCTCATCCCGTACTTCGTATCCTTCCTGCTCATGGGGATCCCGCTGCTCTGGGTGGAGTGGGCCATCGGGCGCCACGGCGGACTGCTGGGGCACCACAGCACGCCGGGCTCGATCCAGGCGCTGGGCAAGCCGCGCTGGTTCAAGTACCTCGGCGTCTTCGGCCTCTTCACCAACCTCACGGTGGCGGCCTTCTACTGCTACCTCGAGAGCTGGGCGCTCGCCTACGTGTGGTACTCGGTCAGCGGCGCCTTCAGCGGCCAGTCGCCGGCGGAGGTGGCCAGCTTCTTCGACCACTACACGGACATCCAGGTGAACGGGACCGGGATGAACTTTCCGATCCCGGCCATCGGCTTCTTCCTGGCGACGCTCGGCCTCAACGTGTGGATCCTGTCCCGCGGGCTCTCGAAGGGCGTCGAGATCGCCAGCAAGATCGGCATGCCGCTGCTGATCGCCTTCGGCGTCATCCTCGCGATCCGCTCGCTGACGCTCGATGCGGGCGAGCAGGGTGCGACATACAGCGCGATGGACGGCCTCAACTTCCTGTGGACACCGAAGTACGACAGCCTCAAGGATCCCAAGGTCTGGCTGGCGGCCGCGGGGCAGATCTTCTTCACGCTGTCCGTGGGCATGGGTTCGATCCACTGCTACGCGAGCTACGTCAAGCGCAAGCAGGACATCGCGCTCAACGCGGCCTCCGCCGGCTGGATGAATGAGTTCGTCGAGGTGATCCTCGGCGGCTCCATCGTGGTGCCGATCTCGGCGGCCTACCTCGGCCTCGCGTGGGTGCAGGACCCGGGCAACGTCGGCCTGATGATGGGCTTCAAGACCATGCCCACGCTGTTCAACAACTGGGGCTGGCTGGCGCCCGTCGCGGGCTGCATGTGGTTCGGGTTGCTCTTCTTTGCGGGCATCACCAGTTCGCTGGCGATGGGCCAGCCGGTCATGGCCTTCATGCAGGATGAGTTCAAGCAGAGCCGCAACCGCTCGGCGCTGACCTTCGGCTTCTGGACCTTCCTGCTCGCGCTGCCGTGCATCCTGTTCTTCAGCGCTGGGGCCTTCAACGAGTTCGACTGGTGGGCCGGCTCGGTCGCGCTGGTGATCTTCGCGCTGGGCGAGTCGCTCATCTTCGCCTACGCCTTCGGCATCGACCGCGGCTGGGAGGAGATCACGCGCGGCGCGGACATCGTCGTGCCGCGCTTCTTCCGCTTCGTGATCAAGTACGTGACGCCGCTGTTCCTGCTGCTCGTGTTCCTGGGCACGCTCGTCAAGCCGCTAGGCGGCGACTTCATTGCGGCCTTCCAGCGGCTGGGCCGCGGCGAGAGCTGGAGCTTCGACGGGGAGTCGATCATCGGCTCGATCGCGCACGTCGGCGTGGTCGACACCACGTGGTGGAACGGCGAGGAACTCACGCACCTGTTCTACATCGACGCCACGCGCATCCTGCTCACTGCGACCTTCCTCGCGCTGGCGTTCATGGTCTGGAAGGCCTTCAGGAAAAACGGCCGGTCGGCGGAGGTCTCGTCATGAATGACAGCGCGCTGATTTTCCTGCTGGTGACCTGGAGCGTCATCTCCTTCTTCTGCTTCAAGTTCTTCATCAAGGTGGTGCGGACACCGCCGCGCCCGGGCGATGACGACGATTGAGTCCGGCGCCCGCGTGTCCCCGGCGAGTCGCCGCGAACCGCGCTGGGGTGGCTCCTGGCGCATCGGTCGTTCGGCTGCAGCCGACTGCGCCCCGCCCGCGTCTGGCACGACGCGCACCGATTCGCTAGCTTCCCTTCCTTCGCACACAGCCCCGAGGACACCATGACCCACGTTGTCACAGCCCGCTGCCTCGATTGCCGCTACACCGACTGCTGCGCCGTCTGCCCGGTCGAGGCTTTTCACAAGCTCGACGACCCGGCGATGCTCGTCATCAACCCGGGCGTCTGCATCGACTGCCAGCTCTGCGTGCCCGAATGCCCCGTCCATGCGATCTACGCCGACAACGAACTGCCGGCGCACTACGCGGACTGGAAGGACATGAACACGGCCCTCGCCGACATGGGCGAGAAGATCACCAAGAAGGAGCCCGCCATGGCCGGCGCGGCGACGCTCGAGCAGATGCACGCCAAGGAGCGCGCAGCAGGCTGGACTCCGGTGGAGCCCGCCGGCGCGCCGTGAGGCCCGCCTGAGCTCCGGCTGCCACACGTCGGCATCGCGCCGCCGCGGGGGCGATCGACGCGGCCCGTCATCGGGGAATTCCCGGTGACGGGCCGCGCCGCTTGACCGGCAGTCAGGGGGCGGCCACACTGTTCATCCTTTCATCCGGATGGACGGATTGTTGACTGCCGCCACCTCTCGCAGCGCACCCACGCCCCGGGCCGGCCCTCCGACGGGCGCGAGTCTCGCAGAGGCCACGGCGCTGCTGCGCCTGCTCTCGGATGCCTCGCGCGTGCGGCTCCTGCACCTGCTCCACGGCCAGGAGCTCACGGTGGCGGAGCTGACGGGCGCCTGCCGGTTGGCTCAGTCGCGCGTGTCCAGCCATCTGGGCCAGCTGCGGACGGCGGGCTTCCTGCGGGTGCGAAAGGCCGGCACGTCCACCTACTACGCGCTGCACGAGGCCGGGCTTCCCGCCGACGCGGCGCGGCTGTGGGACCTGCTGCGCGAGCGCACGGACGACGCGCTGCTGTCGGAAGACCGCGGCCGGCTTGCCGAGCTGCTGCGGGCGCGGCAGGGGAGCTGGGCCGACAGCGTGGCCGGCAGCATGGAGCGGCATTATTCGCCGGGCCGCACCTGGGAGGCGGCCGCCCGCGCGCTGGTCGGCCTCGCGCGGCTGGGCCGCGTGCTCGACATCGCTTCGGGCGACGGCGCGCTGGCCGAACTGCTCGCGCCCCGCGCAACCTCCGTCACCTGCCTCGACCTCTCGCCCCGCGTGGTCGAGGCCGGCGACGCGCGGCTCGCCCTCGCCGGGAGGTCGCGCGCCGGATCGCGCGCCGGATCGCGCGCCCGATCTCGCGCCGGGTCGCGCGCCTCGCGCGTCGCGGCCGCGGACCTGCCGGTCGGTCGCGTGCGCTTCCTGCGCGGCGACATGCACGCGCTGCCCTTCGCGGAGGGCTCCTTCGACGAGGTGCTGCTGCTCAACGCGCTGACCTTCGCGCGCGACCCGCGCCGCGTCGTGGCCGAGGCCGTCCGCGTGCTGGCCCCCGGCGGCACGCTGCTGGCGGTCGCGCTGAAGGCGCACCGTCACGAGGCCGCTGCCGCCGCCTTCGATCACGTGCAGAACGGCTTTCAGCCGAAGAAGCTGCGCGAGCTCTTCGAGCACGCCGGCTGCGAGGTCTCGCTCTGCGACGTCACGTCGCGCGAGAAGCAGCCGCCGCATTTCGAGATCATCACCGTCCACGCCCGCCGCCGAGGAAAGTCCCGATGAGTCAGACAGCACATGCCGGCGCGAAGGCGTCTTCCGCAGGCGCCCCGCGCACCGGAGCGCAGACGCGCGCGCTGCTCGAGCAGCTCATGGCCGAGCGCATCCTCATCCTCGACGGCGCGATGGGCAGCATGATCCAGCGGCACCCGCTCACGGAGGCTGACTTCCGCGGCGAGCGCTTCGCGGCGCACGGCAAGGACCTCAAGGGCGACAACGACCTGCTCGTGCTCACGCAGCCGGAGATCGTCCGCGGCATCCACGACGCATACCTCGATGCGGGCGCGGACATCATCGAGACCAACACCTTCAGCGGCACGTCCATCGCGCAGGCCGACTACGGGCTCGAGTCCGCGGTGCACGACATCAACGTCGCCGCGGCGCGGCTCGCGCGCGCGGCGGCCGACGCGGCCACGGCGCGCGATCCGAGCAGGCCGCGCTTCGTCGCCGGCGCGCTCGGGCCCACCAACCGCACGCTGTCGCTGTCGCCCAAGGTGGAAGACCCGGGCTTCCGCGCGGTGACCTTCGACGAGGTGCGCGCCGCCTACAAGGAGCAGACGCGCGCGCTCATCGAGGGCGGCGTGGACGTGCTGCTCATCGAGACGATCTTCGACACGCTCATGGCCAAGGCCGCCATCGTCGCCGTGCAGGAAGTGTTCGAGGAAGTCGGCGTGGAGCTACCAGTGATGCTCTCCGTGACGATCACGGACCAGAGCGGGCGCACGCTGTCCGGCCAGACGCTCGAGGCCTTCTGGATCTCGGTGGCCCACGCGAAGCCGCTCTCCGTCGGCATCAACTGCGCGCTCGGCGCGAAGGAGATGCGGCCGTACATCAGCGAGCTCTCGGCGATGGCGGGCACCTGGCTCTCGGCATATCCGAACGCCGGCCTGCCCAATGCCTTCGGCGGCTACGACGAGCAGCCGCACGACACGGCCTGCCACCTCAAGGACTGGGCCGTCGGCGGCCTCGTGAACATCCTCGGCGGCTGCTGCGGCACGACGCCGGAGCACATCGCCGCGGTGGCCGCCTCGGTCCGCGGTGTCGCGCCGCGCCGCGTGCCGACGCGCGCTGCCGGCAACGCCGCCGGCAGCACCGACGGCAACGCTGCCGGGAACGAGGCGGGGAGGACGGCGGGCGCGGGCATGTCCGTAGCCGGTGCCGGTGGCGAGGCGCCGGCCGTGTTCACGCAGTTCGCGGGGCTCGAGCCGTTCACGATGCGGCCCGAGACCAACTTCGTGATGATCGGCGAGCGCACGAACGTCACCGGCAGCAAGCGCTTCGCGAAGCTGATCCTCACCGGCGACTACAACGCGGCGCTCTCGGTCGCACTCGACCAGGTGCGCGGCGGCGCCAACCTGATCGACATCAACATGGACGAGGGCATGCTCGACGGCGAGGCCGCGATGACGCGCTTCCTCAACCTCGTCGGCCCCGAACCGGAGATCGCGCGGCTGCCGATCATGATCGACTCCAGCAAGTGGTCGGTCATCGAGGCCGGCCTCAAGTGCGTGCAGGGCAAGGCGGTGGTGAACTCCATCTCGCTGAAGGAAGGCGAGGCCGACTTCCTCGCCAAGGCGAAGACGATCCGGCGCTTCGGTGCGGCCGCCGTGGTCATGGCCTTCGACGAACAGGGCCAGGCCGACACGATCGAACGCAAGGTCTCCATCTGCGAGCGCGCCTACCGGCTGCTGCTCGACAAGCTGGACTTCCCGCCGCAGGACATCATTTTCGACCCGAACATCCTC
The DNA here is from genome assembly GCA_038212275.1 of Planctomycetota bacterium. GTDB lineage: Bacteria > Planctomycetota > B15-G4 > B15-G4 > B15-G4 > JBBQUR01. The sequence goes on from JBBQUR010000012.1 coordinate 46,134, forward strand.
GCCATCGCGACGGGGCTCTCCGAGCACGCCGATTACGCGATCAACTACATCGAGGCGACGCGCCTCATCAAGCAGCGCTGCCCGCACGCGAGGATCAGCGGCGGCGTGTCCAACCTGTCCTTCTCGTTCCGCGGCAACGATGCGGTGCGCGAGGCGATTCACAGCGCCTTCCTCTATCACGCCATCCGCGCCGGCATGGACATGGGCATCGTCAACGCCGGCCAGCTCGCCGTGTACGAGGACATCAAGCCGGAACTGCTGACGCACGTCGAGGACATCCTGTTCAACCGCCGCGCCGACGCGACCGAGCGCATGGTCGAGTTCGCCGAGCAGGTCAAGGGCAAGGGAAAGAAGCGCGAGCTGGACCTGACCTGGCGCGAGAACACGGTGGAGGCGCGGCTCTCGCACGCCCTCGTGCACGGCGTCGTGGACTTCATCGCGGAGGACGTCGAGGAGGCGCGCCAGAAATATCCGCGGCCGCTTCATGTCATCGAAGGTCCGCTCATGGACGGCATGAAGATCGTCGGCGACCTCTTCGGCAGCGGGCGCATGTTCCTGCCGCAGGTGGTCAAGAGCGCGCGGGTCATGAAGCAGGCCGTCGCGCACCTGCTGCCGTACATGGAGGCCGAGAAGCTGGCCGGCGTCGGCGGCGCGCAGCGCGCCAAGGGCAAGCTCGTCATGGCCACCGTGAAGGGCGACGTGCACGACATCGGCAAGAACATCGTGGGCGTCGTGCTCGGCTGCAACAACTACGAGGTCATCGACCTGGGCGTCATGGTGCCGACGGACACCATCCTCAAGACCGCCGTCGAGCAGGGCGCGGACATGATCGGCCTCTCGGGCCTCATCACGCCGTCGCTGGACGTGATGGTCGGCGTCGCGCAGGAGATGGCGCGGCGCGGCATGACGCAACCGCTGCTCATCGGCGGCGCGACGACGAGCCGTCAGCACACCGCCGTGAAGATCGCGCCGGGATATGCGGGCATCACGACGCACGTGCTCGACGCGAGCCGCGCGGTCGGCACGGTGTCGGCGCTGCTCGATCCGCGCCAGCGCGCCGCGTTCGCCGAGACCAACCGCATCAACCAGGACCAGCTTCGCTTCGTCTACAGTCAGCGCAAGGACCGGGAGCTGCTCCCGCTCGCTGCGGCGCGCGCCGCCGCGCCGACGCTGCCGTTCACGGCCGCCGAAGTGCCGGTGCCGCCCTTCGTCGGCGCGCGGATGCTCGACGACATCCGTCTCGAGGAGCTCATCCCGTACATCGACTGGACTTTCTTCTTCCACGCCTGGGAGCTGAAGGGCGTCTACCCGCAGATCCTGAGCGACGCGGTGGTGGGCCCGGCGGCGACCGAACTCTTCGAGCACGGCAAAGCGCTGCTCGCCGAAATCTGCGCGAAGAAACAGCTCCGCGCACGTGGCGTCTACGGCTTCTGGCCCGCGCACCGCGACGGCGACGACCTCGTGCTCTTCACCGACGCCTCGCGTCGCACCGAGGCCACACGCTTCCACATGATGCGCCAGCAGGAAGTCGCCGCCGACGCCGCGCCGCGCCTCTCGCTCGCGGATTTCATCGCGCCACGCGACGCTGGCGCGCCGGGCGCATTGCGCGCCGCCGCCGACCACGTCGGCGCCTTCGCCGTGACCACGGGCCTCGGCGCGGACGAGCTGGCCGACGGCTTCCAGCGCAAGCTCGACGACTACAACTCCATCCTCGTGAAGGCGCTGGCCGACCGGCTCGCGGAGGCCGCCGCCGAGTGGTTGCACCAGCGCGTGCGCCGCGAGTGGGGTTACGAGGCCGTCGGCCCGCACGACAACGAGGCACTCATCAAGCAGCGCTACCGCGGCATCCGCCCGGCCTTCGGCTACCCCGCGTGCCCCGACCACAGCGAGAAGCCCGCGCTCTTCGAACTGCTCGGCGCGAACGCCGCCGGCATCACTCTCACCGAGAGTTGCGCGATGCAGCCCGCCGCGAGCGTGAGCGGCCTGTACTTCGCGCACCCCGCGGCGCGCTACTTCAACGTGGGCCACATCGACCGCGACCAGGTCGCCGACTACGCCGCGCGCAAGGCGATGCCGGTGAAGGACGTGGAGACCTGGCTGGGGCCGAATCTCGCGTACGATCCCTCGGCGCCGGTCGCATAGCCGGCGGCGTGGAGCTGCGCCTGCGCCTCGGGCGAGCAGTCGTCGTCATGGCCGGCGAGGTGCAGCATGAGCGGCGTGACGATGCCGCCCGCCTCCGGCAGGCCCTGCTCGACGTGGACGCCGCAGGAGCCGACCGCGGCGTCGGGTCGCCCGCGGTCCGCGCTGCGCGGAAGGGTACCCGCAGCCTGGCGCCCCGAGGCCGAGCCACCGCGCGCCGGTACAGGCCGGTACAGGCGGCATGAGGTCTGGCGGACTCCAGCAAAGTCGCCGCGGTCGATGGCGCGGCCGGATGGGAGCGTGCGTGCAGGGGACTGCGCATGCGGGCCGGATGGAATCGCGCGGATCGCGTCGCGTCGCCGTCACGGGAGTGGAGGCCCGCCCGACACGCGCGCTAGAATCCGCGGCTTCGTTTCCGCGCCCGGAGTGCCGCCCTTGCCCGAGATGATCCGCGTCGATCACGTGAGCAAGCGCTACGGCAGTCACCTGGCGGTGGATGACGTGTCCTTCTCCATCGGCGACGGCGAGGTCGTCGGCTTCCTCGGGCCCAATGGCGCGGGCAAGAGCACGCTGCTGCGGATGATGTCCACGTGGTTGGTGCCGACCTCCGGCACGCTGGCCATCGACGGTCACGACACGGTGGCCGAGCCGCTCGCGGTGCGGCGCTCGCTGGGATATCTCACGGAGCACAACGCGCTGTACGAGGGCATGCGCGTGGATCGCTTCCTGCGTTTCATGGGGCGCTCGCGCGGGCTCTCCGGCGCGCATCTTGCGGAGCGCACGGACTGGGTCGTGCAGGCCTGCACGCTCGGCGCCGTGCTGGGCAAGAAGGTGCAGGAGTGCAGCAAGGGCTTCCGCCAGCGCATCGGCGTGGCTGCGGCGCTCATCCACGACCCGCGCGTCATCCTGCTCGACGAACCGACGCACGGGCTCGATCCGCTGCAGGTCGTCGCCTTCCGCGAGTTCGTGCAGGGGCTGCGGCAGGGGCGCGCCATCCTCTTCAGCAGCCACATCCTGTCGGAGGTGCTCTCCATCTCCGAGCGCGTGCTGGTCATCCACCAGGGGCGGCTGCTCGCCGACCGGGCCGTCGCCAGCCTGCACGCCGAGGCCCGCCAGCGCGGCATCGACATCGAGCAGGTCGTGCTCGACATCGTGCGGGCCCACGACAACGGCGGCGTGGGCGTGGCGCCGAAGCGCGGAGGCGCGGCATGAGCGCGGCACCAGGTGGTGACACTGCGCGCGGCGCAGCCGCTGGCGGAACGAGCGGGGCTGCGGGCGGTCGGGCCGGTGGCGCGCGCGCCGGGCTTTCGCCGGGCCAGTTCCTCGCCGGCTCGCTGGTCATCGCCGGGCGCGAGCTGGCTTCGTTCTTCGACGGCGGCATCGCCTACGTCTACACGATCGCCTTCACGCTGCTCGCCAACTCGATCTTCATGAACGAGTTCTTCCTGGTCGGCACCGCCGACATGCGCGCCTACTTCGAACTCATGCCGCTGCTGCTGGCCTTCTTCCTGCCCGCGGTGACGATGCGCCTGTGGGCCGAGGAGCGCAAGCAGCGCACGATCGAGCTGCTGCTGACGCTGCCGATCGTGCCGCTGCAGGCCGTGACGGGCAAGTACCTCGCCGCGCTCGCGCTCTTCGCATTCTTCCTGCTCGGCTCGCTGCCGATCGTCGTCATGCTCGGCGTGCTCGGGCAGCCGGACGCGGGCCTGCTCGTCGCGGGCTACCTCGGACTCTTCGGGCTCGGCGCGCTTTTCCTCGCGTTCGGCGGCTTCCTGTCGTCGCTCAGCAGCGACCAGATCGTGGCCTTCGTCACCAGCACGCTGCTCGGCTTCCTGCTCGTGCTCACCGGCAACGACCGCGTCGTCGCCGTCGTGGACGGGCTCTTCCCCGCGCTGGCGCTGGGCAGCCTGCTGCGCGAGTCCTTCTCGGTCATGCCGCACTTCGAGGCCTTCCTCGCGGGCACCGTGTCACTGGCGTCGGTGCTGTACTTCGGCCTGCTCGCGCTGCTCTTCCTGTGGCTCAATGCGCTGGTGCTCGAGAAGAACCGCGCATGATCGGCCGCGCGTGAAAGGCCGCGAGCGCCTCACGCTGCTGCTCGTCCTGCTGCTGGGCGGCTGGTGCGCGTTGCTGGCCGCGCGTGTCGCCGGACACGACCGCACTGCGCGCGCCGAGCTGGGCCGCTTCAAGCTCACGCAGCTGGAGCCCGCGACGCGCGCGCGCCTCGACGCGCTGCAGGACCGCGTGCTGCTGACCTTCTACGTGAGCGACCGCGCCGCCATGCCGTCATCGATGGGCACCCTCGAGCGCGACGCCACGGACCTGCTGCAGACCCTGGCTGCCGCGACGCACGGCAAGCTGGCCTTCCAGGTGGCGGATCCGGGCGCCGACGCGGACCTCGCCCGCTTCGCGGCGGCCGCCGGCGCGTCGCCGATCCGCGTGCGCAGCGTCGAGCGCGACGGCTACAGCGAGAAAGAGGTGTGGTCCGCGCTGACCATCGCCTACGGCAGCCATCCGCCCGTAACCATCAACGGCCTGCTGCCCGAGCGCCTGCCGCGGCTGCAGTCGCTGCTCGTCGCGGAACTGGACCAGCTGGAGTCGCCGCGACGACCGGTCATCGCGCTCGCGGCGCCCGCCGGCTACGACGAGCTGGCCGCCGCCCTGGCCACGCGCGGCGACGTGCAGCGCGTGGACCTCGACGGCGGTGCGCCCTTCCCCGACCGCGCCGACCTGCTGCTGTGGATGGACCCTGCCCGCGCGGACAGCGCGCGCGTGCGCGAGCTGGAGCTGTTTCTGCAGGGCGGCCGCTCCGCGATCGTCGCCGGCAGCGCGCAGGAACTGGTCGAGCCCGTGACCGTCGATGGTCACGGCGAGCCGCAGCTGGCCTTCCGCACCACGGGTCGTGACGGAGCGGCGCTGCTCTCCGGCTTCGGGCTGTCGAGCGTGTCCGGCGTGGTCTGCGACCAGTGGATGGACGTGCTCACCGTCGGCGACAGGCAGTTCGGTCTGCCGTGTGTCTTCCGATCGATCGCGCCGAACCAGGACTTCCGCACGTTCCGCGATCAGCCCAACGGACACCTGCAGTTCTCCGTGCCCACGCCTTATCGCCTGGACGCCGGGCGACTCGCCGCGCGCGGTCTGTCCGCCGAGCTGCTCGCCTCATCGTCGGACGCCACGTGGATCGTCCCGCAGCCGGACGCTCCGCTGCCACTCTCGCAGCTGAGTGCGGAGTACGGCCAGCTTGCACCGCGACAACCACTGCTCGTGGCGCTGCGTCCGACCGATCCATGGGGCGGACTGCTCGTCGCAGGAGCGGCGAGCACGCCCTTTCGTGACGGCGAACTGCAGCGTCAAGGCTACGCACACGAGGCGTTGCTCGGCCTGCTGCTCGACGGACTCGTGAACGATGCGCGCCTCGTGCAGAGCCGCGTCGGCCTCGATCGCCCCGCGCCGATCCCCGAGCTGAGCACGGCCGCGCGCGCCTTCTGGCGTGCGGCGTGCGTGCTGCTGTTTCCCGCGGCGCTGCTGGCCGCGGCGCTGCTCACGTCCCGCAGGCGGCGCCGCGCACGCGTCGTGGCGCCTGCCACGAACGCGGCGCCCGACACGAACGCGGCGCCCGACACGAACGCGGCGCCTGCCGCGACGGTGGCGCCTGCCACGAAGGCGGCACGCGGCACGACGGCGCTTCCGACGCGCGGCTGGAAGCTGCGCGCCGTGCTGATCGGCGCGAGCGGCGCGGTGGCGGCGCTGCTGCTCGTGTCCGCCGCGCGCTCGAGCGGCGCGCAAGCCGATCTCAGCGCCGACCGCCTGAACGAGCTCTCGCCGACGACGGCCGATCTCGCCTCGCGAGCCACCGGCGCCGATGCGCTGGTCGCAGAGCTCTGGTTCTCGCCGCGAGACCGCCTGCCGCCCGCGTTGCGCCCCGGACTCTCGCGCCTCACCGACCTGCTGCACGAACTGCAGCGCGCGGGCGCCTCGCTCGACGTGCAGGTCATGCTCCCCGAGGACCTGGATGAGGCGGGCCGGCTCGCGCTCGCCACCGAGGGCATTGCGCCGGTGGACATCACGACGCGCGACGACGAGGTCACCAGCGTGCGCAGCGTGTGGTGCTCGCTGCGGCTGCGCCGGGCGCAGGGCGGCGCCGGGCCCGATCGCAGCACGGTGCTCTCGTTCCCCGACGCTGAAAGCCTGCAACCGCTGGAGTTCCGGCTGGCCTTCGCGCTGTGGCGCCTGGAGACGGGTCGCCAGCCGCTGGTCGGGTTCGCGTCCGACGCGCCGCGGCTCTCGGCCGCCGAGGCGCACGAGCTCTACCAGAAGCGCGGCCTCATCCCGCCGCAGGGCAGCGACGTCTATGCGCTGGCCCGCGCCGCCGTGGAGAGCTGGGACTTCCGCGTCGTGCACGTCAATCCGCGCGAGGGCGCACTGCCCGCGGCGCTGGACGCGCTCGTCTGGCTGCAGCCGCGCCGCCCGGTGGGCCCGATGCTGCAGCAGACCGTGCAGTATCTGCATGGCGGTGGTCACGTGCTCATCGCGGCGCAGCACTTCGCGATGCAGTCGCGCCAGTTTCCCGGGCTGGCCTTCAAGCTGCAGTACTGGCCGCAGCCGCAGAGCACCGACCTCGAGACGGAGTACTTCCCGGAGATCGGTGTCCACCTCGTGCGCGAGCCGCTCTTCGACGAACTCATGGGCGCGCTGCCGCTCACGTCGATGCTCTACGAGGGCGGGTCGCGCGACGTCAGCACGATGGATGCGGCGCTGCCCTTCTTCCTGCGCGTGCCCTCCGCCAATCAGGACGGCGACTTGCCGGTCATGCGCAACCTCGGCGACCAGGTGCTGCCCTTCGCGTCCGCACTCCACGTCGACGAGGAGCTGCTGGCGCGCAACGACCTGCACGCCCGGACGCTCATGACCACGTCGCCGCACAGCTGGAGCCTGGCGTGGGGAGGCGGCGCGATTCCCGACGAGATCGTCGCTGGCCCGCCGCGCGACGAGCACGGCACGCAGGTCTGGCGAGGCCGGCTGCCGCTCGCGATCGAGTTGACGGGGCAGTTTCCGTTGCCGGCCGAGAGTCTCGCGCCCGCGCCGGAAGTGCGCGACGAGAACGGCGTGGCGCTCGACCCTCAGCCTCCGGCGCCGCCGTATCCGCCGGCCGGTCTGCCTCCCGCGGCGCCCGGGCGCCTGCTCTTCTTCGGAGACTCCGAACTCTTCAAGAACCAGCGCATGCTCGATCAGGCTTTCCGCGCGGATCACCTGCTGCTCAACGCCGTGGCCTCGCTCGCCCTGCCGCCGGAGCTTGCGGACGTGGCGACGCGCCGCGCCGTGGCGCGCGGCTTCGAACTGCTCGATCCGGAGCAGCGGCTGCGCTGGCGCGCCCTCGTGCTCGGCGGCTTTCCGGCGGCGGCCCTGCTCTTCGGCGCGTGCTGGTCGCTGCTGCGCAAACGTCGCATCGACACGCCGCACCGCCATGCGCCCGGTGGTGCGCCCGGTGGCACGCCCGGTGGCACGCCCGGTGGCACGCGCGGTGGCACGCGCGGTGGCACGCACAGTGGTACGCACGGTGGCACGCACAGTGGCACGCACAGTGGCACGCACAGTGGTACGCACGGTGGTACGCACGGTGGTACGCACGGTGGCACGCACGAGCCGCCGACCGGCGACTCGACCGGTGCTCCGACCGGTGCGTCCCCGGGGGACTCGCGATGATGCGCGCAGTGCTGGTGCTGGCGCTGGTCGCCGCGGGGCTGCTCGCCTGGGACCGCGCACTCGTGCAGCGCGAAGAGGCGGGACGCGCCGCGGGGCTGCGCATCGCGCCGCTGCTGCCGGCGTCCGAGCGCGAGGGGCGCTCCGTCGCGGCACTGCGCATCGAGACGGCCTCCGGGGAAAGCTGGATCTACGGCCAGTCCAACGGCATGTGGCGCTGCCTCAACTGGAAGGGCGCCATCGCGAACGGCGTGGACATCGCGGAGATCGCGGCGCGGGTCGTCAACGCGCGCGGCATGCCGCTGAGCGATGACCCCGCGCGTCCGCAGGACTACGGCTTCGACGTGCCGGGGATGCTCACGCTCAGCCTGCACGGCCCGAAGCTGGACCTGCTCGACGCGACGAAGGACCGGCTCATCGCGCTGGATCTCGGCCGCCCGCTTTCCAGCCAGGCGGGCAGTTTCGTGCGGCGCCACGGCAGCACCGAGGTCTGGTCCACGGATCTCGACGTGAGCGGCCTGCTTGGCCGCAACGATCACCCGCGCGAGCCGCCGCTGCTCGAACGCACGCTCGTGCCGATGTCCTGGCCGGGGCAGTCGCCGCGTATCCGGCGGCTGCGCATCGAGCGCGAGGGCGAGCCGCCCTTCGACCTGATCCTCAAGGAGCGCAGGCTGAACAGTGACGAAGCGCTGGCGGGCGTCGCACCGTTCGAGTGGTTGATGCGCGTGGATGGCCGCGAGTCGCCCTGCGTCGAAATCCTCGCGATCCACTACAGCGCCTACATGGTGCTGGCGGAGTGGGGGGCGATCGTCGATCCGGCGCTGTACCCGCGGCTCGGCTTCGACAAGCCGCGCGCGCAGGTGCTGCTTGTCCCGCCGGAGGGCGACCCGCTCAACCTGCTGCTTGGCGGGCGCGGGCCCAGCGGGCGCTCCGTGGTGCTCGACAGCGTCAGCGGGCTGATCATGGAGATCGAGCCGGTACAGGAGGCCATGCTGTTTCCGAAGGCCGAGGCGTTTTCCGGCGCTGCCCTCGAGAACCCATGGCAGGCCATCGTCGAGCATCCGAGCCGGGGCAAGGGATCGCGCTGACCTCGGCTCGGGTGATGCGCGCGGCGTGTGGCGTGATGCGCGTGGCGTGTGGCGTGATGCGCGTGGCGCGGCCACTTTGCTAGAACCGTCGATCCGCAGCGCACGGAGCTGCCTCGCCCGCCGCCGCTTCTCATCCCATGGAAACCTGCCGCATGCTGCCCAGATCGTTCCCGTCGTGTGTCGTGTCGTCCGGCGTGATGCTTCTTGCCACGTCCGGCATGGTCTTCGGGCAGGGCGCGGACGCGTCCCGCACGCAGCCTTCGTCGGGCGATGCGGCCGAGCCCATCGCCACGGCGCGCAGTCTCGACCCGGCGAACTTCGACCGGAACTGCAAGCCGTGCGACGACGTCTACCAGTTCACCAACGGCGCCTGGCTCACGAGCAATCCGGTGCCGCCCGAGTACAGCTCATGGACGGTTTTCCGCGAGGTTGCGGAGCGCAACAACCTGGTGCTCAGGCAGATCCTCGAGGCCGCCGTCGCCGCGAAGGACGCGCCGAAGGGCAGCGTCACGCAGCTCATCGGCGACTACTACTGCTCGTGCATGGACGAGGGGCGGGCCGAGGCCGAAGGCCTGCAGCCGCTGGCGCCCGAGCTCGCGCGCATCGCGGCCGTCACCGATGCCGCGGGCCTGCAGGAGCTGCTCGCGCAGATGCACGCGCAGGGCGGCGGCCAGCTCTTCGCCTTCTTCGCGGATCAGGACGCCGCCGACGCCACGCAGGTCATCGCGCAGGCCTTCCAGGGCGGACTCGGGCTGCCGGATCGCGACTACTACACGCGTGACGACGAGCGCTCCGTGTCGCTGCGCGCGGAATACCTGGCGCACGTCACGCGCATGTTCGGCCTGCTTGGCGAGGATGCTCCGACGGCCGCAGCGCATGCCGCCGAGGTGCTCGAGGTCGAGACGCGCCTCGCCCAGGCCTCGCTCACCAATGTGGAACTGCGCGACCCGCAGGCCAGCTACCACCGCATGAGCCTCGCGGAGGCCGCGGCCACGACGCCCGGCTTCGACTGGACGGCGTTCCTTCAGCGCGTGGGCGCCGGATCCGTCGGCGTGATCAACGTGGGCCAGCCCGGCTTCTTCAAGGAGATGGGGGCCATGCTGGAGCAGGTCCCGGTCGACACGTGGAAGACCTATCTGCGCTGGCATCTCGTGCACGACTTCGCGCCCGTGCTCAGCAACGCCTTCGTGAACGAGAACTTCGCGTTCTTCGGCACGACGCTCACCGGCCAGCAGGAGCTCCAGCCGCGCTGGAAGCGCTGCCTGCAGCGCACCGACCGCGCGCTCGGCGAGGCCCTGGGCCAGGCCTACGTGGCGAAGACGTTCACGCCGGCGGCCAAGGCCAAGGCCAGGGAGATGGTGGCCAATCTGCAGGCCGCGTTCCGTGATCGCCTGAACGCCGCCACCTGGATGTCCGCCGACACGCGGCGCCAGGCGCTCGAGAAGCTCGAGTCCTTCACGCCCAAGATCGGCTATCCCGATCAATGGCGCGACTACTCTTCGCTGATGACGGACCGCGGCTCCTTCGCGCTCAACGTGCAGCGCGCCGATGCCTTCGAGTTCCGCCGCGTCCTGGGCAAGATCGGCAAGCCGGTGGATCGTGGCGAGTGGGGCATGTCGCCGCCGACGGTGAACGCCTACTACAACCCGGCGCTCAACGAGATCGTTTTCCCCGCGGGCATCCTGCAACCTCCGTACTTCGGCGAGGCCCAGGACGACGCGGTCAACTACGGCGCGATGGGCGCCGTGATCGGCCACGAGATGACGCACGGCTTCGACGACCAGGGCAGCCAGTACGACGCCCGGGGCAACCTGCGCGACTGGTGGACCGAGGCGGACCGCGCCGAGTTCATGCGCCGCGCGGGCGTCGTCGAGAAGCAGTTCAGCGACTATGTCGCGATCGACGACCTGCACGTGAACGGCGCCTTGACGCTGGGCGAGAACATCGCCGATCTCGGCGGCCTGACCATCGCGTACGAGGCCTATCTCAAGTCGCTGGAGGGCAAGCCCGAGCCGGCGCCGATCGACGGCTTCACGCACCAGCAGCGCTTCTTTCTCGCGTGGGCGCAGGCGTGGCGAACCAACATGAAGCCCGAGGCGCTGCGGCTCATGGTCAACACCAATCCGCACTCGCCCGGACGCTTCCGCGCGATGGGGCCGCTGTCCAACATGCCGGCCTTTTTTGCGGCTTTCGGCTGCACGGAGGGTGAAGCCATGGTGCGCCCGGAGGCCGAACGCGCGCTGATCTGGTAGCCGGTCCGCACGCTACAGACGTCCCCGGCGGAAGCCGAAGGAACTCAGGTCACCACGACCTGCACCTTCGGCTTCCGCTGCATTGAATCCAAAAGTCCTCCACATCGCGCTCGTCGCGTGTCTGGCCATGCTCTTTGCGGCGGGGCCGGCATTGCACGCCGAGCTCACTTCAGCCGAGGTCAAGCAATTGGCCAAGCTGGAGAAGAAGCTGGCCAAGCAGCAGCTCAAGATCGAGAGCACGCAGGCTCACGTCGTCGACTACGCGGCGCAGCTCGTCGACGCGGAGGCCCAGCTCGCGGCCGCACTGCTGTTGCCTGTCGGCACGCCGGAGGAGCAGAAGGCCGCGGCGAAGGCACTGAAGGCCGCGCAGAAGCTCGTCACGAAGCTGGGCAAGAAGGTCGTGACGTGGGGCGGCAAGCTGGACAAGGCCGAGCTGAAGCTGGACGGCATCGAGTCCGACATCGAGGTCATTGTCCCCGACTATTTCGCAGACAGTTCCGACGAGGGCTCCGGCGACGGTGACCCCGGTGGCGGTGACCCCGGTGGTGGCGACCCCGGTGGTGGCGACCCCGGTGGCGGTGACCCGACGGGCTCCGGCCTCGACCCGGCGATGGCGCTGCCCTTGATGGCCGTGGATTGCGGCGATCTCAACGGCTACACGTCCACCGAAGCCGGTTACGAGCTGCTGACCGAGACCACGGCGCCGGCAGGCGTGTCGGTGTCGCCCGCGCCGCTCGACACCGTGCATGTCGCGCACTTCTTCGCAGTGGCCGGCTACGTGGCCTTTCCGTCCAGCGTCGTCTCTCTCGACCCCGATCAGGTCGGCGAGCGCCGCAAGCTCACGGCGCTGGTGCTCGCCAATCCGACCACGCTCACGCTCTCGGGCCTGCCGGTGAACACGGAGGTCTCCGTGCTGCTGGAACTGGGAGCGACCGCGCCGTGGGTCGAGCTGGTGGACGGAAATTGGACCGGCATCTCCTCCTCCACAAAGGGAATGCGCGTCGAGCGGGACGGGCCATCTGCCGGCACGCACTGGGAAAAGGTCGCGCAGGATCTGCGTTGCGTCACCGCCGTGGCGTCCACCACGTTCAGCAACGACATCGGCGCCATCCTCCCGCTGCGCGTGCTGGGCACGACGGATGGAACGGGCCGCCTCGCGCTGCGGCTTTCCGCGGACCCCGGCAACCCGGTGCTGCTGGCGGCCTTCCGCGTGTGGCAGCGCGAACGCCTGCCGATCGTGTATCGCCGCGGCGCGGGGGCGGCGCTGCAGAGCGGGGAGGCGGCGGCGGACGCGTTCGTGGCGGCCTTCAATGCCGGCGATCTCGACGCGGCTCAGCAGCTTGCGGAGTCGCTCGCCGATCCGCTGCTGCGCGGCGTCGCGCTGCTGCACGTCGCCGGCTGGCTGGACGGCAGTCGCGACGGCCGGCTCTCGCTGCTTCCCGCCGCGCGCGCGGCGCTCGTCCAGGCTGCCTCGCTCGGACATGCCATCGCCACGGAGCTGATCGAGCAGACGGACCACATGCAGCGCGCGCTCGATCACTTCGCGGCGCGCGGCTACACCTTCAGCCACCTGTGCGCGTCGGAAGGCGGCAAGGGCTTTCTCAACCCGGACTGCGCCGGGCAGCTGTACTCCAAGCTCGGCCAGGCCGACAGCAACGTGAATTTCCAGATCGGGCTGCGCGAGCTGCGCGGGCTGATCGCCGGCGGCGCGGCCGGCGGCGTCGCTCCCAGCGCGCTCACGGACCTCGCGGCATGGAATGCGGGCGTGCTCGGCGACGCATCCTTCGAGCCCTCGCCGCTCGTGTTCGCGGCGCTCAAGCTGACCGGCACGGGAATCACCGCGATGAACCCGCTGCTCGCATTCAAGGAATCCGACAGCGAGTCGCTCGCGGTGCTCGACATGGCGCGCGACATCTTCGGCGACTTCATCGACCTCGGCTTCGCGGCGGTCGACTTCCCGCACGACCAGGAGCTGAAGCTCATGCGCGCCTATGTCGATGCGGGCCAGCATCCCAAGGACTGGACCTCGGAGCAGCTCGATCTCTTCAGCACCGGTGAGCTGGCCGACGCGTGGTGGAATGGCCAGGTCAGTCCGGTGACCGACGTCGTCGCGGCGCCGGCCTGGGCCGATGCGCAGCGTGCCCTGCAACAGACGCTGGTCGCCTTCTTCAACGAATGGATGGACCTGCGCCTGCAGCGCAACGAACTGGGCGGCGGCCAGGGCGATGACGTGGAATTGCTGCTGCAGCTCTACGGAGTGCTGGCCAGCCGACGGCTGGGCAGCGAGCGCCTGCTGGCCAGCCACCTCGACGACCTCGTGCAGTTCGCGCTGGAGGATTCCGGCTCGGTGGCCGACGGCTACTGGGCCGGCTCGATGGCCGATGTCGAGCACACGGGCGAGTACACGGCCGACCCGCTGCTGGCCTCGCGTCCGGTCTTCGGCGACACGGCGCGTACGGTCCTCATGTCGGGACTCAACGGGCGTCACGTGCTGGGTGCGGTCGACCCGGACGCCGATTTCGCGGGCGTCAACAACGCAGGGCGCACGCGCTTCAAGTCCTTCCATTACACGACGCTGGGGCCCTCCGCCGTCGCGAACAACGCGCTGGACATCTTCCTCAACGGGCGCGGGACGGTGCCGGCGCTGACGCTCGCGTCCCGCGGAAGCCTGGGCCCGAGCCATCCGCTGGTGACCGACCTGCGTGCGTGGGCCACGGGCTGGCGCGACGATGCGCTGCTCACGCCGGGCGCCGCCTTCGGCAAGCCGCTTGGTTTTCCGGCCCCTGCGCAGTGGCCGTCAGGTGTCGTCGGCACGGGCGGCTACTGGTACACGCAGAATGCCGTCGCCGGCGACAACGGCCAGTGGACGACGGGTGAAGTGGCCTATGTGTTCAGCCTGCTGAGCACCGCCTACCGCCAGAGCAACGCCGCGGACCGCTGGCAGTTCCTGCTGCCCGCGGCGCGCATGTTCCGCACGGTGGCCGCGTGGGAGGATGCCGGCCAGCCATCCGGCGCGGCCGGCACCGAAGCATGGGCAGCCGCGCAGCTCAAGGGCGGATCGCGCTTCGGCATGCTCGTGCTGGAGAACCTCGACGACCTCGCTTCCGACCCGACGCTCACGACCGTCACCGACCCCGTGCTCGGCAACACGACCTACGTGGATGCCGCGCTTGTCGAACGCATGCAGGCCTGGGTCCTGTCGGCGTTCTCGGATCAGGGCCCGGTTCTGCGTTACGCCCTGGCCGACGTGGTCGCGTGCGCTCCTCACAGCGGCAAGAATCCGACGGCCATCACGCAGGCCTACGAGGGCGCGCTGCACTACTTCCGCGCCGCGTGGCCGCTGCTCTGCAGGCAGGCGATGCACACCGATCGCATTTTCGCCAACGTGGGCGGCGCACAGCGCGAGCTGATCGCCGCCTGGACCGGCGCCGCCACGCTGGAGGGCGCGCCGTTCCGCCCGCTGCTCGGCTGGAGCGGCTCGAATCTCGATCTCGCCGTGCTCGTCAACCATCGGGACGTGGCGGGAACCACGGTCTCGGCCCTCGTCTACAACTACGGCGTGTCGACGGCCAGCGTGAACCTCACGCTCGGTGCGGGACTGAAGCCCGGCAGCTGGCTGGTCGAGGTGGGCGCGGCCTTGCAGGGTTGCGACGTCTTTCCCTCCGGCGCCAGCAGCAGCAGCATGATCGACAAGCGCGGCCTCGGCGTGCGCATCGCGATCAGCGTGCCGCCCGGGTTCAATCTCGTCCGCCTCACGCGCACCGGCAGCGTGGCGGCGGCCCAGACCTTCGACCTCGTGCTCGATCCGCCGAGGCTCGTCGAGGCCGGCAATGGCGCCTACTCGATCCAGGTGCGGGTCGCCAACGCGGGTGTGACGGCCACGCCGGCCAGCACCCTCGCGCTCTACGTCGCGGCCGTGAACGCGAGCGGCACGTTGGCGGTCCCGGCCGCGCTGCCCTCCGAGGCACTGCTCTCGTCGAGCAACGTGAGCCTCGGCGGTGCGACGGGTTTCGTCCTTCCCCAGCAGACCCTCACGTACAGCCTGCCGTCCGGCTCGCCTCTCGTGGGCCTCCTGCAGTCGGGCCTCGGGCTGCAGTGTCGCGCGGTCATCCTGTCCAACAGCGCGGAGTGGGATTCTTCCAACAACGAACAGTCGCGCTGCTGGTTCCTCTCGGATCTCGCCGACGACTGAGGCTCCGTGCGGGAGGGCGCGGCGGCGCGGAGCGTGTGACGCTTTGCCGTGCCGTGCGGCTCGGCGTGGTGCGGCGTACCGCACACATCGCATCGTCCCGCCTCGCCTCGCACCGCCTCGCACCGCCCCGCCTCGCATCGCATCGGGACTTGTGCGGCCGCCGGCCGCGCGACATCCTGTGAGCGGGCTGCTGTCCGAGCCATGTCTGCCCGGGAGTCGGTCGCGCTTTTCCCCGTGGTGACGCTCATGTCGCATGCTTCGCTCACTCTGCTCCTCGGTCTCATGCTGGCGCCCTCGGCGTGCGCGCTGCAGTCTGCCGAGCACGCGCCTGCGGAGCCCGCGCCCGCCGAGCTCGGCCAGGTGCACTGGTTGCGCGACCTCGATGCCGGCCTGGCCGCCTCGCGGCAGAGCGGCCTGCCGGTCTTCGTGCTCTTCCAGGAAGTGCCGGGGTGCGCGACCTGCGTGGCCTTCGGGCAGGACGCGCTCAGCCAGCCCTTGCTCGTCGAGGCGATCGAGACGCTCTTCGTGCCCGTGTGCATCGACAACAGCGCCGGCGGGAAGGACGCCGAGATGCTCCGTCGCTACGACGAGCCTGCCTTCAACTTTCCCGTGTGTCGCTTCTTCGGGCCGGATGGCACCGAGTTGCTGCCGCGCAGGGACCGCATCTGGACTTCGGGCGGCATCGCGACGCGCATGGTCGGCGCCCTGGCCGCCGCCGGGCGCCCGGCGCCCGAGTGGCTGCTGCTCGCGGAGGCAGGTCTCGCCCTCGAGCGCCAGCAGACCGCGACCTTCGCCATGTCGTGCTTCTGGGAGGGCGAGGCGCACCTCGGCGCACTGGAGGGCGTGGTGTCCACGCGGCCCGGTTTCGTCGCCGGCCAGGAAGTGGTGGAGGTGGCCTACGATCCGACGCGCGTGGCCTACGGCACGCTGGTGAAGGAGGCTGGCTCGATGCAGTGTGCGAGCACGGTCTGGGCGCACGCGGGCGAGCAGCTCGCTGCCGCGAAAGAACTCGTGGGCGAGCGCGCGCGAGAGCTCACCGGACCAGTCCGCGATGCCGGGGCCGACGACCGCACGAGGAGCCTGGCCGGCCGGCCCGCCGCGTACCTGCCGTTGCTGCCCGTGCAGGCCGCGCGGGTGAATGCGGCGCTGGCGGGAGGCGCTGCCATCGGGCCCTGGCTCTCGCCGCGACAGCTCGCGCTGCTGGCCGCCGTGGAGGCCGCCCTGCGAGCCGACAGCCACGCCCTCGACGGTCTCGTGCGCCCCCTTGTCGTCGACAAGCTGCCCGCCTACCAGGCGGCGCTCGCCGGCCGACTGGCGGCGGCCGTGCCAGAAGCTCCGCGGAACTCCTGAGCTCCGTATGCCGAGGGCAGCGCTGCGTTCCTCACGAGGTCGCGCGGCGTGCGGTCCGTCGGCTGGGCGCTGTCGCGGCTTCGATGGCCGCGGTGATCGACGCGAGTCGCTAGACTCGTGGGCGACTGGCGGCGGTCGGGCAGACTGTGCCGCGGAGGTTTCCATGCCCACGCAGCACGGTTCCGCTTGAAGCTCCCGTCGGAAGCGCGCAAGGCGGCCTGGCGGATCAGCCTGCTCTTCGCGGCCTGCGGGCTGCTCTGGACAGCGCTCACGAGCTCCGGCTGGACGGACCGCGTGACCGGTGGCACCCGCGAGTTTTCGCCGGTGCACGCGGCGACCGACCTGACCTTCGTGCTGCTCGCCGCGGTGCTGCTGCACCGGCTGGTGGAGCACGGCTATGCGCGTGTGCGCCGCGCCGAGCAGCGCGAGCTCGACGCCCTGCAGAGCGGCTCGGATCGCTACCGCGATCTTTTCGAGAGCGCGACCGACATCCTGTGCACGCACGACTTCGACGGGCGGCTCACCACCTTGAATCGCGCCGGCGAACTGGCGCTCGGCCTCCCGCGCGAACAGGCCATCGGACGGTCGCTCGCTGACCTGGTGGCGCCCGAGGACCTGGAGGCCACTCAGGCGATGTTCGGTCGGGCGCGGCACGAAGGCGGTGCGATGCGCGCGAACATCCGGCTGATGTCGCAGGATGGCACCCGGATTCCCGTCGAAGTCTCCGCGCACACGATCGACCATCACGGCCGGCCCGTCGGCGTCCTGTGCATCGCGCGCGACGTGCGCCAGCGCCAGGAGCTGGAGGACCAGCTGCGACAGTCGCAGAAGATGGAGGCCATCGGACGGCTGGCGGCCGGCGTCGCACACGACCTCAACAATGCCTTCACTGCCATCGCGGGCTACGCGGGCCTCTCCGGATCGCGCCTGGCTCCCGACGATCCGGGCCAGGCCGAGCTGGCCGGCATCCTGCGCGCGACGGACCGCGCCACGGCGCTGACCAGGCAGTTGCTCGCCCTGAGCCGCCGGCAGCTCGTGACGCCCCGCGTGCTGGACCTCAACGTGGTGCTCATGGACCTCCAGCCGACGCTGCCGCGCCTGCTCGGCGAGGACATCGAGCTGATCATCGACCCGGCGGCGCAACCGGCCACGGTGCTCGCGGACCTCGGGCAGCTCGAGCAGATCATCCTGAATCTCTGCGTGAATGCGCGCGACGCGATGCCGCGCGGCGGCCGGCTGCGGCTGGCCACCGCGAATTCCGATTGGGGCATGCCCGTCGCACCGAGTTCGGCAGGCCCGGCGTCGGACGCCTACGTCGTGCTCAGCGTCGAGGACAACGGCACCGGCATGGACGCCGAGACGAAGGCGCGCGTCTTCGAACCATTCTTCACGACGCGCGAGCCCGGCACCCGCTCGGGGCTGGGACTCTCCACCGTGTACGGCATCGTGCGGCAGAGTCGCGGGGCGATCACTTTCGACTCCACGGTCGGCAAGGGCACGACCTTCCGCGTGCTGCTGCCGCTTGCGCTCGAAGATGCCAGCATGACGCCGATGCCCTTCGACGTCGCGCCGCGCGCCGGCTACGAGACGATCCTGCTCGTCGAGGACGACGACCTCGTGCGTGCGCTCGCGCGGCGCTTCCTGGAACGCTACCGCTACAAGGTGATCGAGGCGGCGGACGCGGCGGCCGCGCTCGCGCTCTCCGATGCGTCCGATGGGCCCATCGACCTGCTGCTCACCGACGTGGTCATGCCTCGCATGAGCGGGCCGGATCTCGCGCGTGAGCTGCAGCGCCGCCGCAGCGGCGTGCGCGTCGTCTTCGTGTCCGGCTACGCGGACTCCACCTTCATGCCTGCGGACATGCTCGATGCGGTCCTGCACAAACCCTTCAGCGAGCTGGATCTTGTGCGCAAGGTGCGCCGGGCCCTCGATGCGCCGTCGCCGGGAGCTTCGGGGACTCCGGGTCGCGCCGCGTCCTCGGCTCGTGCCGGCCAGGCGCCTCCGGGGAGCACCTCGGCCGGCCCGTCGGGCCTCGCATCCCCGCAGGGGGCCGGCCGGATGGCGGCGCCTGGCGAGAGCTCGCGCGAGTCGCGAGGCCGCTCGTCGGGCCTTCTCGGCCTCTGACGGCGGGTGACGGCGGGTGACGGCGGGTGACGGCGGGGCGGCGAGCGCCGCCCTTGCCGACGATGCTAGAGTCCGCCGCCCCATGGTGGACAAGGCAGCGGTGGACAAGGCAGGCAGATCGTCGGAGCGGGGCCCGAGGCGGGCCAGGGGACACGGCCGGCCGGCCTCGGCGCGGCTGCGGCAGGTGCGCTGGCAGGACCTTCCGGACCGCGCGCTCCTCGATGTGCGGCTCTGCGACCTGGCTCCGGTGCTGGCGGAACGCTGGCCCGACTCATGGGTCGCGGGCTGCGTGGAGACCGTCCTGGCGGAACTCGCCGACCGGGGCTTGAGCTTCCGCCCACACGTCTGGCTGAGCAACGAGTGGTTCTCTCCAGAGGGCGTGCCCGGCATCGCCATCCCGTTCTACCTGGCCCATCCGCGGCTGGCGCGGCTGGAGAAGCGGCACATGCTCGAGGTGGAGGGCGGCACGCGCGAGGAGTGCCTGCGCATCCTGCGCCACGAGTGCGGCCACGCCCTGCAGCATGCCTACGAGCTGCATCGGCGTCGCCGCTGGCAGGCGGTGTTCGGCCGCTCGTCGCAGGACTATCCAGCGGCCTATCGTTTCAATCCGCAGAGCCGGGACTTCGTGCAGCACCTGCGGCTCTACTACGCGCAGAGCCATCCCGACGAGGACTTCGCCGAGACCTTCGCCGTGTGGCTGGGCTCGCGCGCCGGGTGGCGACGCCGCTATGCCGGATGGCCGGCGCTGGCCAAGCTGCAGTACATGGACCGGCTCATGGCGGAACTGGCCGAACAGCGTCCGACGGTGACGCGGCGCGCGCGCGTCGATCCGCTGCACCGCCAGACGAAGACGCTCGGCGCGCACTACGCCGAGCGTCAGGCGACCGCGGGGCGGCACGCGCCCGTCGTCGGGGACGCGGAGCTGCGCACGTTGTTCCCGACACGCGCGCCGCATTCGCGCGGTGCGCGCGGACGCGGCGCGGGCGAACCGGCGGCCTCGTTCCTGCGCCGCAACCGCGCCTCGATCCGGGCCTTCGTCGCGCGCGGCACCGGCGAATACCAGCTCACGCTGGATCGCGCGCTGGCCGACTGCATCGCGAGCTGCCGGCGATTGCAGCTGCGGGCCACGGGCCCCGAGCGCCGCCTGCGCATGGATGTCGCCGTGCTCCTCACGGTGCGGACGATCCAGTTCCACTACAGCGGTCGGAACTGGGTCGCGCTCTGATCGCGGTCTGCAGCGCGTCGATCAGCGCCTCCGGCGTGAACGGCTTCTGCAGGAAAGCTGCCGGGCCGCCGTGCTTGAAGAGCGACAGGGCGTCCTGCGCGGAGTAGCCGCTCGTCAGGATCACCGGCATGTCCGGCAGCAGCTCGTGAAGCGCCGCCAGCGTGTCGACACCGCCCAGCGTCGGCATGGTCAGGTCCAGCAGGATGCAGTCGATCCGGTCGCCCTGGTCGCGGAGAAGCTGCAGCGCCTGTTCTCCGTCGCTGGCCGTGAGGGCGCTGCCGCCGGCGCGCTCCACGACGGTGCAGGCCACGGTGCGCACGAGTTCCTCGTCGTCCACCACCAGGACGGTGGCCGACAGCGGTGCGCCTTCGCGCGTCGTGACGCGCGGCGCAGGCGACGGAGGATCGGTCGTCGCCGCCGGATCGGCGAGGCTCAGGCTCGCCGGCGCCGGCGGCAGGAGCACGCGGATGGTGGTGCCCATGCCGGGGGAACTTTCCACGCGGATGGCTCCGTGATGGCTGCGCACGATGCCGAGCACCGCGGCCAGACCCAGGCCACGACCGGTGAACTTGGTGCTGAAGAACGGATCGAAGATGCGTGTGAGCGTGGCGGCATCCATGCCGCAACCGGTGTCCGCCACCTGCACCCAGACGTAGGTGCCCGTCGGCAGACCGTCGTCCACCCAGGCGCCCGACAGGAAGGCACGGTCGGCCTCCATCTGCCCGGTCGAGATGTCGATCGCGCCCGTGCCGTCGCCCAGCGCATCGCTGGCATTCGTGATCAGGTTCATGACGACCTGCCGGATCTGTCCGGGATCACCGACGAGCGGAGGCAGGTCCGGCACGAAGTCGTAGCGCATCGCTGCCTTCTTGGAGATCGAGACCTCGAGCAGCTCGGCCATCTCGCGGACGAGTGCAGAGAGGTCGAAGAGCTCGCTCACGAACCGGCCCTTGCCGGAATACGCGAGCATCTGGCGCGTGAGTTCGGCCGCCCGCCGCGCGGACGTCTCGATGATGCGGACGGCGGCGTGCTCGGCAGTGCCCTCGGGCAGGTCCGACAGCACCAGTCTCGCGTGGCCCAGAATGCCGACGAGCAGGTTGTTGAAGTCGTGAGCGATCCCGCCCGCGAGCACGCCCAGGCTCTCGAGCTTCTGCCCGTGCTGGATGGCTGCCGCCAGCCTCGCCCGCTCCGTCTCCGCCTGCATGCGATCGGTGACGTCGAGCACGTAGCCTTCGTAGTGCGTGATCCGTTCCTGCGCGTCGCGCACGATGATCGTGAAGTCGTAGAGCCAGCGGACCTTGCCGTCGTGGCGCACGATGCGGTAGTCCTGTTCGAAGAAGGCGGCGCCGCTCTGCGAGAATCCGGCCACCTCGCGGCCCACGCGTTCGAGGTCCTCGGGGTGGACCACCCGTGCGTACGGCACCACGCCGGTGATGAACTCGTCCGCGGTGTAGCCGAACAGGTTGATCACGTTGGGCGAGACATACTCGACCGGCCAGCCGCCCGAAGCCGTCCAGCGGAACACGGTGACCGGCCCGCCGACGAACAGGCGGCGCTCGCGTTTCAGCGCTTCGATCGCGCCGGCCAGTTCGGCCGTGCGATCGACGACGCGCCGCTCGAGTTCGACATGCTGGGCGTGCGCGGCGTCTTGGGCGCGTGCGCGTTCAGCGCGCGCCGCCTCCAGCTTCGCAGCAAGGCGTGCGGCGCGCCGACACGCCAGCAACCATCCGAGCAGCGCCGCGACGAGCAGCAGCACCGCGACGACAAACCAGGTCGCCGGCACGGGGCCTGAAGCGGCGAGGGCTGCGGACGGACTCACGCTCGGTCGTGGCACGGTGCGCAGGCTAGCGCGGCATGGGCGCCTCGCGCAGGCGTTCCAGAGACGACAGGCTCAAGCACGACGCCCGGCCTCGCGCGCCCTGCTTGTCGCACGCCCTGCCCGGTCGCACGCCCGACCTTCGCTTGCCCGGCCTTCGCGCGCCCGGCTTGTCGCGCCGCTCACGGCCGCTGGAAGCGCAGCAGGTAGTTCTCCGAAAGGCCGTCGACCTTGACGTCCTCCAGCAGCACGAATCCCGCCGCTTCCACTTCGGTGCGCACGTCGGCCTTGCTGACCCGCATGTGATTCAGGACCCACGGCCGGCTCGTGCCCGGGATGCGCTCGAAATCCACGATCACGAGGGTGCCGCCCGGCCGCAGCGCGCGCCGGAGGCTGGCCAGCGTGTCCTGCGGGTGCTCGAAGTGATGGTAGGTGTCGCACACGAAGGCAAGGTCGAGCGACGTGTCGGGCAGTTCGAGGGAGTGGTCGGTGCAGGCACGCACGTCGATCTGCGGCAGCTCGAGTGCGACGGCGCGCTCGCGCAGGTGCTCCAGGAACGGGGCCGAGATCTCCAGCACGAAGAGCTTGCCGTGCGGGCCGACGGCCTGCGCGAGAGGCTCCATGAAGAGCCCCGTGCCCGCGCCCACATCCGCGACGCCCATGCCGCGTTTCACGCCCAGCGCCGCCACGATGTGGTCGCGGTACTTCGCGATCTCGCGCGACTCGCCCTCGAAGGCCTTCACGAACTCGTCCACGTTCATCGCAGGGTCGAGGAAGGGCTGGTTGATTCCCGGCTTGCCGCCGGTGTCGGTCGCGGAGGTCGCGGCGGCTCCGGCGGACGCGGTCGCCCCTGTCGCCCCGGCGGACGCGGCGGACGGCGCGCTGCACGCGGACAACCAGAGCGCCAGGCCGCACAGCAGCCACGCGCCGGGTCGCGGCGGCGCGGACGCCGCGGAGCGTGCGGGCGACACGGAACGGGAAGCTGTTCTCGACATGCGCATGGTGGTGGGCTCCGGTCGGGTGGTTTGCGAAGGACGAGGCGGGGAGGCCTTCCGGGCTGCGGAACGCGGCGGGATCAGAGACAGGGTTGCGGTCGGCCGTCCGCACCCGGCGTGCAGGGCACCCAGGCGAGTCCGGCGAAGTGCACGCTGATGTCGGCGGCTTTCGGTTTGATGGTCACGTCGGCCAGCACGTCCGTCACGGCATCGTAGCGGCTCTCCTGGCGCGCGACCTCGGCCGCGAACTCGGCTTCGAGCGCCGCCGTGGCGTCCTGCACGGCGCGCTCGGTTTCCTGCGCGCGGGCCACGTCGGCGTTTTCCTTTCCGATGCGGCCCGCGCTCTTGATGGCCGTGCCCATGCGCGACGCCGATCCCGCCGAGACGAACTTGCGCCCGAACATGGAGCCGAGCAGCGCAGCACCGAAGGACACGGCGGTGTCCAGCTTGCGCTGTCCGGCCTGCGAGGACTCGCGCTGCACGGCTTGCTGCGCGCGCAGGCGGCGCGCCTCCAGCGTGGCGAACTTCTGGCCGTATCGGGCGTGCAGCCTGGCGACGGCCGCGTCACGCAGCTCGCGAGCGGCGGCGGCGAGGCGGATGCGGAAGTCGCGCTCGGACTCGCCCGGCGTCGAGGTGAGTTTCAGCGCGTCGCTGCGCAGCAGTTGCAGCGGGCGCTCGGTGCGCAGGTGTTTCTGAAGTGCCGACTGCCACGCTTCCTGCTGCCGGGGGCGGCTCACGGCGGCGGGGCAGGGCAGGAAGCGGCCGTCGGGCGGGGCGTTGCGCGACACGCTGGCGAGGTCGAGCGACAACTCGCGCGCCGCGGACCATTCCACCGGCACGGGTCCGTCGGAAATGGGCGCCAGCAGCAGCAGTCGCCGGCTCTGCTCCACACGCATCGGGCCGCTGCTGTAGAGCACGTCCGCGGCGCCGAACGCGAACGGCGCGCACACGACCGGCCCCGCGACGCCGACGGGCATCGGCAGGAAGCACTGGGGCATCCCCGGCGACAGCAGCGGCGGCGACGCGGCCGGCGCCGGGCCCGCTGCGCGCGCCTCGGCCGCGCCTGCACCGGCCGTCGGTGCGGGCTGTTCGGCGGGGCGGGCGGCCGGCTGCGTCTCGTGCGAGAGGCGGCGCAACTGCTCGCGCGTCAGCGGGCCGGCCAGATAACTCAGCGTCCAGCGCGTCTGAAATACGACGGGCGCCTTCTCGTGGACGTTGTGCATGAGGAAGACGCGCTGCCCGAGTCCCGCGAGCACCTGCTCCATGCGCTGCCGGTCGAAGCTGCCGCCGGCGGCCGCGCCCTCCAGGCCCTCCAGCACGCGCTGCTTGTCGCGCTCCGTCTGCAGGCGCCCGATGAACCACGTGCCGGCATTCGACAGCGCCTTGTAGTCGAGGTCCACCGGATTCTGCGTGGCCAGCACGAGCCCCAGGCCATAGGCGCGCGCCTGCTTGAGCAGCGTGAGCAGAGGCTGCTTGCTCGGCGGGTTGGCGACGGGCGGCAGGTAGCCGAAGAGCTCGTCCATGTAGAGCAGCGCGCGCAGGCTGGACGTTCCGGGCTGCGTGCGCACCCAGCAGAGGAGCTCGGACAACAGCAGCGTCACGAAGAACATGCGTTCGCTGTCGGAGAGATGCGCGATGGAGAGGATGGAGACCTTCGGCTTGCCGCTGTCGGCGTGCAGCAGGCGGCCGATGTCCAGCGGTTCGCCGGCACCCCACGCCGCGAACCCCGGCGCAGCGAGCAGGTTGTTGAGGCGCATCGCGAAGGCGAAGCGCTCCTTCGCCGGGAAAAAGCTCTCGAGGTCCAGCACGCCGACGCGCGCAATGGGCGGCTGCTGCAGCAGCCCGATGAGGTCAGCGAGTGCCACGTCGCGGCCTGCGGTCCATTGCTGCTCGAGAATGAGCGAGAGCAGGATGTGCTCGCGGCTGGAGAGCGGGTCGCCGTCGATGCCGAGCAGCGCGAGCAGGCCGGTGGCGGTGGACTGCACGCGGTCGCGCAGCAGGTCGCCGTCGGCGAGCAGGGCGGGCGGGGGCGCGCGGAAGCCGGAGAGCAGCGCGATGGGCGTGCCGGCCGTGCTCCCCGGCGTGTAGACCGTGATGTCCACGGCGTCGCGCAGGCGCGCGATGCGCGCACCGTCCTGGCCCCAGCTCGCCAGGCCGTCGCGCCAGCGCGCGGCGGTGGCTGCGGCGAAGACCTCCGGCGTCTGCCCGGCGGTGGCTGCCTCCTGCGCGTTGACCCACGGCAGGAAGTCCTCGCTGCGCAGGGCGGGAAAGGTCAGCGCGAGGTTGCCGAGGTCGCCCTTGGGGTCGATCGCCAGCACCGGCACGCGGTCGATGGCGGCTTCCTCGATGAGATCCAGGCCGAGGCCCGTCTTGCCGCTGCCCGTCATGCCGATGATCACGGCGTGTGTGGTCAGGTCGCGGCTGTCGTACAGCAGCAGCTCGTCGCGCGCCTTGCCGGCGGCGAGGTCGTGGAGGCGGCCCAGGTAGAAGGCGCCGAGAATCTCGAAGTCCTGCATGAAGCGTCCTGCCTGCTGATCCGGGGCGGGGATTGTACGCAGGAGCAGGTTGTCGCCGATGCGCCACCGATGCGAGGGCGATGCGCCGGTGTTCCGCCGCAGCGCGTCAGCGCTACAATCGCCGGCCCAAGGAAGTCGCGATCTCCGTGATCGAAGAAGGATCGGAGTTTCCAGAACTTGATTCCTCCGAAGCACGCCTGGCCCGAGAGGGTGAACGCCTGCTTGCGGCTGTGGTCGGCTCGTTGACGCCGTTGCTCCCCGAGGTGCTCTCCGGGCGCTACGTGCTGGCGGACACCCTGGGTCGCGGCAGCCACGGCCAGGTGCTGCGAGCGCAGGATCGCCTCACGGGCGAGGCCGTCGCGATCAAGCTGCTCGACCGCTTCGCGACGCGGCACCTGCTGCGCCTGCGCGCGGAGATCGCCGCACTGCGCATGCTGATGCTCCCGGGCGTCGCGCGGCTGTTCGACGAGGGCGAGGACGCGGGATTTCCGTACCTCGTTTTCGAGATCGTCCCCGGCACTCCGTTCCCCGGCGGACGTCGGACGTGGGAGGATCTGCGCTCGACGCTGGTCGCCTTGCTGGAGACGCTGGCGCGCGTGCATGCCGTCGGCATCGTGCACCGTGACCTGAAGCCCGCCAACGTGCTGGTCGATGAGGCGGGCCGCCCGACGGTGCTCGACTTCGGTCTCGCAATCCAGCAGGCGGCGGAGTCGCCCGGAGCGGAGTCGGGCATGCTCGTCGGCACGCCGGCCTACGCCGCGCCCGAGCAGCTGCAGGGCGAGCCGGTGGACGCACGCTCGGATCTCTATGCGGTGGGCTGCATGGTGTTCGAGGCGCTTGCCGGTCATCGGCCGCACCCCGGGGGAAACGTGGACGAGTTGCTCACGGCGCGCCTGCAGCAGCCGGCGCCGCGGCTGAACAGCGTGGCGCCCGACGTGCCCGCGCACGTCGCCGAGCTGGTGGACCGGCTGCTGGAGCGAGATCCGGGCAAGCGCCCGCGCTCCGCCGTGGACGTGCTGTCCGCGCTTCGAGGCGGCTCGCCCACGGCGACAGCCGGCTCGCCGCTGCCGCTTCTCGGTCGAGAGCACGTGCTCGGAGCCATCGCCACTGCGGCGGCGAGCGGCCGCTGCGTGGAGATCGTCGGTGCGCCTGGCTCGGGGCGCACGCGCTGCCTGCGCGAGGCCACGGCGCGGCTGCAGGCCGCCGGGCGCCGCGTCTTCTCTGCCGCGCGAGCCACGTCGGCCTTTCAGAGTCTTGTCGTGCTCGCGGACGCGCTTCCCGACGACGAGCCTGCGGACTACGCCACCGCGCAGCGCTGGTTCACCGAAGCGCTCGAGCGCCGGCTGGCGACAGGCGAGGTGCTGTGCATCGACGATGTCGAGGATCTGGATCGCTGGTCGGCGGCCGTCGTGTGCGGTGCGTGCGCGGCAGGCACGGTGCTCATGACCTGCACGACGGCGGCAGCGCTGGCGAGCCGCTCCGAGCTCGCCGGTCCGCGTGCGGCGAGCGCGACGCCGCCCGTGTCCGTCACGCTGGAGCCGCTCACGCAGCACGACCTGCGTGCGCTGTGCGGGGGGCCGGATCGACTGCTGCACCTGCGGGAGGATGCCGCCGCCGAGCTCTGGATGCGGACGCTCGGGCATCCGTCGCGCCTGGAAGCGGAAGTGTCGGCATGGATCCGCGCCGGTCTCGCGCAGCGGGTCGGCGACGAACTGATCGTGCAGCGTCAGGGCCTCGAGCGCCTGAAGGCCGGCGTGGACGTCCTGCCACCGACCAGCAGCCTGAGCACCCGCATCGAGGAGGATCTCGACGAGGTGCTGGCGTGGATCTCGCTGGCGTGGCCGAACACCCAGCGCGAGCTGCTGGCGCGCATCGCCGAGCGGCCCCGCTGGCAGCTGGAGGCCGAGCTGGCCGCGCTCGTCGCCTCCGGGGCCGTGGGAGAACTGCCCGATGGTCGCGTCCGCGCATTGCGGGTCGCGCGCAGGCTGGAATTGCAGACGCTGGACGGAGCCTCGCGCCGCGAAGCACATGCACGCATCGCGGCCGCACTGCCTGCGGCGAGCACGGGGCGTCTCTACCACCTGCTTGCGGCCGGACGCGCAGCAGAGCTGATTCCGGAAGCGTGCGCGGCGGCCCGCGCCATGTCCGACGCCGGACGTCTCGGCGCCGCGGAGGCCGTGCTGCGCGATGCCAGCCAGGCCACGCGCGGCCAGGGCACGGCCGCCGACAGGCACGAACTCTTCCGGCTCTGGATCGACGTGGCCTTCGCCGATCCGTCGCCGCTGGCACGCGACCGGCTGCTGCACGAGCTCGTGCGTGTCCAGCCACGGGACGCCGTGCTCGTGCGCATGGAACGGCTCGTCGAAGCGGCCGCGGCCACGTACCAGGCGGACGGGGACAAGGCGCTGCGCATGCTCGATGCGCTGACGCCTTTCGTGGAAACGGGTCTCGAGCTCTGGCGGCAGGCGTTGCGCGTGCGTGCCGCACGAAGAGCTTCACCGTCGCTCGAGGAGTCGGTGCTCGCGGAGGCGCGTTGCTGGGCAGCCGGGCAGCAGGGCGCCGAGGTCGAGGCCAGTTGCGCGGAGTGGGAGGGACTCTCCTGCTACGGCCGCTCCCGATTCGTGGAGGCCGCGCACTGGCATGCGCGCGCGGCCCTCCACTACACGCGCCTGCCGAGTCGGCTCTCCGCCCGACTCAATGAGGCCTCGTCCCGCCTCGAGGCCCTGCAGCTGGACGAGGTCATGCAGCTGGCCGGCAGTGTGTGCGCTGAGGCCCGCGAGTGTCGGCATGCCCTGTTCGAGGGCCGCGCCGAGTGGTTGCTGCGCGCCGCTCGCTACCGGTCCCGTGAGGCGCTCGTGCCCGACCTCGAACTCGTCGACGTGATGCAGCGGGCGGGACTGCCCGAGCAGGCGGCGCTGGTGTGCCTGAACGAGGCCGCGGTGGCGTGGCGAGCGCGACAGCCGGCGCTCGCCGCCGAACTCGCACAGCGCGCGGAAAAGTACTGGCATGGCAGCGGATTCACTGCCGGACGGCTCCTGGCCCGGTCGCTGGCCCTGCTGTGCGGCAAGCAGGAGCTGGACGGCGAGCGCGCGTGGTGCCTCGCCGAGGCCCTGCGAAGTCCGCTGCCGCAGATGGCGGCCCAGGCGCTGGCATTGCTGGCGCTCGGCGGAGAAGATCCGAGCGCCGACTGGCAGCCCGTCCTGACGCGCTTGAACTCCGTGCGTCCGGTGGCCTCGCCGGAGTTGCGCTGGGAAGTGTTGTCGTGGAGCGAAGTGCGGGCCGCCTGCACCAGCCAGGATGATGGCGGCGGAGAAGTCACCACTCTTTGATGCGGGGGATCGTCGTCATGATGCGTATCACGCCATTCGTGCTCGTGCTTGCGGCCGTGCTGTCACTGCCGTCGTGTGGATCGGATGAACCGCAGGCTCCGACGGTCGCCACGGGCCAGGCGTCCGATTCGCTCGCGAAGAATCCGGTGATTGCGCGGAACTACCTGCTGGAAGCCGGAGTCGTCTACGAGCTGCGCGAAGGCGAGAGCGCGAAAGGCAAGCTCAACGGCTACGCCTACGCCGTCGACTCGGAGAACGGCGCCACTCGCGACGAGTACTTGCTGATCATCCGCCCCAATCCAAAAAGCAAGTACTTCGGCAGGACGGAGGTGCCCTTCACGCTCGTGAAGAGCTCTGAGAAGGTGGCCGCCCTGAGCGAGTTCGTCAAGCTCGTTCGAGGCAAGTGGAGCAAGAACAAGTCCTCATACGTGCATGTGAAAGCCGAGCCTCTCCCGTGGCAGGACGGGATGAAGGCTTACGCGGCCCATCCTCCCAAGATGACGCAAGAGGCTGACCCCGGCACGGTGGGGATCTATCTTCCGGAGAACCGATTCGTCGGAGTGCTGATCATCGGAGAGGGTGACGACGATGTCGAGGAGTTGTCGCTGCTGTCCACGGAGGTGCTGAAGGCTTCGGCCACGACGTTCACGTTCAAGTGGCTGGCCAAGGCCGAGATGGCTGCGACACTCCCGAGTGACTCGTTGCCCACCGGTTGGTTCGCCGCGAAAGGCGTCGCCAACTTCGAGAAGGACATGCCGTAGCCGCGGCGTCGCGCGGCGTCGCGAGACGTCGATGGCGCGACTCGTGCGTTGCGCCGGGCCTCGGCCCGGCCGCGGTCGAGCGGCGTGGTTCGCGAGTCGCAGCATGAGGCTCTTCCGCAACACAGTCGAGGCGGGCATCATGCGCCGCCATGAGCAAGCGCACGTCGAAGGCCCGCATCGCCCGAAGTTCCGGCAGTTCGAAGGCTGAAGCGAAGGCGGCTCGTGTCACCGGGACGTCGAAGTCCGCAAAACTGAAGTCCGCGAAACCGAAGTCCGCGAAACCGAAGTCTGCAAAGCCGAAGTCCGCAAAGCCGAAGTCCGCAAAGCCGGAACCTGCGAAGCCTAAGTCCGCGAAGCCGGAGCGTGCCGACCTGCTGCCTGTCGGTGACGGCCGCATGCGTTGCGGCTGGGCGCGCAACGAGCTGTCGGCCGCGTATCACGATGCCGAGTGGGGCGTGCCGCTGCACGACGAGCGCAAGCTCTTCGAGTTCGTGATCCTCGAGGGCATGCAGGCAGGGCTGTCGTGGGACTGCATCCTCGGCAAGCGGGCTGCCTTCCGCGCGGCCTTCGCGCAATTCGACCCGGTGAAGGTGGCGCGCTTCACGGCGCGCGACGTCGCGCGGCTCATGAACGACGCGGGCATCATCCGCAACCGCCAGAAGATCGACGCCGCCATCGGCAACGCGCGCGCCTTCCTCGCCGTGCAGAAGGAGTTCGGCAGCTTCGACGCCTATGCGTGGCCCTTCATCGATGGCCGTCCGCTCGTGAACCGCTGGTCCGGCCTGAAACAACTGCCGGCGCGCACCGCGCACAGCGACGCCTGGAGCAAGGACCTCAAAGCGCGCGGCTTCAAGTTCGTCGGCAGCACGATCATGTACGCCCACATGCAGGCCACGGGCATGGTGAACGACCACCTCGTGGGTTGCTTCCGGCACAAGGCCTTGGCGCGCGGTCGCTGAGAGACCGCTGGCGCGAGTCGTCGAGGACCTTCGAGTGCCGCCGAGGTCCGTGGCCCGCCAGCGCGAGTCGTTCAGTCGACCGCGATGAGTTCGCGGTAGAGCGTGTCCCGCAGCACCGGCTGCCGTCCCGCCTCGCGGATGAGCGCGGCGAGCTGCGCCGTGGTGAGGCCCTGCGGCGTGGTGCCGCCGGCGTCGTGCGTGATGTGCTCTTCCTCCACGGTGCCGTCGATGTCGTCGGCGCCGTAGTGCAGGGCGAGCTGCGCGATTTTCATGCCGAGCATGATCCAGTAGGCCTTGATGTGCGGCAGGTTGTCGAGCATGAGGCGCGCGACGGCGATGGTGCGCAGCGCGTCGGTGCCCGTGGTCTTGCCGAGGCGCTCCAGCGGCGTGTGGTCCGGGTGGAAGAGCAGCGGGATGAATTGCAGGAAGCCGCCGGTCTCGTCCTGGATGGAGCGTATGGCCAGCATGTGGTCGAGTCGCTCGTCGGTCGTCTCGATGTGGCCGAAGAGCATCGTCGCGTTGGTGTGCAGACCGGCGCGATGCACGGCTTTGCACGTGGCGATCCAGCGCTCGGGCGGCAGCTTCTCGCGGTAGAGCTTCTTGTGGACGCGCGGCGAGAGCACCTCCGCGCCGCCGCCGGGGCATGAGTCGAGGCCCGCCTCGCGCAGTTCGGCCAGCACGACGTTCAGCGGCTTGCCCGCGATCTCCGCGATCGCGTCCAGCTCGATCATCGTGAAGGCCTTGATGTGCAGGTTCGGGCGCTCGGCCTTCACCGTGCGCATGAGGTCCAGGTAGTAGGCGTAGGGGAGCGCGGGGTTGATGCCGCCGACGATGTGCACCTCGCGCATCGTGTCGGTGAACTCGCGGCGCAGCTTGTCGCGCACGAAGTCCATGTCCATCACCACGGCGTCGGCCTCGTCGCCGTCGCGCCGGAAGGCGCAGAACATGCAGCGGTAGGCGCAGACGTTGGTGTAGTTGAGGTGGCGGTTGTAGGTGAAGGTGGTGCGCGCGCCGTTGAGCGACTCGTTGACGAAGTTGGCCAGCGCGCCCAGCGCATTGAGGTCCGGCGTCGCGAAGAGCGTGCGGCCGTCCTCGAGCGTCAGCCGTTCGTGGCGCAGCACCTTGTCGCGGATCGGGGCGAGGTCGGCCGGCATGTCCGCGAGGGCTTCGAGGTTGGCGAGGCCGGCGACGTCGACCGACCCGGGATTGGTGGGGCCGCGCCCGAACGGCCGTGCCCGGTGCGGGCCCGGCGAGCGGGCGGTGGGGCGTGACGTGGTCGCAGAGGGCACGGTCGGAGTGGGCGCAGTCATGGTCGAGGATGATAGCGGCCGTCCTGCGGCGATGCCCGCCCGCGGCGCGCAGGCTCATTCTGAGTCGGCCCGCCGGACGAGCGTTCGGCGCAGACTGCGGTCAGCGGCTCAGGCCACCCGTCACGTAGTCGAAGACCGTCGACCAGTCGTAGCCGGGGCCCTTCCACGCGCCGGTCTGGCCGGCGTAGGCCGCGGTCTCGAAGTTGAGGATTCCCACCACGTAAAAGTCGGAGGGGATGCCCGCGTAGCCGGCGGCGTAGTGGTAGTAGCGATAGTGGTGGGTCGCGTCGTTGAGCGGATCCCGCACCGGCTCGCGCAGGTAGCCGGCCGCCACGAGCTGCGTGATGAACGCGCCGTCCACCGAGGTGTCCCAGCCGCCGTAGCCCGTCTCGGCGTCGTGGTCGGGCAGCGTGCCGGTGTCGTACAGGTAGGCGTCGACGGCCTGCACGACGGTCTTCAGGTCGGAGAGCCGCCGGGCATCGCGCGACCGGGCGAGGCGGTCGCCGACGACCGGCACGAGCACGCCGGCCAGCACGACCATGATGCCGAGCACGATGATGAGCTCGAGCAACGTGAAGCCGGCGCGTCGCCGATCGCCGGCCCGGCGGCGTGTGGGCGCCGTGCTCAGGGCGCACCAGCCGAGGGGCGGTCGCTCATCGGTTCGAGCAGCAGCGTGACGAGCGCGGCGCGGCCCGGCACGTTCAGGAGCACGCGATCGTCCAGGATGCCGGCCAGCGTGAAGTCCGTGCCGGGCAGCGTGTCGCCCTTGCGCAGCATCCGGTCGTTGATGAGGGCGATCGAGCCGGCGCCGCTCTGCACCAGGCCGCGGAGCTTGATGGTGTCGAGCCGTGCCTGCAGCTCGCTGTCGGGCAACGCCGCGCCCGCGGTCCCGCTGCCCTGGCTGCCGGTCGACGAGAGCGGCAGCGCCGATTCGCGTGCGATGAGCTGCGCGAAGAGCGCCGACCAGTCGGGCTCGGCGCCGGATGCCGCGCCCGATGGGGCCTTCGTCGAGGCGGCTGCGGTCCCGTCTGCCGTTCGGCTCGCCGCCTCCGGTGCGCGGCGGTCCTCGGGCGTCGCGGACACGCCGCGTGCCGTCGCGCCGCCATCCTCCGCCGGCGTGGGCCCGCCTGCGCCTGCGAAGTCCGCGGGGCCGAGTTCGAGCGCCGCGACGGTGCCCTCGTGATCGACCGAGTCGTCGCTGTTCATCCAGACCACGTCGTAGGCGACCACGCCCAGCGCGGCGACCAGCGAACCCGTGGCGAGCATGAGCTTGCCTCGCGAGGCGCCTGCCGGCACGAGATTCTGCAACCAGTCAGGCGTCATCCGGTCCCTCCGTGGTGGCATCCGCCGCGTCCGGGGAGGCCGAAGCGCTGTCGCGCAGCTTCTCGATCGTGATGGTGAACTGCAGCTCGGCGTCGGCGGCCTGCCAGCGCAGCGAGCGCAGGCGCAGCGGTGCCGGCATCGCGCCGAGCACGCCGCAGAAGAGCAGCAGCGAGCTGGCGCGGCTGCGGCCTTCGAGCACGAAGCGATCGGCCTTCATCGCCTGCGGGACGCCCGTGACGCGCGGCCTGAGGTCGGCCGCCTTCTCGATGCGCGTGCCCAGCACGGCGACATCGGCCCGCCTTGTCTCCTCGACGAGGAGCAGCCGCGCCTCGGGAAGCACGTCGGTGCGTGTGATCACGAGGCCGGAGGACTTCGCCAGCGCGAGCAGGAGCCTGGTCGTCTCGAGGCGGTCGTGCGGCGCCAGCAGGCCCGTCAGCTCGCGATCCATGCGCTGCGCTTCGTCCGCCAGTCCGGACACGCGGAGCGCACGCGTGGCCTGCTCCTCGCTCTGAGCATTCTCGATCCACCCGCGCAATTCGCTGGCACGGCTGCCGAGCTGGGAGCTCGCGTCCCACACCGGCATCGGCAGCGCCGCCATCACGCCGATCAGCAGCATCGTGCCGACGACCATCATGCTGCGCTGGCGCAGGGCGCGTCGGCGGATCGCCTCCCGCGTCTGGTCCGGAGCGGGCGGCGTAAAGGAGACGATGAAGCTCATTGCAGCAGCAGTCCGAGCGACACGTCTTCCTGGGCGTCGTCATGGCCGGGGCTGACCCGGACGGCGCCGCGGGTGGCGGTCAGCGATGCGCACCACGGGCGGGCCTTGAGCGCGTCGGTGAACGCGGCGAGGCGGGCCGACCGCGGGCCGCTGAAGTCGCCACGCAGGCGGAGTTCCAGGCGCGGGACCTCGGTGCCGACGGCATAGGCGTTGTTCAACCAGCCCTCGGCGGGAAGGGTCTCGTCGGGCAGAAGCAGCAGGGTCTCGAGCAGCGGCTGCACCGGATTGCCGTGCACGGTCTGCACGAGCTGCATCGTGGCGCGCTGGCTGTCGGCGCGCCGCGCCACGTCGATCAGCTCGTGGCGCTCGGCCAGTCCCGGCGCATACGCGGCGAAATCCGCCTCCAGCTGGTGGATCTCCTGTGAGACGGCCTGCACGGAGTGCCTGGCCACGCCCAGCGAGGCAAAGGCCGTGATCATCGTGATGACGGCCAGCACCGCCAGCGTCGCCGCGGTCTGCGCCAGCGGACGTTCGGTTTTCGGGAGCAGGTTCATGGCGCGGACACGCTTGCCGGCAAGCGGCGCGCCGTGGACCAGCAGGCCGGTGAGCGCCGCGAGACGCTCGGGAGCGATCTCCGCGTCGGCGCCGTCCAGCGCCACCTGCTGCGTGTGCGCGACAAGGCCGACCTCGGCCTTGAGGCGCTGCTCGAAGCGCGCGCCGTCGCTGGCGGTCAGGCCGCTGTACGTCACGCCGGCGGGCATGCGGCCCATGTGGCTCTCGGCGACGAACGTGGCCGTGCGCCGGACCTCGTTGAGGATCGTGGACACGACGCTTTCCTCGGCATCCGCCATCAGATCCGGCAGGAAGCGCAGGTACAGCGGCAGCCCGCCGCGGTGAACGCCGATGACGAGCGACGGATAGCAGTAGCGCGTGAAGAGCTCTATGCGGTCCGGTTCGTCCGGTCGGGTGCGACCGAAGAGATCGAGCAGCGCCACCGAGGGCGGCACGACGCGCTCGACCGAAAGCCGTTCGCGGCGGAAGGCCCTGGCGTAGCGCTCGAGCTGCGCGCGGGAGGCCCACGCGAGCAGGACGTGCAGTGGCTCGTCGGGCGGCGCCGTGACGGGGGAGACGCAGGTGTGATCGGAGAGCAGGTCCTCCGTCGGCTCGATGATCTGCTCGCGGACGCGGCGCTCGAGCAGGGCCGACGTGGCGGCGGGCGTGGTGCGCGCCAGCTTGCATTGCGTCGCGGCGAACATGGATTCGAAGAGGCCGATGCACGCGATCCGGCGCGAGAAGCCGTGCTCGCGCACGACCCTGGCGAGCATCGCGACGACCGAGTCCGGGTCGCTGTCCAGGAACTGGATGCCATCCTTGCCGTTGAAGACCAGGGCGTGCCGCCGGACGCGGACGCCGGCGGGACCCATGGCCAGCTCGGCCACGCAGATGCTCGCGCGGTCGATGAGCGCGACGGTTCCGTGCGGCACCTTGCGTCCCAGGCGCGGCACGGCAAGGGCGGTAGGGATTTCGGCTTCCATCGTCATGCTCCGGACCCGTGTTCATCGGAGGGGCGCGGTCGCGGGCTTGAGGCCGCGCGGCGTGCCGCCTGCACGGAATCGCGGCGGTCAGAGGTGCGTGGACCTCACGGCGACGACGGGCGACGCCCCGGCCGGATCCTCCACGTAGGCATCGCCCCAGGCGTCGGCGTCGTACGCGCCGGTGCCCGCAGGCAGGTAGCCGTTGCCGACGAGTTGCGAGAGCAGCGACGCGTAGTTGGCGGGCAGCGGCGACGCGGGCATGTTCACCGCGTTCCAGGCGGCGATCGCCGTGTTGATCGTGCGCAGCTCGGTGAGCGTCGCGGCGCGCCGGATCGGCGTCACGTCCACCGATTGCAGCAGGTCGTCCCCCGTGCCCTGCACGCCGTCGGGGCCGAGGCTGCGCATCGTCAGCGCGGAGCCGCCGGAGGTCGTGACGACGTAGGCGCGGTTCCAGGCATCGAGCGCGAGGCTCGCCGTCGTCGATGGCTGCGAGGCCAGCAGCGCCTTGAGGTAGGGGCCGGCCCAGCCGGCCGCCGCTGCGGTGTTCTGCTCGAGATCGTTGAAAGTGGGCGGGAAGCTCCCCGTGTCCTCGAAGTAGTTGGCGATGGCCGGCGCCAGCAGTGCGAGCTCGCCGCGCGTGTCCGCGATCTTGCCGCGCGTGAGCGACTTGCCGACCACCGGCAGCGTGGTGCCGGCGATGACCGCGAGGATCGCGACGACGACGATGAGCTCGATGAGCGAGAAGCCCGCGTCGTGCGGGCGCCGGGCCACGTGAAGAGTTGCTCCGTGCCTGCTCATCCGATCGAGTCGTACAGCGAGAAGATGGGCAGGATCGTCGCCAGCACGATGAAGGCCACCGTGCCGCCCGCGCCGATCACGATGGCCGGCTCCAGGATCTGCAGCGCGCGCTTGACGCCGCGCGGGATCTCTCCCGCGTAGTACTCCGCGGCCTGCGACAAGGTCTCGTCGAGGTGCCCCGTCTTCTCGCCGAGCTGCAGCATGCGCAGCAGCAGCGGGTGCATGCCCTTCACGGGAGCGAGCGCCTCGGTCAGCGTCTGGCCTTCGCGCACACGCTCGGCGGTGGCCAGCAGTTCGAGGCGCAGCGCGGGGGCGCCGGTCGATTCGGCCGCCATCTGCAGCGAGCGCACGGCGTCGACGCCGGACGAGAGCAGGCCCGCCATCGTGGAGGCGAAGCGAGCCTCCGCGGTCATGCGCATGAGCGGCCCGATCACGGGAGCCTTCATGATGAGGGCGTTCATCCGCAGGCGACCACGGGTTGAGAGCGCCGCCAGCCGGAGCGCCAGAAGGCCGCCGCCGACGAGGCTGCACAGCACCACGGCGTTTCCGCGCAGAAAGTCCGAAACGGCCAGCACGATGCGCGTGGGCAGAGGAAGCACCACGTTGCCGCCCGACAGCGACTCCATGAGCCGCGGCAGCAGGAAGGTCAGCAGCAGGATGACCAGGCCCGTGAGCGCGACGATCAGGATCGCCGGCGGAATGAGCGCTGCCTTCACCTGCCCGCGGACGAGGCTCTGGAATTCCATCTGGTCCGCGGCGCGGCGCATGGACGAGTCCAGCGTGCCACTGCTCTCGCCGGCGCGGATCATGCTGACGAAGGTCGCATCGAAGGCCTGCGGATAACGGGCGAAGGAGTCTGCCAGCGGCGCGCCACCGCGGACCTCGGCGCCCACGCGCGCCAGGGTCTTGCGCATCGCGGGGCTGCGCGCGTTCGTCGCGAAGTCGTCGATGCAGTCCACGAGCGGCAGCCCCGCCTGCGTGGTGAGCGCGACGTAGCGGGCAAACTCGATCAGGTCGCGGGCGGGCACGTGCCCCGCCGACTTGCCCTTCGCGCCGGCCTCGCGGAACGGCTTGAGGCGCACCAGCGTCAGGCCGCGCTGCTCGATGAGCTGTTGCAGCGCCTGCTCGTTGTCCGCGTGGAGCTGGCCCCGGCACAGGACGCCGGCGTCGCTGACCGCCTCGTATCCGTAGGTCTTCAAAGGATCTCCGGCACGCAGGCGCTGCCCACGGCGGATGGGCACACGCGCAGCACTTCGGGCACGGTGGTCAGGCCCGCGAGCACCTTGGCGCGGCCGTCGTCGGCCAGGCTGCGCGCGCCCTGCTGGCGGCCGTATGCCGCCAGCTCGTGCTCGCCGCCGCCCTTCGCCAGGATGTCCTGGCAGGCGAGGTCCACGAGGAAGATCTCGTAGAGCGCGAGCCGCCCGGAATAGCCCGTGCCACGGCACGCCCGGCAGCCCTTGCCTTCGCGGACCATGCGCGAGGCGGCGCCGGCCCCGAGAAAGGTGGCCTCGATCGGCGTGGGGGCGCGCTCGACACCGCAGCTGCCGCACACGCGGCGCACGAGGCGTTGCGCCATCGCCCCGGTGAGGCTGCTGCCCAGCAGGTAGCGGTCCACGCCCAGGTCGAGCAGGCGCGTGATGACGCCGACCGCGGAATTCGTGTGGATGCTCGAGAGCACGAGGTGACCCGTGAGCGACGCTTTCAGCGCCGTGTCGGCCGTCTCCTGGTCGCGGATCTCGCCCACGAGGATGACGTCCGGATCCTGGCGCAGCGCGGAGCGCAGGCCGTCCTTGAAGTGGTAGTCGATCGCCGGATCCACCTGCGACTGGCGGATGAGCGGCAGCTGATACTCGACCGGGTCCTCGATCGTGATGATCTTGCGGGTCAGGCTGTCCACGGCGAGCAGCAGCGCGTAGAGCGTGGAGGTCTTGCCGCTGCCCGTCGGGCCCGACACGAGCAACATGCCGTTGGACTGCCCGATGATGCGCTGCAGCGTCTCGCGATCGTCGCCCGCGATGCCGAGGTCGTCCAGGTTCAACGAGATGGTGGAGCGATCGAGCACGCGCAGCACGGCGTTTTCGCCGTGGCACGTGGGCATGATCGAGACGCGCAGGTCCACGCGCCCGTTCGCGCGCTGGATGCCGATGCGGCCGTCCTGCGGGAGGCGCCTCTCGGTGATGTCGAGGTCCGAGAGGATCTTGATGCGGGCCATGACGCCGGCGCCCGCCTCGCGCGACAGGCTCTCGCCCTGCTCGAGCAGGCCGTCGATGCGGTAGCGCACGCGCGTCAGCCCTTCCTCGGGCTCCACGTGGATGTCGGTGGCCGCGTGCCGCAGGCCTTCCTCGATGATCGCGTCGGTGAGCGCGACGACGTCATCCTGGATACCCTGCTCCTCGACGTCGTTGGCGCCCTCGGTTCCCGCGCCGTCCGGGGCGCGCGCGTCCAGGTGCCGGCGGATGGCCGAGGCGATGTCGCGCGGTGCGGCCGCCACGACCTGGATATGACGCCAGAAGCGGCGCTTGATCGCATCGATGGCCAGGATGTCCACCGGCCGCTCGAGCGCGACGACGACGGTGTCGCCCTCGCGGCGCATCGGGAAGACGCCGTGCTGCCGCGCGAAGTCCGCCGGCATCTCCGCGAGCAGTGCCGGGTCGGGCGTGAGCGCCGCCAGCCGCACGAAGGGGATGCCGAGGTCGTCGGCGCGGATCTCGGCCAGCGTCTCCGCGCGCATGAAACCCATGCTCACGAGGACCGCGCCGAGCTGCTCGCCGCTGCGCTGCTGCTCCTGCAGCGCGGTGCGGAGCTGCGCCGGGCTGATGAGTCCGTCGCGCATCAGGCGTTCGCCGAGGAGCAGTCGTTCGGTGTGCTCTCCCGCGGTCACGGCACTCGCCAGCGGTGCAGGTGACACGATGCCCGGTGCCGGTACGCCCGTGTGCGGTACGCCCGTGTGCGGTACGCCCGTTTGCGGCTTGCCGGGTTGCGGTGCGCTGCGTTGCGGTGCGCCTGGCGGAGAGGCGCCGGACTTCGGGACGTCGATGGGCATGCAGCCTCTCGGGGTGTGCGGTCGCCGGATGCACGCACCGTGCAGGTCAGGGCGCGTCGTGTTCCGTCTTCGTCGGCGCGTGTCGTGCAGCTTGAGGCGGCTTGACGCTCAAGCGCCGATCCCCGCGCGGTCGAAGCTTCCCCATGAGCGCCGCTCTCTTCTGCGCCGCGCTCGCGAGACCTCGGATGACTCCGCCATGAATCAGCATCGTTTCCGGATCCGGCTCGCCCGGGCTTTGCTGGGCACGCTTGCCCTGGGCTTGCCCGCGCTGCTGTCCGCCTGCGAGGCCGCGTCGAAGGGCACGTTGCCGCCCGAGACCACCGTGACGCTTCACGACGAGGCCGTGGCGCGCTGGCAGGACGCGGCGCCGTCGCCTGGTCCCATCGTGCCGCGCAAGCCGGATGTTGCGTACGCGGCGGATGCCGGCCCGGGCGCGGTGGTCGCCATCGCGCCGATTCCGGTGCTCTTCGCAGACCCGACGCCGCGCTCGCTCCAGCTGCGCGATGCGGAGCTCGGCCAGGCGCTCCGGCTCATCGCCGGCACGGGCGGCCTGAACCTGGTGCTCGACGGCGACTTCAGTCAGCCCGTGGACCTGGACCTGCCCGAGCTGCCGCTGCAGGCCGCGTTCGAGCTGCTCGTGCGGACCTATGGCTGCACCGTCTCCCAGGCCGACGGCGTCGTGCTCGTGCAGCGCGAGGATCCGGCGCGCGTCGAGACGCGCGTCTACTCGATCCTTTCCATCTCGGCGGCCTCGCTGCAGCCGGAGCTGGTGCCGATCGTCGGCGCGAACGCCCTCGTGGTGAATCCCGCGCGCAACGTGATCCTGGTCACCGCGCCGCAGGCGAAGCTGCGCGAAGTCGAGGCCTACCTGGCCGCGGTGGATCGCCCCGACCAGCAGGTGCTCATCGAAGCGCGCATCCTCGAGGTGAACCGCAGGAAGCTCGAGGAACTCGGCACGCGCATCGCCTTCAACGACATCTCGGTGGGGGACGGCACGGCCACGCTGGTGTCCAGCCTGCTCACGCCCAACCAGCAGGTGCTGGGCACGATCGTCAATTCCGACGGCAGCTTCGATGCGGCGATCAATGCGCTGAACAGGCTCACGGGGCTCGAGGTGCTCTCGCGTCCGCGTCTGCTGGCGATGAACAACCGCGAGGCCAAGCTCGACATCGTCACGCAGATCCCCTACGTCAACGCCACGACGACGACCGCGGGCAGCCTGACGGGCACGGGCACGCAGACGATCCAGACGGTGGAGTTCGAGGATGTGGGTCTCAGGCTCGCGGTGACGCCGACGATCATGGATGGCGGTCTCATCGGCCTGCTCATCGATCAGGACGTCAGCGAGATGGTCGGCTCCTTCCAGGGCGTGCCCATCATCGACAGCCGGCACATCACGACGGGCTTCCTCGTGCGCCAGGGCGAGACCATCCTGATCGGCGGCCTGCTGAAGGACCGCCACACCGACACGACGAACGGTGTGCCATACCTCATGGACCTGCCCCTCATCGGCCAGGCCTTCCGCAACGACAGCACCGAGACCGAGCAGACCGAACTCATTCTGCTCATGACGCCGTGGCTGGTGGACTCGCACACGGGGCAGGCGGTCGAGGTCGCGAGCGTCGCCGTCGCGCCGCCGGCAGCGGCCGCTCGCGATGCCGCTGCTCGCTGAACGGCCGGCCGTCCGCACGCGGCTTGCCCGCGTCGTGTTTCCCGAGGCCTGGGCGCCGCGCCTGACGCTGCTGGTGGCCACGCTGCTGGTCGCGGTGTTCTGGGTGGTGCCCGGCCTGCTCCTGCCGATGGAACTGGTGCAGGATGCCTCCGGGCATCTGGCAGCCGCGCAGACGCTCCGCGATGACTTCCTGCCGGCGATCTCCGGCTGGAACGCGCACTTCTTCGCGGGCTTTCCGCAGGACCGCGCCTATCCGCCCCTCGCGCACCTCGTCATCGCGCTGCTCGGCCTGGTGCTGCCGCTGGGCCTCGCGCTGCGGGTCGTGCTGGCGGCGGCGGTGCTCGCCACGCCGGCCGCGGCCGCCGCCTTCGCGCGCAGTCGCGGCGTGGGCGCGGCGCGTGCCGCGCTCTACGCCCTCGTCGTGACGGCGCTGCTGTGCGTGACGCCCGACGGGGACGCGATGCTGCTCGCCGGCAGCTTTCCGTCGCTCTACAACACCGGACTGACGGCCAACGCCGTGGCGCTGCCGCTCATGCTGCTGGCCGCCGCCGCTCTGCCCCGCGCGCTGACGAGCCGGCGCGGCACGCTGCGCGCGGCGCTGCTCGTCTCGGCGGCGGCGCTCACGCACCTCGTCTGCGGGCTGGCGCTCGTGTTGCTCTGCGTCTGCGAGACGGCCGTGCTCGTGAGTCGAGGCGGCCGGTCAGCGCGTCGCGTCCTGTGGGCGGCGAGTCGGCTCGCGCTGGCCTGCGCGGCGCTGGCAGCGGGCTGGCTGGCCGGCTTCGTGAGCGAGTCGGGCCACGGGGGTGTCGCCTTCATCCCGTCGCTCACCCCGTGGTGGGTCGTGCTGCCCGTGGCGCTCGCCGCCGCGCTGCATCTCCGACGGCGCCTGGCGGGAGGCGCGCGGTCGTCTCGGTCGTCGCGATCGTCCCGGTCGTCCCGGCGACTGGACGGCACGCTGCTTTTCAGCATCGCGCTGCTTGGACTGCTCTTCGTCGGCGACGCCCTGCAGCTGCCGATGCACCTGTACCGGCTGCACCTCTTCGTGCTGCTCGGTGCGGGATTGTGCAGCGTGGCCGCGCTGCGCGGGCGCCGCGTGCTCGTCGGCGTCGGCGTCGCGGTGGCTGCGCTGGGCATCGCGTGCTGCGTGAACGGTCCCCGGCCCGTCGACATGTCCTCGCGCGACGCGCTGGTGGTGCCCGCGGGCACGCCGCCGAACCGCGTGCTGGTGGCCGCGTCGCCGTTGCACGAGCCGACGGGACACTATCTGGAGCACGAGTA
This sequence comes from Planctomycetota bacterium, assembly GCA_038212275.1. Taxonomy (GTDB): domain Bacteria; phylum Planctomycetota; class B15-G4; order B15-G4; family B15-G4; genus JBBQUR01. The sequence goes on from JBBQUR010000012.1 coordinate 88,254, forward strand.
TCCGCGTCGCGCCGGCACCGCCGGCCTGCTTGGCCTCTTCGTCGAATCCACGCCGCTGGCGCGCTGGGTCGGAGACCTGACCGCGGCCATCGAACCCGACAGCAGCATCTGGGGCACGAGCTGGGATGTCGGCGCGGTGGCGGGCCTCTCGCAGGGGCTCATGCCTGAAGCGGTCGGGCGTGACGCGGAGGCCGCCGCGCGCGCCGTCGCCCAGGCGCGACGCTGGTTGCACGAGTTCGGCGTGGACGCCGTGCTCACCGATCGACGGCTGCCGACGGCGCTGGTCGAGGCGGACGGCCCGGTGATCCTCCGCTTCCCGGCGCAGGGAGACACCGACGCGCGCTACGTGATCGAGGACGACGCCTACGTGTTCCGGTTGCTTGCCGTGGCCGAACCCGCGGAACTGGCGCAGCCGCTGACGTGCGCCCTGCGCGAGGTGCCGTGGACCGGCCGCGCCGCGTGGGATTTCGCCGTGCGGGACTGGCTGCTGGCCGACGGCGATCCGGTGCGACCTGTCGCGGCGCGTGCGGGGCTCGATCTGTCGCCGGCGCCGCCTGAGGCGCGCGTCTCGAACTGCCGGCAGGCCGCGGGAGGTCGCGAGGTGCAGCTGCAGGTCGAGGCGCCCGCGGACGTGCCGATCCTGGTGCGCGTGGCCTGGCATCCCGGCTGGCGCGCCACCGCGGATGGTCGCGAGGTGCCCGTGGATCGCGTGGCGCCCGGCTTCTGCCTCGTGCGGGGTCGCGGGGCGATCCACCTGCACTGGGGACCGAGCGTGGCTGAAGTGGCGGCGAACGGGGTCAGCGGGGCGGCCCTGGCGCTGGCCTGTCTGTGGGCCGCCGCAAATCGGCTCAAGCGCGGTCGCCGGTTGAGTCGACAGCACTGATGACCACGACACCATGCGAGGTGCCGTCCCATGTGCTGTCCCTGATGAAGGAGAGTTGAAGTGACCAATCCAAACCGACGTGCGGTGGGCTTCACGCTCATCGAGCTCATCGTGACGATCGCGATCCTGACCATCCTGGCGGGCGTGCTCATCCCCGCGGTGGGCAACTACACAGACAAGAGCAAGAAGGCCAAGGCGACGTCCGAGCTGCGCATCCTGTCGGACGCGCTCAGCGGCTACCAGACCGACTGCTCCGCGTGGCCCGGCAACACGGACATCACCACCGTGACGACCACGAACTTCGCGATGACCGGCATGCCCTGCATGTTCACCAACACCTTCGGCAAGACCGGATGGGACGGCCCGTATCTCTCCAAGGGCGTGATGGCCAGCGGCGCGATGAGCGTGGCTGTCGCCAGTGCGTCGGGTTCGGCGGGCGGCGGCCTGCTCGATCCGTGGGGCAACCCCTACTACTGCTACACCTTCGCCAACGGCTACAGCGGCACGACGGGCGCCGTCGTGCTCCTGAGCCGCGGCAAGAACGGCGTGGCGAACACCACGGCGGCCAACATCTTCGCCAACCTGCCGACGTCCGACGACGTGCTCCAGGTCGTGACGTACAAGCCGTAAGCAGGCATGTCCGGCGAGGCCACCGCCTCGGAGTCGGCGCCCGCGAGGGCGATCCGGGCATCCGCCGCACGCAGGCCCGCCGCCGGTTCTCCGGGGGCCGGAATCACGCTCAGTCTCGTGATTCCGGCTTACCGGGAAGCCTTGCGCCTTCCGTCGACGCTCGACCGCATCGCGCTTTTCCTGCCGTCGCTGGGACACGACTGCGAAGTCATCGTCGTGGACGACGGCAGCCCGGACGCCACGGCCGCCGTGGCCCGCAGCTTCAAGTCGCGCTTCACGACGCTGCGCGTGCTGCGCCACGAACGCAATCGCGGCAAGGGTGCGGCCGTGCGCACCGGAGTGCTCGCGGCATCGGGCCGCTGCATCGCCTTCATCGATGCGGATCTCGCGGCGCCCGTCGACGCGCTGCCGCGACTGCTCGCAGCGCTCGGGCAGGGAGCCGATGTCGCCGTCGCGTCGCGCCGCACGCGCGGCGCGGACATCGCGCGCGCCCAGCCCGTGACTCGCCGCGTCGCGGGCTGGGCCTTCCGTCGGCTCGTCCGAGCCATCGTCCCCGTCGGCGTCTCGGACACGCAGTGCGGCCTCAAGGCCTTTCGCCGCGACGCCGCGCGGCTGCTCGCGCAGCGCTCCGGCGTCGACGGCTGGGCCTTCGATGTTGAGTGGCTCGCGCTCGCGCGCCTCGAGCAACTCCGCGTGGCCGAGATTCCCGTGCGCTGGTCGGACGACGCGCGCTCCGCGCTCGTGCTGCGCCGCGCCGCCCTGCAGATGTTCGGCGACCTGTGGCGCATCCGGGCGACGCTGCGCGCGCCGACGCCGGACCCGCTCGCCGAGCCGATGGCGGCGTCCGTCGTTTCCGCCGGCTGAGCGGATTGCGCTGCCGTCGCGCAGCCGGCTGAGCGGATCGCGCCACCGTCGCGCCTCCGGCTGAGGGCCTCGCGCCGCCGGCGCGTCGTCGCTCAGTCCGGGCGCGTGCCGGCGAGTTCCAGGGCCCAGGCGCAGGCGGCACGCGCCACGTCGGTCGCGAAGGGCAGGTTCAGCGTGGCGGGCGTGTCGGACGGCTGGTGATAGTGCGGCGTGCGGAAGTTGGCCGTGTCCGAGAGCAGGATGGCGGGCAGGCCGACGTCCCAGTAGCTGGCGTGATCGGCGCGTCCCGCATCCGAGAACCAGCCGGCGATGCGCTTGAGGCCCCAGACGGACAGACCGGGAACGTAGCGGGCGGCGGCATCCTCGTAGTCGTCGGCGAGCGCGCTGGACGACCAGTTGCCGGCGAGGAAGACGAAGTCCGCGGTCTCCGGCATCCACGCGAGGAGCGGGATGCGCACCGGCGCGTCCTGGCTGTCGGGCTCGCTGCTCGCGTAGCCGATCATGTCCATCACGAGGGCGCCGACGAGGTGCTCGTCGGAGGCCGCGAGGGCCTTTGCGTGCGCCGCGCTGCCGTGCAGGCCGGTCTCCTCCGCCGCGAAGAAGCAGAAGCGCAGCGTGCGGTCGAGCGGCGCGTCGGCGCAGGCCTGCGCAATCGACAGCAGCGCCGCGACGCCGGAGGTGTCGTCGTCCGCGCCGACCGTGCCGGGCACCGTGTCGTAGTGCGCGCCCAGTTCGACGACGCTGTGCGGCTCGCGCGCGCCGCGCCGCTCCGCGAGCAGGTTGACGTGCACGTGGTTGTCGATGCGGATCCTTCGCCAGCTGACCGTGGCGACGCCGCTCGCTCCGGGTGCGGGCTCCGTGCGCTCTTCGATGAAGGGGTAGGTGGGGGCGACGAAAACTTCTTCGCGTACCTCGTAGCCCCAGCCGCGGAGTGGCGCGGCGAGCCGGTCCAGCGTGATGCGGCAGGCCGTCTCGTCGGACTCGACGCGCGGGCCATGCGCGGTGAGCGCGTCGACGTCCGCCGCGAAGTCCTCCGGCGTGATGCGCGCGATCCGTGCGGCGATCTCCGGGCGCGGCGGCGGCAGCGCGCAGCCCGCACCGAGCAGGGCCAGCGCCGCCAGCGCGGCGGCAGCGCGCCGTCGCGACCCGCGCTGCGCCTGCTCAAGCATGCGCGGCGGCCAGCTCGGCGAACTGAGCCTCGAGCACGGCGGGGCGGGAGTCACCGCCGCGCGCGGCGTTCTTCGCGGCCCACGCCGCATCCTCGTGGCGGCGCAGCACGCGGCCAGCGGCATCGACGCGGTCGTAGAACATGTTGCGTCGCGCCGGCGTGAAGCCCGCCGCGCGGATCTGGCTCTCGAGCAGTTCGATGGTCGCGAGGCATTCGCAGTTGGCAGCCGAGACGACGTTCTCCTCGATCATCACCGAGCCCATGTCGTTCATGCCGTAGTGCAGCGAGACGGCGGCGAGGTCGATGCCCTGCGTCACGAAGCTGGCCTGCATGCTCTGCACGTTGTCGAGGTAGAGACGCGACACGGCCGCGGTACGCAGGTAGTCGAAGCCGCCGACCATCGGCACCTCCGCCATGTCGGTGTGCGGCGACTGAAAGGTCCACGAGATGAAGGCCGTGAAGCCGGCGGTCTCGTCCTGCAGCTCGCGCACGCGGCGCAGGTGCTCCACGCGCTCGGCCGGAGTCTCGACGTGGCCGAACATCATCGTGGCCGTCGTGCGCAGGCCCTGGCGGTGGCAGACGCGGTGCACGTTGAGCCAGTCGTCGCTCATGGTCTTGAGCGGCGAGATGAGTCTGCGCACGCGGTCCACCAGGATCTCGCCGCCGCCGCCGGGCATGCTGTCGAGTCCGGCCGCGCGCATGCGCGCCACGATCGTGTCGAGCGGCAGCTTGCTCACGTGGCTGCAGTGCAGGATTTCGCTGGGTGACAGGCCGTGGATGTGAATCGGCTCGTGCTGCTTGATCGCGCGGAAGAGTTCCTCGTAGCGCTCGATGCCGTAGTCGGGGTTGTGGCCGCCCTGCAGCAGGATCTGCACGCCGCCCAGCGCCTTCGTCTCGCGGATCTTCTGAAGGATGGTCTCGATCGGGTGGTCGTAGCCCTCGGGGTCGCCGGGCCGCCGGTAGAAGGCGCAGAACTTGCACAGCGTCACGCAGACGTTCGTGTAGTTGATGTTGCGGTCGACGATGTAGCTGACCTCGCCGCAGCTCGGCGCGGACTCCGCGTCGAGGCGCGCCCCGTGCGTCCGCAGCGCGCCGGGCGCAGCCGTCGCACCGGGCGCAAGGCCCGCGCTGCGCGTCGAGCCCGCGCTGCCCGCAGAACCCGCGCCGCCCGCAGAACCCGCGCCGCCCGCAGGACCGGCGCCACCCGCGGAATCGGATCCACTCACAGAGCCGGCGCCACCCGTGCGCGGCGGGTGGAAGCGGCGGCGCACGCGGTCCGCGAGGCGGCCGATGGCCGTGATGTCCGGGCAGCTCAGCAGGAAGAGCGCGTCGTCGTCGGACAGCTGGGCGCCGTCCGCGACCTTGGAGGAGATGCTGGCAAGTGTGGGCATGCGCGAAGCGTTATAACGTCCCGCATCGGAGGAGGCACGGGCTCGACCGGGCGCGGCCATCCGGCGAGGCGTCTAGCGGGAGCATCGTCATGGTTGGCACATCGGGGAAGGCTCGTCGCACGTCGCGAACGATGGTCGCGTGCGTCGTCGCGGTCGCGCTCCTGTGCATCGGGCTGGCGTGGTGGATGAGCGGCGACGCGCCGACGGACCTCGGGCGTTCGTCACCACTGCGCTCCGCGGAACGCGCAGCGGATCATGCCGACCTGCCCTTCACTGACGCCGGGCAGCACGCGCCGGAGTCGGCGACGGGATCGCTGCCGAAGCTGTCTCCGGCGCCGACGCAGGCCTTGACCGCAAGCTCCGGGTCGGCGGCGCCCTGGGCCCGGCTGATCGGGCGCGTGCTGCGTCCGGATGGCACGCCGGCCGCGGATGTGAACGTCGTGCATCCGTTGCAGCCGGGCGTGAACCTCGCCGGGCAACTTCGTGACAACCCTCCGCGCACGGCAGCCGACGGCAGTTTCGAGATCGGGATCGGCCAGACCGGCACCGCGCCGGGTGCATCGCTCATGCTGCTCGACGGGCCGCCGGCCTCACGCGTTCTGGTGCACGTGCCGGCACCGCACGCAGGCGACAACGACCTCGGTGACGTCGTCCTCGCGGACGGCGCCGGACTCTCCGGCCGCATCGTGGACCCGGACGGGCTGCCGGTGGCTCGCGCCTACGTGACGGTGCGCGCTCCGAGCGACCGCGACAACGGGGGCGAGCTCTTCGACGGGAACCCCGACGACGTCGCCTGGCAGAACCTCGCGGCGGCGTTCACCTCCGACGACGGCCGCTTCCTCCTCACAGGCCTGCCCGCCGCCGAGATGGAACTGTACGCCCGTGCCGACGGATTTCAGGAATACACGCTACGCGGCCTCGCTCCGCGACGCGCGGAGCTCACGGAGCTGGGCGACCTCGCGCTGAGCGAGGGCCGCGTGCTGTCGGGCGTGCTGCTCGACGCGGACGGCGCGCCGGTCGCGGGCCGGCAGGTCATGGCGTGGGCCGAGCGGTCCTTCCCGCGCGGCTCCACCGAGGCGCGCGTCGACCTGGGCCGGACGTCGGGTTTCACGCTGAGCGACGCGCTGGGCGGCTTCCGCATCGCGGGTCTGCAGCCCGGCGTGTACGAGCTGGACGCGTGGGCCGAGGGCCACGCCTTCACGCGCCTGCACGACGTGGCCGACGAGCAGCGCGATGTCGTGCTGCGCCTGCGGCGTGCGGGTCGCGTGCTGCTCACGCTGCGCGACGCACGCACGCAGGCGCCGCTCGGCGCTGCAGAGGTCGAGGCGAGCATGGCGCCGCGCACCGGAGGTGGATACTCGTCCGACAACGCGTACGTCGTCACCGCCGGTGCCGACGCGGGCTTCGCCGAAGGCATGTATGTGGTGGACGGCCTGGGCGATGACACCACGATCCTCAGCGTGAGCAGGGAGGGCTACTCGCCTTCGAGCGCGACGATCGAAGGCCTCGCTCCGGGCCAGCAGCGCGAACTGCTGCTCGACCTCGCGCCGCGCGTCGTGCTCTCCGGAGTCGTGCAGGACCAGTTCGAGCAGCCGGTCGCCGGAGCGATGGTCCAGGCCGGAGCGCACGCCGGGCCCGCGACAGGCACTCCGACACGCATGCGCCGTCCCCCGGAAGACGGCCGGTTCCGCTTCGACGATCTGGCTATCGGGAGCTGGCAGGTGTGGGCGTACGCGCCAGGGCACGGCAAGGCCGACAACTACGCGGTCGAGATTCCGCCGGAGGGGCTCTCCGACGTGATCGTGTTCCTGCCGGTGCTGGGCCGTGCGGCGGGGCTCGTCACGGCGAGCGACGGCACGGCCATGCCCGGAGCGAGCGTCGTCGCGGCGGAGGTGGAGGCGATGCCCTTGCGCGGCGCGCCGCCGCACGCGGGCCGCATCGTCATCGGCCCGAGAGACTCGCATGAGAAGGGCGCGGCGGCCACGTGCGATGCCGACGGCCGCTTCGTTGTCGACGGCCTCTGGCCCGGCACGTGGTTGATGGCCGCCACGCTCGGGCCGCCGGCGGAGGCCAGGGCGCGGCTGGCGTCGCTCGCGGCAGCCGAAGCGGCAGCGCTTGCCTCACCGGGCCGGCCACTCGCGGTGGTGGGCGCCGACGTGCGCCGCGTCACCATCGTGGATGGCGAGGCGACGAGCGCAGACCTCGTGGTGCCGGTGCCCGCGCAGCTCCGCGGCCGCGCGCTGTCGGACGGCCGGCCGATCGCCGGCGCGCGCGTCGTGCTCGGTGCGTTGAATGGCGACAGCGCCACCGTCCTCGCGTCCACCGACACCGATGCCGACGGAGGTTTTGAGTTCTCGCCGGTCGCGCCCGGGCAGTGCGTCGTGATGGCCTCCAGCCCGGACGAGATCGTTCCGCGCGGGCGCCGCGTGGCGCTGCACGACGGCGAGCAGGCCTACGTCGAGCTCTCGTTCCACGGACCCACATTGCACGGCGTCGTCGTCGACGAGTCGAGCGGGCGCCCCGTCGGCGACGTGGACGTGAGCGCCTACGCCAGCAAGCTGTACGCGGGCGACGGCCTCACGCTGGCCGACCTCGATCAGAAGGCGATGCAGGTGCTCAGCTCGGCCGGCCTCCGAGGCACGACGTTCCGCGCCGACGCTCAGGGCCGCTTCGAGATCCCGCACCTCCCGCCCGGCCAGTGGGTCTGCTTCGCAGAGGGTGACCGATGGCTCCCGGCGGACAACGTCCGCGTCGAGCTGCCGGACGACTGGACACCCGATTCCATCAAGCTGCCGGTCACGGCCGGCGCGCTCGTGCAGGGCAGCATCCGCTACGCCTTCGGAGGCGGGTGGCCGCCCTCCGTGGAGGTGCAGCTCTACGCTCCGGAACGCGACGGCATCGTGAAGCTCGACCATCCGCGAGACGGTCACTACCTCATCGGCGGCGTGACGCCCGGCACCTACGAGTTGCGTCTGCGCGACCTGCAGCCGGGGAAGAATGCGCCGTACGTCGTGGCCGTGCCGGTCACGCTGGCCGCCGGCGCGGTCGTCACGGTGGACCTGATTTACGAAGACTCGTGAAGGCGCGCCGCGGCGTGCGGTGCGCGCCCGCAGCGTGAGGCCTCACGGCGTGATCTCGAGTTCCGCCACCGGAGTCCAGCGCGCGGCGAGGCTCGCGCCGTCGGCCTCGCCGCGCGGGATGGCCAGCGTCTGCACGAAGGCGCGGCCGGGCGACAGCGGGGGCACGGGCAGGCGCGCCACGCCGTCGTCTCCCGCGACGAGCAGCGGCTGCACGGGCACGGTGGTCGCGGCATCCAGCCACCAGGCGCCGCGCAGCGACCAGTCCGGCACCTCGCGCAGCGTCGTGGCGACGAAGACCTGGTAGCGGTCACCCGGCCGCCCGCGGATGGTGAGCGCACGCGGCTGGCCCGGCTCCGAGACAAGCCGCACCTGCGGTGAAAAGCGCGCCAGCGCACCGGCCCGCAGGGCGCAGCCTCGCGCCGCCTGCACGACGACATCGGACAGGCCTGCGGCATTGGTCATCAGCGTGCCTTGCACCGTGTCGGGCGTGATGGCGTGCAGGTCGAGCAGCGGCGCGCCGCCGACGATCACGGCCGGCAGCGGTTGCGAGTCCGACCAGCCCGAGAGCGTGATCGTCAGCGGTTCATCGCCGAAGATGCTCGCGACGTCGGGTGTCACGGAGACGATCGTCATGCCGCCGGACGGGTCGGCCGCGAGCGCCACGGCGAGGGGGGAAGGCAGTGCCGGCGCGCTGCCGGGCACCACGGAGCCGTCGGGCTCGGTACGCAGCAACTCCGCGATCACGGCGTCCGCGATCGGCGGCGCCAGCGCGGCCGTGGCTTCCGGCGAAGGGTGCACGTAATCCACGAAAAAGTTCGCGAGGTCCCGGTGCGTGGCCTCCAGCAGCGCCTGCCCGTCCAGCGCCGGGACGCCGGCGGCGCGCGCCGCGGCCAGCACCGCCTCGGCGTCCTCCGCCACGCGCGGATGTTCGTCGATCGTCTTGAGCGGGTGCGGCGCCGACATGACCACGCAGCGCGCCCCGGCTGCAGCACAGGCCGCGATCATCGCGGACACGTTGGCGCCGACGTCCCCGGCACTCACGCGGAAGCCTCGCGGCGGGCTGCCCGCCATCCAGCCGTCCATGATCTCCTTGAGCGGCACGCCTTCGAGCTTGCGCAGCACCGCGGCGCCGACGCGCGTGTGCATGCGCAACCAGTCCAGCGGCGTGGGGTCGGACAGCTCGGCGAGCAGCTCGCGGTCGGGGCGACGCAGCGCCGGCGCCTGGTCGTTCCACGCGGCGGGGTAGAGCACCACCGCATCGGGATGCAGCGTGTCGAGCGCCTCCTGCAGCAGCAGTTGCAACTGCACGGTGGAGTAGCCGGGCACGCCGAGGCTCAGCACCGCGACGCGATCGGCGGTGAGCCCGCGCGCGGTGAGCGCATCCTGCACGCGCGTGCCGAGCATGTTGGCGGCATCCACCGAGGCGCCGTAGACGCACGAGTCCCCGACGAGCACGACGCGCAGCAGCGTCGGCGGCGCGGGTTCCGGGGGGCGGCCGCGGAAGGCCCAGCTGCCGGTCGCGTCGCGGCCCAGGTGCTCGGGGCCGTGGCGGTGATCGGCGGCGAGGGTGTAGAAACGCCCGGCGTGCGTGACGTAGCGGCCCTCGGGGTCCTCGGCGACGGCGCGCGTCACGCGCTTGAATTGGAACTCGCGCGGATCCCGCACGAGGCCGCTGGCCCACAGGCCCAGCTCGGCCATGGCCAGCAGGACGAGCAGCAACCCGGAGAAGAGCAGGGTGCGCGCAATCCACGGACGCCGGAGCATGCCGCGCGACCCTAGCACAGGGAGGCGACCGCCGAAGGGACGAGTCGTCGGCGATCGGGCCGCATGCCCTCGTCTTGATCGTCGTCGCGGCGCGGCCCAGAATGCGCCGCCCGGCGGTGGCCGATGCGGAAGGGAGCGCGCAGCGCGGCCCGCGCATGCTCCGCCGGCCGGGCCAGCCCCCGGAGCCGACGTGCCCGCGACCTCGATGGAACAGATCGTCAACCTCGCCAAGCGGCGCGGCTTCGTGTTTCCCGCCAGCGAGATCTACGGCGGCCTGAGCTCCTGCTGGGACTACGGCCCGCTCGGCGTGGAACTCAAGCGCAACGTGAAGGATGCCTGGTGGCGTTCGATGGTCTCCACGCGCCGCGACGTCGTGGGCCTCGACAGCGCCGTGCTGCAGCACCCGCAGGTCTGGCGCACATCCGGCCACGTCGACAACTTCAGCGACCCGCTCGTGGACTGCCGCAAGTGCAAGGCACGCTTCCGCGCCGATGACCTCGAGAACGCGAAGTGCAGCCAGCGCCACGACGCGCCGATCAACGACGAGTGCAAGTCGAACTTCACCGCGCCGCGCGCCTTCAACCTGATGTTCAGCACGCACCTCGGGCCGGTGGAGGGTGAGGGAAGCCTGGCCTATCTGCGCCCCGAGACCGCGCAGGGCATCTTCACGAACTACCTGAACGTGCAGACCACCGCGCGCCTCAAGCCGCCTTTCGGCGTGGCGCAGATCGGCAAGTCCTTCCGCAACGAGATCACGCCCGGCAACTTCATCTTCCGCACGCGCGAATTCGAGCAGATGGAGATGGAGTACTTCGTGCCGCCCGCGGACTGGGAACGCTGGTTCGACTACTGGCGCGACGCGCGTTTCCAGTGGTACGTGGACCTCGGCGTGAACCCGGACAATCTGCGTCGCCGTGATCACGAGAGCACGGAACTCGCGCACTACAGCAACGCGACGACGGACATCGAGTACCGGTTTCCGATCGGCTGGAAGGAGCTCGAAGGGGTCGCGTCGCGCACGGACTTCGACCTCAAGCGGCACAGCGAAGCCTCGGGCAAGCAGCTCGAATACTTCGACGGGCAGACGCGCGAGCGCTTCATGCCCTGGGTCATCGAGCCCGCGGCCGGCGTGGACCGCGCCCTGCTGGCCTTCCTCGCCGACGCCTTCGAGGAGCAGAACGTGGCCGGCGCGGAGAAGGCGACCTCCGAAAAGGCGAGCTCCGACAAGCCCGGTGCCGACAAGGCCAGCGCCGACAAGACCGAAGGCGGCAAGGACGAGGAAGACATCCGTACGGTGCTGCACCTGCATCCGCGCCTCGCTCCGATCAAGGTGGCCATCTTCCCGCTGGTGAAGAAGGAAGGCATGCCGGAGTTCGCGAACAAGCTGGAAGAGGAGCTGCGCCGGCACGGCGTGTCCACCTTCTACGACCAGTCCGGCGCCATCGGGCGGCGCTACCGCCGGCAGGACGAGATCGGCACGCCGTGGTGCGTGACCGTGGATGGCGAGTCCGCCGCCAACGGCAGCGTCACGCTGCGCGATCGCGACAGCATGAAGCAGGAGCGCATCGCCGCAACATCGCTCGCCGCCCTCGTGGCGGAGAAGCTGACCGGATGAGCGCACGACGATGACTCGGCGGGCCAGCCGCGGACTGCGCGCAGCGTGGCGGCGCCCGGCGCCGGGCGGTGCCGCGTGAAGGCACGACGGGCGCGTGGCGGCGGCAAGCTGGTCGTCACGGGGCAACCCATGGCGCCGGGGCTCGCCGTCGGCACGCCGCTCTTCCACGGCGAGCTGGACGTGGACATCCCCGTCCGCACGATCCGCGAGGCGGACGTGCCGGCCGAGCATCGGCGCTTGCGCGAGGCGATGGCAGTGGCCCGCACGCAACTGGCCGAGGTCGAGCGCCGCATCGAAGAGCAGGTCGGCGCAAGCGACGCGCGCATCTTCTCGGTGCAGGGGCTGTTGCTCGAAGACCCGTCCTTCGGGACCGGCATCGAGGAGCGCATCAGCGAGGGCCTCGTCAACGCCGAGGTCGCCGTGCGCGACGAGGTCACCTCGTGGAGCGCCCGCCTCAAGGCTGTCTCGGCCGGTGATGGCCGCGACGCCGGCACCGACCTGCGGGACGTGGGGCGCCAGCTGCTGCGCGTGCTCGTCGGCCACAACGCCGCCGTGACGCTCGGTGACGGCACGGAGCGCGTGGTGCTGGTGACGCGCGAGCTGCTGCCGAGCGATGCGGCCGTCATGGACCGCGCGCGCCTCGCGGCCATCGTCACGGCGAGCGGCGGCGCGGCGAGTCACGCGGCCATCCTCGCGCGCAGCCTCGGCATTCCCGCCGTCACGGGAGTGGACGTCATGGCGCTGCCTGCGCGCGGCGGCCACTGGATCGTGGATGGCAGCGCGGGGCTGGTCATCGTCAACCCGACGACGGCCGACCTGGACCTCGCGGCGCAGAAGAGCCAGGACTACCAGCAGTTCCGTCACGAGCTCATGGCGCAGGCACGCGGCTTCGCGTGCACGGCCGACGGCGTGGCCATCGAGCTGCTGCTCAACGTGGAGAACTTCGAGGAGCTGCCCGCGGAGCTGCTCGACGACCTGCGCGGCGTCGGCCTCTACCGCACCGAATTTCTCTTCATGCACCGGCCGTCCTTCCCCAGCGAGGAAGAGCAGTTCCGGCACTACGTCAACGCGCTGAAGCGTGTCGGCGACAGCGAGATCACCTTCCGCACCATCGACGTCGGCGGCGACAAGCCGCTGCCCTATCTCTCCGTCCCGAGCGAGCCCAATCCCGTGCTCGGCTGGCGCGGCATCCGGCTGTCGCTCGAGTGGCCGGACATGTTCTACAGCCAGATGCGCGCGCTGCTGCGGGCCTCGGCCCACGGGCACATCCGCATCCTGCTGCCGATGATCACGATGGTGGAGGAGTTCCGCCGCGCGCGCGCGATCATGTCCGAGATCCAGTCCGACCTGCGCCGGCGCGGCGTGCCCTTCGATACGGACGTGCCGCTCGGCGCGATGGTGGAGGTGCCGGCCGCGGCCCTCGCGGCGCGCAGCCTCGCCGAGGAGGCCGACTTCCTCTCCATCGGCACGAATGACCTGTCGCAGTACGCGCTGGCGGTGGACCGGAACAACGCGCGCGTCGCGTCGCTCTACCAGCCGCTGCACCCGGGCATCCTCAACCTCGTGCGCATGGTCGTGCAGGCTGCGGACGCGACGGGGACGCCGGTCTCGCTCTGCGGCGAGATGGCCGGCGACGCGGAGGCCACGCTGCTGCTGCTCGGCATCGGGCTGCGATCGTTCAGCATGTCGCCCTATCACCTGCCCGTGGTGAAGCGCGTCATCGGCGTCGTCTCGCTGGACGAGGCGCACGCCGTCGCGCACGAGGTCATGGAGCTGGGCAGCACCACCGAGGTCCGCGCGACGCTGCGACGGCACACGCTGCGGCTCGTCCCCGAACTGGCCGCGTGGCTCGCGCCGGAACGTTGAGCGGCGGAGCCGGCCCCGGCACCGTTGTCCTGCTGCACGGACTCAACCGCACGCAGCTCTCCATGGCGCCGCTCGCGTGGAGGCTTCGGCGCGCGGGCTATCGCACGACCAACCTCTACTATCCGAGCCGCAGGCGCGGCATCGACGAGCACGCCGAAACGCTGCTGGCCCGACTGCGCCGCGAGCATGTCGCCGACGACGGGCCTTTCCACTTCGTCGGCCACAGCCTGGGATGCATCGTGACGCGCGCCGCGCTGCAACGCTGCGCCCCCGACGACCTGCCGCGAAACCGTCCGGGGCGCTGCGTGATGCTCGGGCCGCCCAACCACGGCAGCGAACTGGCGCAGGCGCTCCACGGCTCGCGCTTCTGGCGCGTCGTGTACGGCGAGCGGGCCTTCCGCGAACTGGCCACGCGCGAACTCATCGAGGCCTACGGGACGCCGCCGCTGCCGTGCGGCATCATCGCCGGCGCGCGGGGCGACGGGCGCGGCTGGAATCCAGCACTTCCCGGCGACGACGACGGCGTCGTCACGCTCGATGGCACGCACCTTCCCGGCGAAGCGGATCATCTCGTGCTGCACGCGGTGCACACCGTGTTGCCGTGGAAGCGCGAGACCGCGCGGCAGGTGCTCGCCTTCCTCGCCACCGGACGCTTCGCTAGGATGCCCGCGACGACCTCGCCGCACGCCGGGCGCGTGCCGCACGACCCTTCCGCTCCGGAGACCGAACGATGATCCGTCCGACGATGCTGCTGTGCTGCGCCGCCATCCTGCCCGCGCTGCTGTCCTGCTCCGCATCGCGCGAGTCGGAGCACCCGCGTCCGACGACGATCAGCGAGAAGGCGCCGCGCTGGACCTTCGATCCGGCCTCGGGCTGGGACGAGGAGGCGCAGCCCTTCGTCTATTACGCCACGGGACGCGCGGCCATCCACCTGAACCTGGACCTGGCCGAGGAGAACGCGAAGGCCGACGCGCTGGCCGACGTGCAGTCCTTCCTGGAGACGACGATCGAGAGGCTCAACGAAGGCTGGGCCAGCGAGGCCGGCGACCTGCTCGACCGCAACGCGCTCACCTCGTACATCAACGATGAGCAGTTCACGCGCGAGGTCATCTCCGGCTCGCTGTCCGGCGCGCGCGTCATCGGCAGGTGGAACGATGACAACTACTACTACATCTGGGTCAAGTACAACGCCGAGGACGCCTTCCTCGGCAACTACACCAAGAGTGTCGCGAGCCGGCTCAAGGAGCAGACCCGCGAGATGACCACCGCGGATCGCGAGCGCATGCGCAAGGAACTCGAGCGGGTCGTTGCGGATCGGAACGCGCAGCAGTGACCGAGGCGTGCGCCGCTCCGGCGGCGACGGGCACGCCGGCTGCGAAGGACGCGCCTGCTGTGAAGGACGCGCCGGCTGTGAAGGACGCGCCGGCTGCGACGCGGTGGCTCGTGCTCCTGCTCGGACTCGTTCTCTGCGTCTCGAGTGTCGGCTGCGCCAGCTGTCCCCCGGCCTGGGTGGACAGCCCGCCCGAGTCGGACGATGCGCTCTACGCAAGCGGCTCGTGCGGCGAGGTCTTCGTGGATGCGGACGCGCGCCAGATCGCGCTGACGCGTGCCGCGCGCCGCCTGGCTGACCGGCTGGGGCTGGACGTCGAGCCGCGCATGGCGGTCGTCTACGCGGATGGCCGGCTCTTCGTGGAAGCCGTGACGCCCGGTGGGCCGACCGACGCGCTGGACGGCCTTCAGCTGGTGGAGCAGGTCGTGTGCGACCACGTGACCTTCGTGCTCGTGCGCCTGCCGCGCCGCGGCTGATGGCTCCCGGAGCGCGCAGCATCCGCGGCGCGATGGGCGCCTATGCGGCGGCAGGCGTCGTCGCCGTGGCGCTGCTGGCGCTCGTCCTGTGGATCGGCGGGCCGGAGCCGGAGCGCAGTTTCGTCGCGCTGCCCGGGGACTCGCCGTGGGCCTCCGCCGCGCTTGACGATGGCCGCAGCCTGCGCACGGTGCTGCGCGGCCAGCGCATCGAGGCGCCGCCAGCGCACTACCGGGTGACCTTGCTCGACGCGGAGGGCCGCAGCGAAGAGCGCGCACTGGAGGTCAACGGGCCGCTGACCACGCTCCTGCCTTGATCGCGCGCTCGTGCAGACCGCGTTCTCGCCCCGACCACGCCTTCGCTCAGGCCAACCACGCAGGCGCTCAGGCCAACCGCGCAGGCGCTCCGACCAACCGCGCAGGCGCTCAGCTCAACCACGCAGGCGCGTTGACCTCGCGGTCGGGCGGAACGCTCAGCGCGGCTGCGCGGAACGCTCCGCCAGCGTCAGCGCGACGGGCAGGTCCTGCTCGGGGCTTAGGGTCACGTGCGCGCGCCCCTCGAACTGGAGCGCCTCCCACAGGTTGCCCGGAGTCGCCACGACGTCGTACTCGCCGGGCGGCAGCGCCAGCATGCGGAAAGCGCCCTCGCCGTCGGTGACGGTCTGCTGCTGGTGCATGGCCGAGGTGACGCCGATGCGCACGCCGGCACGCGGCCGTCCGTCGGGGCCGATCACGTTGCCGGACAGCGTGCAGCCGAGCGGGAGCGTGAGCGCGCCGACGTCCGTGTCCACCTCGTCGGTCACACGCACGTCCCGGACATGCAGCGGCGGCGCGTCGGCAGGGCGGGCCGACAGCGTGTAGGTACCCGGCGGCACGTGCTGCAGCAGGAAGCTGCCGTCGGCGCCGGTGAGCACCATGAGCCCGTGCACGGGCGCCGTCGGAAAGGTGGACTCGAGCGACAGCGAGGGGTCGTAGTCGGCTTCGCGAAGCTCGATGCGCGTGCCGGCCTGGGCCGGCTGCACGCGGCCCTTCACGCTGCCGCCGCGCAGCAGATACACCTCGAGGCGGGCGACGGGCACGTCGGCGCCGAGGATCACGTCCGAGCTGGTCGTGACGGCGAAGCCTTCGGCGTAAATCTCGAAGCGATAGCTGCCGGGGCGCAGACCGTCGAACACGAACGAGCCCGGCGGGCTCGTCTCGCGGAAGGCTCGGTCCATCGGGCCCGTGCCGAGCAGTCCCGCGCCGGAACGGCCGTCCGGGCGGAGGCGCACGCTGAACTCGGCCGGCGGAGTCGTCGCGCAGCGCAGCTGGCCATCGACGGCGAGCGCGGGCTGCACGCGCACCGTGTGCTCGTCGCCGTCGGCAGGCAGTTGCAGCGTGTGATCCAGGTACACGAGCGGCGACTGCACCTCGATGTCGTACAGGCCGCTGGCCATGTCGGACATCGCGAAGCGCCCATCGGCGCCCGTGGTCGTCGTCTGCAGGCGGTAGGTGTTCTGCGCGCGCTGCCGCTGCGAGACGCGCAACGTGAGCCCGGCCACCGGCTTTTCGAAGCTGTCGAGGACGAGTCCGCGGAGCGACGCGTCCGCCTTTTCGAGTCGGAAGTCCTGCCGCCAGCGGCCATCGGACGTGCCGAGCACCATCGAGAGCACCAGGGTCACCGGAGCGTAAGCGTCGGCGTCGGCCACGACCTCGTACTGGCGCAGCGCGAGGTGCGCGAAGGTGTAGTTGCCCTCCGCGTCCGTGAGCGCCGAGAGCGGAACGGCAGGCGTCGCACCGCGTTGCTCGCGCTGCAGGTCCGTGAGCTTGACGACGGCGCCCTCGATCGGCTTTCCGGCGTCGTCCGTCACCGTGCCCAGCAGCAGCAGGCCGTCTTCCAGCAGGATGTCTCCGAGGTCGCGCAGCTCGCCCGCGCCGATGGTGAACGGCTCGCGCAGCACGGGCGCATGGTCGGCGTGCTCGACTTCGATGCCGAGCTCGGAGGTCACCGGCAGCGTCGCGAACAGAAAGCGGCCGTCCGTGCCCGAGGTGATGGCGGCGCCCTGGTCCTCGCGCGTGCGATAGGGCTGGCCCGGCCCGCTCAGAAAGGCCGTCACGCTCGCGCCGGGAATCGGCCTGCCGGTGCGGTCGATGACGCGGCCGGCAGCTTGCGCAAGCGCCGGGCCGCGCGCGGAAAGGACCTGAGGCGTCGCCGGGGCCGCGGCAGAAGGTGCGCGGCTGTCACCGGGCGACTCAGTGGGCCGCGGCAGCACGGCCGGGCTGGCGGGGCCGGGAGCAGGATCGTTCTGGACGGTGCCCGGCGTGGTGGGAGCCTGATCTCCGTCCGCACGCAGCATCCACCAGGCGCCGCTCAGCAGCGCGAGCACCAGAGTGCAGATGAGCAGAAGTGAGGCGCGCGAGTTCACCGCGCCAGTCTAAGCACCCGCGTCAGCCGACGCACGGCGGCGCACGAACGAGTTCCAGGTGTAGTAGGACTCGGCGTGCTCCCGGCTCATCGGCTTGCCGAGGCACCGGTCGCGCTCGCAGCGGCGGCGACCTTCGTCGTCCACCACGATGACCTGCAGTTCGCGATCGAGGATCGCGCGCCATTCGTCGTAGGTCATCTCGATCGAGCAGTCATGGCCCATGAGGGTCCTTATCGGTCGCCAGGGGGTTGTTCTTCACCGGTGCGCGGGGCGAAGTGCCTCGCACCGGACGTGTCGAGAGGCCGGTCGGAGGCCGGCAAGGCGGCAGCTGGCCACGGTGGCGCGGCCTCGGCGCCGCACGGCGGACGGCCCCGGGGAAGCATTTCGGGCCCCGGATTGCCTGCATGTCCGCATTGACGCCAGTCGATACGGCGACGAGGCCCGGAGGTCACCGCGGCCGATCCGGCCTCGTGGCCAGTCCTTCTCGACAGCAGTCGCGCCAGTCATCAGGGAGCCGAACTCCATGCGCCTCCAAGCAAACTCGATCCTTCGACTGCCGACATGTCTCCTGGCAGTTTTCCTCCCGGGATGCCTTGTCGTGGACGCCTCGCCGTCGTTACAGCGGGCTGCGGACGGCGCGCCGGAGGCCAGCGCTGCGCAGGCCATGAACGGCGCGCCACGGACGCGGGCGGGCGCCGGATCGTCGACCCTGGCCGGGGGCGCGACGCGGGGCGGCAGCACCGCGGCACCCGACGACGAAGCGCTCTCCAAGGGTGATTCCGACGGGCTTCTCGCGCTGCAGCTCCTCACGGCGGGCGCGCAGGCCCTGGCACAGGGGCACGCCGAGGAAGCCCTGCTGCTGCTGGAAAAGGCGCCCTCGGGCACCGCGGCCGACGGCGACCGGCATTTCCTCTGCGGCGTCGCGATGCTGCAGCTCGACCGACTCGACGACTCCGTCGCGGAGCTGCGCGCTTCGGCAGCCATTCAGCCGGATGACGTGTCGACGCACTGCGTCCTCGGCCGCGTGCTGCGCAGTGTCGGTGACCTGCCCGGCGCCGCCGCCGAGTTGGAGCTGGCCATCGCGCTCGAGCCGGGCGACGCACACCTTCACACGCTGCTGGGTCATCTGCTGCTCGAGCAGGAGGACTTCGGCGGCGCCTTCGACGCGCTGCGGGCCGCGGTGGAACTCGATGCCGGCGAAGTCGACGCGCATCGAGGCCTGGCGCTCATCTTTGCAGCCAGCGGCGATCCGGAGCACGCGGCGCTTGCCTGGCGCCAGGCGCTCGCGCTGGCGCCCGACGAGGCCGAGCTGCACGCCGGCCTTGCTTCGACGCTGCGCGCGCAGGGGCTCTACGCCGACGCACTTCCCTCCTGTGTGCGCGCCGCCGAACTTCAGCCGGAGAACTCCGTCTACGTGGCCAACATCGCCTCCACGTTGACGGTACTCGGCCGGTTCGACGAGGCTCGGGAGGCCTTCGAGCGATCGCTGATTCTCGGACTGCCTGCGGGCGAGCCGAGCGCGCTGGTTCACGCCAACTTCGCCGACCTGCTCGAACGGCTCGGCGATCTCGATGGCGCCGCCGGCGAATACCTCGCGGCGCTCGCCGAGGAACCGCGTTTGTCCTCCGCCCGCGAGGCGCTGGGCCTGCTGCAGCTCGATCTCGGCGACACCGTCGCCGCCCGGGAGCAACTGCAGCGCGCTCTGAACACGGGTGGGCTGACCGCCGAGGGCCTCATGCACCTCGCCCGGTTGCAGGAGCAGTGCGGCGACGCGGAGGGCGCGCGGCTTTGTGCGCGGATTCTCGCCGATGATGACGGCGGCAGCGACGAGGTGGCCTTTCGCCGCGCGCAGCTGATGGTGTTCTCGGACGACCCGGAGATCCGCGACGCCGCCACGGCCGTCACCATCCTCCGCCAGTTGCTCGACGGCACGCGCGACGCCAACGGCGCCGTGTGGAACCTGCTCGGCGAGGCGCTGGCGCGGGAGGGCGCCTTCGCCGGTGCGGTCGAGGCCGTCAGCCGTGCGGTGGAACTGGCGGGACCCGACCATCCCGCTGCAGGGCGCTACCGCACGCTCCGCGAGCAGTATCTGGCCAACCTCGCGGGGCACTGAGCACGGCGCGGACCTGCGGCGCGGCTCGCGCGCTGTCGCTACGATGCGAGCATGTCCACGCCGCGCCTGATCCAGCTTGTCGGTCTGCTCATCGTCACCGCGGTGATGATCGTGTCGTACCTCGTGTCGAACATGCTGCTGCAGTTCGGCGGGCTTGCTGCGGGCGCGCTGGTCTTCCTCATCGGGCGTGGCATGGAGAGTCGCGGCGGCAAGTGAGTGGCGCCTGGCCGCATCGCCTCGTCGCCGCACGGCGCTTCAGGCGCGCGGGTGGCTGCGGCCGTAGACATCCTTGAGCCGGCCGATCGAAACGTGCGTGTAGATCTGCGTCGTCGACAGGCTCTCGTGGCCGAGCAGTTCCTGCACCGTGCGCAGGTCTGCGCCGCGGTCGAGCAGGTGTGTCGCGAAGGAGTGGCGCAGCGTGTGGGGGCTGGTGTCGCCCGGCAAGCCGGCGGCCAGCGCGTGCTGCTTCACGAGACGCGCGATGCTGCGCGTCGTGAGCCTGCCTCCGTCGCGCGCGTTGACGAACAGCGCGTGCTCGCCCGCGCGCCGGCGGGCCGCGAGCAGGCGCGAGCGCGTCGGCAGCCATGCCTCCAGCGCGGCGCGCGCGGGGGCGCCCAGCAGTCCCAGCCGCTCCTTGCGACCCTTGCCGAACAGGCGAAGGCTGCCGCCTGGAAGGTCCATCGCGTCGAGGTCGAGCCGCGAACATTCCTCCACGCGCATGCCGGTCGAGTACAGCGCCTCGAGGATGGCTCGGTCGCGCACGGCCGTGGGCTCGTCGCCCGCGGGCGCGGCGAGCAGCGCGACGAGGGCGGATTCGTCGAGCACGCGCGGCAGCGGCGCGGCGCGGCGCGGAGCGCGCAGCGGCACGGTCGGGTCGGAGCGCGCACGTCCGGTGCTCGCGAGCCAGCCGAAGAAGCCGCGCAGCGCGGCCTGCTTGCGGGCCAGCGTCGCACGGCTGGGGGACGGCAGGCTTGCCAGCCATTCACGCAGCAGCAGTGTGTCGATGCTGCGGGCGTCGGTGGTGCCGCGCTCGGCCGCGAAGGCAAGCAGCGCGGACACGTCGCTGCGATAGGCTCGCAGCGTGTGTGCGCTGGCCTGCTGCGTCGTCTGCAAGCCATCGAGCCAGGCGGTGAGCATGGGCCGAGGATTCCCTCCGCAGCCGCCCGGCTCAAGTCCCAAGGCCTCGGGAGCTAGAATCGGCCGCGTGCCCGACCCCGCTCCTCCCGACCCGATCGCCCTGGAACCGGCCGCTGAGTCGTGGTGCGTTTCCGCCGGTTCGGCCCGGGCCAGCATGGCGGAGCTGGCCGCGGCGCTGCCCGCCGAGCGCTGGCCCTTGCTCCTCGACAGCGGGCCGCGCCGCACCGATCTCGCACAATGGCACCTGCTGCTCTTCGATCCGGTCGCGCGTTTTCAGCACCGCGCAGTTCCCGGCGAGAACGGCTTGCAGGCATTGCAGGTGGCACTGGAGCGTTGCTGGCCGGGTGTGCGCCGCGCCGCCGGAGCTGCGGCGGGCCGTGCAGGCACGGCGGCCCTCGGCAGCGTTCCGGCCTTCACGGGCGGCGCGGCAGGCTGGTTCGGCTACGACCTTGGTCGAGAACTGGAGCGGGTGCCGGCGCGCTGCCCTCCCGACGCCGACGTCCCGGATCTCTGCGTCGGTCTCTACCCGTTCGCGCTGGCCGAAGACGTGGGCAGCGGCCGCCGGCTGATCGTGGGGCGCGGCAGCAGCGAGGAGGCGCATCGCTTCCTTGCGGAGGTGACGGCGCTCGTTGCCGCCGCGACGCCATTGGTGCCGCTTTTGCCGGCTCCGGCCGCCAGCGGCCTGTCGCCCGAGACCAGCCTGGACCGGCTCGCCTACATGGCCGCCGTGGAGGCTGCGCGCGAGCACATCCTCGACGGCGACATTTACCAGGTGAACCTGTGCCAGCGGCTGCAGTTCCCATTCGATGGAGACTCCGCGGCGCTGCAACTCGCGTGGCGGAACCGGTTTCCGGCGCCGTTCGGCGCGCTCATGAGGATTCCGGGTCTGGCGATCGTGTCGAGTTCGCCGGAGTTGTTCCTGCGCAAGCGGGGCAGTCGCGTCGAGAGCAGGCCGATCAAGGGCACGGCCCCGCGCTCCGCCGATCCGCGAGTCGACGCCGGGCTGCGGGAGTCGCTGGAGGCCTCCGCGAAGGAGCGCGCCGAACTGGCCATGATCGTCGATATCGTGCGCAACGACCTCGGTCGCACGGCGGAGATCGGAAGCGTCGCGGTGGAGGGCGGTTTCCGCACGGATTCGTGGAGCGACGTCCATCATCGCGTCGCGACGGTGAGCGCGCGCGTGCCGGACGAGGTCACGGCGCTGGAGGTGATGGCGACCGCGTTTCCGCCGGCCTCGGTGACCGGCGCGCCGAAGCTGGCCGCGCAGGCCGTCATCGAGGAACTCGAGCCGCGACGCCGGCACGTGTACACGGGGGCGATTGGCTGGATCGGTGCCGATGGCGACATGGACCTCTCCGTCGCCATCCGGATCGCCACGCTCACGGAGGGGCGCCTGCTGGCCAGCTTTGGCGGGGGCATCACGCTGGCATCCGACCCCGCCGCGGAGTACGAGGAGACACTTCACAAGGCGCGCGCGCTGTGCGATGTGCTCGGCGCGCGCGGCCCATTCACCGGGACCTCCGCATGATTTTCGCTCTGGGCTGGATCGACGGCGACATCAGGCCTGTCGAAGAGCTGGCCGTGTCGGCGCTCGATCGGACGGTGCTGTACGGCCTGGGTGCCTTCGAGACCGTGCGCCTGCACGGCGGGCACCCGTTTCTCTTCGACCGGCACCTGGCGCGGTTGCGCAGTTCGCTCGCCGCGGTGGGGCTTCCGGCACCGCCGGCGCTGGAGCTGCTTCCGCGCGGCGTGGTCGAGCTGGCAGCACGCGCCGACGCGCCGAGTGCGCTGTGCCGCGTGACCGTGACGGCCGGTGCCAGCGTCTCCGAAGCCCACATCCGCGGCACCGGGATGAGAGTCCTCGTGCAGTTGCGCTCCGTGCCGCCGGTGGCCATCGGTCCGGTGCGCGTGGGAGTGGCGCCGTTCGCGCACGACAGCCGCTCGCCGCTCGCCGGCGTGAAGTCCACCAGCTACCTGAGCCACTACCTGCAGCGCGAGGCGGCGGAGGCGGACGGCCGCCTCGACGACCTCATGCTGGACACGGACGGAAACGTGACGGAAGGCACGGTGTCGAATGCCTTCGGCGTGCGGCGCGGTGAACTCATCACGTCGCCGGTCAGCACGAAGATCCTGCCGGGCGTGACGCGCGGCGCAGTGCTGGAGCTGGCGAGGGAGCTTCAGCTGACCATTCACGAGAGCCCGCTGCGCCTGGCCGAACTGGCCGAGCTGGACGAGTTCTTCCTGACCGGCGCAGGCAAGTGCCTGGTGGGGGTCGACGAGCTCGCCGGGCACCGCCTGCCCGTCGAACGGCCGGTGACGGCGGGCTTGAGGACCGCCCTCATCCGGCGCATCGCCACCTTCTGTGGGGTCGCCCCCGAGAGCATTCACATCTGAGTGCCGGTTCGGTGCGCCACTCCGGCGGGGATGCGTTGCGTCTTCCCGCAGACCGGACTTACGATGCTCGGGATTCCGAAGAGATCGGCATGACCATGCGAAGATCAACCCTGCACCGTCATCGCGCGGGCCTGCTGTTCCTGGCGCTCGTGCTGCCAGGTGCGCCTGCCTTTGCGCAGGACGACGGTCGCCCCCCCGAAGGCACGGACTCGGCCCAGTCCGCCGAGGCGGCTGCCCAGGCTGCCGATGCCGCTGCCATGGGTGCCGTCGAGATCATGGACGCGGCACTGAACGACCGCGACCCGGCAAAGATCAAGCCGGTGTTCACCACGCTCGACGAGCAGTGGGCGAACCTGTCGCCGAAGACCATCAAGCGCGTGAACAAGTCGATCAGCGGGATGTTCGCGAAGCTCAAGCCGCGTGAATCGCGCGACATCGACACGCTGGGCGAGGACGCGAAGAACGGCCGCTTCGACCCGGAAGAAGGCAGCCGGAGACTTGCCACCGACACGCAGAAGCAGGACGTGCTCGACTGCTATCACTCGGCGATCGGCCTGCTGTACGACAAGCCGGACGGCCCCGCTGTGCTGCTGCCAGTTCTCAAGTTGCAGCACGTGAAGGTCTGGCCCGACGTGCAGGTGCTGGTGCTCGAAGGCCTCGGCTATCGCGGAGAGGGGGCGCTCGAGAAGGAATTCGAAGGCTATCTGCGCCACGAGAATCCGGCGGTCGCGTCCGCCGCCGCGAGCGCGATGGGACATCTGCAGGACCAGCCGATGGATGTTCGTCGCCGCGCCGTGACCGCGCTGGTGGATGCGTTCAGCGCCGCACAGAAGGCTTCCGACAAGGAGGCCTCGAAGGTCGGCGAGGACGACGAGCGCCCCGCGCGTCGCTATTACTCCAGCGTGATGCTCGCGTTCCGGGAAGCGCTCACATCCCTGACGCGCCAGTCGTTCGACAAGCCCCCCGAATGGCGCGAGTGGCTCGACGCTCACGGCAAGGATGCCTCCTGGTGAGTGTCTGGGGTCTGATCCGCACCAGGCTGATCAACCCGCTCGTCCGGGCGCAGGGCACGCCCAAATCGATTGCGCGCGGAACCGCGCTCGGCACGTGGCTCACGCTCACGCCGACCGTCGGCATCCAGATGACCATCGCCGCGTTCATCGGCATTCCGTGGGGAGCGAACATGCCGATCGCGATCGCCATCATCTGGCTCTCCAACCCCTTCACGATCATTCCGCTCTACTACAGCTACTACTGGTTCGGGACAGTGCTCCTTCCCGGCCCGGCGCGCTCCTACGCCGACGTGACGGACGCGGTGAGAGTGCGCATCGAGGCCGTCACGCAGCACGGCGAGGGCGTCCTGACGGCATTGCGGACGCTGGGGGCGGACATCGGCACCCCGATGGTCGTGGGCTCTCTGGTCATCGCCACGGGGATTGCCGTTCCGGCGTACTTCATCACGCTGCACTGGGCGCAACGGCGGCAGGCGCGAAGGCAGCGGGAACACGAGGCGGCGGGCGCCGTCCAATCGCCTGTCGTCCCGCCGACGGGTTTCGGTGGGCCACTTCCGCCCGCCGTGCCCGGCACCCCGAAGGCCAGCAGCCCGTGACCGACAGCGACGACCTCCTCACCCTGCAAGTCGACGGCGACGACGGCGACGACGGCCGCCAGGACGCAGGCGCACCGAGCGCGCGTCGCGTGGAGGCCAGCGATACCTCTGGCGCCACGGGAGGCCGGTCGACAGCGCGAAGCCCGGTCGGACTGAGCGGTTCCGAGCTGGTGACGCTGTCCTCGGAGGCGCGCCTTGCGACGGCGTTGCTGCTGCAGGCACAGGCGCTGGAAGGCATGCGGCAGGCGCATTCCGACCTGCTCTCCAGACTGGATGCAGGCGGCGGCGCGCGGCGGTCCGAGGAACTGCACTCGGCTCTGCGCGAAGTGCAGCAGGTGCAGCAGCAGACGCTCGGACAGCTCGCGCGGGCGCGCCATCGTGCAAGCCAACGCACGGCGATGTTCGTCGCGTTGCTCGTGCTCGGGGCCCTGGCTGCGGGGTGGCTCGTGCAATCCTCGCGTGCCGATGTGAGCCGCGCCGTTGCCGACGCCCGGGCCGAACTGGTTGGAAAAGCGGCTGCAGACCGGGCCGATCTCGAGACTTCCCTCAAGGCAGCCATGACCGCGACCGCAAGCCAGCAGGACGCGATGCTTGAAGAGCTCGTTGCGGGCCTGCGCGGCAACGAGGCGCAGCTGCGTGATCGTCTGGATCGCACGAGTACCGAGCGCGACGAGGCACGCGCGCAGTTGGCCGGCAAGCATCAGGAGGTCGCCGGGCTTCAGTCCGAACTAGTCGCTGAAACACAGGGCCGCGACTCGATGGAACTGGAGCTGCACAAGACGCGCGACGAACGCAATCGACAGATCGGCGAGGCGTCACGGCTGCGCGAGCAGCTCATCGATCGGGACCGGCAGCTCGAAGAGTTGACCAACACGATCAGCAAGGTGCGAACGGACATGGAGGCCCGGGCAGCAGCCCCGGACGGCCGGATCGTGAACTCGGCCATTCACCCGGAATCGTTCGCGGGGCGGTTGACGACGGCGCTCCGAGGCAGCGGCGCCAAGGAAGCGACGGTCCTCGAAGCAGGTCCGGTGGTCGACGGCGCGCTCACCGGAGTGCTCGTGATGCTTGGAGGCTCCGACAGCGTCTCAGGGCGCGTGGTGCGCGCAGAGACGGCCCGGCTGCTTGTGGAGCGCGGCATGGCGCTGCTGCGGCTCGAGTCCGTGCAGGAGCCGGACCGCGAGACTCCCACCGCGAGCCTGGACGTCGCATTGCCCGAACTTGATCCGGCGGCATGGCGAGCGCTCGGCCTGGAGGCGCCGGGCGACTTCGTGCCGATTTCGAAGGTGTCCGAAGCGCTTGGAGCGCTGTTGTCGCCACAGGGATACGTCGTCGTCCGGCTCGAGAGCTTCGATGGTCTCACGCTGGGTGGACTTGAACTGCGCCAGGAGGACACCCGAGGGACCTGCTTGCGCACCTTGATGGCAGCGACAGGAGAGGTCCGACCGGTCGGGCCGGAACTGGCACTGGAAGGCGGCTCGATTCTCGTGGGCGACGATGCCCGCCCGTTTTTTCAGGGGCAATGCCGAGTGCCGCTGCCCGGTGCCGACTATGGCGCCTGGCTGGCGGCCACGAGGAGCGACTCGAAGTGAGCGGCGCCGAAGCCCTGGAGCAGTTTCTGAGGGCGAGCCGCGAACTCGTCGAGCCCGCGATCTCCGCATGGTTGCCTTCCGAGGCACAGGCCGGTCCGCTGGCGGCGGCCATGCGCCACATCGCTTTCGCCGGTGGCAAGCGGCTCCGGCCCGCGCTGGCGCTGCTCGGATGCCGGCACGCCGGGGGGCAGCCCGAGCAGGCGCTCGGCGCTGCGGTCGCCGTCGAGCTGATTCACGCCTATTCGCTCGTGCACGACGATCTGCCGTGCATGGACGATGCCACGCTCCGCCGCGGCAAGCCCTGCGTCCACATCGTCTGGGGTGACGGTCTCGCCGTCCTGGCGGGGGATGGGCTGCTGACGCTCGCCTTCGAGGTGCTCGCGCGACACACGCCACCGGGCTGCCCCGTGGGTGCCATGGTGGTGGCGCTCGCTGACGCCGCAGGCTGGTCCGGGATGGTTGGCGGGCAGGTCGAGGACCTGGCGGCCGAGGGACAGGTTCCCGACCTCGATCGCGTGCGCCGCATTCACGCCGGCAAGACGGCCGCCATGATGGCGGTGTCGCTGCAACTCGGCGCCCTGGCGGGGGGCGCCACCGCCCGGGATGCTGCTGCACTCGCCCGGGCAGGGCGCGATTTCGGCCTGGCCTTCCAGATCGTCGACGATCTTCTGGACGTCCAGGGCACCACCGCCGAACTGGGCAAGCAGGCGGGCGCAGACGCAGAACGGGCAAAGATGACATGGCCGGCGGTGGCTGGCGTGGAACAGAGCTGGCGCGACGCGCGGGATCTCGTGTCCGGAGCGCTGGACGGCATCCCGCCAGGCGTTTGCCGCCCGCTGCTCGAGGCACTCGGGGCGACCATCGTGCCGCGGCGATCCTGAAACTCGTCGGTCGCGGCCGCAGGACTCGAGGCGGGCAGGTCTGACCCGGTTTATGTAGGGTGTGTCACACACCGTTTCGCGACTGGAGCCCAGGTCCGCCCGCATGTCCATCTTCGAACATGTCGACTATCCGGAGGACTTGCGCCGGCTCTCCGTGGATGACCTTCCGGTCCTCGCGGCGGACATGCGCGCGGAACTCATCGACGCGATCAGCCAGACCGGGGGGCATCTGGGCTCCGGGCTTGGAGTGCTCGAGCTGACGATTGCGCTCCACTACGTGCACGACTTCCGGAAGGACCGCCTGGTCTTCGATGTGGGACACCAGTGCTACCCGCACAAGCTGCTCACGGGACGCAAGCACCTCATTCGTACCATGCGCCAGGCCGACGGATTGTGCGGCTTCCCGCATCCGGCCGAGAGCGAGTTCGATCTCTTTCACACGGGCCACGCGGGAACATCCATTTCGCTGGGGCTTGGGCTTGCGGCTGCGGACAAGCTGACGGGACACGGCGACCGCCGCACGGTTGTCGTGATCGGCGATGCGGGCTACGGCGCAGGTGTCGCGTTCGAAGCGATGAACCACGCGAGTGAGGCGGGCGTCGACCTGCTCGTGATCCTGAATGACAATGAGATGTCCATCAGCCCGACGGTCGGAGCGATGTCGCGCTACTTCACGCGCGTGCGCACCGGGCCGCTCATCACCGGCGCGAAAAAGGAACTGGCGGAGCTCATCCGGCATATTCCGGTCATCGGCGAGAAAGTGGATCGCTCCATTCGCGAGAGTCTTGCGGTGATGAAGTCCGTGCTCGTGCCGGGGCATGTGTTCGAGGAGTTCGGTTTCAGCTATTTCGGCCCGATGGATGGCCATGATCTCCCGCGCCTCGTGCATACGTTGCAGGATCTCAAGCAGCGACCCGGCCTCAGTTTCCTGCATCTCGTGACCAGGAAGGGCGCCGGTTGCGAAATGGCGGCCGGCGATCCTCAGCGTCTGCACGGCGTGAAGGCGAAAGCCAAGCCGCCCGCCTCCGGGACGGCTGGGCAGGCTGCTGGCGCCGCCAGGATTGCGCGTCCGACGTACACGGACGTGTTCGCAGAGTGCGTGACGCGTCACGCGATGGACGATGCACGCATCGTCGGCGTCACGGCGGCCATGCCGGACGGCACCGGGCTCAAGCAGCTGGCCGAGGCGCTTCCCGGTCGATGCTTCGATGTCGGCATCTGCGAGCAGCACGCCGTGGCCTTTGGTGGTGGCCTCGCCAAGGGGACCTTGCTGCCCGTCGTGGCCATCTACTCCACGTTCCTCCAGCGGGGTTATGACGAGCTCTTTCAGGAGCTGCTCATTCAGAACGCGCCCGTCGTGATCGCGCTGGATCGAGCCGGATTGGTTGAAGACGGAGCCACGCACCACGGCCTCTTCGATATTGCCTACCTCCGTACGCTCCCGAACGTGGTGCTCATGGCGCCGGCCAACGCCGAGGAACTCCAGGCGATGCTCGGCGCCGCCCTTTCGATG
The DNA here is from genome assembly GCA_038212275.1 of Planctomycetota bacterium. Taxonomy (GTDB): domain Bacteria; phylum Planctomycetota; class B15-G4; order B15-G4; family B15-G4; genus JBBQUR01. The sequence continues at coordinate 116,962 of JBBQUR010000012.1, forward strand.
GGTGTTCCGGTTGCGGTTCGCTACCCGCGTGACAGTGCGCCGGCCGCCGACGGGCCCGTGGCACCCGTGGAACTCGGTCGTGCCGTCCGCCTGCGCAAGGGCTCCGACGTCGTGCTCGCCGCGTACGGCACCATGGTGCCTCTCGCAATGTCCGCGGCAAGGCATCTGGCAGACGCCGGCATCCAGGCGACCGTGATCAATGCACGCTTTGCCAAGCCCGTTGACGCAGCGATGATCAGTGCTTCACTCGAGCACGCCAGGATGCTTGTCACGCTGGAGGAGCACGCGGTGTGCGGCGGGTTCGGATCTGCCGTCCTGGAAGCTCTGGCTGCACGCGACGGAATTCTCCCCCCTACGCTCATGATCGGGGTCCCTGACAGGTTCATCGAGCATGGCTCGCGGGACAGCTTGCTGGCGAAGCTCGGCTTCACGCCACAGGCTATCGCGGACAGGGTCCTGCAAGCCTTGCGCGTGGGCGCTCTTCAGCCCGTCAGCGGCAGCTAGCAGGGGGCCACTGGCGCCTGCCGATCGTCAAGTTCCGGCGCTCGAACAGGCTGGCTGGCCTGGGTCGAGTTCCGGACATGAGGGTTCTGTCAGCAGGAATTGGCGGTTGCCGTCCGTGGCTGTCGGTGCGGGCGTAGAAAGCATCCGTTGCGGCCGTACCCGCGATGCTCTCAATCCGCACCGGCCCGCGCGCCGAAGTCCCAGTTGGCCAATCTCATCGGATAGACTCCGCCTCATGTTCAAGCTGATTTCAGTTTTGATGGCCGCTCTGCTCTGGATCTCTCCGGGGCTCCAGGCCCAGACGCCGGGCGCATATCCGCACCTCGTCCTGACGGACGGCCACGGAACATCGATTCCGGGGCCGGGTGGCCCCTTCGACAACTCGGGGCTGTTTCCGGCCTTCTCGGGCTTGTCCTTCAAGGCTCAAGTGACCTACCAGTCGGCCGGGCAGCCGAACAGCAATGTTCTGTGGGGCCTCCTCGTGTCGGTGGCCAAGACTCCCCTGCCGCTCAATGTCACGCCTCCCTCCCTCCTGACGATGCCCCCCTTCATCCTGATGCTGCCGGTACCGCCCAACCTGAGCGGAGGGGGATTCGGCGAGATGCCGCTCTACGTGCCGGCGGGCGTGTATTCGGCGGAGACATACGTGCAGGGCATGGTGTACGACGTGACTTCGGCGCCGACGATGCGCCTCACGAACGGGCTCAAGGTCACGGTCGAGGTGCCCCAGTTCTCGGTGAACCTCGTGTTCACCCGCAGCAAGCCTGCCGGTGGCGATGGGCAACTCAAGGACGTGGGCGTCATCGACATCGATGCCGACACGCTGAACACGCTCAAGCCGATCGGCACGAAGGCGCCACCCGAGGCTCTGCCGGGCCCTCCGCCGCTGGCAGATGACTACCGATTTCTCGCGATCCTTCCCAACGCCGGCGATGAACCAGTCAACCCGCTGGCGCGACCGATCACCCGCATCCAGGGAAGCGTCGCGTTCGATGCGACGACAATTCCCGTGAAGGACACTCGGTACTTTCCGACGACGGGCCGGATCCTGATCGCATTCTCGGCGGGCGATCCCGCACAGAACAACCTGTGGAAGTCCAAGGCGACCACGACCCTTGCGCCCAATGCCGAAGTCGTCAGTTACAACGGCACGACCCCCACGAGTTTCCTCAATTGCAAGCGCGCCCAGCTGGGTTCGAGGGGTTCCTCCGTTGCCGGAGGATTCTTCCACGTGAACGACGAGATGGTGGTGGGGTTCTTCACCATGGCGACCACGGTGGATGCCCGGTTGCGGACTCGCGTGGGACTTGACGCCGACAATCGTGACACTCCGCACGTTGTCGTCCCGCAATTCACCTTCGATGCAGGGGGCGACCTCGGAACGGTCACGCGCGATCTGGACATCTATCGCTACGAAACCCTCGCAAACAAGATCCAGGGTTTCATGGTGCTCGACCGCATCACGGGCTTGTGGCGCGCGATACCGGGCACGGCGAAGAATGAATTGGAAGGGCGGTGGGACCCGATGGTGGCCATCGCGCCGGATGGGCGCAGCATGATCGCGCACCTGGAAATTCCAGGCGGCCTGTTTGGCTGGGACAACAACCCGGATGGAATCGTGGCCATCCGCCTGGATGGGCTGAACTGGCCTGCCAGCGGCAGCGAGGCCTGGATGATTCCCTACCAGACGGATCCGGATCCCGTCAATTCCATCGTGAGCGATGTGCGCTCGCGTCGTGTCTGGATGCCTGCTGCGGCGATCATCGGAGCCAATCCGGACAACTACGTCGCGTACGTCGGACTTGCTCACAAGTGGAGGCTCAATCCCAACAGTCCGGGCAGTGGCAACCTGCCTGACTTCGGATACGAGGCGGAGTACGTCGCTGAAGAGGTGATCGTCCGCGACATGATCGAGTGTCCGCTCACACCGCCCGCTTCGACAAAATCGGTGCCATCGATGCCGAGGCCTTATCTCACCGGCTCGTTCGGCAACAACGGACAGGGAGGCAAGATCATTCGCTTCGATCCTGACGTGCAGCGATTGGTCAACAACACGCAGCTCCTGCTCACCGCAGGGGCCGCTGGGAGCAAGGAGGATGTGTTCGTCATTCGAAGCGTCTCGGTGGGGCAGGACGGGGCACCACACCACTCGCTCGTGAATCTCTCCGGATTCACGCAAGCTCAGGAAAGCAACCTGCAGACGGATGTCCGGGCGTTCAGATCCGGCGGGCACGGCAACGGGCGGAAAGTCGCCGTGTCGCCTGACAATTCGCGTGTTGCGTGGGCCTTCAAGGACCGATTCAACACTGGCGACGAACGCCGCGATTGGCTCAACGTGGCGTCCACCAGCGGCTCGAGCTACAGCAAGATCAAACACGTCTACAAGAACGCCAACGAGCAGTTCAAGATTGCCGGGCCCCTTACGAATGACCGTGCGATCTGCGGCTTGCGCTTCATCGACAACACGCGTCTCATCTTCATGATGGGTCTGGACAGGTACGACGATCCCCTCGCCGTGAACTCCAGCAATGCTCCGCAGATGGACCTGTTTCTCTACGACACCACGACCGATGTCATCACCAATCTGACCAAGACCGGAAACGCGGCGGGCGACGGATTTTCGGCCTTGGGGCAGATGACTCCGGCCGGATACTTCGCTGCTCCAGGAGGGGGTTTTGCCTACGTGATCCGGGCGGGAGGCATTGGTTCGGTTCAGTTCCCGAGCAGCCCCTCGCTATTCCTGACGCCAGGCACGGCTGTCACGAACATCATCGGCATCAACATGGCCACGCTGGACGTGTTCGCCGTGACCGGGACCGAGATCAGCGGATCTGCGCTCGTCCCGAATCTGACGCTCGCTTCGGGTGACTTGGCTGCCCCGTCGGAGACTGTTGCTTCGATGAACTTCGTCTCGGCAACTGGCGTGCAGGACGGGATCATCTATTTCAGCGCTCATCGGGCGGGAGGCAATGGATCGGATGACGTGTTCGCGCTTGATCGCGACAGTCCGTTCGTCACGTTCGGGGCAACCAGTGCGACCATGTCCGGCGTGCACGTCACCAACATCGCGCCCGACCCGTATGGCGGTCGCGTTGCCTTCGCCCGCACGGCAACAAGCGATGCATTCGGCCCGACGCAGCATCCGTACGTGGTGGATCTCGACAACTTCCTGTTCGAGCGTGATCTGCTGCCGAAGTATGTCTCCGGAGGCAATCCTCTCGGGCGCGTGATGGATGGCAGTTTTCATTTCATCGCGCCGACTGGAAGCGCTGGCGACGCATTCGTGTTTGCATTCGGTCTTATCGCACTGAACGGGGGAATTGCCGGTCTGGCCACGCCGGCCTACTACCCCCTCGGCGCCGTGTCGGACCTGCTCGCCGAGCCGATCCCCGTGATCATTCCGCTGGTCGACACGTTTCTTCTCGGCCAGGACTTCCGGTTTTACATCGCCGCAGCAGGGCCGTCGAAGAACTGACGTGGCGGGGACCTGTTGAAGCGTCTCGATCCGTCAACGCTGGGCAAGGCGGACGTGCTGCTCGTTGCTCCCCATCAGGATGACGAAGCACTCGGATGCGGCGGAACGGCTCACCTGCTGGTCCGCGCAGGTGCGCGAGTGCAGATCGTCATCGCCGCAAGTGGCGAAGGCGGAATTGTCGGCGGCGTGTCGGCGGCGCAGCGTGAGGATGAGTCTCGTCGATGCTGCATGGTCCTTGGAACATTGCCACCGCTCTTCCTGCGCCAGCCGTCCGCAAGCTTGCGCGCAGATCCGTGGCAGGCGGGGAAGCTGCTGGAAGCGCTTGTCGGTCGCGAGTGTTGCGACGTGATGCTGGTACCTTCGCCGCTGGAGCGCCACGAGACTCATCGGGCTACGCTCGTCGCTGCGGCGTGTGCCGGTGTCGCCCGGCGCGACGGCCGCTGGTACGGGTACGGTGTCTGGGATGCCATACCGGCGTGGCCCGGCGTCATGGAAGTCGATATCACCTCGGCTCGAAGCGCCAAGACACAGGCCATTGCTGCGCATCACAGTCAGGTCTCCGGACGTGCGTTGGCAGCCGCCATGGCGGCTCGCGACATGGAACAGGCAGTCTTCGCCCGGATCACGGGGATCGAGGAACGCAGGGCCGTGGAGCGGCTCATGGAACTGCCGCTGCTGGCCGGTGGAGCAGCGCGCGACGTTCACGAGGCTCGGGCTCGCATCGCAGCCGGCCTCTCGGCCAATCTGGGTCTCTGGGCCGAATCGCTCTGGCCATCCGCGTGAGGAGCTCGTCCTCCGGCGGAATGGCTCAGCCGGATTCACCCGCCCGAGCCTGCTGATTGCGCTGTCCCGTGGCCCAGACCGCAAGCAGCACGATCATCAACATGCCGACGAGAACGGGCGGGGAAAGCAGCGAAGCGAACAGACCTGTCCAGCCGACGGCCGCATCGGCTGCGCCGAGGGAATAGGCCGGCTGCGCATAAGATGCCAGGTCTGCGACTCGATCGATGAGCAGGGCGATGCGTCCGAGCACCGTGAATCCGAACATGCTGCCGAACGTGAGCATGAGCACGACGATGCCAAGCCGCGACATGCCACCGAGCAACCTGTTGCGCCGGTAAGTGAAAATGAAGTGTGACAGCACGCAGATCAGGCCGACGAGGAAGACAAGGTTGGAGAGCAGCGAGAAGCCGATGCTGTTCTCGAATCGCACGCCATCGGTCCATGGAACCGCAGACGGCGATATCAGCGGGACCATGGTCTCCTTGATCTGGATCACGAGCTTGCTCTGCGTCTCACCGGTCATCTTGATGGCGGCGTAGATCCCCACCATTGCGGCCAGCGGCCAGCGCGGAGCCCATGAGTCTCTGGAAAACAGCCGTACGAGCAGCATCACCGAGAAGAGCAGCGCCACGCAGCGCAACGCGATGGCCAGGCCGGGCTGTACCTGAAAGCCTCCGAGGTCCACAAGCTGCAGGCCCGTGACGGCATCGGCGCCGGCGAGGAGCTGTTCGTTGGCCGCGAGCTTGTCGTGCGCCTGAATGATGTACTCGCGTACCGGGCCGAGGATCCCCGTCTCGTAATTCTCGAGCGTGTACCAGGCTGCACCGACGCCGACGAACAGGTGTTCAGCCAGCTTGTAAAACGGGTTGTCGCGATACAGGAAGCTGAACACAGCAAGTGTGAGAAAGCACACGATCCAACCGCCGAGGATGTCCGGAGTGGCAGCAGTATCCAGTGAAAACCACGCTGGCGCGGTGGCTCCAGCGGAAGTCTGAAGCAGCAATGGAATCACCGGGTGGCCCTCCGCCTTCCGAGGAAGTACGCGACGTTTCCGAAGGCGATCAGTCCGATGATCAGCAGGTGTGACCATGACTGGACCAGCATGCGCCGCTGATCCTCATCACGTTCTTCGTGCACGGCTTCAGTGGCTTCTCCGACGAGTTGCAGATACTGGGTGGCGCCGGTGAATGCACCGAGGAATCCCTTGAGCTGGTTCGGGTAGTACGCAAAGAGCGCCGTCGTTTGAACCGCGGTCGTGCCACAGATCACCGGCACCTGGTACCGACCTCCGACCTGTGCAATCCATTCGAGGATGCCGGGATATCCGGCAGAGGCCGAGACGAGCAGCGAGATGCCGCGAAAGCTGTCGCTCACATCCGCCAGGAGGGGAATGTCCCGCAATGGTGAATGGTTGCGATCATCGGTGGAGTACGTGGACTTGAGCGACTGTCCGATGAGCCCCATGGCCACATCGTCGCCGGGCGTGTATCCGAGCTCCACCCAGTCGACTCCGTAGACCTTTCCGTACTGGGGTGCTATCTCGCTGAAGTACTTCTGAGTGAACGGCGGCGCTGCCGGCCAGGTTGCCACGTTGATGACACGCAGGTTGTGGCGCAGGAGATGGTGAATCGTCGCGATGTACATCGGCTCGATTTCGGCAGCGCTGGCCGGATCAAAGTCGGCGGAGAGCATCACGATCGAGCCCTCGGGAAGGCTCTCGATTTCGTCGAAGTAGCTCTGGACATACTCGCTGACCGGGATCGTCTCGGTCTCACCGAGCGCGTACATCACCACCACGACCAGACCCATGGCCAGGAAGATCCAGCGCCTGTCGATATCGAGCGGACTGGCCATGGATTACTCCGACAGGTAACTGCGCTCGATGCCGAGCACGATGCGCAGCCCGGTCGCGAGTCCACCGAGCGTGGCGCCGATGATGATCGCGCGCAGGCCCGCCTTGGTGACGTAGGTCATGAGAAAGGCCTGCGCGCGGCTGGCGTAGCCGCCAGTAAGTTCGTCGCCGATGGGGACTTGTCCGAGCATCACGATGCAGCCGGCGACCAGCAGGAGCGTGGCTTCGATCGACCGGGCGCGGAAGGCACGAAATGCCGCGGAGGCCACGTAGAACGCGAGCAGGCTGAACATCGTGGATTGCAGCGGGACGAAGAACTTGTTGTAGATCCAGAGCTTGAAGGTCGGCTCCGTGTCATTCGCGATCTCGGTGAGAAGGAAGGCCCTCGGTTCGAGCCCGGCGCCCGTGCGATATGTGGCGGTGACTTGCGTGCGCTCGACCAGATACCCCTCGACCGAGCTGCCGTCGACGAAGGTGATCGTTCGTGCGGGCACCAGCAGCCGCAGCACGGAGGGAGGCAAGTCCTTGACATGGATCTCGGCAAGGCCGATCACGAGAAAGGCCGTCATGGAGACGAGCAGCACCGCCTTGTAGGCCCAGTCCTCATGCCGTGTCGCGATCTGCTTCAGGTTGATCCGGAAGAGGTTCGCGATTCCGAGAATGAACGCCACCGCGAACAGGATCTTTGCCCACTCGAGCAGTTCCGCGTTGACGGCCTGCCAGGGGGATGCCGGAACGGGGGGGATGGCAGTCGGATTCGAGGTCGGTGCGAAGAACGAGATCGTGATGAGCAGGCCGCACAGGACGGTGAGAAAAATGGGGATCTCGCGCTTCACCGCAGGTCAGCCGAACAGTCGTTGGTAGAGCGCGAACAACTCCGCAGCCGTGCCGGGGTGGCTGCTGTCGCTGATGGTGGCCGCGTCCATTGCCGCGACGGTGGCGAGCCACACGCCGACGATGAAGAGTGCAGCGGCGAGCACCTTCGTGATGTCGCTCGCTCGAATCGTGCCTACGAGTCCCGGCTCGCGCGTCAGGTACGCGGTGACGGCGAAGTACTCCTCTCCCATGATCGTGTAGTCGCACGCGGCGACGAAGAACGGCAGCTGCTCGTACCGCGCCGTGCCTGCCAGCTGGATCGCGCCCGTGCCGTAGCCCGTCTCGGCGAGGATGAGCGACTCCGCGAAGAACATGCCCATCATCACGTTGGCCGCCGGCTTTTCGCGATTCATGATGCCCGCGATGCCGGCGCAATACGCGAACTGCTCGTCGGAGAGGTAGCGCACGTTGTCCGGAATGAACGCGTCAGGGCGCCCTGCGTCGGCGCAGCCCTGCTTGACCGCCTCTTCCGCGAACGCGAGCACGACCGAGTTCTTGACCGGCACGATGATGGGTGTCCCGAACTCCGCCGCCTTGCGTGCGACGTGCCTCAGAATCATCATCGAATAGATCGTCTGGATCTCCTTGATCTCGTCCGTGCCCGGCACGTACAGCACCGGCCTGCCCATCTCGGTGGCGCGACCGATGGCCTCGTCCAGCGCGTCGAGTCCGTTGATGCGCCGGATCTCGATCTTCTCGCCGCGGCGCGCGCGCCGTTGCTGGAAGAACATGATCGCGCCGAACGCCAGGATGGCCACGAGCGTCGGCAGCTTGTTGGTGGCGACCCAGGGGCCGAGGTCAAGCGCCCGCTCGTTGAGCCAGCGAGTGATTGCTTCGACCCATGTCGCGCCGGAAGAAACATCCATCAGACGCGCTCGTCCACGAGTTCGACATTGGCGCGCGGGAGCGTGACCAGCTGTCCGCCCGGCAGCGTCACCGTGAGAATACGCACCTCGGCTTCGGTGTCCAGCTTGGCCGGCTCGGGTGGCAGGGCGGACACTTTGCCGATGGCGCCGAAATGCGGATCGCGAATGATGCGCACGACGCTCTGCAGCGCCAGGTTGCCGGTATCGACGGCAGTGACTTCGATGTGGCCAATGTCGGCGGGAATCAGCACTTCCGGGCGCAGCACCCCCGCGCGGATCTGCGTGGCGCCGCTCACGGAGGCAATGCGGCCTTCATTCGTCGAGAGCAGTCGATGCGTACGCGGCGACATGGCAAGCGGCCCGAATCCCTCGGTGACGACGACCGTCAGGCCGACGGTCTCCTGGCCGGTGATCGCAACGCCAAGGTCGAAGCCGAGCAGTCCCTTGAGGTCGGCCGCGTCGATCCCGCCGGTGATGAGCGCCGCGGCGCCGACTTCGATACAGCGGCGCAGGACGGCGAGATCCGCGAGTGCACCACCGATGAGCACCATGCCGCGATGCTCGGCCACGATGTCGTCGGGCTGAATCGGACGAGTCGGGTCGGTGCAGGCCACCTTGACCTGCCCATGCACCTCCGGGCCGATGCCGAAGATTCCCTGCACCATGGTGCCGCGCGCCGTCACTTCCACGCCGAATCCCTGCGTGACGCGGCTGATCCTGCCCGCGACGTAGGCTCTCACGTCGACAGGGACCGGCGCCTCGCGAAAGAGTGCCTGTCCGGACACCTTGCTCACGGACTCGAGCACTCCGGCGGCAGGTGCGAAGGCGGTCTGTTTCATCAGGCCGAAGATGCCCTTGCTTCGTGCCACCGGCTGCTCTTTCGTCACCGTGCTGCCCTCCTTGACGAGGAGCAGCTCCGGGACGTCAGCGGGCACAACGCCGAGCGTGCGTGAGAGCGCCAGGCTGACGACGTGACCAGGCAGCAGCGCGCGAGCCACCACGGTCTGTGGCTCTACCTGGTCCCCGACGCTTACCAGCACGTCGCCACGGATCGGCAGCAGGCGCGAGCGCACGTACTCCGCCGCAGCCGAAACCTTCAGTCTGGGAGTGTAGGCGTGGCCCATGAGTGCTCCTCTTCAGGCGTCCGACGTGGCGCGTGGCGGCACGTGCGGGGCCACTGCCGTGAGTGAGGTCGCGGACGCCTGGCGTGCTCCCGGGTACAGGTCCAGGGCATCGATCCAGGCGTCGATGGCCGCGACGCGTGCCGCTGCGGCTTGCGGCATGATGAGCGGGCGCCCGCGTCCGTCGAGGAGCAGGCCGACCTCTCCGCCCTCCAACTCCGTGTCGAGCGGCACGCCGGGACCCGCTCCCACGTCGATGCCGCGTGCGGGTTCAATGCGGCACGCGACCCGGACGCCGCCCGCCAGCGGGATCCGCCCCAGCGTGCCCGCACCGATCGACAGGACTCGCCGGCCCTCAGGGAAGTCGATGGAGAGACTCGCGAGCGGCCTTCCTCCCCTGGTCGTGCCGACCGGCGCGACGCACGTGCCGAGCATGATGAGGCAGTCGCGCTCGAAGACTGCGGTAGCCGCCTCGGGGTGCACGGTGGAGAGCACACCGAGCTGCGGCATCATGAAAATGCTGTCCACCGCAAGGCGCGTGACGCCAGCCGGTTCGAAAGAGTCCATGAGCATGAGAGCTGCCTGCACGCGACGCGGGGCGTGGCTCAGGACGCCGCCGCTGCCCACGAGCAGGTCCAGTCTCAGCATGTCGACGAGCGTGCTGCCGGAACCCTTCTGCGAGAAGGCCTCGGAGATGTCACGCGACTGGCGCAGGCCCTTCAACTCGGTCGCGAATTCCTTGTGCTGGATGAGCGACAACCGAAGCGCCTCGCGCGCGAGGGCCTGCTCGACCTGCAGATCGCGCAGCATCGACGGAATCGTGGTGGGGCGCACCATCTTGTTCTTGATGCGGTTGCGCAGCTCGCTCTCGTCGATGTCGAACGGGACCCAGCGCAGCACGTTCTCGAGCCCGGTCTGGGCGAGCACGTTGCTGATCGAGTAGCTCATTCCGTAGTTGGCGGAGACTGTGCGGTTGAAGACGCCGTGGAAGACGGAAAACACGTCCGTAGTGGCTCCGCCGATGTCGACGCCCAGGACCGAAATGCCGCGCTGTCTTGCGATGGTCTGAATGATGAGGCCCACGGCGCCGGGCGTCGGCATGACGGGCGCCGAGGTCCAGGTCAGGAGCTTGTCGTAGCCGGGTGCCTGGGCCATGACGTGTTCCATGAACAGATCGTGGATCCGGTCGCGCGCCGGCGCGAGGTTTTCGTGCTCGAGCGTCGGTCGCAGGTTGTCCACTACCGACAATTCGGTCTTGGCGTCGAGCGCATCGCGCACCGCCTGCACGGCATCCCTGTTCCCGGCATAGACCACCGGCAGGCGGTAGCTGGCGCCAAGGCGCGGTTTGGGATCGGCCGCGCCGATGAGCTCGGCCAACTCCGCGACGTGGCTCACGGTGCCGCCGTCCACGCCGCCCGAGAGCAGGATCATGTCGGGACGAAGGTGGCGGATGCGCGCGATCTTCTCGTGCGGCTTGCGCGGGTCGTTGCTGCACAGCACGTCCATCACGATGGCGCCGGCGCCGAGAGCAGCCCGCTCGGCGGACTCGGCGGTCATCGTGCGCACCACGCCGGCGACGAGCATCTGCAGGCCGCCGCCGGCGCTGCTCGTGGAGAGGTAGAGGTCCACGCCCTCGTCGCCGCGGCGAGGCGTGATGATGCGGCCGTCATCACCGACCAGGCGTCGCCCGCAGAGTTCCTGAATCTCGGTCACGGCGTTGATGACCCCGACGGTGACGTCGTCGAAGGGCGTCTCGACGGTGGTGGGGGCTTCGCCGCGCACGGCCAGCCGGTAGCCCTCCGGCATCAATTCGATGAGGATCGCCTTCGTGGTGGTGCTGCCGCAGTCGGTCGCGAGGATCGACCGTATCGGTCCTCCATCCGCTGAACTCGGCTGCGCGACGCGCGGCACGGCGTCGGCCGTGGAGGCGGCGGCATGCGGGGCCGCGTGCCCTCCGGCGGAGACTTTCCCGCGACTCACGTCAGTTCTCCTGATGAGTTTTCCGGCGCCGGTGTTCACCCTCGGCCTCATCGATGATGCGGATGAACTCGGGAATGGCCTCGCGACGTTCGAGCAGCCGCGCCAGTTCGTCGATTCGCGTCGCCGGAATCCCGGCGCGCCAGACAGGGGACACCACGTGCAGCATCGAGGCCGTGACGAGGTTCATGGGAGACACCGTTTCAAGCAGCATCATGGCCGGGACCGCAAGCCTCCTCGCGACGATCGAACGGGCGGCCTCCTCCATGAGGGTCCTCTCCCGTTCCGAAAACTGACTCATGCGACCCGTCGGTTCCGGATGTAAGTCGACACCTGCGCGGCGAGTTCGCTCCGTTGGTCGGTGCGCAGAAAGAGGCCCCGATCCCTGACCCAGCGCGAGGGCCGGTGCAGCGGCGACAGGTGCACGCCGTGGCGTTCCTGCGTGACGGCCCGAAGCTCGGTCCAGGCCAGCCGGCGCGGAGCCTGCAGAGGGCCATGCTCCATGGCACCCATGGCATCGAGCTCGTAGGTGCGCGGCAGGAACCAGGCTCGCAGGCTGCCGAACAGCAGCAGGGCGGCCAGGCTGGCGCTGCCGACCGAACCCGACACCGAGTAGACCAGGACGGAGGCCAGTCCCAAGGTTGCCAGGATCGCGAGCGTGCGCAGCGGCTGTGCTGCAGCCGGATGCACGGTCCAGCGCAGTGCGGCCTCTGCCCCGGTGGCGGGCTCGGTGGTGGTCTCGAAGGGTGCCAGCATGCGGTTCGCATCCTAACCGCGCGGCTTGCATGGGCGCGACCTGCGCCCGATCATGGGCGAGTGCCGCTCTCGGTCTGCATCATCACGCTGGACGAGCACGAGAATCTGCCGCGCTGTCTCGCAAGCGTGGCAGGGCTTGCCACTCAGCTCGTGGTGGTGGACAGCCATTCGAGCGATGACACGCAACGGATCGCGCGCGAAGCCGGAGCGACCGTCATCGAGCGTGACTTCAAGGGGCACGTGGACCAGAAGTCCTTCGCGCTCGCGCAGGCCAGCGAGGACTGGGTGCTCTGCCTCGATGCGGACGAGTGGCTGGACGACACGCTGCGTGCCGAGGTGCAACGCCTCATCCGAGGCGAACTGAAGGACGTCGCGGACGGATATCAGCTCAACCGGCGCACCGAGTACCTGGGGGCCTGGATCGACCACTGCGGGTGGTCACCCGAGTGGAGGCTTCGACTCGTTCGCCGCGGGACCGCCGCCTGGGTTGGCGACGACCCGCACGATCGCCTGGAGGGGCGGGGGCCTGTCGGCAGGCTCGCCGGGCGACTCTGCCACAGACCCTACCGGAGCCTTGGCGAGCACCTTGCCAAGGTCAACCGGTACACGGACACCATGGCCGCCGCCCGTCACGCCGCGGGCGAACGCTGCTCGATCGCCCGGCTGCTCCTCCGGCCGGCAGGCCGTTTCGGGCGCATGTACGTCCTGCAGGCCGGCTTCGTGGATGGCTGGCGCGGCCTGGTCGTGTGCGCGATGGGGTCGTTCTACGTGTTTCTCAAGTACGCGAAGCTCCGCGCACTCTCCGACGCCGGCGCGCCGCCGCCTGCGCGCTGACTCGCGGCTCGAAACGTAGAGCGCAGGCGACCGTTCCGGAACGCCTCGTCGGGGGCGAGAGTCAGCGAGACTTCGTGCCGCCGGGCCAACGGCAGGATTCCGCGCCTTCGGTCCGTACCGGATTTGCCCTCTCCGGAATCCGGGCCTCTCCCCCGCAGCCTCATTCGCGGGGTACACTTCCCGGCTCACTTGACCTCATCAAGAGATCTGGTCGATAGACGCTGCCGACGCCCTACCCGATTCATGTCGCTGCGCCAGACCGGGTCCTTACCTCTGGAGTTTCCTTCCATGAAGTCCGTTTCGCTCGCACTCGGTTCCCTTGCGTTGGCGCTTGCTGCGCAATCGACGCCTGCACAACTCATTTCCCAGACCGCTGAGTTCGGTGCGTTCTACACAGACGACGCGTCGGGCCTCAATGTCGGGGTCAACCTCGATCTGGCCAGCGGTCCGATGTACTTCCTGCTCGCATCGTTCGATGGCTTTCAGTCGCTGCCGGCCCTGCTCGGTCCCTATGCGCTGACTCCGGATGGCAGCGCGCTGTTTCTTGCCAATGTCGATCCCGCGATCGCGGCTCTGCTGCCCGAGCAGTTCAAGATCGACTTCCGGCCGCTTTACGCCGGCGGGAGCGGCGTCACCACCACACAGGCCGCTTCGATCATCCTGAATGACGACGGTTGCGAGGCACTCAACTTCAACTTCAAGGCCGGCGGAGCTCCGACGACCGCCGGTGAAGTCGTGAACACGCAGTGGGCCCCGATCGGCCTGCTCATCTCCGGCGAGAGCCAGCTCATTACGCAGCCGAACAAGGTCATCGTGTTCGACACGGCCAATCCGACCGGCGGGGACGACGACCTCATGACCCCGGGCCCCGGTCCGGGCAACACGGTCGCGCTCGGCAACATCCTGATCCTGGCCGAGAACGACGTGGATGCGAACAACGACGGCATCGTGGACGACCCCGATGACGCGTTCAACGGCGGCCTGATGCACTTCAACTTCGACCAGCCGCAGACGATGTGCTCCGTGACGTTCGTGGACGTCGACGACGTGGATCCGGGCCAGGGCATCACCCGTTGCCGCTTCTACGCGGACAACGCCGGCACGATCTTCCTCGGCTCGATCATCTGCCCGCCCGGCCCGGACAACAACGTGAAGACGCTCTACTTCAACGTCGAGAACGTGCGCCGCATGGACGTGAAGTTCGGTGGATCAGGCGGGCTCGGGCTCGTCAGCTACTGCCCGACGTGCATCAACTTCGACGAGACCAGCAAGGACATCCCGCTGAACTACCCGGCCGGCACGATCATCACCAACCAGTTCGCCAACCTGGGCTTCAACGTGTCCGCGGTGAACAAGAACGGCGGCTACATGCCGGCCGTGATCTTCGACTCGGCCAACCCGACCGGTGGTGACACCGATCTGGCGACGCCCGGTTACGGCTTCGGCAACAACGTCGCCGAGGGCAAGATCCTGATCATCCAGGAGCACAACGTCGACGCGAACAACGACGGGTTGATCGACGATCCGGACGACAACGCCGACGGTGGCAACATGTTCTTCGACTTCGACTTCGACGTGCACGTCGACAACCTGACCTTCATCGACGTGGACGGCCTCGAGATGTCGTGGGTGCAGGGCATCGATTCGAACAACCAGATCGTGGGCACCGTCAACCTCGCGAACCTGGGTGACAACTCGCGTCAGACCATCAACATCGACCTCGACAACGTGCGCCGGTTCAAGGTGCACTTCGGCGGGTCCGGTTCGGTGGCCGGCTTCTGCTTCTGCTCGAACCCGCCGAACGACAACCAGTAAGGCGCTGACAGAACCAACGGCCTGACCGTCAGCAGCACGGCCACGGCGAGACCGCAGAGGCGGCCTCCCGTGTGCCGTGCTGCTGCGCTTTCCGGGGCCTGCCGTCAGGGCGCCGGCAGGCAGAACATGGTGGCGATGAGCAGGCCGGCCACGGCAAGTCCCCACACGACGGCCCTTCGTGCGCCGTGCTGCGGCGTGACCCTGTGCCGCAGCCGGTCCTCCAGCAATGCCAAGGCGTGTCCCGCGAAGGGCAGCATGAAGGGCACCATGGTGTGCCGGTAGCGCGCAGACGACACGGTCAGGGCGAGGGTGGCCGCCAGCATCAGCAGCGCGAGGAGCGCGACCCTCGTCAACATGCTCCTCGGGGCGCACGCCAGTCCCGCTGCACCGAGCGCGAACAACAGCACCGCACACGCGCTGCACAGCAACTGCACGCGTCTTCCCCAGCCCGCTGGCAGGACCCACGCCTGGCGGGAGAGCGTGAGGTGCGACGACGCATCAGGTGAAAACCCGTCGAAGGTCAGCGCGATCCAGATGGGAAGCGCATCCTCGGGACCGACCGCCATGCGCAGCCGGGCCCAGGCTCGCTCCGCAGTCAGTCCCGGGTACTCGAACAGCGCCCTGCGGAACACCTCGTGCGCATGTTCCATGCGTCCTGCCACATCGAGGTCGATGTACTCCTTGAAGAAGTGTCGCGACGATTCGCCGGGAGGCGTGTTGTCGAGCCCCATCGAAAGGTGACCGAAGGTTCCCGAGAGGATCGAGACGCCGTAGCGCTGCTGCGTCGAGATGAGCCACGGGAGAGTGACGAGCAGCGCCACGACACCGGTCGCCATCGCGAGACCCAGCCTCGGCAGGAAGCGGGGCGTCGGCCGCAACAGCAGCGCCAGCACGAAGACGCCGGTCATCGGTACGAGCAGCTCCTTGGTGAGGATGCCCAGCCCGAGGATCGCGCCGAGGACCAGCGCGCGTGAGGCGACGGACGTGCCGCGCCGGTCAAGCGCGCGGTCCAGGCCGTCGAGCGCCAGCAGGGCAGCCGCGACGACGAGCACGGCCACCGTCTCGGCCATGATCACGGCCGTGGAGAACAGGACGGCCTGCGGCAACAGCGCGTAGATCCAGCCCGCCGCCAGCGCCGCGCGCTCTCCGAAATGGCGGCGCGTGAGCTGCATCAGCAGCGCGAGTGCGACCAGGTCCATGCCGATCTGGATCAGATACGCGCCTGGCCAGGCAGCCGGCGGCGTCACCGTCGTGTCGAGGCCTGGCGCCAGCAGCATGCGGAACAGCGGCGGGCGGACGCCGAGCGCCAGTGCGGAGAAGTACCCGCTCGATCGGAACTCCTGGGCAAGGAACACGTAGCCGAGCGCATCGCCGGATGGGGCGATCTGGCTGCCCAGCGGCAGGCACGCGAGGCGCACGACGAGAGCGACGATGAGCGGCCAGATCAGAGTCTGGCGCGCCCTGCCTGTCATGTGCCGTTGCCGCCGCGCGGCCGCCGGCCAGGACTGGAGCCGGTCGCGGGCCCAGGCGGCTTGCGGGTCGTGTTCCGGACAGGCCGCTTGCGCGGATCGAGCAAGCCGCGCTCGTGCACGAAACGGCCGAACTCCTCGACGCGACGACCGGCCCGAGCGCCCAGCGCCGCAGCGGGAGGATGGGCCTTGATCAGGCATTGTGGCCCGTCGCCGATGAGATCCTCCCTGCCAGCCGCTTTCAGGGCGGCCTCGACGGTCAACCAGTTCTCCGGCTTGAAGAACTGCATGAGCGCACGCTGCATGCGGCGGTCCGTGAGCTTGCGACGCACGGGCAGTTCCTCGAGCGTGTGTGGATCCATGCCCGTGTGCCACGCCGACGTGGCCAGGTCCATCGGCGCCGGGATGAAGTCCTGAACCTGCTGAGGCCGGTAACCGGCCTGCTTGAGGAACACCGCCAGCTCGATCATGTCGGAAAGGTCGCTCCCCGGATGGCTGGCGATGAAGTACGGGACGAGGTATTGCTCCTTTCCGACGGCACGGCTCGCTTCGTCGAAGCGCTCGGCAAAGTCCGTGAAGCTGCGGGTCGGCGGTTTCTTCATCGCGGCCAGCACGCGTTCGCTCACGTGCTCCGGCGCCACCTTGAGGTGCCCGCTCACGTGGTGAGCGGCCAGCTCGCGCAGATACTCGGGACTCAGGGTGGCGAGATCCATGCGCACGCCCGAGGCGACGAACACCCGCTTGACGCCGGGGCGCGCGCGGGCCGCACGCATGAGGCCGATGAGCGGCCCGTGATCCGTTCCGAGATGTCGGCAGATGCCCGGAAAGACGCACGACAGGCGCCGACAGCTCTTCTCGACGTCAGGCTGCGTGCAGCGCATCTTGTACATGTTGGCGGTGGGGCCGCCGATGTCGCTGATGTTGCCCTTGAACTCCGGGTCCGCGGCGGCTGCGTCGATCTCGCGCAACACCGAGGCCTCGCTGCGCGACTGGATCACGCGGCCCTGGTGCGTGGTGATCGAGCAGAAGGAGCAGCCGGCAAAGCAGCCGCGCATGATCGTCACGCTGTCGCGGATCATGCGCTCGGCCGGCACCGCGAGCTTGTAGGACGGATGTCGCCGCCGCGTGAACGGCCGGTCGTACACCGCGTCCATCTCGTCCTCGGAAAGCGGCATGGCGGGCGGGTTCTGCACGACGAGCCGGTCGCCGTGCGCCTGCACCAGTCGGCGTGCGTTGAACGGGTTGGACTCGCGGTGAATGGCGCGCGTGGCGAGGCTGAATGCACGCTTGTCGGCAGTCACCTCCTCGAAGGATGGCAGGCGCACTGTCGCGGCGTCGGGCCCGTCCTGTGCGGCGCGCGCAGGATCGGGCGTGCCGGTGGAGGACATCACGGGTGCGAAGGCCGGAAGCGTCTGCCGCGCACCGAGGAGATAGGCAGTGCCCCGGATGTCCGTCAGCGCGCGGACGTCTTCGCCGGCGTCCAGGCGCCGGGCGATGTCGACGACGGCGCGTTCGCCCATGCCGAAGACGAGCAGATCGCACTTGGACGAGACGAGCATCGACGGGCGCACCGTGTCGGACCAGTAGTCGTAGTGCGCAAGCCTGCGCAGCGAGGCCTCGACGCCACCGGCGATGACCGGCACGCCGGGCGCGGCCTCGCGGCAACGCTGGCTGTAGACGTTGGTGGCGCGGTCAGGCCGTTGACCCGACACGCCGCCCGGCGTGTACGCATCGTCACTGCGCGGCAGCTTGTTCGCCGTGTAGTGGTTGATCATCGAGTCCATGTTCCCGGCGGAGACGCCGTAGAACAGGCGCGGGATACCCAGCGACGAGAACGCCTTGCTGTCCTTCCAGGCGGGCTGCGCGAGGATGGCGACGCGGAAGCCCGCGGCCTCCAGCGTGCGACCGATGAGCGCCGCAGCGAACGACGGGTGGTCGACGTATGCGTCGCCCGACACGATGACGATGTCGGGACGGTCCCAGCCCAGCGCGGCCACGTCGGCAGCCGTCATGGGGAGGGGCACGAGCGAAGGTCCGCCCGCACGCTTTGCAGCCTCACGCCCGGCGCGCGTGCCGATCGCCTTGTGCCGCGCGGGATGCGCCTGTCCCGCGGCCTGGGCGCCCGGCCGGCGATCCTCGTGGCCAGCGCCCGGGGATCCGCCGCTCGGGCTGCGCCTGGTCACGCTACTTGGCGAGTTCCCGTCGGCCTGCGGCCCGGCGGCGACGGACGACCTTGCGCCCGCCACGCGTCTTCATGCGCGTGCGAAAACCGACCTTGCGGCGGCGCTTGGTGTTGCTGTTGCGCACCTTCGTGTGCATCACGAACTCCGGATTCTGAAGGGACCGACGAACAGCCCATCCTACGCGGGCGGACGCAGCCGTCGCAACTGTATGAGCGCCACGGCCAGTTCGGGAGGAAGGGGCGAGCAGACGGCCTTTGCGTCGCGGGAGCCGCCGCCCCCCGAAAGTCCCGCCACGGACGGCACGAAACGCTCGGCATGCACCGCCGGGCGCACCAGGATCGGCCGCTCGGGGCGGCCTCGTTTGGCGCGGTACTCCAGCTTCAGCTGTGACAGCAGGAGCCGGTCGTCCTCGCCGTAGAGCTTGTCGCAGAGGGCGGGCATGCCGGCTGCGGCGAGGTGCGCCCGGACCTGATGGCTGCGGCCGCCGCCTTCGGGCCACAGCCGAAGCAGGACAAAGCCTCGCAGCGCCTCCTCGACGCGCCAGGCCGTGGCACACGGATCTCCGCGGTCCGGGTCGGCCACGAGGCGGACGTCGCTCTTCTTGTGCTTGCCCAGCGGCACGTCGATGCGCCCCTCGGTGTCGTGCAGGGTTCCTCGCACCAGGGCCAGGTACTCCACGCGGGCCTCGCCGGCGCGGAAGGCCCCGGCAAGTGCTTCTTCCGCGGCCCGGCCGAGCGCTGCCACGACGACACCGGAGGTCTCCTTGTCCAACCGGTGCACGGGGCGTGCCGAGGGCCACCTCTCGCGCAGCAGATCCACGGCTGCCGCGCCGCCGCGCCGGCTTTCGCCGAAGGGCATGCCCGACGGCTTGTCGAGCACCACGAGCGACTGGTCCTCGTGGAGCAGGGGCATGTCCATGTCCTTCGTGGGCGCCAGCTCCTCTGCAGGCTGCAGCAGCTCCACGCTGTCCCCGGCGCGCAGCGTTGCGCCTGCGCCGGCCACCTCGCCATTCAGGAGGATCTGCTGCGCCCTTGCACTGGCGAGCAGGCGCTTGCGATCCAGCGGACCCGCGACGGCATCCAGGAAGTCGAAGAGCGAGTGCCCCTTGTGTTCGCGCCCGACCTCGAAGCGCCGGGCCTCGGTCCTGTCGGTCGGCGCGGCGGGATCGTCGGAGTCTGTTTTCACGCCCCTACTGTACGTGCAGGCCCCACAGGTTGCTCACGGTGTCCACGTGACTGCTCGCCGTCAGGTTGACGGCCTGCATCACGATGCGCACACCCGACAGGGCCGGGATGTTGGGGATGGCGCCGATCAACGTGATGTCGCCCGCCGCGTTGAGCGGGACGGGCAGCAGGCCCGCAGGCGGCAGGACGGAGGCCGTGATCGTGTATCCGCCCTTGATGGGCGTGATGAGCTCGGACAGGGAGACGACGAGGTAGGCCAGCACGCTCGTGCCGGCATCGCTGTCCAGGTTCAGCGTGACGTCTGCTCCCACGGCGACGGGATCCGGCGTGCTGCTGAATTTGGCCGTCCATGGGACGCTGATGACCCGCACGTCCAGCGTGCCGTTGCCCGGCACCTGGACGATGAGCGATTCCGTTGCGGGGTCGCTCTCGACGCCGGTGACCAGACTGCCATCCGACGTGCGGACGAGGTAGCTGGGCGGGGAGTCGAATCCCGTGAGGCGCAGCTTGTAGCCCAGGTTGTCCGACGACCGGGCGACCACGTGAAGCGGCCAGACGCCGCCGAGGCCGGCTGTGCCCGCATTGGCGACGACGGCACTCAAGTTCGTCACGTTCTCGACCACCAGCGTGTCGCCTGCCGCGCTTCCGTCGAGGTAGCTGAAGACGGTCGCGACGGCCTGGGTCGCTTTTGCAAAGCCCACGCTTGCGCTGATGTCGAGTTGTCCGTGAAAGGCAGCCGGCGAGCGGACCACGGTCTTGGTCGCAAAGAAGTCGAACAGCGCCACTTCATCGAGGACGGCCCAGCTGTGGGGCTTCGGCACCAGGGTCACCGGGTCCACCGTGCCGGTGACCACGTGCGTCTCCACCGTGCCGCCAACGGACGAGATCAGCGAGGCGACTTGAGCGCCCATCGCCGGCGGATTCTCCACCAGGGTGTCGCCCGTATCCCAGGTCATGTAGACGGGAATGTTGCCGAGATTGTCGCCCATCGAGATGGACGGGCTGTACGTTCCCGGCGCCGGCGGGTAGGAGCCGGGCACGTTGTAGAGCGTGCTGGCCTGCTGGTACCGGAACAGCTGCTGAATCACGGAGCCGCCGAAGTTGTACGGATTCTCCAGGATGACCTTCACCGCGCTGTTGCCGAGGTTATAGCTCTCCGCCCAGTCGTACGTGCCGCTCACGAGACCCAGCGCCGCGATCATGATCCCCTCGGGATCACGGTGCCTCGACACGAAGTTGGCGCACGCGCCGGCGCCCATCGACCAGCCCGCCATGTACAGTCGATCGGCATCGATCGAGAAATTGTCGAGCATGTAGTGGATCGCCGCCTCGACGTTCTGTTGCGCCGGGGGTGTGCCGAAGACGGCGCCATCGATGCCCGTCACCGCCAGGTAGATCCACCCGCGCGCGTTGCATTCTTCATCGACGGTCGACTGCAGCTGCACGCTGTTCGCCGAAAAACCATAGCCATGCCACGCGATGACCATCGGGCGGGCGTCGCCCGGCACATAGTTCTCTGGCAGCTGGTACCACATGATCTCGGCCACGTCGGTGCCGGTGCCGCTTGAACCTGCCGGGATGGTCACCTGCACCAGCGTGGGCCCGACATCAGCCGGCGACGCGGTGAACTCCTGGTTCACGAAGCGCCTGTCCTCGAAGAACATCGAGTCGCGCGGACTGTTGTCGGTGACCGGCGGCAACTCGGGAAAGCCGAGGTTGCCGTTGACCGCGCGCTGGAGTGCCTGCTGCTCGGCCTCCGCCTGCTGGAACCTCGCCGACTGATCGACGGCCTTGGGGTTCGGCCGCACCTGGGCAATCGCCTGTGCCTGAGCGGTGGCCATGCAGGTCAGTACGGCCGCCAAGGTCACCGACGCACGACGGAACATCCTCATGGCCAGAACCTCGGGCGGGAGGGCGCGGCGTCCGTGTCTCAGGGAAGCGTCGGACAGGCCGGGAAGCGGGGCAGTCTAGCTGGCATCCCGCATTCTGGCCAGACGCGGCGGACCTCCAGACGCCTGCATCGGCCCTTCACGAGAGGCTCCGCGCCGCACCCTATTGGATGTCGAAGCGGAACGCGTTGCTCACGTCGCCAAGGGCGTGGCCTTCGTGCTGGATGACGGCCTGCATGAGCAGAGAAAGCCCCGACAGACCTGCCACCTCCGGTAGCTTCGCCTCCACGACGGCCCCCCCTGCGGCGTCCAACGGGATCGCGATCAGCAGGGCGGGCGGGACGGGCGGCACCATGATCTGCAGCGACCCGGCCAGGGTCATGAGGTGCGCGTGGACGCCCAGGATGACCCACGCCAGCTTGCCCCCCGGGACGGACTCCACGTGCAGTGACAGCTGGCCGCCCGGGGCGGCCGGGTCAGGGGCGACCCACAGGCGTGCGTTCCAGGGCACGGAGTGCACGAGCACGTCCACGCTCCCGCCTCCGGGCACCGTGACCATCAGCGCGTCCGACAACGGGTCGGATTCCATGGGCTCCACGAGGCTCCCGTCGGCCGTCTGCAGCAGGTAGCTCGGCGGCGTGTCGAAGCCTTGCAGCCGGAGCACGAAGCCGGCCTTGTCCGCAGAACTCGCCTGCACGCGGAGCGGCCAGCGGCCCGCGAGTCCGGCCAGGCCGGCATCGACGGACACTTCGCTCGCGTTCTCGACGTCGTGCACCCACAGGCGCGGCTCGACGTCATCGAGGCCTCCGGAGAGGCGCGTGAAGGTCCCGGGCGTGCGCTGCGTGACCCCCGCGAAGGCGACGGCGCCGGTCTCTCCGAGCTGCGCGCTCCACTTCGCCGGGACGCGCGTCGCCGTGAGCGGCGCCAGCGTGTTCATCAGTTCCTCTTCATCCAGCACGGCCCAGCTGTGCGGAGCGCTCCCGCCCGTCTTCGGATTGAGAGTTCCCGACACGGGTCGCAGCGTGACGTCGTCGCCCCAGGTCGACAGCAGCTTGCCGAGTGTCTCGCTCTGGGCGGGGAGGTAGGTGAGCGTGTCCTTGAGGTCCCACGTGATGTAAACCGGCGTGCCGTGCAGGTTGCGGGCCATCGCCAGCAGGTCCAGGCAGACACCCGGCGTCGGCGGGTAGGTGGTCGGGTCGAAGTAGAGATCGCTGCTGCGCTGGTACGCGAAGGGAACGGTCATCGGCGAGCCGCCGAAGTTCCAGGTGTTCTCCAGCCACGGCTGGACCGACTTGTCCTCGTGATAGGCCGTGGTCCAGTCGTAACTGCCGGAGACGAGGCCGACGCCCGCGATCATCAGGCCTTTCGGGTCGCGGTGTCGCGCGGCGAAGTTCGCCACGATGCCTGCGCCCATGGAGAAGCCCACCAGGTACACGCGATCGGGATCCACGGAGTACTTGTCGGAGATCCAGCGGATGGCGGCCTCGGCGTTCTGCTGCACCGCGGGCGCGCCGAACAACTTGTCGTCGATGCCGGTGACTGCGAGGTAGATCCAGCCCCACGAATCGCACTGCTCATCGAGCGTGGTCTGCGCGGCGACGCTCTTCGCGGAGCTGCCGAAGCCGTGCCAGGCGACGAGCAGCGGACGCTTTCCACCCTTCTTGTAGTAGTCCGACGGCAACTGGTACTGGATGAGCTCGGACATGCCCGTGCCGGTGAGCGTGGCGGACACCCACGCATCCACGAGCGGGGGCGTGAGCACGGAGGTCGGCCCGTAGCCGGGCGGATACTCGTTCGAAGCGGGCGTCACTTCGTCACGATCCGTGAACAGCATCGTGTTGCGCGGAGACAACGCGAGGATCTTCGGCAGCTCGGGCAGGTCCACCACGGGCTTCGGCACGTCGCCCTTGGCGATGACGGTGACGCCGCTCTGTGCCGCGGCCGACGCGCTCACCGTCCATCCGGCCAGCAGCACCAGGAGGAGTGCACTCAACCCGGGTGCATGCGGAGTCTCGGCGGTCGGAGGGGCGCTCATGGAAGCCTCTTCGGAGGATTCCGAGTTGCCGCTTGAGTCCCCGTCAACGGTCCTGCGAAAGCTTTGCCTGCAGCTTCTCGAGGCTCGGACGGATGCCCAGCTCGTCGGCGGGGTACAGCTCGAGGAGCGCCTCGTATTGTTCGATGGCGCGCTCGACATCGCCGGCTTCGGTGCCGAGTTCGTACATCTCGGCGAGCTGCAGGCGGGCGCGCGCGAGATCTTCCTTGTCGGTCGCGGACGCGACGATGCGTTGAAAGTCCGCGCGCGCCTCGTCCTTCTGGCCGAGCTTCAGCAGGAGCATGCCGAGGTTCTGGCGTGCCCGCGAGTAGTCCGGGTTCACGGCGAGCGATTTCTCGAACAACTCGCGAGCTTCGTTCCAGCGGCGCTCCTCGGTGCGGATGAAGCCGAGATTGTAGAACGCGCGTTCGTCGTCGTTCTTGAGCGAGAGCACGTGCATGAGGGCCTTCTCTGCCGTCGCACGAAGGCGCGCGTCCTTGCCCATCGACTGGTAGAGGTTCAGGTAGGCGGTGGCCACGCCGTAGGCGGCTTCCGCGTCCGTCGGATCCGCAGCGAGACGCGCCTGGTAGCTGGAGAGAAAGTCGTGCAGCTTCGTGAGCCGCGTGGCGAGCTCCTCGTGCTGTGCCGCGTCGTCCGCCGCGGCCGGGCCGGCGCGCGCGCCGATCTGCGCAAGCGCATGGTGCGCTTCGGCTGCCTGTCGGCTGTAGGGGTCCTCGAGGAGATAGTCGCGGAAGCGTCGCGTGGCTTCCTCGTCCTTGTCGGACAGCAAGGCGCTGCGCCCGGCGACGAAGAGCACGATGGGATCGCGCCCCGCGACGGCCAGCGCGCGGTCGAGATGCGGCGCGGCTTCCTTCAGCTGGCCGCTGTCAAGCAGCAGCTGGGCGAGGAGCGCATGCCCGCGGCCGTCGCCGGGGTGCGCGCGGAGCTGGCGCTCCCACGCTTCCCGCGCCTCGGGGACGCGGCCCAGTTCCGAGAGCGCCATCGCGCGCAGGTGATCGGCGCCGTCGGGCAGCAGCCCGCGCACCGCTCGCGCATCCAGCGCCTGCAGCGCGCGACGGGCGTCCTGCGCGGCCAGCGCGGCCGCCACGTCCGGCATCGCGGCCTCGACCGCCGAGGGTTCCCACGGCGTGACGGGTCCGGCATCCTCGCCGCAACCGGACAGCATCAGCGACGCGAGCAGCGCGACCGTGATGAGGCGACGCGCGAGCGCGCACACTTGCGGAGTGTCATGGAGCCGGCCGCGGGTCATCACGGCGCCAGCGCCGAGTGAAACGGACTGCGCTTCACGACGCCGCTGCCGCGCTGGACCACGACTTGCTCGCCGAACCGCAGCGTGGCGGCATCCAGGCTTTCCCGCTGGCCGCCCGGCCAGAGCACGCTGGCTGCGCGCACCTCGCCGTGGCCCGTGAGGTGCAGGCGCGCGTCGTTGCTCCCCTGGAACCCCGAGGAGGACACGGTCTGCGCAACGGCCACGCCGTCCTCGAGCTCGAGGCGCAGCGTTGCGCCGAGCACCGGCCCGTGCTCGTCGCGCAGCGTCACGAGGAGTTGTCGTTCCGGAGCATTGACGCCGTTGAGGTAGAGCCGAGGCGTGCCGTCCAGCGTCAGCGTGAGGAGGTCGAGGTCGCCATCGCCGTCGAGGTCGCCGCGCACCGAGGCGCGCCCGCGGTAATCGCCCGCATCGGGAAACACGTTGTCGGAGAAGCGGAGTCCCGGCCGCCCGTCGAGGAGCTGCTGCGGTTGCGCGTAGCGGCTTCCGGACGCCGGGTCATCCGCTTCCGGGTAGACGTGGCCATTGCTCACGTAGAGGTCCAGCCAGCCGTCCGCGTCGAAGTCCGCGAGGTTCACGCCCCAGCCGAGCATCGGGCGGCTGCTCTCCGCGAGCCCCGCCACGGCTGCCATGTCGCGGAAGAGCAGGCGGCCGTCGTTGCGGTAGAGGGAATTGCTCTCGTCCGAGAAGTTCGTCACCACGAGATCGAAGTCGCCGTCGCGGTCGATGTCGCCGAAGTCGACGCCCATGCCGGCCTGGGCGCGTCCCGCAAGATCCGTCGCCGCGCCGGAGAGCGCGCTGCGATCCTCGAAGCTGCCGTCGCCGCGGTTGCGCAGCACGAAGTTGTCGACGGAGTCATTGGCGACGTAAAGATCGGGCCAGCCGTCCGCATCGAGGTCCGCGAAGAGCACGCCGAGGCCGTATGCCGTGCCCGCCGCGCGTATGCCGCTGGTCTCGCTGGCGTCGCGGAAATGACCATCCGTGTCGGTGCCGAGCAGCAGCACGTCGGGCTGCGGCGGCAGGCCGTGCGGCCCGCACATCACCTGCAGTCCGTGAAAGGTGCACGGGACGTCGCCCACCTTGCCGAGCGGAGGGTTGGCAGGATCGATGTCGAGGTAGCGAGCCAGGTAGATGTCCAGCAGGCCGTCGCCGTTGGCGTCCGCAAGGGCGAGGCTCGTCGTCCAGTCGCGTGCCGAGGTGCGGCCCGGCAACGCCCGCTTCTCGAAGCGACAGCTGCCGCCGGGCTCCGTGCGGTTGAGGAAAAGAGCGTCCTCGCCGATGCCGCCGATGACGAGATCGGGCCGACCGTCCCGATCGATGTCGCCCACTGCGATGCCGGACGGCCAGCCCTCCATGACGAGGCCGGTGTCGCGCTGCCTCGCGAAGCGCGGGACGCCGTCCTTCACGCCCTCGTTGAGCAGCACGACGTGTTCGACGGTGTCGCCTGCCACGACGCGTGCGCGTGTGCTTCCGTCCACGAGCACCACGTCCAGGTCGCCGTCACCGTCGAGGTCCACCAGCGCGGCGCCGGTGCCGTTCACCTCGAGAATGGTCTGCTTGACCTCGGCGCTTCCGCCTCCGCAGAGCGGCACGTCGAGTCCGGCCTGCGCCGCGCACTCGCGCCAGGCGGGAGGCGGGGCACGGTCGCAGCCGCCGGCGATCGCGGCGAGCAGCGGGCCCGAGGCGACTCCTGCGCCGGCGATCAACGCGCGGCGGATCGTGACGGCGGACGTGCGGAGGGCGAACGGCATGCATCGCAGGATATAAGATCGCCTGCCTCGCGCGTCCGTCCTTCCGGCACGGCCGGCCTGCGAGGGCCCGTCCAGGAGAGCTCCTTGTTCGATCTTCGCAGCGATACGGTCACTCGCCCGACGCCCGCGATGCGCGAGGCGATGGCCTGCGCCGAGGTCGGCGACGACGTCTTCGGCGAGGACCCGACCGTCAACCGCCTGCAGGCCCGCGCGGCGGAACTCTTCGGCAAGCAGGCCGCGCTCTTCGTGCCGTCGGGCACGATGGGCAACCAGCTCTGCCTCGGTGCCCTGACGAGGCCGGGCGAAGAGATCATCGCGGAGTCGTCGGCGCACATCCTGCTCAACGAAGGCGGCTCCGCGTCGCGGCTGTGGGGTTGCCAGATCACGACGGTCTGCGGCACGGCCGGCGCGCCGTCTCTGGAGGATGTCGCCGCCGCGGTGCGCTCGCCGGACGTGCACCACCCCGTGACTTCCGTGCTCTCGCTCGAGAACACGCACAACTACTCCGGCGGTTCCGTGCTGCCGCAGGTACACGTGGACGCGCTGGCTGCGCTCGGCCGGCGGCTCGGCCTCCGGCTGCACATGGACGGCGCGCGCGTGTTCAATGCGCAGGTCGCGAGCGGCGTCCCGGTGGCGCGCATCTGCCGCGACATGGACCTCGTGTCCGTCTGCCTGTCCAAGGGACTCGGCGCGCCGGTGGGTTCGCTGGTGGTGGGCAGCACCGAACTCGTCGCGACGTGCAGGCGTCTGCGCAAGGCGCTTGGCGGGGGCATGCGGCAGGCCGGCGTGCTCGCGGCTGCGGGCCTGCTGGCGCTGGAAGAGGGCCCTGCCTTGCTCGCCGCGGACCACCGACGTGCCGCCGCGCTCGCCCGCGAGCTGGCCGCGCTTCCAGGATGCGTGATCGACCCGGCCTCCGTGGCCACCAACATCGTCTTCGTCACGACACGCACGGACGCGAAGGCGGCGGAGGTCGCGCTGGCCGCGCGGGGCGTGCTGGCCATCGCGCTCGGGCAGACCCGGCTGCGCTTTGTCTTCCATCGCGATGTCGACGACGACGCGCTGACGGCCGCGACCGCGGCCTGCCGCGAGGTCTTCCGCTGAGGTGCGGACGGCCCCCGGCGGGCGTCGTGCGTCCATCGCACGGACCGGGCCGTGCGGATTCGCAGCGCTCGCCGTCCGTCAGCCGCTGAGGTCGCGGCTGCAGTCCACGCGCAGGAAGAGGCGCCCGACGCACCAGACGCAGACGGCCGTGACCGTACCCAGCGCCATCAGCCCGACGAGGAAGGAGACGACGCTGCGCGCCTGCGTTCCGTCCACACCCAGCGATGGCAGGCCGAACCATGCGGCCGCGGCAAAGAGCCCTGTCACTGCGAGCGCCGCCCCGATGACGAGCATGATGGCGAGCATCACCATGTAGAGGCGCAGCACGGTGGCGGCATCGGGCGTGCCGTGTTCTCCGCCCGGTCGCAACGGCGCCATCAGATGGGCGCCGTTCCACACGCTGAGCTGGAGCAGGTTGAACACCGGCAGCGCCACGTAGACACCGAGCAGGGCGAGCCGGTACTCCGGCGGGCACACGAAGAGCGACCAGCCTGAAAACACGAGCTGGATCACGTAGAGCGCGAGTGCGGAGGCAAGCAGCTGGCCCGCGGCGAGCACGCCCGGCGGGGTGGGCAGCGTGCGCAACCATGGCAGGCAGTCGTAGTCCGAGCGGAAGTCGCAGCGCACGAACATCGGGCCGGAGACGACCAGCACACCCAGCATCGCGAGCCCGACGACGGCTGGCCCGGCCTTGTGCGTGAAGTGCACCGAGACGCCCGTCGCGACGGTCATCATCAGCAGCAGCGCGTAGGACTTGCGCGTTCGCAGCAGCACCGTGAGTTGACGCCAGCAGTGCACGCCGGCGCCTCCGAGCTGCGGAAGCATCGGCAGCAGCGAACCGCCCACATGTTCTCTGGGGCCGTCGACGAACACGCGACCGTTGCGCACGGACTCCAGCGCCTTGGCCTGCACGAGGCTGGCCTTGTGCGCCGCCTCGCGCACATCGCCGCGAAAGCTCAGGATGCGCGCCGCGAGCGCTGCGAGAATCGCGAGCACGAGCGCCATCCCGACCCCGTATGGCAGCGAACCCGGAAGTTCACCGCCGCAGATCACCGTCGTGAAAGGGAGCATGGGGAGGATGGCATGTCGCAGCGAGGCGGTGCCGAGCAACGCGCGGCCGTCCTGAACCCATGCCAGCCCGACGGCGCCGACGAACAGCGCCACCATCGCGGCCAGCAACCAGCGCGCCCGGCGCCGCCGCGTCTCACCGGGCCAGCGCAGGCAGGTGAGGTCGACGCTCACCGGCATCAGCATCATGAATTGCAGGTAGAGGCCGTATCCCAGCGCGGTGGTCAGGAAGCCGGTGCCGGCGGGGCGCACGAACACCGCGAACATCAAGGCGCCCGACAACGACTTGGCGAGCACGCCGAGCATGTGCGTGAGCAGGAGCGCACGGGAGCTCACCGGGGCCGGGAACAGGAAGTGCACCTCTTCCGGCCGGAACACGATGACGCCCTGCCGCACGGCGGTCCAGGCCGAGAGCAGCGGCAGCAGCAGCAGGCAGACGCCGAGTTCGTTCAGCCCGAGTTTCGGAAGGCCGCGAGGCTGGCCCGCGATGTGCTCCGGCAGCAGCGCGACCGTCGTGATGCCGAACGCCATCAGCAGGAAGAGCACGAGGCGCAGCGGCCGCTTGAGGTCACGGCAGAAGCTTCGCGCTCGCGCCTTCAGCCGCAGGCGCATCAGGGACAGGAGCGCGCCAAGCCCCGAAAAGGCAGCCTGCCGCCGGCTCACGCGGAAGCGGGACCGGCGTCGCCGGCTCCGGTGGCCCGCAGGAAGACCTCTTCGAGCGAGCCAAGGTTTCCCCGCACCTCGGCCAGCGTGCCCGCGAGTCGCACGCGCCCCTGGTGCAGGATCACGAAGCGATGACAGAGCCGCTCGATGATCTCGAGCTCGTGGCTGCTGACGAGGACGGCGCTGCCCGCCGCGGCGCGCGACGCGACGGCGTCGCACATGCTGCGCCGGCCGGGCGGGTCGAGGCCCGACAGCGGCTCATCGAGCAGCAGCGCCGCGGGCTCGTGCAGGAAGGCACAGGAGATGGCCAGCTTCTGGCGCATGCCACGCGAAAGGCTGGAGGCCGTGGCGCGGCGCTTCTCCGTGAGCTCGAACCTCTGGAGCAGCGCGTCGATGGCCGGGCCCGCGTCGCGCACGCCGTACAGCCTCGCGACGAAAAGCATGTGCTCGAGGACGGTGAGCTGCTCGAAGAGCATGGGCGTGTCGGGGACGAAGGCCAGCGCGGCGCGAGCCTCGATGCCGTCCGCGACCAGCGGGTGCCCGTCGATGACGATGCTCCCGGCATCGGGCTGCAGGATGCCGCAGAGCATGCGCAGGAGCGTGGTCTTGCCGGCCCCGTTCACGCCCACGAGGCCGACGATCTCGCCGCGTCCGACCTCGAGGTCCACGCGGTCCACCGCCAGCAGCCTGTCGAAAGACTTCGTCAGGCCCGAGACCTCGATCATGCGGCGGATTGTAGGGTCGGCGCGTCACCGCGTCGACACGGTGGGGGTGATGGCGGCCCGCACCGGTCGCCGCTAGAGTGATCGGACTTTCCCGGCATTGAAAAGTCCGTGAGCCCGAGGTGATGACCATGAAGCTGCTGAACACCACACTGGCCCTGCTCTGCGTGAGTTCCGCCCTGCTTGCGCAGCGAGCCTCCGGCGAACCGAGGCACTGGGAGCACGAGACCTCCGACCTGCCCGTCAACTCGCGCATGCACTTCGGCACGCTGCCCAACGGCGTGCGCTGGGCGTGGATGGCGAACAGCGAGCCGCGCCAGCGCGTCTACGCCCGGCTGCACGTGGACGTCGGCAGCCTCGGCGAGGCCGACTCCGAGCAGGGCATGGCGCACTTTCTCGAGCACATGGCCTTCAACGGCAGCGAGCACTTCGCCGCCGGCACGCTGGTGGAGTGGTTTCAGAAGCACGGCATGGCCTTCGGTGCGGACACGAACGCGTCGACCGGCTTCAGCGAGACGATCTACAAGCTCGACCTGCCGACCAGCGACGAGGCGACGCTGCGCTCGGGGCTCACGATGCTCGGTGACGTGGCGCACGGCCTGCTGCTCGCGCCCGAGGAAGTCGCTGCGGAAATCGGCGTCATCGACGGCGAGGAGCGCGAGCGCGACTCGGTCAATTTCCGCGCCGCCATCGCGGGGCTGAAGGACGAGTTCGGCGGCACGATCGTCGCATCGCGCATCCCGATCGGTGTGCAGTCCGTGCGTGCGGCGTTCACCTCGCCGACGGTGCGTGCCTTCTACGAGCGCTGGTACCGGCCCGAGAATTTCACGGTGGTCATCGTCGGTGATCTCGGCGCGTTGGACCCCGTGGCGATGATCACCGAGGCCTTCGGCGACATCGCCGCGCCCGAGTCGTCGCCGGAGCCCGAACCCGCCCTCGGCACGCCGCGCAACGCGACGGACACCTTCGCCTTCTACAGCAACGAGATTCCGGTCGTGACGCTGTCCGCGGAGCGGCTCAAGCCCTGGGTGGACGAGCCCTTCGACAAGGCGCACCAGCTCCGCGACCTGCCGCTCGAGTACGCGCGCCGCATGCTGAACACGCGCTTCCGCGAGCTGGCCAAGAAGGAGGGCGCGCCCTTCCTCGCCGCATCCGTTTCCGAGGCCGGCGGCCTGCACGTGCTGGATGGCGAGGAACTTTCGGTCACGGCCGAGCCGGGCAAGTGGAAGGAAGCCTTCTCGTCCGCGGAGCAGGAATTGCGCAGGGCGCAGATCTTCGGCTTCCAGCAGGCCGAGCTCGACGAGTTGCGCGCCGATGCGCTGCATGACCTCGACGAGGCCGTGGCCCGCGAGGCCACGCGCGCGACGAGCAGCTACGTCAACGAGATGCTGCTCGCCGCCGAGGAGCGCTACGTCCCGACGGATGCGGCCACGGACCTCGCGGTGTTCAAGCCGGCCATCGAGGCGCTCACGGTGGAGGCGGCGCAGGCCGCGTTCGCTTCGGCGTGGAAGGAAGGCCGCCTTCGGCTCTCCGCGATCGGCGGCCTCGACCTCGGCGCCGACGCCGGTGCGGCGCTCAAGGCCGCGTGGGAAGCGAGCGGCAAGGTCGAGGTGCTCGCGCCCGCCGCGGTCACCACGGCCGCGTTCGCGTACGCCTCGTCGGCCGACGACGCGGGCGAAGTCGTGGAGAAGAACCACGTCGAAGATCTCGACTTCTGGCAGGTGCGCTTCGCCAACGGCGTGCGCCTGAACGTCAAGCGCACCGACTTCCGCGAGCGCCAGGTGCTCCTGAACGTGCGCGTGGGCCAGGGCCTGCTGTCCCTCGACCCGGCGATGGCCGAGCTCGAGACGGCCGCCGACGCCACGTTCACGGCGGGCGGCCTGCAGGCGCACAGCGCCGACGACCTGCGCCGACTCACGGCGGGCCGCCAGGTGGGCGTGTCCTTCGGCGTGGGCCAGGATGCCTTCACGCTGGGCTCGGGCGGACGCGGCGGAGGCACCACCGCCGACGACCTGCTTCTGCAGCTCGAGTTGACGACGGCCTTCCTCGTGCACCCCGGCTTTCGCGACGAGGGCCTGCGCGAGTTCAAGCAGAACCTCGAGCCGATGTACGAGCAGCTCGCACACCAGCCGTCCGGGCCGATCCAGACTCGCTTCCAGGGTGAACTCCACGGCGGCGACCCGCGCTTCGGCTTCCCCACGCAGGACAAGTTCCAGGCCGTCACGGCCGACGCGCTGAAGGCGTGGATGCTCCCGGAGCTGACCACCGGCCCGGTCGAGGTCTCGATCGTCGGCGACGTGGACGTGGACGCCGCGATCGCTGCGGTGGCACGCACGCTGGGCAAGCTGCCCACGCGCGGCGCGGCCAAGGACCACAGCGACCGGCTCACGGTGAAGCTCGTGTCCGGCCTGCACGAGTCCGCCACGGTGCCGACCGAGGTGCCGCAGTCGCTCGTCTTCCTCGTGTTCCCGACCACCGACGGGCAGCAGGCATTGCAGCGTCGCCAGCTCTCGCTGCTCGGCAGCGTGGTGTCGGACCGCCTGCGCGTCGAAGTGCGCGAGAAGCTCGGCGTCGCGTACAGCCCGCAGGCCGCCAACCAGAGCAGCATGGTCTTCCCCGGTCTCGGCATGACACTGCTCAACGTCGCCGCCGAGCCGGCCAAGGCCGACGCCGTGCTGGCGGCGTGCCTCGCCGTGACGGACTCGCTGGCGGCGGACGGCGTGTCCGCCGATGAGCTCGAGCGGCAGCGCGAGCCGCTGCTCAAGCGCCTGCGCGACCAGATGCGCACGAACGCCTTCTGGCTCAATCTCCTCGGAGACTGCCAGACCCGCCCGCAGGTGGTGGCCGAGATGCGCTCGCTGCAATCCGACTACGAGTCGATGAAGCCCGAGGATCTCTCTCTGCTGGCCAGGAACTACCTGGCCCGCGACAAGGCTTCCTGGATCGTCGTCTCGCCGGAAGCCTCGGCGACGCCGGCGGACGCAGCGCCCGAGGGGGCGTCTGAGCCGGTGCCGGTGCCGCCACGGGGCGGCTGACGGCTGCGCACCTGAGACGTGGATGAAGACTTCGCAGTGCTCGGCAGCTCGCCGTCCAGGCGTTCAATCCCCGCGTTCGAGGGCCGGCGTCATGAAGCGCAAGCGCCGGGAGTGCTGACCGCCTCGCCCGGCACGGAAAAGCGTGCCTCGGCGAGCGCGGGACGGGAGGTTTGTCCGGCGCGAAGGGCGCCGCTCCCGGAAACATGACGCGGCCCGTTGCCTCAGGGGCGCAGCGCCGGACAATCCTCCCGCCCCGCGCACTCACCGCCTCACACGACTCCCGACCTCCACGCCACAGTGCGGTCAGCACTCCCTGCGCGTAAGCAAAACAAAGCCGTCCCTCAACAGCCCTCCGGCGGTCGTCCCCGGAACACATCCGCCCGCGGCGCCGGGTTGCCTGCGAGCCGGCGCCACGCGTTGATCTGGCCCACGTGCGTGAGGGCGTCGGCGAGCGGCCCGTTGATCATGTTCCAGAAGGGCGCCGCGCCCTTGGCGTGCGCGAGGCTGCATCGGGAGAGTTGATCGTCGCTCATCACGAGCAATCTCGTGCGGATCGCCACCAGGTGCTCCAGCGTCCGCCGGCGCAGGCCGGGCAGATCGGCGGGCGAGCTCTCGCTGACGGCGCCGTCCAGATTCCTGTCGAGCCAGGCGGCGAGGCGGCAGATGTGGTTGACCAGTTCGAGCAGCGACATGCTGTCGGGGCCCGGGCTGAAGTCTCCGTCCCCGGGACGCAGGCCCTCGGTGGCCCAGCGGTAGCGGAAGCCGAGTCCGTCGACGAGTCGCAGCACGACGGCGGCGGCGCCGGGAGCGGCGGGCGGATCGGGAATCTCGTGGTAGGGCAGAGGCTCATGGTTCATCGGGGCGAGGATACCTGCGCGATCCTTTCGCGGCTGCCCTCCGTGCGCTATGACGTGACCCCCGCACATCGGAGGCAGTTCTGGCATGGGTGGCATCAATCCCTACATCGAGCAGGTCCGTGCGGACCTGCCGACGGAGAAGTACACGCTGAGCTTCGTGCTCGGTGACTCCGGCGACGTGCGCGACGTGCTGGTGGATCCCGCGAAACTCCCGTACGGCCACGACGGCCAGCCGGGCAGCGTGCTCGACATCGCCATGGGAGCGGGCATCCACCTCGACCATGCCTGCGGAGGCGTGAGCGCGTGTTCGACGTGCCATGTGATCGTCGAGCAGGGCTCGGAGAGCTGCAACGAGATCGCCGATGCGGAGGACGACCAGCTCGACAACGCGGTGGGTCTCACACCGAAGTCGCGGCTCGGGTGCCAGTGCATTCCCGATGGGTCGCAGAGCGTGCGCGTGCGCATCCCGGAGTGGAATCGCAACGCGGTGACCGAGGGCGCGCACTGACCACATGACCTCCGGGTCCGCGGGACGCGCTGAGCTGCCGAGCCGCAGGGCCGGCGATCAAGTCGACCCCGCGCGCGGACGATGAGCGTGGTGTCCCTCGCCGGCGCGCTGTGGTCCTGCGCGCCCTCGGATGCCGACGCCATGAGTTCCTGTTCTGTTCGCACGGTGCGCACGTCCCTGATCTTCGGCCTGCCGGCCAGCACGCTCGCGATGATGCTGCTGTTTCTGGCGGCGCTCGACTCGTTCGCGACCATCGGCTTCCTGCGCCGCCACGTCGGCACCGAGCTCAATCCGATCATGAACTGGCTGCTGTCGTTCGGAGACGCGGAGTTCCTGCTCATCAAGCTGCTGCTGACGGCGCTGTGCGCGCGCTGGATCATGCTGCGAGCCTGGCACCCGTATGCGCGCATCGCGGCGCTGATCGGCCTGGCGCTCTACGTTCCGATCGTGGGCCTGCACATCTTCATCAACTTCGCGAACAGCTTCGCGCAGTGAGCCGGCGAAGGCGCTGACCTGCGCTGCATGACTCGGGCGTCCCCCTCGAGGCTGTCGCGCCCGGGTCGGAGATGACTTGTCGGGTTCCCCGGCCATGCGGCTGACGGAGGGGCCGGTTGCCGCGAAGCGCCAGTGATCCCGTGGCGCCGGCCGTGCAGGCAGCGCATCATGAAACGCGCCGGAACCTCCCGGCTCCGGGGACCACGAGATGCACAGTCGACTCGCGCCGAACGTCCTGCTGATGCTGACCGGGTTGCTGCTCTGCTGCCAGAGCTGCACGCAGCTCGCGACGTACGGCGAGGACCGCGTGCGCGACCTGTCCGACGTGATCGACATGCGCTACGGGGTCGGCTTCGGGCTCGGCGCGAGCGTGCAGTTCTTCGAGCTCTTCGGCACCGGCCTCGGATGCTCGACCGAGTCCTATCAACGGCAGTGGTTCGGCCGGAAGTCCGTGGAAGTGCGCGACGGGCTGTTCGCGCAGGGACTCATCATCGGCTACGACGGCGACGAGCTGCGGCTCCACACTGAGTATCCCCGTCCTGCAGACAGCGGAAGCACGACAGGGACGTTCTCCGCAGTCATCTGGAGAACCACGGGTCGCGATCCCGCGATGACGGGAGACGACGCCTGGTTCACGGAGCCGGGAGGCGACTTCCCGAAGCTCGAAGGATTTCGAATCGGCGGAGCCGTCTTCCTGCCCGGCGTGAACGGGGGGCTCTACTTCAACGCCGGCGAAGTCGTCGATTTCGTCTGCGGCCTCGTCGGCTACGACCTGATGAACGACGACGGCTACCCGAAGTTCTTCACGCCCGAACCGGTGGCACCGGAAGGCTGAACGACTCGCGCTCGGTCCCGGCTGACCGCGAGAGCGCGGTGCGCTGAACTCGCTGCGAACGCAGGCCTCTGCGCATGGTGCGAGGAGGGGGAGTCGAACCCCCACGGATTGCTCCACCGGATCCTAAGTCCGGCGCGTCTGCCGTTCCGCCACCCTCGCGCTGTGCGGCGCATTGTAGAGTGGGCGCGATCATGACACGGAAGCTGTTTCAGCCGCGATCGGGCTCCCGCCGGGACGCCCTGGGCCACGCTGCACGGGGCGCCTTCCGTGGCGCGGCGCTGCTTGCGCACATCGCGCACGTCGCGCTGATCACGCTGATCACGGCATGCGGCTCGGCGGATCCGGCGGCGTCGCCGGACGGGGCCACGTCGCCGACCTCCTTCCAGCGACTGGCGCTTGCGCCGGCTGCCGAGGCCGCGCCGATCGCAGCGACCGCGGAGGTCGTCGCCTTCGACCTGCTCGACGGCAGCGCGGACTGGATCGTCGAGGCGCCCGAGCGCGCGACGATCCAGCGGCCGGGCGCACCCCGGGACGAGGACGGCCGCCTGCTGCAGTTGAAGGCGGAGCGCGTCGACCAGCTCGTGCGCGTGACGCGTCGCGGCGACTTCGACCCGGCCGGGTTCAACGAGCTGCGCGTGCCGATCCAGCTCAACGGACACGGCGCCGTGCGCGTGGAGTTCCATCGGGCGGGCCGCATCGCCGCGCAGACGGAGGCCACGCTGCTGCACTCGGGCGGCGAGCTCGTCCCGATCACGCTGCCCATTCCGCTGGAGGTGCGTGCGGCCGGGCCCTTCAACGCGCTGGCGCTGCGCCTCGACGGCGATGCACGGACCTATGCGCTGCGCGGCTTCTCGCTGCGTCGCGCTGCCGCGGCCGCGCTGCTGCCGGACCCCGCGCTCGCGCCGGAACTGGTGCTCGTGGACGGGGAGGCGCGCCGCGGCGTCGGAGTCTGCTCGGGGCGCGACGTCGTCGCCCGCTTCCGCGTGCCGCGCGACGGCTGGTTGACGTGGTCCTGCGCGCAGCCGCCCTCGGTGCGTCGCCTCGGCACGGGCGTCACGCTGGAGATCCGCGTGGCGGTGACCGAGGACGCTTCCGGAGAACACGCCTCCGGAGCGGACGCCTCCGCGCGAGAGGGCGACGCCTCGGCCAGCGACACGCCGCCGCTCGAGCAGCGCATCGCCTTCGAGCGCGCGCTCGACGAGGCCTCGCGCTGGCATGCCGGCCGCATGGCGCTGGGCTCGCTGGCCGGTCGCGACGTCACGCTGCGCTTGCGCTGCCGCGCGGACGATGGCGGCGAGGCGGGCTGCGTCGTCGCCGAAGCCGCGCTGGAGCAGCCCGCCGGCAGCGGCCCCGCGGCGCATCGCCCCGACGTGCTGCTCATCACGACGGACACGCACCGCGGCGACCACCTCGGCGCCGCGCACTCCGGCGTGGTCATCGACACGCCGAGCCTCGACGCCCTCGCCGCGCGCGGCGTGTTCTTCAGCGATGCCTTCTCGCCGGCCAACGTCACCAATCCCTCGCACATGGCGCTCATGACGGGCGTGCACCCGCGCGACGTCGGCATCCTGGAAAACGTCACGGCGCTGTCCGACGTGGCGCCCACGCTGGCCGAGAGCTTCCGCGACGCGGGCTACGCGACCTGGGCCGTGCTCTCCACGGAACACCTCGGGCCGCGCGGCAGCGGCCTCGGCCAGGGCTTCGACCGCGTGAGCTGGCCGCCCTACGTGCCGCGACCCTCCGGCGCCTCGATCGACGTGCTGGAGCGCTGGCTTCCCGAGCGCGACGGCCGGCCGCTTTTCGTGTGGCTGCACGTCTTCGACGCCCATTGGAAGTACGCGCCGCCCGCAGCCTTCGATCGCCGCTACTACCCGCGCGACAAGGACCCCGCGGATGCAGCGCTTCCGCCGCTGAACCTGCCGGAGGGCGTCCTCCCGCCCGACATGGCCGGACTGCGCGACCTCGAGTTCCCGCGCGCGCAATATCGCGCCGAGATCGCCTCGCTGGACCACGAGCTCTCGCGCCTGCTCGACGCCGGACCGCTGAGCGGTGCACTCATCGCCTTCGTCGGCGACCACGGCGAGTCGCTCGGGCAGCACGGCATCTGGTTCAACCACGACGGCCTGTATCCGGACACGCTGCACATCCCGCTGATTCTTGCGCTGCCGCGCGCGGTCGGCGCGGAGCACGCCGGCGCCGCGTCGCCAGCGGGCACGCGCGTGACGCTGCCGGTGAGCCACCTCGATGTGGCGCGCACGCTGCTCGACCTCGCCGGGCTGGCCGAGGCGCCCTTCCCCGGGCGCGACCTGCCGCTGCAGGACGCGGGGGCCACGGAGAGCGCGCCGCGTTTCGCGCTGGCGGCCGGAGGACTGTGCGCCTCGGTCACGTGGCGCGGTCAGCACCTCATCCTGTCGCTGGCCGGCTACCGCACGCCGCGCATGGAGCACGCTGTGCAGAAGCATCAGGTCGAGCTGTACGACCTGTCGGCGGATCCGGGTTGCGATCACGATCTCGCGGACGAGCGGCCGCAGGCCGCGCAACAGCTGCGGGCCCGGCTCATCGACTGGTTGCGTGCGGCGTCGGACCGCGGCTGGGCCGCCGAGTCCGGCACCGGTGGCGCCGACCTGGAGGGTCTCGAACAGCTTGGCTACACCGGCGCCGCCATCGGCCCGGCCAAGGCACTCTGGACCGACGACGACTGCGCCTGGTGCCGCCGCTTCCGCTGACGCGTCGCGCCGTGCGCCGCAAGCGATGCCGTCCCGCGTGCCGGGGCACCGTGCGCAACACGGAGTCAGCCGGGCGCTGCGGCGCGCAGCACGAGCAGACGCGGCTCGGTGTATTCCTCGATGGCCGCCGCCAGACCTTCGCGTCCGAAGCCGCTGTCCTTCGTGCCGCCGTAGGGCATGTTGTCCACGCGGAAGTTCGGCGCGTCGTTGAGCATGACGCCGCCGTAGCGCAGCGTGCGGAAGGCAGCCAGCGCGCGGCCGAGGTCGTTGGTGTAGACGCCGGCCTGCAGGCCGTAGCGCGTGTCGTTGGCGGAGGCGAGCGCTTCGGGCCAGCTCGTGAAGCGCTCGATCAGCGTCACCGGCCCGAACACTTCCTCGCGGCAGAGGCGTGCGCCGGACGGCACGCCGGTCAGCACCGTCGGCTGCACGACGCTGCCGATCGCCTCGCCGCCGCACAGCAGGCGCGCGCCGCCTGCCACGGCCTCGCGCGTCCAGGCCAGCACGCGTTCGACATGGCGCGCCTCGATGAGCGGGCCCACGACGGTGTCCTCGTCGAGCGGATCGCCGCAGGCCACCGCGCGCGTCGCCTCCACGAAACGCGCCGTGAACTCGTCCGCGATCGACTCGTGCACCAGCAGCCTCTGCGCGCGGACGCAGACCTGCCCCGCGTTGGCCCAGGCCGCGCTCAGCAGCGTCGGCAGCGCAGCCGTCAGGTCGGTTCCCTCGTCGAGGAGGCAGGGCGCGTTGCCGCCCAGCTCGAGCAGCACCTGCTTGCGTCCGGCCAGCGCCTTGAGCTGCCAGCCGACGTCCGCGCTGCCGGTGAACGACAGCACCGCCATGCGCTCATCCACGACCATGCGCTGCGCCACGTCCGGCGGACAATGCACGACCGAGAGCGCGCCCGGCGGCAGGCCGGCGTCCTCGCAGAGTTGCGCGAGCCGGTGCGCCGTGAGCGGGCACTGCGGCGGCGGTTTCAGCACGACGGCCGCGCCGGCCGCGATCGCGGGCGCCAGCTTGTGCGCGACGAGGTTCAACGGGAAGTTGAAGGGCGAGATGGCCGCGACGGGGCCGCGCGGCACGCGCACGGTGAGCGCGAGCCGGCCCTCGCCGTGGGCGGCCAGGTCCATCGGCACGACCTCGCCCGTGTTGCGCGAGACCTCGGCCGCCGCGAGCTCGAACGTCAGCCTGGCGCGCGCGACCTCGATGCGACAGTAGCGGATCGGCTTGCCGCTCTCGCGTGCGATGAGCAGCGCCAGGTCGCGGCTCGTCTCGCCGATGCGCCGCGCCACCTGGTTGAGGATGGCCACCCGTCGGTGGCTCGGCAGCGCGGCCATCGCGGGCTGCGCCTCCACGGCGGCGGCGATCGCGTCGTCCATGTCCGCCGCGCCGCCGACCGCGACCTCTCCCACGACGCCTCCGTCGTAGGGGCTGCGGATCGTGTCCCGGATCCCGGTCTCGCGCCGGGCTCCTCCGATGCGCAACGGCTCGCGGTGCGTGCTCGACTCCATGCTGGACGTGCCTCCACGAAGGTCCGCGTGCCGCGCGCGGTGGCGCTGGCATGCGTCGCACCGGGCGTGTCACGAATGACGAGGGCGGCAGCCTAACTCAGTGCCGTCCGGGATGCGCGCGCGGCGGACGCACGGCATGATGACGAGCTCGCGGCGTGGCCGAGGAGATGAGTTGATGAGTGCTGAACGAACCAGGCATGGCAGGGACCGAGGCGCTGACGACGATGACGCCGCCGCCGCCGGCGATGACTCCGCAGGCGACACCGCAGCGGCCGACGACGCCGCAAGCGACGACGCCGGCGCCGCACCGCAGCCGTCGGAGCCGCACGGCGTCCCGTCCGTACGCGCGGCGCGGCCCGGGGATCTGGCCACGCTCGTGGCCTTCAACGCCTCGATGGCGCGCGAGACGGAAGACCGGGGGCTCGACGAGGCGCGCCTGCACCGGGGCGTGCAGCACGCCTTGCAGGACCCGGCGCGCGGCCGCTACCTCGTCGCCGAACGCGCGGGCCGCGTCGTGGGTGCCCTGCTCCTGACGCGCGAATGGAGCGACTGGCGCGACGGCTGGTTCTGGTGGATCCAGAGCGTCTATGTGCTGCCGGAAGCGCGCGGCTCCGGCGTGTACCGCGCCCTGCACGCCGCCGTGCGCGACGAAGCGCGACGCGACCCCGAGGTCTGCGGCATCCGCCTCTACGTGGAACAGGACAACCGCGGCGCGCAGGCCACCTACGCTGCGGTGGGGATGGCGCGGACGCATTACGTGTTCTTCGAGGAGGACTTCACGGCGACGAACGGATGAAGCAGGGGAGGTCGCGGGTGGGGCGCTGTTCCGCTTGGCCGGGGGCTGCCCCTGGGGGCGAGACGGGCGGGAGTCGCGTGGCACGGGGAGTGCGCGGGGCGGGAGGATTGTCCGGCGCTGCGCCCCTTGGGCAACAGGACGCGTCATGTTTCCGGGAGCGGCGCCCTTCGCGCCGGACAAACCTCCCGTCCCGCGCACACGCCGAGACACGGGCTTCCGTGCCATGCGGGGGGGCAGCTTCCGGCGGGCGCTTCGCTGCGCCTCACGCGTGGGCTTTTGGGGGAACGCATTTTCCGCCATGAGATGGTGATGGACTCGGCATGCGGTCAGGCATCGCTTGGGCGGGGATGGGGAAGGCGCGATGCACGGTGCCGAATCCATCAGCTCGAAGTTCTCGGGCGGGCAACGCTCGGCGTGCAAGGCACAGCGCGGAATGAACACGACGGGCGGCAGGCACAGAGAACGCGTCACGCCGT
This sequence comes from Planctomycetota bacterium, assembly GCA_038212275.1. Classification (GTDB taxonomy): domain Bacteria; phylum Planctomycetota; class B15-G4; order B15-G4; family B15-G4; genus JBBQUR01. Next base: position 158,407 of record JBBQUR010000012.1, read on the forward strand.
GGCGGGGACGGAACGCGTCAGCTGAACCGACTCACACGTGGGCAGCACACGACTTCTCAGCGCTCGCGTTCCGGCAGAGCTTCATCATTCGTCTCGGCCACCGTTCCGCCCGAGACACCGGCCGGGCGCGCTCGCCGTCCGGACGTTCAACCTCAGCGGGCGTGCGACGGCGTCGTGGAGCGCAAGCGCCGGGAGTGCTGACCGCTTCGCCCGGCACGGAAAAGCGCGCCTCGGCGTGTGCGCGGGACGGGAGGTTTGTCCGGCGCGAAGGGCGCCGCTCCCGGAATTGCTCCGCGTCCTGTTGCCCCAGGGGCGCAGCGCCGGACAATCCTCCCGCCCGGCGCACTCCCCGTGCCACGCGACTCCTGCACATCTCGCCCCCAGGGGCAGCCCCCGGCCAAGCGAAGCCGCGCCCCCTCAGCGCCCCGTCGCGTCCCCTTCCTCATCCGTCGGCTTCGGCACCGGCA
>JBBQUR010000013.1:0-146121 GCA_038212275.1 Planctomycetota bacterium
CGGGACCCGCCCCACCCCCGCATGGCGCGGAACCCCGTGCCTCGGCGTGCGTGCGCGGGACGGGAGGTTTGTCCGGCGCGAAGGGCGCCGCTCCCGGAATTGCTCCGCGTCCTGTTGCCCCACGGGCGCAGCGCCGGACAACCCTCCCGCCCCGCGCACTCCCCGTGCCAAGCGACTCCCGCCCATCTCGCCCCCAGGGGCAGCCCCCGGCCAAGCGAAGCCGCGCCCCAAGCGCGCCGCCTCCTACGAGTCCATCACGCACCGGAACTTGCTGAACACGTAAGGGTAGTGAGGCTGGAACCAGTTCCTGAAGCTTCGACGCAGCAGGTGCGCGTCAGTCGCGAAGCTGCCGCCGAGCAGCACGTAGTGCTTGCCGTCGAAGAAATCCGACGAGTAGCCGGGGTAGTCGGGCATGTAGGGCGTGAAGCCTGGAAATGGCGCGAAGACGGTCGAGGTCCACTCCCAGCCGTTGCCGACCAGTTCGTGAACCCCGAAGGCCGAGGCGCCCTCCGGGTGGCTGCCCACGGGTACGGGATCCCAGCGTTGCAGGTCGAAGTTGCCGTGCCGCGGTGCGGGCTCGGCATCGCCCCAGGGGCGACGTCGCGTGCTGCCGTCGGGCGTTCCGTGTGCGGCTCGGTGGTACTCGGCCTCGGTCGGCAGACGGGCGCCGCGCCACCGCGCAAAGGCCGCTGCCTCGGACCAGGAGACCGACACCGGCCAGTCGAAGACGCGCCGCAGTGGCAACTCGTCGAAGAGCGAGCGGTAATGGAGTTCGCCATCGCGGGTGACCCAGCAATCGGGATGCGTCTGCTCGCGGGAGCGGCACCAGCGCCAGCCGTCCGCCGTCCACAGCTCGGGCTTCGCGTAGCCGCCGGCGCGCATGAACTCCTCGAAGTCGCCATTGGTCACGGGCGTGCTGTCGATCTGGAACGCGGGCACTTCCACGGCGAGCTGCGGAAACTCGTTGTCCCAGCCGAAGGGGATGTCGTCGTAGCGCGCACCGAGCACGGCGCGGCCCGCGGGGATGCGCACGGTACGCCGCGCCGCGCCCGGCACGAAGGACGGCGGGGGCCGATCGGCGGGCGGGCGCCGCGCGGACGGCGGCAATTGCGCGAGCATGTAGAGCAGCGTCTCGTGGTGCATGAGCTCGTGCTCGAGCACCGCGTAGAAGGCTCGGCCGCCTCGCGCCATGACGTGCTGCTTGTGCAGCTGCCGGTCCGCCACGACGGCGAAGGCCTCGCGCAGCGCGGCGCGCACCTCGTCGCGCCACGCGATGATCTCGTCCACCGCCGGCCAGCGCGCAGGGTCGACCTGCGACAGGGGCGCCAGCTGCCCCTCCCGGACTCCGAGGTCGGCCATGTCGGGCGGATCGATGCCGCGCTGGAAGAGATCCTCGAAGTCGGGCCTGCTCCCGCTGACCCCGAGCAGCGGACGACAGACCTGACTCCAGGCGAAGGCCGGCAGGTGCCCCAGATAGAAGACGAAGGGATGCCGCAGCGCGATCGGTCGGGCGTGGAGGGCGTCGGGCGCGAGCAGCGCGAAGATCTCGTCGCTGCGGCGCCAGGCGGCGCACACTCGCTCGATGAGCGGGAGCGTGAGTCGCATCATGCGGGGACGGGCTCCGGCTTCAGCAGGGCGAGCGCAAAACGGCCCGCCTTGTCGGTGTCCCAGCGCGTGAGCGACAGCCCCGAGCCGACCGCGCGCGCTGCGAAGGAGTCGCGCGTGTACTTGGCCGAGAGCTCCGTGCGCAGCTCTTCGCCGGCGCGGAAGTCGAGCACCAGCCCGAGCCCGTGGATCGTCACGCGCTGGGCCACCGCGCTGCGCAGGCGCATCTCGATCCAGGCATTTTCCTCGTCCCAGAAGGCGACGTGCTCCCAGCGCTCGGGCCGGAAATCGGCGCGCAACTCGCGGTTCATCACGCGCAGGATGTTGCGGTTGAAGGCAGCTGTGATGCCGGCCCGGTCGTTGTAGGCCCTCCTGAGCACGTCGGGGTCCTTGACCGTGTCGACGCCGACGAGCAGCGCGTCGCCCGGCGCGAGCAGCGCGCGCACGCGCGTCAGGAATCCGGGCACTTCCCCGGGCGGGAGGTTGCCGATGGTGCCGGCAAGAAACAGCACGAGTCGGCGCGGGCCGCCGGGCACGCGCAGCAGGCGCGCAAGGTCACGCTGGAAATCGCCGGTGACACCCTCGATTCCGACGCCGGGATACTCGGCCGTCAACCTCGCGACCGAACTGCGCAGGTACAGCGCGTTGACGTCGAAGAGCAGACAGCGCTGCAACTCGCCGCGCGCGGCCATGGCGTCCAGCAGCAGCCGCACCTTGCGCCCCGCACCGCTGCCGAGCTCGACGAGTTCGCCCGGCGCCAGCTCCGCCACGAGTTCGCCGGCCCGGGCGGCGAGCAGGGCTTCCTCGGTGCGTGTCTGGTAGTACTCCGGCTGGCGCGTGATCTGCTCGAACAGCTCGCTGCCGACATCGTCGTAGAAGTACATGCAGGGCAGCGAACGCGGCCGCGCCAGAAGCGCGGCGCTGACGTCTCGGGCCATCCGCCCCCGCGTCGGAACGGCTTCCAGCGGCGATGTCCCGTGCATGTGCGACCCTCCGCGGCGGACTTCCGGTTGCCGGGCTGCGTGCCGCGCCGGGCGCGGCGGGCCCCATCACATCACCATGACGACTCGATTGCGACCCGTGGATTTCGCCTGATACAGGCAGCGGTCCGCGACCTCGAACGCGAGCTTCGCATCGTGCCCCACGGCGGCGTTGCTGAGCGAGCCGCCACCGCTCACGGTGATGACGCCCTTCGGCATGGAGGCGTGGACGATCGCGGCGTCTTGAACCCGTCCGCGGATGCGCTCACCCAGGGCGAGCAGACCCACGGCGTCCGTGCCCGTGGCAAGGACGACGAATTCCTCGCCGCCGTAGCGGGCGACGGTATCGATGCGCCGCGCCTCGGCATTGATGATCCCCGCCACGCGCCGCAGCACCTCGTCGCCGGCGGCATGCCCGTAGCGGTCGTTGTAGTCCTTGAAGCTGTCCACATCGAAGATCAACAGCCCGAAGGGGACGCCGGTGCGCTGGGCGCGCTCTCGCTCCTTGTCGACCTGCACCTCGAAGGCACGCCGGTTGAGGATGCTCGTGAGCGGGTCGGTGTTGGACATCTCGAGCAGCCGGCGGTTGGCGTCGTTCAGCTCGCGCTCCTTGCGCTCGAGTTCGAGCGTCTTCTGGCGCGATTCCGCCGTCTGCGCCGCGACCCGCTGCTGGATCACTTCGCTGCGCCGGCTCATGGTCCATGTGATCCACGCGAAGAGCAGCACCATGATGCAGATGGATGCCGTCAGCAGCGTGGAGGGTTTCGCGAGGAACTCGTCCACGCTGGGTGCCGGACGGCTCACGGGCGAGACGAGCACCGTCCACAGCCGGTCGAAGACCTCCAGGTCATGGCGGGACGGGGCAAATCCGGCCATGGCCGGCCGCCCCTCCTCCGCAAGCAATTCGCCCTTCTCGTCGTAGAGCGCGAGATGCACCTCGGGCGAGGGGTCCAGGTGGTCGGGCTGCCTCAGGGCCTGCTGCAGCAGGTCCTGCAGCGAGAACATGCCGATCACGAAGCCCTTCACACGGTCGGTGACGGCGGGCGGTCGCTGCGTGGCGCCGCCCTGATAGACGGGCAGGGCCACCAGGACGTCGAGCTTCAGCGGATCCGCCTCGTCCGAAAGCGGCCGGGTCGGACCGCTCATCGCAGCGGCACCGCTCGTGGCGGCCTCCTCCAGCACGGCCGCCAGCTTCGGATCGCTCGACAGAGCGAGCCCCTCCACCTGCTCGTAGGAATAGCGGCTGCAGGCATGATCCACGACGTCATGGACTGAGTCCTGCTCGACGGCATCGAGCATCCGGTCATGCACCGTGAATCGGGCATCGTCGCCCTCGACCCGGCGGATGCGCACGAAGCTGGACAGGTCCCCTGCCTCCACGCGCTGCACCCAGGCCACCGTGCGCAGCGGCCCGTAGCGGCTGTCCTGGGCGCGCGCGAAGACCGGATCGACGAAGGCGCGCAGATCCTCGCTGCTCAGCCGCATGCCGGTCCTGCCGCTTGCTTCGAGCGTGAACAGCGTGGACAGAAAGCGCAGCAGGTCGGTCTGCTGCGTGATGCCGTCCGCCAGGCGCTGTGCGTAGCGCGAGCCGCTCTCCCCGAACTGGTCTTCCCACTGCTGCGCTTCGACGCCGCGCGTGAGGTTGAAGGTGAAGACAGCCACCGACAACCCGAGCAGGATCACCAGCGCGGAGGCGATGGCCGGTGATGGACTTTCCCTGCCGAACATGATGACTGCTCTTATACGCACCGGAGAGCCGGGGACCAACGGACTGACCGGTCGGACGCCGACGGGAAGTTCCCGCATGGAGCGCCTGGTGCCGCACACCGGCCATCGACCGGGCTGTGGACAGACTCGTTCAGCTGCGCGAACGCATCATCGCCGAAGCGAGGCGGCTGGCGGATGCCTGCCGCCCGCTGATCAGTAGCCGACCGGCACGGACGAGGTGCTCCCGGCCTGCAGCTGGCTGGGATCGTTGGAGTACATCTGGGCCGTGTCCATCGTGATCAGTCCCTTGGCCACGAGCGACATGAGGTGCTTCTCCATGGTCACCATGTGCTCCTTGGCCTGCAGCTGCATGGTGGCGTAGATCTGGTGCCAGTTGCCCGTGCGGATCAGGTTCGAGATCGCCGGGATGTTCTTCATGATCTCGTAGGTTGCGACGCGGCCCTTGCCGTCCTTGCGCGGCAGCAGCTTCTGCGCGATCACGTAGGCCAGGCTGAACGACAGCTGCGACATGACTTCCTTGCTGCGTTCGGCCGGGAACAGGTCCACGATGCGCGTGACCACGCCCTTGGCATCGCGCGTGTGCAGCGTGCTGAACACGAGGTGCCCGGTCTCGGCCGCGGACAGAGCCAGCGTGGCCGTTTCGGTGTCACGGATCTCGCCCACCATGATGACGTCGGGGTCTTCGCGCAGCGCGGAGCGCAGGCCCCCGTGGAACGTCGGCGTGTGCAGGCCCACCTCGCGCTGCGAGATGAGGCACTTGTCGTTCTTCATCACGAATTCGACGGGGTCCTCGAGCGTGATGACGCGCAGGTTCTGGCTGCGGTTCAGTTCGGCCATGATGGCCGCGATGGTCGTGCTCTTGCCCGAGCCCGTGATGCCGGTGATGACGACGAGGCCCTGGCTCATCTTCAGGATGTGCTTGAGGACCTCCATCTCGGGGAATCCCAGCGTGTCGATGCTCGGGATCACGCGCGGCAGCGAGCGGATGACGCAGGCCAGACCGTCGCGGTCGTGGAAGGCATTGATGCGGAAGTTCATGCCTCCGTCCTCCTCGAGGTGGAAGGCGGCGTCGACGTCCTGCGGATACTCGCGCTCCAGCTTCTCGATCTGGTCGTGGCGCAGCAGCGGGTAGACGAGCCCCTTGACGTGCTCGAGCGTCAGCGGTGCCGCGGCGTCGAGCGGCACCAGATCGCCGTCGAGGCGGTACCGCGCCGACGTCCCGACCTTGAGGTGCAGGTCCGCGAGGCGCGAGATGCCGGCGCGCTGGTACTTCTCGTCGGAGAAGCGCGTGAGCAGGTCGAGGATCGAGATCTCCTCGCCCGCGACCGGGTACAGCTTGACCGGCAGGAATTTGTGCCGCCGGTCCTCGTAACTGCGCCGGTCGTTCACGCCATCAAACGGCACTTCCTGGTCTGCCACGCCGAACCTCCGCCAAGGGAATCCCCGCCGAGGGGAGCTTGACTTCATCGGTCATGCGGCGTCCACGACTTGCGCGAGATGGCCGGGCATCCCCCCCCATCCTGGCCGGAATGAGTGGCCGACGTGGCCCGGCCGTCAGGCTGCCCGGAACCACGGCGCAGTCATGAGCGCCGGGAGGCGCAGCACGCAGGACAGCTGTCAGGGCGCGATGTCGAGAATCGTGGCGTTGCTCATGGGAGCCGGATAAGTGTGCGCGGCATCCAGCGCGGCAAACTGCCAGTAGACGGTCAGGCCTGCACCTGCCGCCGGGATCGTGAAGGAAGGCAGCGTCGTCGTGCCCCCCGGGCCGGCCGCGAGTGGCGCGAACAGGAAGAGGTTCGTGAAACCTGCACCGATGGCGAAGGAAACCTTGCTGGCCACCGAAGGCTGCGCCGAGATCGAGAGCGCCAGGAACTGGAGGTCGCCTGCCTGGCTGGTCAGCGTGTGCACCACCGAGTCGCCGACAGCCAGGTGCTGAGGGCCGGACTCGAGCCGCGGCGTTCCCGGAACGATGAGCGGCACCGCCAGCGCGACCGAGTCACCCATGGCGTTCTCGACGCTGATCTGGACCAGTCCCGAGCCGGACACGGCGGGCGGCGGCGAGATCGCGATGACCTGATCGTCCAGCACCGAGAACTCGCCCGGGAGCAGCGTCACGTCTCCGAAGTGCACCACGGTGGCGTCGCTGAACGTGGCGCCGCTCAGGAGCACGGTGGACGGCAAAGCGCTGCCCGTGCCCAGCTTCTCCGGCCAGATCTCGGAGAGCGTCGGCCGGCCACCCGGATCGGCGGGCACCGGCGTGTTGAGCTTGAGGATCTGGAGCCCGAGCGCGATGTCGCTCACGTAGATGAAGCCGGAAGGCTGGAAGGGGTAGCAGCCCCAGGCGCCCATCGGAAGACCCATGATCGTCGACGGAGGCGAGGTCTCGAACTGGCCCAGTTTCACGGGGTGGGCGGGATTCGCGATGTCCCATGCGATGTAGCCGCGGTCGTAGTACGACGCATGCACCACGTGGCCCTTGATGAACGGATTGTGAGGGATGGTGTTCCCGCCCTGCGAGATGTTCGAGAGGAGCTTCGGATGCAGCTTGTCCGTGATGTTCCACACGGTGAGGTTGCGGATCCCCGTCGTCTCGTCCGCGATGACGACCACGTTGTCGTCATCCGTGGTCCACGTGCTGTGCGTGAAGTCGGCCGGCGAGGCCTTGGCTCCCACGACGGTGATCGTCGGCAGATTCGAGACGTCGAGGATCGCGTAGAGGCCGTCCTGGATCATCCCGACGTGCGCGAGGCCGTCGTGCACGTAGACATCGTGCGTGTACCCGTTGAGGCCCGGACCGGAGGGCACGCCCTGACCGGTCCACGTCTTCACCAGCGGTGGATTGACCGGGTTGACCACGAGGTCGTAGATGGCCATGCCCGCATCGGTGCCGCACACGTAGAGCTTCCCGGTCTGCAGGTCCACCTGGATGTTGTGCGCGTGCTTGAGCAGGCTCACGCCGAAACTGTTCACGAGCACGGGTTGCTCGGGGTTCAGCATGTCGAAGACCTCGACGCCGCCCGAGCAGTCGTTGACCACGTAGACGTAGTGCTGCCAGCTCTTGAGGTCGCGCCAGAGGCATTGCGTGCCCGGGAAGTATCCGACCTCGTGAGGATGGAGCGGATCCGTCGCGTTGTAGATCACCGTGCCGTCACGCCCTCCCAGCAGCGCGTACTCACGACCGTCCGGAGCCACGTAGCCCCAGATGTCGTTGTAGTCGCCGTGAGCGTCCACCGCGGACAGGCGCGTCACGTTGAAGTCGGTCTGGGCGAGGCCGGCAGATGCGAGCAGCGCGAGGCCGGACACGACACGAAGCGGTGCATTCAGGAGCATGCGAGACGTCCGCGAGGGGAGGGCGCGCCGGGGGAAAGGCGCGGTGGCATTCGGGGGAGGCGTCATCCAAAGCGGGATGGCCCGCGATGTCAAGGCGCGCGACGCCGATCCTGCCGACATTTTCCGCGAGCGGGCGCCCGGCATGGATCGGGTGCGACCGCTCAGGGCGTGATGACGAAGCTCAGCGCATTGCTCGCGAAGTCGGCGGGACGGAAGGTGGCCCACGCGGCCGAGAGTGAGTGCCCCACCAGCGGCAGGAGGCTTCCCGCAGGCGGCAGGAAGCTCACGCTCGCGTGGCTCAGGCCATCGAGCCTTCCCGGACTGTTCACGAGCACGCCCGCCGCGCCGAAGTGCTGACTGAGCGCGAAGAGTCGGTCTGGATTGAGCGGCAGCAGCGCGCCTCCCGGCAGGCTCACGCCCGGCCGGCTGCCGGAGGCGGACAGCAGCAGGACCGCATCGCGTCCCGCCGCTGCCGTCGGGCCCAGGAGATCGAAGTCGAAGCCACCGCCCGCGGCGGACAGCATGTCGCTGACGGAGACGAGCGCGAGTCGGTGTTCGAGTGTCGGGTACGGGTAGAGCGTGGCAGCCATCGCGCCGTCGTCCACGCGCACGGCGAGGACATCCGTGCCGAGCCCCGCGCCGGCGAGGAACTGCAGAGCGTAGGTCCCGTCGCCGCGGTCGAGCACCGATTGCAGCTGCGCGAGCCCCGCGCTGCCCGGCGCATGCGTGACCGTCAGGGTGGCGCCGCCGTGCGTGATCGGCATGCCGTCCAGGTCGAGCAGCGCCACCTCGAGCTGGCGCGTGCTGCTGCCGTCGCCGAGCACCTGATCGTCATCGAAAGCGGCCAGCGAGCGCAGGCCGTCGGGATGCCCCTGAGCCGCCTTCTTGAACTCCCCATACGCGGCCTGCAGCAGGTCGACCGGATCCGGATCCGCAGCGCCCGTTCCAGCGATGTTCAGATTCAGCCAGTACGTGCCCGACGCGCAGCCCTGGGCGTTGCACGGGCCGTCGGTGTCTCCCGCGCGCGAGACCATGAGAAAGCCGATGTGCGCCGACTTCGTGAAACCGTTCACCGGCGGCGAACCACAGCCCGTGGCATCCGAGGGACTGCACGAGCAGCGCCCGTCGCCTCCGAACGAGCGCGCGGCCTCCATTCCGGCCATCAACCGATCTGCCAGCGGGCCGTCCGTGAACATCACGGCCTGCACCGCGGCGTCGATCACGGGCGCGCCCGTGAGGATGTTGCCCTGAATCGCGTAGACGTAGTCGCCGAAGCTCCCGTGCACATCCGCCTTGAAGATCGAGGCGTTCTCGCCGGTGTAACCCGCCGCATCCGGCGAGAGATCGGCGATGCCGTACTGGCGCTGCTTCTTGCTCAGGTCGCCTGCGAGCGCGATCTCGATGATCTCCGCCGGCGGCGTGCCCAGCTGAAGCTGCTCGAAGATCTTCTTGCGGTTCTTGGCGCCGGTGTCGATCTGGCTCTGCGCCACGCCGGCGCCCTTCGACACGACCATGACCGGCAGCAGCTTGCGCAGGTCGAGGCCCTCGAGGCAGGTCGCCGACGCGATCCCGATCTCCCCCGTCGATGTGTTGATCAGGATGATCGACCAGGTCGCGCCGGCGGGCGGGGCGCAGAAGGCAAGCAGCGCGAGCACCAGCACGGCCAGGCGGCGGGATCGATGCATCGTCTGGCTCCGGAGCGACCATGTTCGCGCCACCGGCCCGCCCACCGGTACGGGTCCGGCGCGACAACCACCGACGGGGCGCGGCCACCCAGACTACTCCGTACCGCCCCGCCAGGTCGCCCCCACCTGCATGATCGCGTCGCGTTTCCTATCCTGCGAGCATGGAACGCTGGTCCATCGAGATCGAGAAGGAGTACCTCAAGTTCTCCGCCGCGCACTTCCTGCTGTTCCCCGACGGAACGGCGGAGAGGCTGCACGGCCATAACTACCGGGTCTTCGTGGAGATCGATGCCGCGCTCTCCGGTTTCGGCCTGGTCATGGACTTCAAGCGCGTCAAGCCCGTGATCCGCCAGCTGGTCGACGAACTCGATGAGCACTGGCTCGTGCCCGGAGAGAATCCGGCGCTGCGCGTCACGCGGCGTGGCGACGGCATCACCGAGGTGCACTTCGCCGAGCGCTACTACGCCGCACCCGACGCGGACGTGATCGTCATGCCGATGAACAACGTGTCGGCCGAGAACCTCGCCACGTGGATCGGGCGCGAACTCATCCGTCGCCTCGCTCGGACCTTCGGTGACGTCGAAGTCCGCGTGCTGCGATGCGCCGTCGAGGAGACCGCGGGCCAGCGCGGCGTGTATCACCGACACGCCGACGAGCGCTGAGCGATCTCGTGGCGCGAAACTCCGGGAAGCCTGAACCCGACAGGCAGCCTTCGTCCCGGCCTCTGCGACTGCTCCTCACCGGATTCGCGCCATTCGGCGGCGAAAGCATCAACCCGAGTCGCGAGCTCGTGCTGGCGCTGCAGGCCGGCGCGCCCCTGCATCCGCGTCTGCAGCTCTGCACGGAGATCCTCCCGGTCGACCGCACGCTCGTGACGGACGCACTCCACGATGCCATCGACCGACATCGGCCCGACGCCGTGATCTCCGTGGGTCAAGCCACGGGCCGACCGAACGTGGACCTCGAAAGCACGGCGCGCAACGTCCTCGACTTCGGCGACCAGCGCGACAACGGCGGCCACGAGGCGCATGGCGAGGCCTGGCTGCCCGGTGCGCCGCCGCAGCGTCGCGTGCATCTGCCGCTCGGAGCACTCGCTCGCGAGCTGGTCGACTGCGGCCTCCCCGTCGCCGTCTCTCGCGATGCGGGTCGACACCTCTGCAATGCGACTCTCTACCTGCTCCTGCACCGCTACGCCGAGGTGCCTGCCTTCTTCATCCACGTGCCGCTGCTGCCCGAGCAGGCGTCGCGCCGCGGCAAGGGCGAACCGAGTCTCGCCGCGGACATCAGCCGTCGCTGTCTCGAGCAGGTGCTGACCCGGATGCCGGAGCTGCTGGCGCAGCGTCCGGCGCCGCGCTCGCAGGAGCTGCCTGAGGAGGCACGCGCGGTCGCGCCGCAGGACGCTCCGAAGGACGCGCCGGCTTAGCGGGAGACTCGGGAGACGACGCCGCGGCCGGCTGCGCGTTGGTTGCCGGCGACGGCCCGTCGCCGCGCGAGGCCCGCACGAGCCCGAGGCGACGGCCGAGTTCCGCCTCCGCGCCGCGCTCGCCAGGCTCATAGAGAGGCGAGCCGCGCAGCGCGTCGGGAAGGTGCTGCTGACCCGTGAGGCCGCCCGGCACCTCATGCGGATTGCGATACCCCCTGCCGGCGCCGTCGCGCCTGTGCAGTGCGGTCGGCGCATGGCGCAACGCAGCGGGAACATCCAGTTCGCCGTGCCGCTCGACGGCCAGTCGTGCCGCGAGGCACGCGCGATACACGGCGTCGGACTTCGGCGCCAGCGCGAGAAAGATCGCCGCCGCGACGAGCGCCGCATCGCCTTCCGGCATGCCGAGGAAACGCACCGCCTCGAGGCTGTCGAGGGCGATGCGCAGTGCACGCGGATCCGCCAGGCCGATGTCCTCGCTGGCCATGCGCACGAGCCGCCGCGCAACGACGACGGGATCCTCTCCTGCGAGCAGCAGGCGCTGCACCCAGTAGGCAGCCGCGTCGGGATCGCTGCCCCGCAGCGACTTGTGCAGCGCGGAGAGCAGGTCGTAGTGGCGCTCCCCCGCGCGATCGTGCGACAGCACGCGTTCTCCGCGCGCCGCGACGACGTCCGCAGTCTCGATGCCCTGTCGCCCCGACGCTTCCGCGCGATCCGCGGCGCGTTCGAGGTCGTTCAGCAGACGCCGGGCGTCGCCGCCGGCGTTGCTCACCAGCTCCGCGAGCGCGTCGTCGGCCAACACGAGCTTGCGCGCACCGAGTCCACGCGCCTCGTCCGTCAGCGCGCGCAGGAGCAGCGCGCGTGCGGAGGCATCGTCGAGCGGCTGCAGGCGCAGCACGGTGAGGCGCGAGAGCAACGCGGCGTTCACGTGAAACGACGGGTGCTCGGTCGTCGCTCCGATGAGGAGCAACCTCCCGTCTTCCACGGCGTGCAGCAGCGCGTCCTGCTGACCCTTGTGAAAGCGGTGGATCTCGTCCACGAAGAGCAGCGTGGGGCGCCGCTGGCCCGCAAGGCGCTGCTCGGCTCCCTCGATGGCGGCGCGCACGTCGGCCACGCCCGCAGACACTGCCGACAGCGCCACGAGGTCGTAGCCGGCCTCCTGCGCCAGCACGCGCGCGAGCGTGGTCTTACCGCAACCGGGAGGCCCCCACAGCAGCAGCGAGCGTAGTCGCTGCTGGCGCACCTGCTGTCGAAGCGGCGTGCCTTCGCCGAGCAGGGCGCGCTGGCCGAGCAGATCATCGAGGCGCTCGGGTCGCAATCGCTCCGCCAGGCCCGCACGCTCGGCCGCGAGTCTGCGGCCCGCCGCCTGGAAAAGCGATGGCTCATCGGGGCGGCGGGTCATGACGCTCCTCGCGCGGTGCGCGGACGGTCGAAGGGCAACGTGCCCGCAGACGCGCAGGCTGGCGCGGCCTCCGGACCGTGCGTCGGGCAAGTATAAAGACCGCACTCCGCGTGCGGGGGCTCCGGCCTGCCGGGTCGTGCACCGCATCGCTTCCCGTCCACCGCCCGAGGTCCCATGGTCCGCATCGACATCCGCTACGACGGCCAGCTTCGCTGCACCGCACGCCACGCGCCGTCGGGCAGCACGCTCTTCACCGACGCGCCGCTCGACAACCACGGCAAGGGCGCGTCGTTCTCACCGACGGACCTGCTGGCTACCTCGCTGGGTGCGTGCATGGCCACGATCATGGGCATCGTCGCCGAACGGCACGACATCGACCTGACCGGCATGACGCTCAGCGTCGAGAAGGGCATGGTGGCCGAACCGGTGCGCCGGGTCGGAAGCCTGGCCGTGGAGATCCGCATCCCGATCGACCCGGGCCCGCGCCAGCAGACGCTGCTGCAGAACGCGGCTGCCGCGTGCCCCGTGCATGCGAGCCTTCACCCGGACGTGGCCAGGCCCGTGACGTTCCATTGGGGCGCCTGACGGCGACTAGCGCTGGCGCAGCAGCGGAGGCAGTCCCATGACGCGCTTGCCCAGCGCCGAGGCCACGAGGTCGCACAGCAGCTGTCCGGTCGCGTTCGCGTTGTCGTGGATCGGGTTCAGCTCAGCGATCTCCAGCGACACCATGCGTTCGGTATCGGCCACCATCTCCATGATGAGATGCGACTCGCGCATGTTGAGGCCGCCGGGAACAGGCGTCCCGACCCCCGGCGCGTAATCGGGATCGACGGCATCCATGTCGAACGACACGTGAATGCCGGTCGTGCCGCGCGACACGAATTCGATGGCCTCCTGCATGATCGGGCCGATGCCGCGCTGGTCCACGAGTTTCATCTCGTAGTGGTGGATGCCGCTTCGCAGCACGATCTCCCGTTCGCCGTCGTCCACTTGACGGATGCCGATGAGCACCACGTTGTCGGGGTCGATCTTCGGCGAGAAACCGCCCAGGTTCACGAGCTCGGGCGCGCCGTATCCCATGATCGAGCCCAGCGGCATGCCGTGGATGTTTCCGGATGGGGATGTCTCCGGCGTGTTCATGTCCGCATGCGCGTCGACCCAGATCAGCCCGATCTTCTCGCCGCGCTTGCGGAAGTGACTCGACACGCCCGTGATGGTCCCGATGGCCATCGAGTGGTCGCCGCCGACGACGACGGGCATGACGCCATCGTCGAGCAGCCTCTCGACACGCGTGGCAAGACGGTCGCAGGCGCGCGTGATTTCGCGCAGGTAGCGCGGGCCCTTTCCCGGGGCGCGGATCTCGGGGATCGGCACGCTGATGTCACCGGCATCGGCGAAGGTGTAGCCGAGGCTCCGCACCTGACCGGCGAGCCCTGCGTATCGCACTGCAGACGGCCCCATGTCCACGCCACGGCGACCAGCGCCGAGATCCATCGGCACGCCGATCAAGCGGACGTTGCGGGCGGGCGACGGAAGCTCAGGCATGAGTCACCAGGGGGCCTTTTCGGGAGGGTCAACTCTAGCCTGTGGGCCGCCGAGGACAAGACATCGCTCCGGGCACCTGCGGGCGTCGAGCCCGGACTCGGGTTCAAGGCAGCTCGCGCGCGGCAGACGCGGATGCGGGCCGTGCAGGTGATCGGAGCACGTCGAACGCAACGCCGCACGACACGCGGCCCAGTTACCATCACCGTCGACGGCGTCTTGTCCCGGCAGCAGACCCGCCGGGACGATCCGGAATGCCCGGAACGCAAGCGGAGCTGATCAGCGATCGACGAGCCGGGCCTGGGCGGCCGGCCGGGAGAACTCCCCTCATGGCGGACAAGCTCGGCAACGGGAGGCGACATCCGCTGTCGCCGGAAGCATGGCCGGATGCCGACGAGGCTGCAGCCAGCCGCCTGTTCTCGCCGCTGCGCCTCTCGAGCGGACTGCTGCTCGCCGACCGCACCTGGGTGCCTGCGATGGTTCCGTGGCGCGCGAGCGCCGAAGGTGACGTGACGCCCGCCGTACTCGACTGGTATCGCCGCTTCGCGGAAGGGCAGCCCGGGACGCTCGTCGTGGAGGCGACCGGCATCCGCGACGTGCCGAGCGGGCCGCTCCTGCGCATAGGCCACGACCGCTTCCTGCCGGGACTGGCACAACTCGTGCAGACCGTTCGCCAAGCGAGTGGTGGACGCACGGCGCTGCTCATCCAGCTCATCGACTTCCTGTCGATCCGTCGCAGACCAGAACGTGATCGTTTCCTGCGCGAGTTCCTGCCGCTGACGGACACGCATCGCCGGGCGCTCGAACGGCGACGACCCGCACTCGCCGGATGCACCGACGCTGCGCTGCGTGACGCCTTGTGCGCACTCGATGACGAGGCGCTTGCCGACGTGCTCGACACGCGCGAACTCGAAGCGCTGCAACGCGGTGCGCGCGAGCGGGTCACCGATTGCCACCTTCCGCACATCGCCAGCCTGCCGGCCGTCCTGCCCGGACTGTTCGCGGACGCGGCCGCGCGCGCCCAGGAAGCCGGCTTTCACGGTGTGGAGCTGCACTACGCCCACGCTTACACGATGGCTTCCTTCCTCTCCCGGTTGAACACGCGCTCGGACGGCTGGGGCGGTTCGCTCGAGCACCGCGCCCGCCTCCCGCTGGCCGTGCTCGCTGCCGTGCGCGCGCGAGTCGGACGCGACTTCACGGTGGGCATCCGTTTCCTCGGCGACGAAGGCATTGCGGGTGGCAGCGACGTCACCGACGCGTGCCACTTCGGACTCCGCTTCGCCCGCGCGGGAGCAGACGTGCTGTCCATTTCACGTGGCGGCAAGTTCGAAGACGCGCACGTGCCGAAGGTCGGCGAGGCCATCTATCCGTACACGGGACCCAGCGGCGGCCTGTGCATGCCTTCCGTCTTCGATGAACTGCCGCCCTTCGGACGCAACCTGCCGCTCGCGGCGGCGGTTCGCGCCGGCCTGCGCGCCCAGGGGCTGGACACGCCCGTCGTCGCGGCCGGTGGCATCAATGGGTACCGACTCGCGGAGGCCGCACTGGCCAGCGGCCATGCCGACCTGATCGGCGCGGCGCGACAGACGCTCGCTGATCCCGACTGGTTCCTCAAGCTGCGCACGGGTCGCGGCGGCTCGATCGCACGCTGCCTCTACACCAACTACTGTGAGGCTCTCGACCGGCAGCACCGCGAGGTGACCTGCCAGCTCTGGGACCGCATCGGTCTGGAGACCGACCGGCCGACTCTGACCGCCGATGGGCGTCGCAGACTTGTGGCGCCGCGCGGCGACTGGCGGGCTCGCGGCTCGTGAACCGAGCCGTCAGTTGTCTTCGGGACTGCCACCCTGAAGCGACATCCAGGCGTAGCGGCCTCCGAGCTCCCGCAGCACCGCCGCCCACAAGTGCGACGCCGGAATGTCGAACACGTGCGCGGCCCGGGCGGGAGCGATGATCCAGCTTCCCTCCGCGGTCTCGCGCTCGAGTTGTCCCTCTCCCCAGCCCGCATAGCCGAGGAAGGCGAGCGCGCGACCCGCCGCTGCCTGCTCCGCGATGACCTCTGAAAGGCTCGCGCCGACGTGGACGCCCGGCACCACGAGTCGCCCGGCCTCGCCGTCGCGGCTCACAAATTGCAGCACGTCCGTCTGCACCGGCCCGCCTTGCAGGACGGGAATGTCCGCCGCGGAAGCGTCCACGCCGGGCAGAACATCCGACAGCCGACTCTCCAATGGCCGATTGAGCACGAGGCCGAAACTGCCACCCGCGTCGTGGTTGACGATGAGCACCACGCCGCGCACGAAGTGCGGATCCATGAGCTGCGGGCTGGCCACCAGAAGGCACCCGAGTGTGACTGCGGCGTCCCCCATGCGACGAACTCCCGTGCTCCGGTCGGCTGCAAGGATCGATGGCTGCGATGATAGACTGCCCGAGCGTCGTCTGCCGAGGTTGTCTCGAGCGTGCTATGCAGAGGCGCACTGGAACGGGATGAGCTCCCGAGCAGTTCGAGTGCGGCGCGGAGGCCGCGTTCCGTCTCTTCCCGATCCAACCACCCCACGAGGTCATCCAATGTACGATCCGGTCATGGTCGCTCCGATGCGCGACGAACTCACTCGCGTCGGAGTCAAGTCCCTTGCCAATGCAGGCGAGGTCGACGGCGTGCTGGCCGACAAGGCGGGCACCACGATGGTCGTGGTCAACTCCGTATGCGGCTGCGCGGCCGCCAATGCCCGGCCCGGGGTCGCCCTCGCCATGAAGCATGCGAAGCTGCCCAAGAACGCCGTGACGGTGTTCGCCGGCGTGGACCGCGACGCCGTCGATCGCGCTCGAAGCTACTTCAAGGGCTACATGCCCAGTTCGCCGTCGGTCGCCCTCATGAAGGATGGCCAGTGCGTGTTCATGCTTCAGCGGCACGAGATCGAGGGACGCGATCCCCAGGCGATCGCAAAGAAGCTCACCGACACCTTCGACAAATTCTGCTGAGCCAGGCGCCTCGCCGAGTCCCTGGAACCAGGCTCTTCGTGAGCGTCACCGGCCGCCGCGGTCCCCCGCGGCGGCCGGTGTGCGTTGCAGCGACTCTGCACCGCTTCAGCGGTTCGGCTGCGCCGGATCGAGAAGTCTCCCGCGGTAGCGTTCGTACAGCCGGGTATGCCGTGTCGCGAGGCCGACGTCGCGTCCACCGATGTACAGGTGCGTCAGCGCGCTGCGGATCTGCAGCGGGTTTCCGTCCGTGACGATGACGTCCCCGCGCTTGCCGGGCGCCAGAGTACCGACACGATCCGAGAGTCCGAGGATCTGCGCCGCGCCTGCCGTGAGTGCGTACAGCGCCTCATCTTCCGGCAGACCGAACGCGACAGCCATCCCCGCGTGGTAGGGCAGGTCGCGCGCCGAGGACGACGCGTTGCTTCGGAAGCAGATGCGCACACCCGCCGCATGCAGGGCCGCCGCGTTGTGTAGCGGCGCGTCGTAAAGCTCGTGGCGTTCGAACGGGAGCGAGAGCACCGGCCCCACGATGACCGGCACGTCGGCAAGGGCGAGCCGATCCGCCACCATCCAGGCCTGCTGCCCGCCGGCGATGATCGGGCGCAGGCCATTCTCCTCCGCGAAGTCCAGCACATCCATGATCTGGTCGGCCCAGCCGGCGTCGAAGACGACGGGCGACTGGCCCAGCGCGAACGGCGCGAGCGCCTCCAGGCGCGCGTCGTGGCCCGGGGGCGGCACGCCCCGGCGTTCGGCCTCGCCTGCGACTCGCGCGTACTCGCGCGCATCGGCGAACAGAGCCCGCAACTCCGCCCAGTTGTCGGCGAGCCGGTCGCCCAGCGGCCGGTCCTCGTCACTCTCCATGTCTGCATCGTCGTCTCCGTCGGCACCGGACGTCGGCCCGCCCTCGCAGAGATCCACGTGCCCCCCGAGACCACCGTGCCCGCCATGGTCGCTCGCCGGTCCGAGATCCTCGGGCTTCACGATCTCGCGCAGGGTCCGCGGCGCCGAGACGTGAAGCGCGACGCCGTCCATCACGAGCGCGTCGTTCGCCGTCCAGCCTTCCAGCGCCATCGCGCTCGACAGGCCTGCGATGCGCGCAGCTGACGGGGTCACGAGCGCCGTGGTCGTCCCGTTCACGCGCGCCACCGCGACATGTTCGGAGTCGGCGTGATACGCGGCCGATGCGCGCAGGTCGGGCTGGTCCGTGCCGATCTCGCGCTGGTCCGCCGTGCCCTGAACCGAGTCGATCTCGGTGAGGCCGATCTGGCAGCCGGCGTCGAGGAAGCCAGGCCAGACATGCTGGCCGCTCACGTCCACCACGATGAAGCCTTCAGGTGGCGCGTCATGTCCCGCATAGACGCCGCGGATCGTTCCGTGCTCCATGAGCACGACACCGGGCGCGTACACCGTCAGCGCGTCCCCATCGCGCTCCATCGTGTGCACCGTGCCTCCGACGAGCGCGATGGCCGGTCCCGCCGGACGAACGGGAGTCGACGGCGCACGCGTCGCGTCACGTACGAGCCCGAGTGCGGACAGTGACGCGGGGTCCACGTGACGCACCCGGAGTTCCAGCGCCGTCGGAGGCGCTGCAGGGGGCGCGGCCTCGGCTGCCGCACGCCCCGCCGCAATACGATCCACCACCGTCCGGGCAAAGTCGTCGTACCGGTCGGCGCGCCGCTGGAAGTACAGCTCACCATCCACGAAGGTCATCTGGCACTGGGTGCGTACATCGAATGGATGCAGGTTGAAGAGCGCGAAATCGGCGTCCTTGCCGACGTCGATGGAACCGACACGAGACTCGATGCCAAGTTGCCTCGCCGGGTTCAGGGTCACCATCGCGAGCGCCTGCTCCTCCGGCACTCCACCGTACTTGCAGGTCTTCGCCGCCTCGAGGTAGAGCCGTCGGAGGTGCTCATCGCTGTCGCTGTTGACCGACATGAGCACGCCGGCCTCGTTCATGAGTGCGGCGTTGTAGGGCGTGGCGTCCCATACCTCGAACTTGTACGCCCACCAGTCGACGAAGGTCGAGCCGCCTGCGCCATGCGCGGCGATCTCCGCCGCGACCTTGTAGCCTTCGAGCACGTGCTGCAGCGTCTTGACCTGGATGCCGAAATCCTCGGCCACTCGGAGCAGCATGAGCATTTCATCGGCCTGATAGCAGTGACTGTGCACGCCGATGCTGCCATCGACGATGCCCGCCAACGCTTCCAGTCGCAGATCGCGGCGCGGCACGTCGAGCGCCATGCCGGCGGCGATTCCCGCGCGATACGCGGACCACGTGTCGGCATATTCGCGGCCGGCCTGCAGGGCCCGGCGCAGAACCGCTTCCACTCCCATGCGCGTGCGCGGAAATCGTTCCCCGCTGCCTCCGTTGGACTGCTTGGGATTCTCTCCCAGCGCGAACTTCACGCCCCGCGGCGCACCGTCGAAAACGAGTTCCGGCGCGCTCCTGCCCCAGCGAAGCTTGATGATCTCGTGCCTCCCGCCGATCGCATTCGAACTGCCGTGCAGCAATCGGGCCGTCGTCACGCCGCCGGCCAGTGCCCGGTACAGATTCACGTCTTCGGGATCGACCTCGTCTTCGATCGTGCATTCGGGCGTGATCACGCGCGTCCACTCGTTGATGCCCCCGCGGATCGCCACATGGGAGTGGCAGTCGATGATCCCGGGTATCAGGAACTGCCCGGACGCGTCGATCACTGCCACGCCCTCCGGCGCCTCGAGCCCCTGACCGATGGCGGCTATCTTCCCGTCCCGAACGAGCAGGTCATGGTCCGAGAGCGATCCGTGACTCACGGTCAGGATGGTCGCGCCGTGAACAAGCACGTTGCCGCCCGTGCGGAGCTGAGGCACGCGATCGCTGTCCAATTCCACCGGCCACGTGGCGGTTTCTACGGCGATCGACGCCGTCGCTTCGGGTGCGCTCTCGTGCGTGTTGTCTCCTGCGTCGGAATCGGTGTCCGTGATGCCGGCACCCGCATTCGACTGCTTTTCCTTTCTCCCCTTCTCCGAATGCTTCGGTGCCGGCAGCTCTCGAAGGTCGAAGAGTACGCCGTCCGCGACGATCACTCGCACGCGGGCATCGCTCGCCAGCGGATCGCCCTCGAACGCCGCGACTTGTGCCACCGCGCCGGCGGCCAACTCGCCAGAAGGTGCGCGCGCGCCGAAGATCGCCCGCGGTCCGCGAGTCAGGGCGTCCAGCGCGTCGTCGGCGGAGAGACCTCCCTTCTCGATGACAGTTCGCAGAGAGGCCAGCAGTTCATCGGGTGTTCTGCCGAACGACCCGAAGCTCAGGTCGATGCCCGCAGCTTTCAGTGCAGCGACGCCACGCACATTGGCCAGCCAGCGATCGTGCCGATCCCGCAACAGGCGCTCCGGCAGCGCAGGGTTCCACGGTCTGCGTGCATCGCCCGCGGCGGCGGCGGCACCTTCCTCTCGATGTGATGCGTCCTCTGGCTGCGCCTCTTCCTCCTCGTGAGTCGCAGCATCTGCAGCAACCACCGGCTCCTTTCCGAAACGGAGGTCATGGATGACCGGCACGTGCCGGGCGACGAGTTCGGGCGCAAGCTTCCACGCCTCGGTTCCTCCGGCCACCACGATGCTGACTCCGGGGAATTCCGTGGCAAGTCCCAATGCCAGGCGGATGTCTTCGGCTTCGTGAGCAATCACCACGAGCGGCCGCTTGCCTTGCAGCACGGATCGCAGCGAATTCAGCGCCGGATCCTCCACGCCGCGACGCGGAGGATCGTCATGCGCATGGCGGTCTGCGATCAACTCCTCCCGCTGGGCGTCCAGCAGGATCTGACGCAGGTGGGCCATGACCCCCATGAGCGTGGCCGGGTAGTCGTAACCCTGATAATTCTCGGGGCCCGTCCGCCATTCAAGCGAACAGACCTGCGCTGTTTCAGCCTGGAGCAAGGCTTCACGCGGCGGACGACTCGACAGAGCCAGGAGCGCGCCGGAGCCGGAGAGCAGTTCGCCAGTCGGCGAAACGAAGACGGCACCGAATCCGGCGGCCCGGCGAAGGGCATCGTCCGCAGCATCCGGCGCCAGCGCGGATGCGGCATCGCGTTCGGGAAAGAGACCGCGTCGATAGCCCTCGGGCATGGCGACGAGGACATCCTCGTGCGTGTCATACGGGCGACCCTGGAGAACGGGACGCTCCGCAAATGAAAGCGAGCCTTGCGAAAACGCATCGAGAAACGCGGGCGTGAGCGTGAGTCCGGCCACATCCACGGCGCGCGCGTCGAAGGGAATGTCTGCGCCGGGACCGACGGACTCCACGCGACCGTTGCGCAGAATGACGGTCGCGTTCTCGAGCGGTGCTTCACCTGCCCGCACGATGACGCGCCCACCGACAAGGGCCAGCGGCGGATCTTCCTGGCCCTCGCAGAGCACGGGAAAGCCGAGCGCGATGAGCGCTCCGACACAGCACTTCCACACAGCATCCGCCTGATTCGCCATGCAATCACTCCGATTCCGCCCGGATGGACGTGAAGCGTCAGATGCTATCGCGGACGTCCTTGGCGGGTCGAGACAATCGCTCGCGCCGCAACACCCGCGCGCGTGTCTGACGGGCAGCAGCCTGCGAGACTTCATCCGGGATGTCACGACCGGACGCAGCGGCGTACGCATGGCGAAAGCGAAGGAGATCGGTGCGCGTGACTCCGGAGGGAAGGTCGCCAAGTTGGCCAAGCATTCTCGCGATGCCCTGCGAGTCGTGAGCGGGCATTCGCTTCAATCCGTCCAGATCGATGAGCGTCACGTATGGCGGATGCGGTGGAGGCCGGACCCGCATGTCATGAGACTGAGGCGGAGCCTGGGCCGTCACCAGAAGGTTCTTCGCTGACAGGTCGGCGTGGCGCAATCCGAACTTGGCGAGGTGCCCGACAAGACAGCCCACTGCTCGTGCGAGTGCAGCACGTTCTGAAATGCGTGCTCCGGTGACCGCACCACTCCGTCCCGCGAGTTCCTGTGCGCGCACACGCAGCGAGACGGCACCGGGCGCCTCACGTGTGACGAGCACCGCGCTGCCTCCCGCCCGTTCAAGCAGAGCCAGGCCCTCGGGCGTCGAAATGCCGTAGATGTCCAGTAACCTTGCAGCGACCCACGCCCCTCTAGCGCGCGAGTACCCGGATCGCTGTCTCACCGATGGCAGGAGTCCGCTCTGGGTGAATTCCTTGATGACTCGCGCCCCATGACCGGAGGGCCCGGCATCCACGCGAGTCACTACGCTCGAAGCAGCACGACCAAGCACTCCGTCGCTGGATTGCACCGCGCTTCCATGCCCATAAAGGTCGGCGCGCAGGTTGCCATCCGAATAGGTGCGTCGACGGTAGAGCCGCCCGGTCCCAAGTCTGCCGGTCGTGAAAAGGGTGGACGCCGTGAGACACCTGGCTGTCCGCCCGCGGACATATTCGGACTCGAACGAGGACAAAGCGAGATTCACCTGGGCAACGACGGAGTCAATCCGCAACGCCATTGCCTCGGCGTAGGTAACAAGTAATTCGGGCACGTCGTCATCGAGATTCAGAACACCACGCATGGAAAAAAGCAACCTCGCGAGATTCGCATTCCGCATGGTGCGCGTGAGGCGCGGGACACGCCATACCGAGTGGAGGTCGGTGATGAGGAGTACGCCTTCGTGCGTGAGCAGCAGGTTGTGAGCGTGCAGATCGCGATGCAGCCATGGATGGTGGTGAAGCCTCGAAGTCAGGACAAGCGATCCGCGCGCGAGCGCCATCACTCGCTCGTGGTCGTGACAGGCCGCCGCGGCCTGTTGAGCCTCACCAACGGTTTGAGCATCGGGTACGAAGCGACCGAGAAACCATGCCTCTACAAGTCGTCCGGATGCTCGTCGCTCGCCGTATCCGAGTGCGGTCACGGCGGGAAGGCCAAGCCGGGCGAATGCCTGCATCGCGCTGTACTCGCTTCGCGCCCGGCTCGGCCGGAGCATGTACTTGAATGCCTCCGCGCCACGCACTCGAAAGTGTTTTAGCAGGACGCCACCCGATTCCGCCGGCAGCGCCCACACGCTACGTCCTGCACCGATCTTCTTCGGAGTCACGTGAGGAAGTTGGCCGAACGCAAGCGACTCCGCCAGATTCGCAAGCGAATCCTGCGGCGGTGCAGCCCAGCGCCAGCGAACCTGTCCCTCACCCACGGCCTTTGTCACCCTTCATCACCAGAGCACCAATGTCCGTTGACACAGCCAAATGGCACTCAAATCGTC
Source organism: Planctomycetota bacterium (assembly GCA_038212275.1). Taxonomy (GTDB): domain Bacteria; phylum Planctomycetota; class B15-G4; order B15-G4; family B15-G4; genus JBBQUR01. The sequence continues at coordinate 22,904 of JBBQUR010000013.1, forward strand.
CATCAGGGCGCCTGCAGCGCGGTACATGAGAGGCCCGAACACTGCGTGTCGATCGCGGACAGCAGGCCGCGCCGGGGTCGAAAATGAGACCTTGTCCAGCGACGCCAGGCACGCGGCCACTACAGCTGAGTACTGCTGGATTCCGGCTTCCGAATGAATCATCACGGCGGAGGCATCGTGCGGCAAGCTGCGACACCATTGAACGCCCGCATCTTGGTGTCGCAGATCATGTCCGTGCAGTTCACGAACGTGTCGGACCATGCGTAGAAACATATTCCATCATCGCTTGATACTGGACATGTAGATTCTGATTTAGGACTCCAATGGGCGACTTGAAGAAGGGTGCGAGTTGCGTCATCGGTCCAGACTCCCCGCGCCGCATGGCAAGTTCAGTGAGCCGCACCATGTCGAGCACCAGCGGTGCAGCCAGAATGCTGTCGCATCCCTGCCACGTGAATTGCATGGTCATCTTGTGCTCCATGAATCCCTGAAAGTGAATGAAGTCCCACGCTGTCTTGAGGTCGTGGAGCGACGGCACATAGTCGATGCCGACGTGCGTATGAACCGGGTATCCCAGAATGCTCGCGAGCACCGAATCCTTGCTGCGGACCTTTGTCGCAAGATTCTCGGCGTGAGCAAGAATTTCACCGTCCCGGTCCCCGAGCATATTGTATCCCTGCCATGTAAGAACCTTCAGGTTGCGATACCGGAACATGGGTGCGAGAGCGCTCTTCACAAGCGTCTCGCCCGTCTTCCCATCATCCCCCATGAATGGCAAGCCGCTGGCGCAGCCGATAGCTCGCATGACGGGAGAGAGGGCGGCCGTCGATGGTGTGAAGTTGATGTATCCGCAACCCTCTTTGAATGCGGCATACGAGTACAACATGCTCGGCCGAACACGGGATACGTCTCCCGCATCGAGGATTTCTTCGAGCGCATCAGGTGTGGGGATCCCGTCGACTTCCTGCAGATCGGGCTCGGTGGATGCCAGGTTCACGACAATGACTCGCTCGACTGACTCGCGTGCGCGAAACGCTCGAATGTCCGACTGCACCCGCTGGATGATCGAACGGAGTCCGTCATCCTGTCGAGCAACAGGATTCGTGACGATTCCATCGATCGCCGGCCCCGCGTTGACGCAAGTGCCAGGCTTCAGCGCCTCAGAGATGTCGAGCAAGTCGTTTTTCAGCCTGGTCACGATCTCATGGTCCAACGAACGACTCTGGCGAGCTATGTCGCACGCACTGTCCCAGAAGTTCGAGAGTCGAATTTCGTGTCCGCCGAAGACGAGGCTCTTGATAGGCACGAGATCAAGCGGAGCGAATTCTGCTCCGTTGGTGATCAGTCCCGTGTCAGCGACGTAGCCCGCTGCAATGGCACGCGCACCGACGACTAGCGTGGTTCCAACGCCCCCAAGTGCTCCGATCAGCCAGACACCAACAGGATCGCTCACGTCGATACTCGCAAAGGGTAGGGCACTCGCCGCAGTTGCACGGTGTGCCGAGGCCGCGAGATTCTACGCGTGACAGGCACGGTCCAGAGCAATGAAGCTTGCTTGGTGCGAAATCGCTCAGGGATTGAACGTCATGACCGTGAAAGCAAGGATCTCGGGATGCCCAAGCAGCCCATGACTTTTGACGAGTTGTCGTTGAACGCCACGTTCAATGCTGGACCTCGCGTTGTCACCCGAGACGACATTTCGGCTTTCGCGGAGCTCTCCGGCGATCACACGGCGCTCCACAGCGATGAGGCCTATGCCGCATCGACGCCCTTCGGAGGCGTGGTGGCGCATGGGGCACTTAACTTAGCGATTGCAACGGGCCTCGCGTATTCCACCGGGCTTTTTCACGGAACGGTGCTCGCGGTACGCAGCATGGAAATAAGCTTTGACCGCCCGGTGTTCCCCGGGGATGACTTGTTCCTTGAGCTCACCGTCACGCGGCTCGACCCACGGCCCCGAACCGACAGGGGACAGGTGACATTCGGCGTAAGCGTCAAGAATCAGGCTGCAAAGACGGTCCTATCCGGATTCTGGACGTTGCTCATGCGGCGCGGACATCTCGGCTGAAGAGGGTGTTGCTCACCTCGGAGTTCCACTTGAGTGGAGCTCCGACGGCGACTCGCGTGTGACCACGGCCCACCGGAGAGATTCCCCTCGCCGAAACCTGCCATCATGGCAGATTGACCCGCAAGCCATAGTGTGGTTATCGTGTCAACTGCGGTATATGTCGTGTACTTACTATAGGCGGTATCCGATGGCTCCGGGCACCACCATTTCGGGAGGGATTCCATGGTCCGAAAGGAAAAGTCAGCTGCGAATGCGTTTCTCGAATCAGCGGAGCGAGTGGAGTGGGTGGAGGTCGTCCTTAGGGATGGACGAACTCTCCAAGGCAACGTTATCAGGAACCCGATCAGGCAGACCGGCACGATCGTGAACGCGGTTCAGGAAACCCGGCATGATTTTGCGCTCAACGACATCCAAGCCGTCCGCAAAGTCAGCGATCCTCGTTTGATCAACCTTAGCTAAGCTTCGGGGGGCTGTTGCGACGTCGGATTTCCGTACAGCCGTCGCCGCACAAGCTCCGCGGAACTGAACTGCAAGACTTGCTGACACCCCCATCCCCAACCGCTAAGCTACGTGCCATCAGCGCTTCCTCGCCGACGTCGGCGATCGGCGGTGCCGTTGCTTCGGCCAGTTATTGAGGTCCTCCATGCGCAAGTTCATTTGTCTCTTCATTGCCTTGGCGCTGATGCCAGCCATCGGCTACGCCCACGGCGGGCAGTACAAGGGGCCTTCTGACGCGGGAGGAAGTTCAGCTTCGGGAGGTGGCAACTCTGCACCGCCCACTAACCCGGGTGGCGCCGCAGCACCTGGTCCGGGTGCACCAGCATCAGGCGGGGCTGTTACTGCAGGTGCCACTGGCGGCGCCAAGACGCGTGGAGAGTCTCCCCGCGGAGCGACCACCGGAGCAGGCCAGATCGAGCTTGCGACTTCATACGAGACTTGGGAGTTCTGGTGGGAGAACAACAAGGATCAGTTTCTGAATCTCAAGAGCCGTGTCGTAAAGAGCACCAACACGTCCGGATCATCCGGCGCGCTTACCGGCCGAGGGCGACAGACGGATTCTCGCAGTACGAAGCGCCCGTCGCTCGAACTCATCAACACTGAGGTGCTCCCCACCCTCATAAGCCTCATAACAACATCCGACAAACGAGATATCATTGATTCGGCCGTTCTCGCGATGTCACGTGCTGCACAGTCGGATTCCGCCGACTCGCTGATAAATACAGCAACACCGCTGCTTGGGCACAAGGAACTCTCCGTACAAACAGCTGCGACGCTTGCGCTCGGAATCATGGGTTCTCCCAAAGCACTTTCTACAGTGACCGCACTTATGACTAACTCGGCTGAGGGACGCAAACTCGTCGGCGGGGGCGACGTACCCCAACTCGTTCGTGCATTCGGTGCGCTTTCGGTCGGGCTCATCGACGACCCGAATTCCGTCAAGAGCTTGGTTGATGTCATTGAGAACACCAAGGATGCGGAGCGGGATTTGAAGGTAGCAGCCATCGTGGCACTCGGGTTGGTAACTGGCCCGGCCCAAGAAGAGTCGTACCACTATCTGGTAAAGAAACTCGGCGACGACAAGCTGGATTCGATCATCGCCAGCTATATTCCAACATCTCTTGGAAAACTTGGAAATGATGCCGCGGTGCCAGACCTGCTGAAAGTGTTTGTATCAAAGGATACCGACGTATTTGTCAGGCAGTCTGCTGCCATTGGCATTGGGCAGCTGGCATCTCTCCGCCAGGCCGAGGTCCTCAAGGCACTGAAGGAATACATCGCAGAAGGCAAGGACCAGCAAACGCGGCACTTCTGCTTCATAAGCCTGGCCCAGATCGGCCGCAGAGCGGCAGCGGACAACCTTGATGGTGTCGAGTCCGCTCACCAAGAGTTGGTCAAGCTGTTCGGCGATGAGATAAAGAAGCCCTCCAGCTCCGCACATCGCTCATGGGCTGCGCTCGCAGCAGCCATCTACACCCAGAAGTACGCAGAGGGCCAACCGCAACTCGTAGAGCGGATCCGCGACGCATGGGAAAAGGAAAACGACCTGTCGTACAAGAGTGCTTTCGGACTGGCTCTCGGCATTCTCCATATTGAAGACATGGGCAAGAAGCTGTTCGAAGACTTCCAGGGCACGAAGGATGCTGACCACAAGGGATATACTGCAGTCGCATTGGGATTCCTGACATACACTGATGCTGCAGACGCGCTTCGCCAGCAGTGTCAAATCAAGTCCGTCACCCCGACGTATCGTTTGCAGGTCGCTACCGGACTCGGATTGATGGGTGACGCGCAAGCGGTCTCAACGCTCATTGAGACCCTGCAGACTGCGGAGACTCTGGGCGTTAGTTCTGCCGTTGCAAAGGCATTGGGATTGATCGGAGACACCGAGGCCGTCGCGCCATTGAAGGACATCGCGCTTGACAAGTCCAAACAGGACATTGTACGCGCATTTGCATGCGTGGCACTCGGCATTGTCTGTGAAAAAACTGACCTGCCTTGGAATGCCCGCATCAGTGCCAACAATAACTACCGGGCACGCGTGCCTGCAATCGATGAAGTGCTTGATATTCTGTAAGCGAATTTCAGGGCTGGCGCACTGATCTGCCCTCCGACTTTCGCTTCGCTCCGCCTCCGAACGCTCGCTCGGGCTCCTCCTGCCCCCATTCCCATCCTACGCAGGATGGATGTAAGCGTTGCGTGACGCTTTCGATTACCCACAAGTCGCACGCCCAAGTTCGTAGCTGATAGCGATGTCCGCGAGTCGCACCATTCCACGCCAGGTCACGGTGTTGCCGGGTGGTCCATCGCTGGCTCGGTTCAGATACCCGCCCAGGCAGGCGAGTTGCAACAGACCGTCGCGGAGCGGGAAAGTTCCGCGCGGGCGGGGCTTTCCCGCGGTGCGCGCGAGGAGCTCGATCTCCAGGTCGGTGAAGACCAAGCCGGCTGGGGCGCGGCGAGTCGCTCGCTGCACCATCGTCAGCCAGAAGATGCGCCAGCCCACAATGCAGAAGATGGCGAGCAGGTGGACGATCCGCTCGGCCGTTCGCAGCTTCAGATCCTCGGCCCGACACCCGGACTTGAGGATCTTGTGATACGTCTCGATGCGCCAGCGCAGCGCGTACCAGCGAAGTTTCTCGACCGCTTCTGCACGCGACCGGATCGGCAAGTCCGTGATCAGCTTCCAGTTGATCGCCTCGCGCCCTCGGGGCTGGCCTTGCTCGGTGGCATGCAGGACCGTCAGCTCCAGGCTCGGATAGCGGCTCTGCTTCCCGATCGGCGGGAGCACTCGGACCCGTCGATATCGAAGCTCGACGCGAGCGGTCGATGCACGGCCCTCGCGATCCACGACCTCGACACGATGAACGCCCCGACAGCAGACATCTGCCATCTCGGCCGCGATCGTGTGGTCACCATCGCCAGCGAGTCGGTCCACGCACGTCCGGATCAGGAAGTGAGTTCCTGCCTCAGACGCCAGCCAGAATAGCTCGTAGATGTCGGCCTCACGATCGCCGATGTGGACGCAGCGCGCGGGTTCGCCGAGTCGTGCACAGGACTGGCGAACATTGTCCAGCCAACGCACGCTCTCCTTCTCCTCGATGGGCACGCGCGTCGGATTCACCTTCTTCTTGAGCGCGTTCGTGCCTTTGAACTTGTCCCGCGACCAGAACTTGATGGCCGCCAAGCCCAGGGGCAATCCCTCGGCCGTCACGACCAGGCTCGAGTGCATCAGCAGGCCGCATACCGTGTGCAGACGCGGGCGCCCATCTCCTCCGACTCCCGTCTGCGTCACCGTCGTCTTGCCGATGGCCTCTAAATGCTCGCGCTTGAAGGTAAACTCCGTCGTGTCGTGGAGCACGAGGATCGGCTCCTGGCCGTGCGGGATGCGGCCACGCGTCGCCTCGAAATGACCCTCGAGAATCTCTCCTTCATCCACCCGGTCATTGTCCAGGAACCGGTAGGCAGCCTTCGTGCTGGCCCAGTCCTGGCACGCAAGCGGCAGACTGGCTCCGGGATGGGAGCCCAGTTGATGCAGCAGCGCACGCAGGCGTGAGCCGAGCCGCTTGTCTTTGAAGTGACACTCCCGCAGCTCCCGATCAACCCAATCCACCTCCGCCTTGGACGCCGAGTCGGTGCTCGAGGATCTGCCTCTTCCGCTCATGATGGCCATGACCCGCCTCCTGGAACACGGTGAACATGCACACGTTGTTCCAAGATCCCGCACCACTTGCACGCTCTGGAAACCAAGCGGGCAGCGTCGCGCACTCTCACCATGCGCCGATTAGATTAACATCGGTCGCCCACTCGTCCTGCTTGACCAGTATTCAGCTAAAAACTATTTACTCGCTCTCCCTGACGACTCGGCCGCATGCCCACAACTGCTCACGACTTGTGGGTAATCGAAAGCGTCACGCAACGGTTACGACTGGACTACAACACTACGAGACCGAATTCTTCTTTAGGCAACCTTCCTCCGGCCACGAACGTGGCCGGAGGAAGGCGATGAGCCATCTCCAAACCAGACGCGAATCTCTCGCTTCAGGTGGACCAGCGATGGGGAGCAGGTCACAACCCGTTCCACTCTCATAGCGACTGGACCAAAGAACGAGGTCACGTCACAGAGTCACGTCAGTCATACTGGCCAGTCCATGATTCATCGCAAGAGTCGCCCAAGCAGAATCACGACAGTGAACGATGCCGTAGCGATGATAAACGCGATTCGTTGCAGGTTCGTAGAGAAGTGAGCGAGCAGTTGACGTCTTGACAACGCGTCTCTCACGCTTCCCTGATTCGCATGCACCGCTAGCAGGCCGCTTGACACGGATTCCGAGGACAGCCCCTCGGCAAGATAAAGAGATTCAGCATTTCCGTAGCGCTGTTCTGCCAGCGCGTACTGCCCTCGTTCGAAATAGATATTTCCAGCCAGCAACTGTGCAGTCGCTCTAACGGCTGCTGGCGCAGACTGAGACAGTTCGGAGAGTCGCCGCTCGGCATCACCAAGCATTCCCCTTTTCAGGAGCCCCCTTGCATCATCAATCACCTCGGCAGGTCCGTGCGCTAGGTCATCGTTAGCAGACTGTTGGCCACTAACTCCGGCCGACAACAGGACAGCCAGCGTAGCGCCCGCAGCAAGGAAATGTACCTTGCGCTTGATCATGAGTCCCATGAAGTTGACGCACGCCATCCTGCATGGGCCATTGACTCGATGGGCGCGTTGCCATCCCGCAGAAGTCCACCCCCTCTGCTGGGTTCAACGGCACCGAAGGTGCCCGCATCGACCATCCAGCCGAGATGATTGCGAACGTCCGGCACTGCCATTTCAATGTCCTTAAGCCTCTCGTCGAGCGCCATGTGATCGAACGCACCACCACGCACCCCCATGAGAATCATGTTCCTCGTTCCAGGGACTCGAGCCATGATCGGGTCCGGGAATACGCAGGCAAACGTACTGGAGATCGCAGAAACAACGGGGTCTTCACGCGTTCGACCACCGAGATTCAGGGCTGCAATTCCACCTTCCAGTAGATGCGATCTAAGCTCCTGAAAGAATTCCATCGTGCACAGGTGTGCCGGTACATAAATCTGCTGAGAATATGAATCGACGATGATGCAGCCGAACTCTGCGGATGAATATCTCAACGCGACTCGTGCATCGACACCCGAGTCAACGTGTATTGACTCAGGTAGTCCAAACCATTCGATACCGAGTTGCACCAAGCGTTTGTCCAGTTCTACACCACTCACGATACTGTCCGGCGAGATCTCGTGAATCTGCCGAGCCATCGTCCCGGCACCGAAGCCAAGGATCAAAACCCTTTGCAAGCCATCGGCTCCAAAAGGCGAGACGAGTGCGGGAGCGACAAACGCATCGAAATAGCGGTTGGTCCAAATCATGCCGGGCCTGTACGCGGAATGAAAGCTGTCGAGGCCCTCGTTGATCCGCAGGAGACGCGTTCCATCCGAATCCAGCTCTACGCGAGCATCCTGGTATGGCGTTTCCACTGAGGCAAGAACGGATTCGTCAGTGCTCAATACCGGAAATGCCCGAGGTACGAGCGGTATCAGCAAAAAGACCAGCTTCATCGCGCTGACTCTCTCCCTAGATAGCAACCACACCAGGAGCGCAACACATATGAGAAGCGATCCAGCCAGGCGGACGGACCATGCTGAACCAACGCGAGGCAGCATGAAGTACGTCGTTCCGAACGTACCGAACAGGCTCCCGAGCGTACCGGCTCCGAGCATGGCGCCCGCGATCCGCCCCGGCACCTTCGGCGCCTCGCGTGACAATCGCACGAGCCATGGGGTCACAGCGCCCAGAGCGGCCATTGGCAAACCGACTGCAATCATGACAACAAGCAGCGACCCATAGGTCACAAACGGCCATGCTTCATCCAGTTGGAGGCCAGGCGGCAATGTCATCGGCGCAAGGAGTCTGATGACGTCCGGCACCACGAACGAGAGTGCGCCTGCAAGTAGGACGAGAGCAACAATGGGCGAAGACCTTTTTTGCACCGTCCATCTGCCACCCAGCCACTGGCCTGCCGCAAGTGCAGCCAAAACAACACCAATCACATTGGTCCAGACGATCTGGCTTTGTCCGTACCACGGGGCCATCAGCCGAACGGTCATTAACTCGACCACCATGACCGCCGCCCCTGTCGCTGCAGCGATCAGAAGCAGCAGCCAGTGGGTCACGGGCTCTTTCCTGGAATGTTCAGCTCTATTTCAGAAATGAGCTGTTCGCCCACGTAAAGCCCGTAATCCGCCGAGTTGTTGTAGTATCTGTTCTCGAGCATATAAGAGAGCTTGCGATTCACCTTGCCGGAAAAGGCCTTCTTGCCATTCACCTCGATGACCACATCCTTGTCGAGATCAACGAGTGCGTCGTTCAGGTAGACATAGAGCGAAGGCACATTGACGGTTTCTATGTGAATCGTATTGGACGACTTGTCGATGCGAGCTTCGATTCTAGGGAAGTCCTTGTCCGAAGGACTTGCGCCGGCGCGCACGAGCGTCTCATTCGCCTTCAACCAGTGCACGGCTTGGAACTTCAGGTTTCCGAATTTGTAGTGGATCGACGAAGGCGCGTCGTCGCGTTTGCGGTTCTCGACCCATGCCGTGATCGCCGTCATTGAGTCCGCGCCTGGAGCCAGCGCAGAGCCGGCCTCATCGACCACTGTGATCTCCGAGCGCAAGTCTGTCCGCTCCTTGAGAGCCTTCAGGTCGACAGTGCGCGCTTCGGATTTTCCGTTGATGTAGAGGACGGGAATACCCGTCATGTTTTCGTAAATTGTTTCCGGGCCACCTACTTCACCCGAACGATTGATCGCTCCTGCGAACCAAGATGGAAAACTTGACGCCATCCTGATGGCATCAAGTCCAGCTTCTCCCCATCCATCGACGAGGAGCCGTGACCGATCGAATCGCACTTGCTCCACAAGCACGCGCAATGCCGTGAGAAAGGTGTCTTGCCCAGCCTGGGTGAACCAACTGCCCTCGATTTCAGAACTTTCTCCAGTCTTGCCGTTCTTGATGACCGGGCCCAACGGCACGAGAACGATCTGGGACTCCAGCAACGGGCCGTACGCGGCCGCGGCCGACTCCACAACTGCCTTGTCGAGCGCATCGCCCTTCAGTCCCAGATTCGGCTTCAAGGCCACGATGGCGGGAAGCGGCGATTCCACCTTTGAGTAGCTTGATGGAATCGAGATTAGGCAAGCCACGCTGTTCCCATTCAAGGAATCAACGAAATCGTGCCGGACAAACCCCCTTCCATATTGACCTTTAAGAGACTTGTCTTCCGGTTTCGCGGTCTCGAGCACGACATCCCAATCCGCCAGATACTTGAGCGACTGCGTGATTTTCGCCTTCTTCATTGAGGTCGCAAGGTTTTTCTGAATCGACTCGAGTGCCTTCAGTTTCTTGGTGCGAGCGTCCTTGTCCGTAGTCTCTGCATCAATGGCTGCAAAGTAGGCGAGCACATCGGGAGACAGCTTCTCCAGATCGCGGGTCGGAATCGGAGAGCGGAGCAGCGAATCATCCGGACCGACGAGTGCGGCCACGGTCAGCAAGAGCGTTGCAGCAAACATCTCGATATCTCCGTGACCTGGGAGGGGAACTGATACGCGTGTGAATCCGGATGTTGGCTAGTCTAGCCGTGTCGATGCGGACGGTTCAACGCGAGTTCGACCGATGCGCGACGTGGCGGAGATACAACGCCCAGTCTCGCACGGCGTCGTCATTCAAGCCCTCGATGAGCGCCAACGCGCGGCTTGGGTCAGCCGGATAGGAGTTCAATAGCATGTCGGCCAGATTCTGGGCGGCGTCCTGCCCCCCCGGCAACAGCGCCGCGCTCTCGAGCATTGCTCTCGCCTCGCTGTCTCTGCGCCAGCCCTGCAGCTGCAGCGCCGCATTGTTGAGGATGTCGGCGCGACCGGGCATTCGATCGGCCAGTTCCAACCACGCGTCAAGCGACCGCCCTGACTGCGCCATTGCCAACGCTCGGTTCATGGCGGCTCGTTCATCCCGCGGCTCGATGCGAAGCGAATCGTCGTACACGGCGAGCGCCTCGTCCCATGCGTGATTCGTGGCATACCAGTCGCCCAGGCTAACCAGGTCCGAAAGTGCCTGGGCATCCCCTTCCTCGGCAGCAGTTCGCAGGTGCTCTGCCGCTTCGGAACGCCGTCCCAGTCCAACGAGCAGACTCGCGTGGGCTCGCTCGAGTTCCGGAGTGCGGTAGTCCGTCGCCGCATCGAGGGCAGCAGCACCCTCGGCCGGCCGGCCCAGCTGTTCGAGCGACCACGAGCGATACCACGCCAGGAGTCCGTCTCGACGGGTCGTGTCATCTACGACGAGAGAGTCCAGCAGAGTCAATCGCTGAGCCGAGTTCTCCGGGCCAGGCAGTATTTCGAGCAGTGCCGCGAGCAGCGCGGGTAGCGGCAACCCGCCACTCACGGCAGCATTCCAGGCGACTACGGCTTCATCTGTGCGGCCTGCTCGTCCCAGTTCGGTCGCGAGTTCCACTTCGAAGTCACCCCGCTCCGGATTCGAGGCGACTGCCCTCGCGAGCCAGCTGCGGGCTCCTTCGGCATCACCCTGATTGCGCGCGATCAACCCGCGGAGGAAAGCAGCATAACCACGCCCGCTTTCGCCGAACCACGCTTCAAGGTCTGCAGGCAGCGACTCGTCGTCTTCCCGCAGATAGCGCGCGTATGCAGCCCAGTTTCTCGCGTCGCTTGTCGCGTCGGCCGGATTCTCCGTGACGCGCGCCAGCTGCTCCTCCGCGCGCCGAAGCATGGTGCGCCCGAGGTCGCGAGCGAAGGCTCGACCTCCAATCAGCGGGAGGCCTCGCTGGATCTCTGCGCGCGCATTCCAATAGAGCGACAACGCGTCGTTCTCGTCGCGCGAGAGTCGCTCGCTGGCCAGGTCGACCAGATCTTCCCACCGCCCCTCGCTCGCGAGAACCGAGAGCGGATCCTCCTTGCCACTTCCGGCCTGGACGACCGCTGCCGATTCTGCATCCTGGACCTGCATGGGCTGCGTCTCCGTCAGGATCGCGGCCAACAGCAGTGCGATCGCCACGGCGTGAGTCACGGAGCCCCGGATCCCTCGTATCGCACGAGTCGACTGCCTCCCTCGATTCGCCCGATGACCACGGGTCGCTCCCCTCGCGCCGACAGTTCCCTGGAAAACCGTTCGGATTCGGCGGCGGCCACGATGAGCACCATGCCGATCCCCATGTTGAACGTGCGGTCCATCTCGTCGCGCGCCACCGGTCCGCGGCGGGCCAGCTCGGCAAACAGCGCCGGCACATGCCAGCTGCCGCGATCGATGACGGCATCAACGCCATCGGGAAGCACTCGCGGAATATTGTCCGTGAAACCGCCACCCGTGATGTGCGCCATGGCGTGCAGCGACGGATCGTTCAGGCTGGGGCGCAAGGGCTTGAGGTAGCACCGGTGAACGGCCAGCAATGCATCGGCAAGCGTGCCGGTGAGCCCCGGCAACCTGGTGTCCGGCGTAAGCCCCTCGCGTTCGAAGAAGACCTTCTGAGCCAGCGAGTACCCGTTGGTGTGCAACCCCGAGCTGTGCAGGCCCAGCAGGACGTCCCCTTCGCGCACTCGATCGGGCGAGAGGATCTTCGGACGATCCACGACACCGACGATGAAGCCCGCAAGATCGAAGTCTTCGCGCCTGTAGAGGCCCGGCATTTCCGCCGTCTCACCGCCGACGAGCGCGACGCCCTCATCGCGGCACGCATTTGCGAAGCCCGTGAGCAATCCCTCCAGCAACTCCGGCGTGAGATGCCCCGCCGCGATGTAGTCCAGGAAGAAGAGCGGCGTCGCTCCCATCACCAGGATGTCGTTGATGCAGTGGTTGACGAGATCCGCACCGACCGTGTCGAACCGACCGGCGAGCCGCGCCACCATGAGTTTCGTGCCGACACCGTCGGTGCTCGAGACCAGAACCGGGTCGACCATGCCCGAGAAATCGGGCCGGAACAGCGACCCGAAACTGCCGATGCCGGTGAGGACCGAGGGTCCGTGCGTGCTCTTCGCAAGGCGGGCCACCGTCCGCATCGCACGCGTCTTCGTGTCGATGTCGACACCTGCATCCTTGTAGGTGATAGGGGTGCCGCCGGTCGCTACCAAGTCCGCTGTCCTCCTTTGCGCAGTCGTTCAAGCACGACGCGATGATTGCTGAAACCCACGTGATCGGGAAGCTCCGAGAGCGGGTGAAACGCGGCCTCACTGGCATCGCTCCCAGGCTGCAATTCGCCATCCACCTCCACGGCAGAATAGACAATGAGGACAGCCGCCTTCCGGGGATCGTCGGTGGACGTCAGCACGTCGAGAAGCCCCGTCAGCCTGACGATCAGCCCCGTCTCCTCCCGCACTTCCCGCACCGCGGTGGACTCGATGTCCTCATCCACCTCCTGATAACCCGCTGGCAGCATCCACGTTCCGCGGAACGGATCGATGGCGCGCCGGCACAGCAGGACATGGTCATCACGCCGCACGGCCACCGCGGCCGCCGGCACCGGATTCTCGTACGCCACGCGGTTGCATGCAGGACAGACCTGGCGATTCCTGCCCTCGATCTCGCGCTGATGGAGTCGCGTGCCGCACGAGATGCAGAATCTGGGAGACATCGCGGAAATGATACCAGAGCACCCCGACGCTATACTCGGCGCCCCATGTCGCTTCGAGTGTTGGTTCTCGGTTCCACAGGCTCCGTCGGCACGCAGAGTCTCGACGTGCTGACTCGCCTGCGGAACTCGCATCGCGTCGTGGGCCTGGCCGCGTCGACCTCGGCGGCAGCGCTTTCGGCGCAGGCGGCCACCTGGCAGCCGGAAGCCGTCTGCCTCAGCGACCCTTCGCGCGTCAGCGAACTCGACCTGCCCGCCGGGTGCCGCAGCTTCTCGGGGCCGCAAGGACTTGTCGATCTCGTGGACGCGACAGCGCCCGACATCGTGATCTGCGCAATCACCGGCGCGGCCGGCCTGCCCTCGACGCTCGCCGCCGCCGATCGTGGCTGCCGACTGGCACTCGCCAACAAGGAGAGCATGGTGATGGCAGGGCCGCTCGTGAAGCGGGCCTGCGCCCGCAGCGGCGCCTCGATCGTTCCCGTCGACAGCGAACACTCGGCCATTGCGCAGTGCCTCGCCGGTCAGGATCGCGCCGGCGTCCGCCGCCTGATCCTGACGGCCTCGGGTGGTCCGTTCCGCGGCCGCACCCTCGAGCAGATGCAGAACGTGACCGTGGCGCAGGCCCTGCGCCACCCCTCGTGGGAGATGGGGCCGCGCATCACGATCGACAGCGCGACGCTCATGAACAAGGCGCTCGAGGTCGTCGAGGCCTGCCAGCTCTTCGACATGCCTCCCGATCAGGTGGACGTGATCGTTCACCCGCAGAGCGTCATTCACTCGATGGTCGAGTATGTCGACGGTGCCGTCCTTGCGCAGCTCTCGCCACCGGACATGAGATTGCCTATCCGCTACGCGCTCGGCGGCACCTGCCGGGTCTCGAGCGGAGCACCTCCCGTGGACCTCCAGGCCCTGACCGGGCTCAGCTTCGAGGCGCCCGATCGCCGGAACTTCCCATGCCTCGTGCTCGGCGAGCGAGTCGCGCGCAGTGGTGGCCTCTCCGGGACCATCCTGAATGCGGCCAACGAAGTGGCCGTCGCCGCGTTTCTCGACGGACGCCTGCCCTTCACTTCGATTCACGATGTCGTGGAGGACGCACTCGACGTCCTTTTTGACCCTTCCGTGAGAGATCCCGACCTCGCCACCATCCTCGAGACCGACGGCCGGGTGCGTCGGCACGCCGAGGAACGCGTCCCCCAACTGGCTTCCTGACCCGCGCGCCTCGCGCCCTGATTCGGCACGCCATCCATGCTAGGCAACTTCGGCAACATCCTGCTCGCCGCACTCGGCATCAGCTTCCTGATCTTCATTCACGAGGCCGGGCACTTTCTCGCGGCGCGCCTTTTCAAGGTGCGTGTCGAGACCTTCTCGCTCGGCTTCGGACCGCGGCTCCTGGGCTTCCGGCGCGGGCAGACCGACTACCGGCTGTCGCTGGTGCCCCTTGGCGGCTACGTGAAAATGGCTGGCGAATACGGCGATCACGACGCGGACGCTCCGCTCGCCGCCGATGACCTCATGGCCAAGCCCGCCTGGCAGCGCGCCATCATCTTCTCGGCCGGCGTGATCGTGAATTTCGCCTTCGCCTTCGTCGCGTTTCCCCTCGCTTTCGCGCTCGGCGTCCCGTTCACCGCACCGGTCGTCGGAAGCATCACGCCCGGTGGACCAGCGTGGGCCGCGGGCGTGCAGATCGGCGACGAGATCCTCACGATCAACGGCAACCGCATCTACGAGTTCCCCAACATAGCTCTCGAGGTGGCGCTCGGAGATCCTCATCGAAGCGAGCTCACGCTGCGTCGTGAGGGCATCGAACAACGCGTGCCCGTGCGCCCGTCGCGCAACGACTCGGAGGGCCGGTGGGAACTCGGCATCGGCCCTGCAGGCGACAACAAGGTGATTGTCGCGGAAAACTCGCCCGCTTCGCGCGCGGGACTCGTCACGGGTGACCGTGTGGCGTCCATCAACGGCAAGGACGTCACCGCGCTCTCGGCGGCGCCGACCCTCAACATGGCCATGCTCGGCCAACCCGTGGATCTCGTCTGGGAGCACGAAGGCGAGCGACGCGAGTCGCGCATCGAGCCGCTGCATCGCACCGACCCTGATCATGCCCGCCTCGGCGTGATGGCCGTGGGCACCCGCATTGCCGGCCTGCGCGGCCCTGCCCTGGAGCCACAATTCGGATGGCGAGCCGACGACGTGGTTCTTTCCGTCGGGGGCCGACGGGTCTTTCAGGCGGATGAGCTGCTGGAGGCGCTCGAGGCTGCCCCCGCCGGCAGCGTCGCCACCATCGTGAGGCGAAATCGCCAGAGCCTCGAGGTGTCCCTGCCCGCGGAGCAGCGCAGCACCATCGGCAACGGTGACGTGGCGTTCGGAACCGACCTCGGGAGCAGCGTCGTCCAGGTCCTTCCCGAAGGTGCGCTCGCTGCAGCGGGCCTCCGTGACGGTGACCAGATCGTCTCGATCAACGGCGAGCCCATCGAAGACTACGCGGACCTTCAGCGCGAGGTCCGCGGCAGTCCGAAGACGTGCGAGGTCCGTTACCGCGGCGCCGATGACGGAGCCGTGCATACGCTCACCGTGAGCACCCAGCCGGCCCCGATCCTGGACTACGGCCTTTCCCCCGCAGTGCTCGAAACGCTGCACGCCGAGGGCCTTTCGGGCGCGATGCGCGCGGGCTTCGACACGTCGCTCAACATCGTGCGGACCACCTGGCTGACGCTCACGAAGCTGTTCACCGGCGATGTGGCGACGAAGAATCTCGGCGGCATCGTCTCGATCTCCGTGGTCACCTACCGATTCGCGGAGCTGGGACTGCCCAAGCTGCTCTTCTTCCTCGGCCTCCTCTCGATCAATCTCGGTTTCATCAACGTGTTGCCGATTCCGGTGCTCGATGGCGGCCAGGTGATGTTCCTGATCCTCGAGAAGATCAAGGGCCGACGACTCTCCGAGCGCTTCATGAACGGCATGCAGCTCGCCGGTCTTGCGGCCATCGTCCTGCTGGTGCTCTACGTGACCTACAACGACATCTCGCGGCTCGTCGGGTGAGCGACGGTCCAGCGGGCATCGGCACGGCTGAATCGTCCGCAATGCGCGGAGGCTGGCGGGCCTGGGCAGAACTCCTCCGCGCACCGCTGCTGTTGTCCCCCATCGCCGACGTGCTCGCCGGTTGGACGGTCGGCATGCTGTATGCAGTGCGCCGCACAGCCGGATCGCCCCTCGCATCCGATGCGGACGTCTGGCGCACGGCCCGCGACAGCCTGCCGGCGCTGGCTCTCGCGGCACTGACCGGAGTCTTTCTGCTGGCTGCAGGCATGGCGCAGAATGCAGTCGCCGACTCGGTCGATGACGCGCTGCGCAAGCCATCCCGCCCCCTGCCGCGCGGAGCGATCGGCATCCGCGCCGCCCGTGCTGCGATGTGGGCACTGACGGCGGCGGCCGTCGCTTGCGCGGTGTTGACCGGCGTCCGCTCCCTCGTGCTGTGCGTGGCGGTCATCGCATTGACAGCGACCTACCACCTGGCTCTCAAGCGGTTCCGTCTGCCCGGCTGCCTCGCACTCGGGTCACTGCGCGGCTTCGACATGCTTCTCGGCACGGCAGCCGTGGCGACCGCCTCGGCATCGTGGCTCCCGGCGTTCGACACCCCGCCTCTCGGGCTCGTCAGCCCGGCGCAGCCGCTCGTCATCGCAGGCCTGTACGCTCTGTTCGTGACGGGGGCGGCACTGCACGCGTCGACGGACGACTCGCCGCCGAATGCCTCCACACGGCGCTGGAGTCGCGCCGGACTCGCCCTGCACGCGATCGTGCTGCTGGTGCTGCCATGGAAGTTTTCTCCCGTCGACGCCGGCGATGCGACCGCCGTCACGGACCACGCAGCACTCCAGGCGAGCAGCCTTCTGCTGCCTGTCGTCACGCTCTGGGCGCTTGGCCGTCTCCTTATCGGATTCCGGACACTGCCGCCCGGCCCGCTCACCGGCGTCGCGCTCTCGGGCCTCTACCTCTTCGGCGCGATCGTGTGCCTTCGCTACGACGCGGCGGGCATCGGCCTCGCTGCCGCCGCGTTGGTCCTGCTGCTCTTCGGCGCCTCGCGGCGGATGCGCCGCGCATTCCCGCCCAGCTGACGTTCGGCGGCAGCGGAGCTCAGTTCCGTTCCCGCAACGCGCCCGGGCCTTGCGCCACGACGGCCCGCTTCAGGTGCACTTCAGGTGCACTTCACGCGTTCGGAAAGCCAGGCCAGCGCGGACTCCCGGTCCGACAGCGTGCCCTCGAGCTGTTGATCCGCGGCTTCCGCGAGCAGGTCCCCGATGCGCTTGCCGGGAGGAACGCCCTGCGCCATGACATCCGCTCCGTTGATCAATGGCGGAGGAATGAGCGCCTGGCGCGCGAGCCTGCGTCGCATCGCACGAATGGCGGGCAGTGCCGTGTAGAGCCCATGACACGCGCCGCAGTCAGCCTTGTAGAGCACGAGCAACTCGGGGAAGTGCGATTCAGCGAGCAGGCGACGCAGACGCGCGGGCCGCATCTGCGGCACATCCTTGAAGATGAGGTGGTCGCGCACGAGTGCCACGACGCGTTCCGTGGAGGCCCGCGACATGCGCAGCCGCAGGCAGACGGCCTCGGACATCGTTGCCCCCAGTTCGACATGCCCGTCGAAGCGGATGCGGTCCGCAGCGCGCACGAAGGTCGGCGGCTTGCCGACATCGTGCAGCAGCATGCCGAGCGCGAGCTCGAAGGACGGCTTGCGCGGCAGCCCGTCCAGCGCGAGGAGCGTGTGGATCCACACGTCGCCCTCGGGATGGAATTCCGCGGGCTGCTCGCAGCCGCGCATCGGGGGAAGCTCCGGAAGGATCACCGGCAGGAGCGCGGCTTCGTCGAGGAGTTCGATTGCGCGCCGCCGCGTCGCGGGCACGAGCATCCTGGCCAACTCGTCGCGCACGCGCTCGCCCGAGATGAGCCGCAGCCGCTCCGCTTCGGAGCGCATGGCCTCCAGCGTCCCGGCCTCGATGCGGAAGCCGAAACGCGCGGCGAATCGCACTCCGCGCAGCAGCCGCAACCCATCCTCCCGAAAGCGCTTCGCCGGATCGCCGATGGCTCGCACGATGCCGGCGCGCAGGTCCGCCGTTCCGCCGACGAGGTCTCGCACCTCGCCTGTCCACGGGTCTTCAACCAGCCCGTTGATCGTGAAGTCGCGCCGCTGGACGTCCTCCTCGAGCGTGGAGGCTTCGATCGCTTCGGGATGGCGACCGTCGGTGCCTCCCAGGTCGCGTCGGAACGTGGCGACGTCGAACTCGTGCCGCGCCGTGAGGACCTTGGCAACACCGAACGCCGCGCCGATCAGCAGCGTGCGCGGGAAGAGTGCCTGTACCTGCACCGGCGTTGCACTGGTGGCGATGTCCACGTCGCTTCCACGCACGCCAAGCAACCGATCGCGCACGGCGCCGCCCGCGAACACCGCTGCGTAGCCGGCATCCCGCAGCACGCGCGCCACCCCCCGAGCCTCACGCCGCGACATGGCATCCCCGGTCCGGCGCCGAACGAGGGAGCCGCATGCCGACACGCCGCCGTCTCTCGCTAGGATGGACCCCATGACCCGTCACACCGGTCCGATCCTCGTCCTGCTCGCCTTGCTGGGCATGTTTGCCGTTCGCTGGGATGTCTCGCGCCGCGCCGACGCGATCCTCGTCGGCGAGGCGCAGGCGCGCGCAACCATCTCGGCCCTCTCCGTGGCCTGCCAGGCAGCGCTCGCTCGCATCGGTCGGCTGCCGGAGCTGCGCGAAGCCGCCTCGTCGGCGGGCACTCGGGTGAGCGGACTTCCGGACCTCGGCAGCGAGGGCGTCGCCTTCGCCAGCGATGACCTGTACGTCTACGGGCTGGCCTCGCGCCCCCACCGCGACGAGACCGGCCGCGAGATGGTGGCGGGATTCGTGCTGCGCGCATGGCCGCTCCGCTTCGGCGCCACGGGTGACCTGGAGTACCAGATCGGCGACGACGGGCAGCTCTGGGAGGGCCAGAATCGCGCCGGACGCAGCGGGACGACCTACGCCTTCCCGCCGCCGTTTCCCGAGCCAGGTCTCGGCCTTGTGGGCACCGCGTGGTGGCCGGTCGCCGGAAACGATCACAGGTAGTTCCAGAAGATCAACTGGCCGCGTGCCTTGACGGCCGGATCGTGCCACTCGGCGAGCACGTCGCGCAGCATGGCCTCGCGTGCCCCGCCGGACAGACGCGCCAGACAGTCGATGGCAAAAAGCCTCTGTCGGTCCGGAAGAGTCTCGTCGAGCGCGATCTCCCGCAGGCCCGGAAGCGACTCGGGAAGTCCGCTGTCCGCGGCATTGCGCAGGAAGAGCTCGCGCCCCAGTGGCGTTCCCAGATCCTCCTGCAATCTCGACACGCCGGGCACGCCGAGTCGCGGCAGGAGAACCAGCATCTGTTCGCCCGCGGCGGCATCGCGCCCCATGACATCCAGCGCAAATCGGACGACGGCGTCCGCGCCCTGCTCGGGAGCCACGTGCGCCAGGAGCCGGCAAAGCAGCAGGCGCTCCTCGTCGCGAAGTGCGGGATCTTCCATCCGCTTCAGTGCGATCTCGGCGAAGCCCGGCGGACAGCGGTTGGCAACGATGATGCGGTCGACGGTGCTGCCGAGCGGCGAGCCGATGAGAGTCCGCAACTCCTCGCGCGTGATCTCCTCGGCCCACGGATGCTGCCTCATGTAGAGGGCCCCGATGATGTCGTCGTGCACGGAGTTCGTGCGGTCCGCCGCGAGGTCGAGCAGCAGCTCCATGGCCATGCTCTTGTCGGGGTGATCGGTGTCCAGCGCGACGATCATCACCTGCGCCATGGCGAGCAATTCGACCCGACTCGCGGTCCCGACAAGTTCGCGCCAGCGTGACTGGCCGGCCACCTTGTGCGCGATGTCGAGCGCGCGCCAGGCGTTGATCCGCGTGCCGGGATCGCTTCCCGCGAGCATCGCCTCGAACGCGGCGGCTCCCTGCGGATCACCTTGCTCCAGAAGCGTCGTGAGCGCAACGAGTCGCGCGCTCATGCCTGCCGTCTTCGCGATGGCATGGAGCACCGGCGTCACGGCCTCGGGGTCCTGGAAATCCCGAAGCGCCGCGAGATAGGCAAGGTCCGGATCGGACGGCTGCGCCGTCACCTCGGCGAGAATCACGGCCTGCGCTTCGGCATCGCCGGACCTGGCACGTTCGGCGAGCGCGCCGCGCGCATGGCTGCGAACATCCGGATCGGCGTCGAGCAGCCGCGGCAGGATGCCGTCCAGCCCGGCACGATCGTGCACGCGCGCCAGCGCGCGCAGTGCCGCCTTGGCGGGAAGAGGCTGTTGCGACCGTGCGCGGCGAACCAGTTCCGCGACAACCCCGGGCTCGCTCTCGTCCTCCTCGCCGAGCACGGCCACCAGCTTCTCGGCGAGCACCGGATCAGCATCCGCCACGGACGAGAGACGACGCAGCAGTTCCGGAGCGAGCGTGCCGCGCGCCGCGCCCAGCGCACGGCGCGTGGCCGTCAGCGAGGCATGACCACCCCATGCCAGCCGATCCAGCTCCCTGAGGATTGCGTCATCTCCATGCTGGCGAGCCCAGCTGGGCGGCTCGTCGAGTTCCAGCGGCGGCACGTCCAGCGGGTCGAGCACGGCCAGCGAGCTGCCCTCGCGCCTCGGCAGCAGAAACACGAGCCCGATCAGCACCGCGGCTGCAAGCAGAGGCAGCAGGGTTCTGGGGAACGAGTTGTGACCTGAGGGCTTGGTTTCCATATCGGGAGGCACCCTAGCGTGCGCGGCCCATCCGGGTCACGCGTCGGTCGGCGGGAGTTTCCCGCCGGGATCCGGCGTCGCAGACCTTTGACAGTGGGCCGCGGCCGTTGCTAGCCTGACTCTCTCATCGCCCCGGATGGAACGCATGACTCGCAAGCTTGCCCGATCCCTGTCCGCGCTGGCTCTTGCGGCGTATTTGTCGACCACTCTCACGGGCTGCGTCTCCCCGTTCAGCGCGCACGCCGAAGATGTCACGGAGGCGTGGGGCCGGAAGGCCCACTCGATGCATCGGCAGTACGACCGCTACATCCTCGGTTTCGACTGGGATGACCCGTACCAGGCCTGGCACGATCCCTCCTACGCGACGGGCCCGGATCCGCAGCACTGATGCGGACTGTGTCGGCTGCGCTGGCGCTGCTGGCGTTGCTGGCGCTGATCCCGGGATGTGGCATGTTCTCCCGCGAGGCGGAGTTGCGCCCCGCGTTGAGCGACGATCCTGATGCCGCGACCCTGCGGACGCTGCGTGGAGCAGATCCCCTCGTTCCGCTGACCTGGCTCGTCTCTGCAAGCAGCGCCCCCGATCCCGAGGCGGCGCTCGCCATCGTCGACCGTGGACTGGAGTATCTTCCGGGCCAGCCGGACCTCACCTGGATGCGCATCACGCTGCTGAAGCAGCTCGAGCGTCGGCCCGACGAACTGGCCGCCACGACGCTCGCCCTCGGCAAGGGGCCGGTCGGTGCACTCGTGCCGGAGCTGCTCACGTTCCGGCTGGATGGGCACCTCGCCACGGATGACCTGGTCAGCGCGGAAGCCGATGCCCTAGCTCTCGGCGCGGTGTCGCAGAGCGACCCGCGGACGGCCTCTTCGGCGTGGGCAGCACTTGCGCTGGCCGATGAACTCTCGAGCAATCCGGACCAGGCCGACGCGTGCATGGACCTCAGCCTCGCAAGCGGCCCTCGCGGCCTGCTCGCGCTGCGGCAGCAATCGGGCCTCGACCGCACCCGTGTCCGGGCCGCCACCGGGATCGTGGTGCGCGCCAGTCAGCGCCACCCGCAGGATGCCGACGTCTTCCTCTGGCTTGCGGTGCAGGCCATGCTCGACGACCAGCTCGATGTCGCGCGCTCCACCCTCGACAAGCTGCCTGCGCCGCTGCCTCCGCGCCTGATCCCGGACCGGGAGGCGCTGTACGCACGCCTGGACCTGCTTCAGGGTCACGTCGCGGAAGGACTTGCCAGACTGCGGGAGCGGCTCGATGCCTACCCCAGCGAAACCGGCGCCATGGCCGTGCTGATGGAGTGCTGGAACCAGTACGGCAAACCATCCGATGAGGAGATGCAGGCACGCCTGCGGGCTGCCTTGCGCCGCAATCCGGACCCGGCGCTGGCCGGCGCCATGCAGGCCGCGCTGAAGGCGATCGAGCAGCGCGCGGCGGCACCGGCCGCCCCCGCCGCCGGCAGCTAAGTCCTGAGCTCCAGCGCGCGCTCCACGTCGGCGACGACGGTCGCCAGGTCGGCATCGGGTGCCACGTGCACCCATGTGATGCCGGGCAGGCTGGACAGGAACATGCGCTGCTTGCGCTGAAGCTGCCGCGTGCGGGTGATGATGGTCGGCAGGATCCGGTCTTCGCGCAGTGTGCCGGACCGCCAGGCGAGCACCTCCGCGTATCCGATCGCCCGACTGGCTTCGCGACCGAAGGGTGCCTGCGCGAGCAATTCGTCCACTTCGGCGACGAGACCTCGCTCCAGCATCGCCGCGGCGCGAGCCGACTGCCGCACCATCGCGTCGTCCGCGCTGCGCGCGAGCGCGGCTACGACGATCCGGCCTTCGATCACCGGGTGCGTGTGCTCCCGCTGCCACACGGAGAGCGGCCGGCCCGTGAGCACTGCCACTTCGAGCGCGCGCAGCAACCGCTTCGCGTCACCGGGTGAAAGGCGGGCCGCGCTGTCGGGATCAAGGGCGGCGAGGCGAGCGCGGATGGCAGCCTCTCCGTCGCGGGCCCAGAGCGCTGCGTGCTCGGCCCTCAGGACAGGATCCGCGGGCGGAGCCTCGCACAAGCCGAGCAGCAGCGCGCGCAGATAGAGCGGCGTGCCACCGGCAAAAAGCACCTCGCCACCCACACGCTCGACCTCCGCGCGCGCGGCCCGGCAGTACGCCCCCACGGAGAACCCCCCGTCGTGGCCGATCAGGTCGAGGAGCGCGAAGGGCGCGCGTGCGAGCAGCGCGGCATCCGGCTTGTCGGTGCCGATGTTCATGCCGCGATAGACCTTCATGCTGTCCATGGACAGCAGCGGCAACCCGTGTCGCGCGAAGAGTTCGGCCGCGACGGCCTTCTTGCCGCAGGCGGTGCCGCCCACCAGCACGCGCTGGATCACGGCGAAGGCGAAGGCCGCACGACCGCCACGGCCAGTGCGTCCTGGCGCACGTGCTCGCGCAGGCGAAGCTCGAGATCCTCGATCCGGAGTGCATCCACGAGCGGGAGAGCCACGAAGGGCTGCACGCCGCGAAAGTGATCCGAGAGCAGCGAGTACGCGACATTTTCCGGCGAATCGAGCCCCTGCAGCATGCTTCCGTGCAGCTTGCGCCGGACGCGCCCGAAGGCCGTGCGGTCGAGGCCTGTCGTGAGCGCGCGGTCGAGCACGGCACGCAGCTCTCTCTCGAGTCGCTCGGGATCGTCGGTGTCACCACCGATCGTCGTGAATCCGAAGCTCGACTCGGCGGAGTGACTGGCCGCGAAACTCTCGTCGATGAGGCCGTCCTCGTACAGCCGCTCGAAAGCGGCCGACGAGCGGCCGAAGAGCATGTCCACGAGGATGCGTGTCGACAATTCCCGACGCGTGACCTCAAGGCCGCTGCCTCCGAGCACGGCCTCCTTGATCCCGAGCAGCACGCGCGGGCGCGCCACGGGCAGTTCGACATCGAAACGCTCGGCGCTCACGGCGCCGGGTTCATCGACGGGGCCGCGCACGTGTGCGGGAAGCAGGTCCACGGGTCGCCCCGCCTGGTCGGCCTCCACCAGCGCGGCAACCTCGGACGGGTCGAGCCGCCCGGCCACGCTCAGGCAGAGGTTGCGCGGGTGATAGAAGAGGTCGTAGCAACGACGAAGCGTTGCGGCGTCGATGGCGGCAATGGACTCGACGCTGCCTGCGATGTTGTCGCGCACCGGATGCCGTGCGTAGAGGCACGTCAGCAGCCCGAAGAACAGCCGCCAGTCCGGATCGTCGTCGTACATCCGGATTTCCTGGCCGATGATGCCCTGCTCCTTGGCCACCAGCGCATCCGTGAACCACGGGTCCTGCACGAAGTCGAGCAGCAGGTCGAGGCTTGCGGCCGGGTCCTCCACCGCGGACGCGATGTAGGTCGTGCCGCAGAAGCCGGTCATCGCATTGGTGGACGCGCCGAGCGTCGAGAAGCGATCCGAGACGTCGCCGTCCTTGTCCTCGAAGAGCTTGTGTTCGAGGAAGTGGGCCAGCCCTTCGGGCACGGGCTGTCCCGTGGCGCCGCTCACGCGGTCCACGGAGCCGAAGTTGGTGCCCAGCGCGGCAAAGGTGCGCTCGAACTCGGGTCGTGGCGCCACCAGCACCGTCAGGCCGCTGGCGGCCGTGCCGCGGAGAATGGTCTCGCCGAGCGGATTGGGCACGGGATCCAGCTTCACGTGCGCGTGCCCTCCAGAACGAAGACTGTGTCGAGTTCGCAGCCGGCAGCCACGGCGGCCACCTCGTCCGGCGTCACGCGCTGCAACTCGTCGAGGGCGCCGTCAAGCGACCACGCGCGCCCGTTCATGAGCCCGGACAAGCGGAAGGCGAGCAGGCCGCGCGACGAGTCCCTGAGGTTGCGCAACCGGCGCCGCTGCGCCCGTCGCGACAACTCGAGTTCTTCGAGGCCGACGCCGTCGCGCGCCAGTCGGGCCAGTTCCTCGAGCACCAGCTCCTGGGTTCGCGCCGCGGAGATGGCATCCACGCCGGCCTGCACGACGAGCATTGCGTTGTCGATCGAGACGGCGGCGCTGCAGCCGTAGGCCAGGCTTTCCTTCTCGCGCACGCGCTTGAACAGCCGGCTGTGACTTTCGCCGCCGAACACGAGGCCGAAGAGCGCCGCCGCCGCGCCGGGGAGCAGGTCGGCAGGGATCCGGAATCCCATCGCCAGCTTGCTCTGGTTGAGCGACTCGGCTTCCCTGAGCCGCTGCACGGCGCGCACCGGCAGGCGCGGCGGACCGATCGGGCCGGAGAGAGCAAGGCGTTCGTGTCCCCCGGCCAGCGCGGCTGCGGCCCCGATCGCTTCCTCTTCGGATACGTCACCCACGATGAAGAGTCTTCCGGGAAGATGGGTGGCAGCCTCGCGCCACGCAGCATGCACCGTGCGCTCGTCGAGCGCCTGCGCCTGCTCCACCGTGCCCCAGCTGTGCAACGCGCGCGGCGTCCCCGCGTGCATCGCCTCGACCATGCGCCGATAGGCGTAAAGGCCCTTGTCGTCGGCGATGCCCTTGATGGCGTGCACCAGATTGGTGCGCTCCTGCTCGATCACCTCGGGCCGGAAGCACCCGTCCACCAGGGGCGGGTCGTGCATGACCTCGGCCAGCAGCGCGACGGCCTCGCGGAAGACCGGCACCCCCTCGGCATGCCGGTCGGCGACCGCCTGGAGTCCGAAGCGCAACAGCTGGACCGACCCGTGCGCCGCCACCGACGAATGGAGTTCGGCCGCATACAGGTCCTCGCAGCGCGCCGCCATCTGAGCCAGGCCGGGCGAGGTGCGCGTGCCGCGCGTCAGCAGGTCCGGAAGGAGGGCGAAGGCGGCCCGGCGCTCGTCCAGCGGACGCTCGACCACCCACTGGAGGTGGACCGTCTTGTACTTCCGGGAGCGCTGCAGGTGGACCTCGACGCCTCCTGGCGCGGTCAGGATCGAGAATCCGTCGATGGGAGTGGGTGCCATGGCCGTCATGAGGGGGCGGACCATAGCGCAACGCCGACGGCGCTGCGAGAGCCGCGCATGCCGGCCGGAGTCGGGAATCCGGCCAGAGGGCGGAGCCAGGCAGTTGGTTCCGGAGCTTCCGTGCCTGATAATCGCGAGATGCACGGAGTGTCTTCCGCCCCGCGGGCCTTACCCTCCCTGCTGAACTGTGTCCGACCCTGGCTGATCGGCGTGCTGCACCTGCCCGCCCTGCCAGGGGCACCACGGTCCCGACTGGCCGTGGAGGTCGTGGCTGCGCAAGCGGCCGACGACGCGCGGACGCTCCAGGATTGCGGTTTCACGGCCGTGCTCATCGAGAACTTTCATGACTCTCCCTTTCGCCCGGGTCGCGTGGACCCGGAGACCGTCGCGGCGCTGGCCGTCGTCGGTGCGGCCGTACGCAGCGCCTGCAGCCTCCCGCTCGGCGTCAACGTGCTCCGCAACGACGCGCTTGCAGCGCTCGGCATCGCCATCGCCGTGGGCGGAAGCTTCCTTCGCGTGAACGTGCTCGCCGGAGCCGCCGTCACCGACCAGGGCCTGGTTCAAGGCGAGGCTGACGTGCTGCTCCGGCGGCGCACAGCCCTGCACGCTGACCAGGTCGCGATCCTGGCCGATGTGGACGTGAAACACGCGACGTCGCTGGACACCCGGCCCATCGGCCTGCGCGCGCGCGATCTTGTCGCGCGCGCCGGCGCCGACGCCGTGCTGGTGACCGGCGACGCCACCGGCCTGGCCGTGGACGGCGACCTGCTCGCTGCCGTGGCCGGTGCCGTCTCTCCCGTGCCCGTGCTTGCCGCAAGCGGCGTCCGGGTCGACAGCGTGCGCGCCACGCTGTCCCGCTGCGCCGGCGTGGTCGTCGGCACCGCACTCAAGAACCCGGACACCGGTCGCGTGGATCGCGCACGCGCCGCTGCCCTGCTGGACTCCGCTCGAGCATGACCGAGGCCAATCATCCTGAACCCACGCGCTACGGCGACACCATCATCTTCCCCGCCAGCCTCGACCCGGAGGCGGTACACGTCGTGCGCCGGCTCTGCGAGGCAGGACTCGAGTCCTACCTCGTCGGCGGTTGCGTGCGCGACCTGCTCATGGGGCTGATCCCCAAGGACTTCGACATCTCCACCGAGGCGCGGCCCAGGCAGATCCGGCGGCTGTTCCGCAACAGCCGCATCATCGGCCGCCGCTTCAAGCTGGCGCACATCCACTTCGGAGACAAGGTCATCGAGGTGGCCACCTTCCGCCGCTCGCCGGACGGAAGCGGAAACGCCGACCGCGGATCCTCGCAGGACGAAGACCTGCTCATCACGCGCGACAACGAATTCGGTGACGCGCGCGAGGACACGCTGCGGCGCGACTTCACCATCAACGCGCTGCTCTACGACGTGCGCAGCGGCGAAGTCATCGACCACGTGGGCGGCGTCCACGACCTGAATGCGCGCACGTTGCGCACGATCGGTGACCCGGCCATCCGTCTCGCGGAAGATCCGGTGCGCATGCTGCGCGCCGTGAAGTTCGCCGCGCGCCTCCAACTCGATTTCGATCCGGCACTGCAGGAGGCGATGGCCGCATCGGCAGAACTGATCCTCAAGAGCGCGCCGCCCCGTGTGCTCGAGGAGATCTTCAAGCTGCTCACGTGCGGCGCCGCGGAACGCGCGCTGCCGCTGCTCCAGAAGTACGAGTTGCTCGAGCGGCTCCTTCCGGACATCGCGGACTGCTGGCGCGACTGGCCGGCGGAGTTGAAGGCCACGGGCCACGCCCTCGATCTCATCGACCGGGGACAGCGACGCGTCTCGAACGCCTTCCTGCTCGCAGCTCTGCTGCTGCGGCCCTGGCATGCTCGCGTCATGGCGGAGCCTGACGAGGACCCGATGCAGCCGGCGCACGACCTGCTCGATCCTGTCGCACGTCACATGAACATCCCGCGGCGCGATGCAGCCATCGCCAAACACCTGCTGCTCGGCGTGCTGAGGCTGGAGCGCCCGCGGCGCGGTCGCCGCTCCCGCGGCATCGATCCGCATCGCGACGGCGGCGAGCCGCTGGCGCTCCTCTACCTGGGCGCGCTCACCGGCGTGCTCGACCCCGAACTGCACGCGCGATGGATCCAGCGCATGCTCGACGAACCCGCTCACGGCAGTGCCGAGGACGAACACGACGGCGACGGCGCCTTCGGTGCGAACCTGCCCGACGGCGATGCCCTGCATGAGCACGAGGATTCCGTGTCGGGCGACCGGCCGCCGCGCCCACGGCGTCGTCGACGCGGTGGACGCCGTCGTGGCGGACGCAGCCGCGCCGAAGGCCGGGGGCCGGGCGACGCACCCGCAGGCCGGGAGTTTCCTGCAGGCGAGACTCAGGACGCTCGTGCCGACGACGGGCCGCACGACGCCGGGCCTCGGGGCCCCGGACCGGGCGACGATCGCGGTGATTCCGATGAGGCAGGCGACATGCCGCACGGCCAGGAGCCGGGCGCCGACCAGGGCCAGCCGGAACCGAGTCGCCGCCGACGGGGACGGCGCGGAGGACGTGGCCGGCGCCGGCGCGCGCAGGATGGCGAGCAGTCCTTCGGCAGCGACGAGCGCCCGATGAACGCACAAGGCGCCGAAGAATGGCAGGGGCCGCTGCAGGAGCATCCCGACGGTATTGGCGTCTCCGAGGACACTGACCCGGCTTCGAGGAACGGCGTCGATCGCTCCACCGACGAGTGGCAGGCACGCGATGGCCAGCAGCGTGCGTCGGGGACGCGCCCGGCAGACGGCGACCGGCAGGGCCAGGGCCGATCCCGCAGCCGTGGAGGACGACGTCGTCGTCGTGGTCGCTCGGGAGGAGGCTCCGGCAACCCGGCCGCCGGCGGTGCGCAGCCAGGGCCTGCCGACGCAGGCAACAACGGCGCGCGCGAGCATCACGAGGACCGTGGCGCGTCGCGCGATCCGGGCTCGCGTGGGGCTCCGCCCGACGAGGGTGGGCCCCGCACGGCTGGCGCCGACCCGCGCACGGATCAGCGTGGAGGCCAGCGCACCGGACAGCGAGAAGGCCAGCGAGCCGCTCAGCGCAGGGACGCAAGCCCGGCCGCTGCACGCGGACGTCGCGGCGGGAATCGCCCGCGACGCGACGACGACCGCCCGCGGCCGGGCGGCGATTCGCCGCGCAAAGAAGACACGACCACGCGCGGTCCGGGTCAACGCCATCCCGAAGACGTCGAGGACTTCTTCGACTGGTGAGCCGTGAATACGTTGCGCACGTCGGCAGGCCCGGCGTGCGCGACGCCTCCCTTGCCGGCGGTCAGTGCGGGTTGAAGCGCGAGCCGTCCAGCTTGCGGCACGACTGGCAGCGCAAGGCATCGAGGCCGCGCACGTGCGCCGATCCGGACACGCTGCGTACCGTGAAGCGATGGCCTTCCCGCAGCGGGATGGCCCGCACGTCATTGTCGTACACGAGCACCGCCGGGCCACGAAGCACCGACACCTCCACGGGTTCCTCGCCCGACAGAAGCAGCGGCTCGAAGATCTCCGTGCTGTTGTTGAACGCGACGCCGAGTCCACGCTCAACCACGCTGCGGGTGATGCTGCGGTAGTAGCCGGTGCTTCCGAACGGCGTCGCGAAGACGACCCCGTCGCCCGTGATCTCGGCCGTGCGAAGTCCGTTGACGTGCAGCGCGAACCTCACCGCGGTGGCCGGGCTCTCGTTCCGCATCACGATGTCATTCATGGCGAGGAAGCGTGCTCCCGCGATTTGCAGTTCCAGCTTCCCGAGCGCCTCGTCCTTCAATTCCCCCGCCTGCAGTCGTCGCAGGATGGCCCCAAGCTGGTGGTCGGGACACAGTCGCGCCCGCGCACCGACACGTGCGGGCACCTTGGGAACGGATGGCCAGTCGCGCTCGGCGCGCAGCAACGTGCCATCCCCGCCGTGGCAGAGCACGACGTCGGGCTCGCCGGCCACCACGGCAAGGCCGGCCTCGGCCGCCAGGGTCGCCGCCCCACGCGGGTCCTCGCCTGCAACCAGCAACCGGCGGCCCTCGTTGGCTGATTCGGCACCCTTGGGGCTCATGGCGCCGTCCCCGCGCGTCGGCCGAGCAGTGCGCCAAGCACGAGGTCGTGCACGGCGCGCAGGTCGGCTCCGTCCGGAGGCAGGTCGACGTCGGCGCTGCCGATGACGAGCGGCCAGAGCGCCGGATCCGCCGGCACGTGGCCGTGGCTGCCGGCAACAGGCGAAGGATCGAGCGGGATCACGTCGAGCAGATTCCGGAAGCCGAGCTTGCGCGCCAGCAGGCGACGAGCGATGCGCAGTTTCGGTGCGCGGAGCGCGGGATCAAGCAGCAACTCCGCCGGGTCGTATCCGGGCTTGCGGTGAATGTCGACGGTGCGCGCGAAGTCCGGGGCACGCCGATCCTCCAACCAGTAGGGATAGGCGAACCAGGCATCCGGCTGTGCCTCGAGCACCAACTGGCCTGCGCGGGAATGATCCAGTCCGGCCCGATGGCGATCGACTCCGGTCAGCACGCGACGCACCTCGGGCATTTCGCCGAGCAGGCGCCCCACCAGGGACACATCCGCCGGATCGGCGACGTACACGTGGGCCACTTGATGGTCGCAGACCGCGAAGGCCCGACTCGCGCCGGCATCCATCGTTTCGCCCACCGATTCCTGCCAGAGCGCCGTGAGCAGGCCGGCCTGGCGAAGCACCCTATTGGGATACGCCACCCGTGACACGTTCCCGATCCCGTACTCCGAAACGACGAGCACCGCGTAGCCGGCCGCGACCGCCGCATCCACCAGGCGCCCTGCCTCGGCATCCACGGCCGCCGCTTCGACACCCACGCGCGGATGTCCCGGGCCATGCGTCTGGAGCACGTAGTCCAGGTGCGGGAGGTAGGCCAGCATCAGGTCCGGTGCGTCCTCCGCCAGGACGTCAAGACTCGCGTCCACGATCCAGCGGGTGGAGGTCACGTCCGCCATCGGTCCCCAGAAATGGAACAGCGGGAACGGGCCGAGGCGCTCTTCCAAGCGACCGCGCAGCGATGCAGGCCGGGTGTACACGCCCGGCACCTTGCGGCCGTCCGCAGGGTATTCGGGGCGCGGGGTGACCGACCATTGCGCGCTGGAGTACATGTTGAACCACCAGAACATCTGCGCCACGCGCAGATCCGGCCGCCGCTCGCGCGCCGTGTCCCAGACCACGGGAGCCTGCAGGAGCCGGTGACTCTGCCGCCAGAAGAGCACTTCGGACAAGTCGTGGAAGTACCAGCCGTTGCCGACGATGCCGTGCCGTTCGGGCCACTGCCCCGTCAGCATCGTGGCCTGGCTGGTGCAGGTGACGGCCGGCAGCGAGGGCGCCAGCGAACGCTGCCATCCCGACCGAGCCAGCGCGGTCAGGCGCGGCCCGAGCAAGCCCGGAACCAGTCCCACCACATCGAGCAGCAGCAGGCGTCCGGGCATGACGCCGAGCATAACCGCGTCGAAGCGCGCTTTCCGGCCGTCAGGCGATGCTCATACGAACCGGCAGTCCGAGCATGGTCACCCACCGGGCGAAGCATCTGGCGCACACGAGTCGCGGCGATCCGCAACGACGGCGCCGATCGGTGAACGGCGCCGGATCGGCGACGCGCGCAGGGCTTACTTCGGGCCGGCTCCCTGAGCGCCGCCCACGCCAACCTTGACGTCCGCATCCGAGGGGGTGCCGCCGGTGCCGGTCGACCCGGCCTCGACCGCGCTGGCACCGGCATCAACCGGCGCCGCGGCCTTGGCAATGTTGCGCTTCGGCCCCAGCTTCTGACCCGGCACCGTCCTGGCCTTCTTGATCGGCAGCGTCGGAATCTGCTTCAACTGCGACATGGCGTAGATCTTCTCGCCGAAGCGCCCCCGGCCTTCGATCAGGTCGCCATGGTAGTAGGTCGGCTCGCCGTTCTCGTCCTCGACCATGAATGTATTGGGCGACACTTCCTTGCCGGTCTGGCGGATGCGGGCCAACTCCCGCTTGCCCTTCTCGATGTTGTTCTTGATGCGGATGTCGTGCGGGGACAACGCGACGAAACCCACGGAGTCCCCCTGATCGGAGTGCGTGAGAACCGCAGTATCGCCATTGTCGGCGCGGGATCCGGTGGCCATCCAGGCAAAGCCGCCGATCAGCAGCGCAAGGGCCACAAGCACGGCAGCTGACGTCATCGCGGGATTCTTCAAGGGAGGCACCTCGGCAGCGGGGTCGGGATCGAGATCAGGGGGAGCACAGAGCGGCGGGAGACTGGGGACGTCACCCGGATTCGGGGTCCGGATTCTAACGCATCGGCCGGAACATGAAACGGAACCAGCACTCAGCCGTTGGAGCCGTTGTTACGATAGTCCGATATCGAACGGTCGGAAGAACGAACTTGACGGAGGTTCTCACGCTCATGCCACGCCGCCCACTGCTTGCCATGCTCCAGTCCTGCGCGCCAACAGCCGCGCTCATCTGCCTGCTGTCGTGCGCTCCTGCGGCCGGGCAGGCCGCTGCTCCGGCGCCAGCCCCGGCCCCGGCACCTTCGGCGCCGGCACCTGTCGCCGAGCCCCAGGCCGTGCTGGTGAGTCTCCTGGCCGAACCCGCAATCGTGGACTTCGGTGACGTGTTCGACGGCGAACCCGCCCGGTCGACGGTCAAGTTCACCAACACGTCGAAGGCTGACTGGGCCGTCTCCAAGGTCGCCACGACCTGCGGCTGCACTGTCGCGACAGTGCACGGTCCCGACGGCGCCGAACTCCCGGCGCATCCCGTGGACCCCAACTTTCCCATGGTCACGCTCAAGCCGGGCGAGTCGCTCGTCGTGGACGTCGAGATGATGACCACGAACCAGCACGGAGCCGTCGAGAAGGGGCTGCAGGTTTACCCTGTCGACCCTGCGCTGACGATGGTCACCGTGCCTGTGCGTGCCCGCGTCAGCAAGGCGTTCGCGGTCAGTCCCGACTCGCTGAACCTGCTCACCCTCAGCAAGAGCGGTCGCATCGAACGTGAAGTCGTCATCGAGGCGCAGACATTGGGTGACTGGACGATCGACGGATTCGAGTCGGCCATCGAAGGGAAGCCCCTGCCCGACTGCATCGCCTTCGAAGTGCTCGACAAGGAAGGCAGTCGCCGCCGCATCAAGCTCGTGTCGGACGGACCGCGCCCCGTGGGCCCCATGACGGTGAAAGTGCGCGTCAAGCTCGGGCACGAAAAGGTCAAGGGCGTTGAATTCTTCGTCTACGGCGTCGTTCAGCCGGATGTCACGTTCAGCTCCGGCCATCCGCAGTTTCCGGAGAGCATCAGCTTCGACCAGATGGAGCCGGGCTCCAAGGTGACGAAGACCCTGACGATCAAGAACGGCGATCCGAGCGTGCCCTATGTGCTCGAGAGCGTGGACATTCAGTCGCCGAAACCGCAGTTTTTCGTGACCTCGATTCGAACCATCGAGGAAGGCGTCAGCTACGAGGTTGACGTCACGGCCGATGCGACGGTGGGCGACGCCTTCTTCCGCGGCAACCTCGTGCTGCACGCCAAGCACCCGGACCTGCCGTCCCGCGTCGTGCCGTTCCACGGCTGGGTGCGAAAGGGATGATCGGTCTGCCGCGCGCCAAGGCCCTGCCCTCGGCCTGCGGCGCAGCCCCGGTCAGCGAGACGTCATGATCACGGAACCCGGCGGGCGACGCATGCGGCGGCGCCCGACCGTGAGCAGCATGCCAATCGCCGCGCTGGCGCTCGGACTGGTCGCGCTCCTCGGCAGCCAGATCGGTCTGGCAGGCTGCAGCGAACTGGTCGGGGACGAGGCACTCACGCTGATCCTCGTGTCGGTCGACACCACCCGACCGGATCACCTGTCCGCCTGCGGCTACTCGAAATCCACGACACCCACCCTGGCACGGCTGGCGAGCGAAGGCGCGGTGTTGACGAACATGCGTTCGTCGACCTCCTGGACCCTGCCCTCGCACATGTCGCTGTTCACGGGCCAGCCGCCCGCGGTGCACGACGTGGTCATCGATTTCAGGCGCCTCGACGCCAGCCGCCGCACGATGGGCGAGATCTTCCACGATGCCGGCTTCCGCACGATGGGAGTCTTCTCGGCGCCTTACGTGCACGGTCATTTCGGCTTTGCGCGCGGCATGGACTTCTACGAGCGGGCCACGCAGGACCCGATGATGTTCGACCTGACCTCCGAGCAGATGAAGGCGCAGCTCGGGATGCTCGAACGACGGTCTCACACGGAAGTGACCAGCAGCCTCGTCGTGGATCGCGCGCTGAACATGATGGAGCACATGGCGCGCGACAGGAATCTCCTGTTCCTGCACTTCTTCGACCCCCACTACGATTACAACGCGCCGCCGCGCTTCCTGAAAGCCTTCGCCGACCCGGCGTACCGCGGTCCCGTGACAGGCCACAACGTGACCGATCCGAACATCGTGCACGACGGCATGCCGGCAGAGGATCTCGCTCAAGTGGAGGCCCTGTACGACGCCGAGATCGCCTACGTGGACGACAACCTGCGCCGACTCATCGAGATGATCGAGGCGTCACCCCGCGCGAAGCAGACCGTGCTCATCGTCACGAGCGACCATGGAGAGGAGTTCTTCGAGCACGGCCGCTACGGGCATCGGGCGACGCTCGACGACGAGGTCATCCGCGTGCCGTGCATCGTGTGGGCGCCAGGTCGCGTGGCGCCCGGCACCGTGGTGGATGCGGAAGTCGCGAACTACGACATCCTCCCGACGATGATGGACTACGCCGGCATTCCGCCGGAGCCGGGCATCTACGGCCGCAGCCTGCGCCCGCTCATCGAAGGCCACGCCCTGCCGCCGCGGCCGGTCACGTCGGCACTGTCCTCCTTTCCGCCGGATCCGAAGGGCTTCTTCGTGCAGCTCGACTCCATGGTGTTCCACGGTCTCAAGCTGATCCGCACCATCCATGTCCCGTGGAACACCACCAATGAGCGCGACCTCGGCGGCACGCCCGACCCCACCACCGAAAAGATCGAGATCTTCGACCTCGGCCTGGACCCGCAGGAATTGCACGACCTCGCCGGGTCCGATGACCCTCGGCTCCCCGACCTCCTCCGGGCCTTCGATGCGGAGCACGCCAGCCAGGCCGCCGCGCACGATGCCATCCAACCTCGAGGCGCCGGCGAGGACCCGTTCAAGGATCTGACGCAGAGGGAACTGCTGCAGAGCGTCGGCTACCTCGAGGGGCCAAGCGGTGCCCATGCCTCCGGAACGGCGCGACCTGACGGCGCCGCGCGCTGATGACCAGGCGCCGCGGGGGCCGACGGGCGTTGGGCGTGGCCCTCCTGCTTGTCCTGCTGGAACTCTCACTTCAGGCGGCCGGGCCGCTCGTCCAGCGGCTCATGGCGAGGCGCGATCCCGATCCGTCGCCCGATGCGAGGCTGACCATCCTGTGCGTTGGTGACAGCAACACCTACGGGCTGAGCCTGCCGCAGCTGTATGCCTATCCAGCCCTGCTGCAATCGCGGCTGGAGCAGCGCTTCCACCGGCCCGTCACGGTGGCCAATCGCGGAGTGCCCGGCCACAACACGGCGCAGGTGCTCGCCGCCCTGCCTCAGGACCTGGCCGACACGCACCCGGATCTCGTGCTGGTGCTCTGCGGCATCAACGACGCCTGGAACACGTCCGGCGAGGAGCGCGGACTCGTCGGATTCTTCGAGAAGCTCAAGCTCGTGCGCCTCGTGCGCGTCCTGATGTCGGGCGTCACGACTGCGGCGCCCTTCGCGGTCCGTTCCGACGAGCGAGGCGAATTCACCGTGGACCGTGGCAAGGGCGAGGAGCGCGTCAACGTGACGTCCACGGGGCTGGCCGTGCGCGCCGGCGAGGCGCTGCAGCAGCACGTGCGCGACGGCCTGACGGCCATCGTCGACCGATGTGCGGATGCAGGCGCCACGCCGGTGCTCATGACCTACGCGGAGTCCGAGGGCGAATTTTCAGGCATCAACGCCACGTCGCGTGCACTGGCCGACGACCGAGGCCTGCTGCTCGTGGATCACGAGCGGGCCTTCGGGGAGCGCTTCGGCACCGAAGGCCGCGAGGCGCTCATGTTCAACGATCACCACCCCAACGTGCGCGGCTACCAGCTCATGGCGGAACGGGTCGACGCCGTGCTCACGGCGGCGGGATGGGCTCCGCCGCTGGACGATTCGGTGGCGCCCGACACGACCGCGGAGGGGCAGCCCGCAACGGACGCCGACATGGCACCCGCGCTGCTGAAGCTTCTTCCGGACGACCGACTGCGGCTCGACGGCCCCGCGGGGACCGCCTTCCTCGTGCTGCTGTCGCACGCCCCGGCCCCCGGCGGCGGCTTCGACGTGGACGGGCTGCACGTGCCCCTGGTCGACGACGAGGTCATGGCCATGTCGCGCATGGAGCCGGGCTTCTCGGGCCGGCTCGATGCGCTGGGACACGCCGAAATCCGCATCCCGCCTCGGCTGGTCGCCGCCGCCGGAAACGCCGGTCTCGTGGCCTGCATGCTGCTGCTCCGCGACCCGGCCGCCGCCGCGGCACCCGGCGGCAGGGCGCTCCTGAGCGCCTCGGAGATGGTCGTCGTCGTCCCCTGACCCCGCCACGGTGTGGCGTGCCGTCACGCCGACGGATCAGCTCGCCAGTGCGACGCTGTCGCCGCCTCGCGCCACGACGCCGGCGAGGGCACCTTCGGCGCGCTTGAGGACGGCATCGAAGAAGATCGAGTCGTCGCCGTCCTGAGTGGCAACGCCGACGCTCGCCGAGATGCGGAGATTGCGATCATCGACGCGCACGTCGAGTCCCGCGATGCGATCGTGCAGCCGTTGCGCCAGGAGCTGCGCGCCCTTGGCATCGGTGTGCGGGAGCACGATGACGAAACGCTCGCCGAGGCGGCCCACGAAGTCGCAGCTGCGCGAATGACGATTCAGCAGCTCCGCGACCGTGCTCTCCACCTGGTCGCGCACGGCCGATCCGTGCAGGTCGCCGAGACCGCCCAGGCGATCGATCTCGACCAGCACGCACGACAGCTGGTACTGGTACCGGCGAGCCCTGGCGAACTCGATCTTCAAGAGGTGCAGGATCTGCGTGTAGGAAAAGACTCCTGCCTCGCCGCTGTCCCGGTCCCGTTCGTCCATGTCACTCCCTGGCGCCACCCCGTTCCGGGCATGGCGGAAGCGCGGGAGGATACCGAACGAAGGGGGCCCGAAAACAAAGTTGGTCCTGCCCGTGACCGGGCAGGACCAACACGTTCCAGTCGGAAGCCCATAGGGCTGGAGATGGCGGTTGGGGAGGGAAAAACTGCTCTAGCCCTACACTCCTCCGACTCGGATTCATTCGGAGCCACGCCGACTCGTCCGCGCGGCAGCCGAATAGTGCCTCCCCCCTCCGCGGCTGTCAACTCGCCCACAGGCTGCTGACAGGTTATCCACCGTGTCGTCGGCGCCGCATTCCTCAGCTGGGACGGCACAAGCACCTGCTGATCAAGCACTTGCGAATAGTCTGAGAGGGCACCCGTCGTGCGGCCCCAGCCGCCAGGCCCGACACCGCGGTGAGCCGCTTCGCATCGCGCCGTGCTCGCGGGCCACGGCACCAGCGGACGTCCAGTCAGGGGCTGCGGGGTGGTGCCACCGGCTGGTCGGCAGGTGCGAGCGGCGCCGGCGGGTACGCGCCGCCGGCCGCGGGTGGTGCCGTCGTGGCGGCCGACAGATTGCGCATGTCCTCCA
Organism: Planctomycetota bacterium; assembly: GCA_038212275.1. Lineage (GTDB taxonomy): Bacteria > Planctomycetota > B15-G4 > B15-G4 > B15-G4 > JBBQUR01. The sequence goes on from JBBQUR010000013.1 coordinate 60,501, forward strand.
CGACGGCGAGGAAGTCGGGTCGCTCCCGCAAGCTTGCGAGGTCGCCGTCCTCGAGCATCCAGGCGACGTCCGTGAAGCCGACCGCGTAGGCGGACCGCAAGTGAGCCAGCGCCTCCTCGGGCCTGTTCGACAACGCGGCGATGCAGGCGAGGTTGTAGTGGGCCCAGCGTGTCTCGCGCATTCCCGGAAGTGCATCGCAGAGCTTGTGGAACCACTCGCCGGCATGCACGAAATCGTCGAACTGCTGGTAGTGGTAGCCGATGTCGAAGATCACCTGCCGCTTGAAGTTGATCGTGGGCGAGTAGTCGTTCGGGATGCTCGGATCGAGCAGCATCGCCATGTCGCGGTGGATGTAGTGCTCCATCACGCGGATCTTCTCGAGCACGGCATCCGGTTGGCCGTCCTTGGCAAGGGCGAAGCGCGCATGCTGGCTGAGGTCGGCGGCACGAACGGCCAGCACGAGCGCTGGATCGTCCGTCGCAAAACGCTCGTTCCAGGCCTGCAGTTCGATGCCGAACTCCTGCTCCGGCGACAGCAGCAGGGGCGCCAGCGCGGTGGCCAGGGACTCGCCGCTGGCCGCCTCCTGCATCGCCATGACCGCCATGATGCGCAGGACGTGCTGCATGGACGGCTCGGCGGCGACGGCCGCCAGTTCATCGAAGCGCCCTGCCGTGCTCTTGAACTGCCCGTCGAAGAAACCCGGCACGCCGCCATCGCGCAATCCGGCTGCCAGCTCGAGAGCCACGGAAGGGATCTCGTCGAGCGGGCCCGGCTGCCGCGCCGTCGTGCCACGCTCCAGATACCAGGGCGAGTCCGGCTGACCCGCCCCCGGCGCGCCGGCCGATGGCCCCGGAGCGCCGGAAGCGGGCGCCCCGACCTGCGCAAGGCCAGGCCCCGAGCCGGCCGCCTGCAGGACCATCGTGAGCATCGACACCACCAGCCGTCGTCGCATCGTGGTCACGCCGGACTCCTCACTTCAGGGAACGTGCACGCGCAGGTAGCGCCGCTTGCCCGCCTGCAGCAGATAGCCTGCGCCGCGGGCGAGGCGCTGCTGTTCGTCGACGACGCGCACGCCGTCCACCCGCACGCCGCCATCCTTGATGAGCCTGCGCGCTGCGGAGGATGACTCGGCAAGGCCGCCGTGCGTCAGCACGCGCACGATCCACGCGCCCCCTGCCTCCAGCAGCTCCTCGGGCAGCGTGATCTCCTCGATCACGTCCGGCAGCCCCTTGTCACGGAACATGCGGTCGAACTCGGAGGCGGCGCCGGCGGCCGCATCCTCGCCGTGGAAGCGCTCGACGATCGCCGTCGCCAGGGCAGCCTTGGCGTCGCGTGGCGAACCGGCCAGCAGCTCTGCGACACGCCCCGGCGGGAGCTCCGTCGCAAGCGCGAACCACTCGGGCATCAACGGATCCGGCAGGCTCATCGTCTTGCCGAACATGTCGCGCGGAGCGTCCGTGATCCCGATGCAGTTGCCGAGACTCTTGGACATCTTCGCGCTGCCGTCGAGACCGGTGAGGATCGGCAGCGTGACGCACACCTGTGCTTCCATGCCCGCCTCGCGCATGAGGTCGCGCCCCACGAGCAGGTTGAAGGTCTGATCGGTCCCGCCGATCTCGATGTCTGCGCGCACCTCGACCGAATCCTTCGCCTGCATGAGCGGGTAGAGCAGCTCGTGGATGCCGACGGGGATGCCCGCCTTCATGCGCTCCGCGAAGGTGTCGCGTTCGAGCATGCGCGCCACCGTCATCCAGGAGCCGAGCTTGATCGCATCCATGAACGTCATGCTGGAGAACCAGGCGTTGTTGTAGACGACCTCGACTCCGTCCATGTCGAGCAGCAGGCGGGCCTGCTCGAAGTAGGTCCGCGCGTTCTGGGCCACCTGTTCGGCGCTGAGCTGCGGGCGCGTGAGGTTCTTGCCGGACGGATCGCCGACCCGCGCCGTCGCGTCGCCGATGATGAGCACCGGCACGTGCCCGAGTCGCTGCAGGCGGCGCAGGTAGCGGAGCTGCACCGCGTGCCCGATGTGAAGATCCGGCGAGGACGGGTCCACGCCCAGCTTCACGCGCAACGGCCGGCCGAGCGCAAGCTTGGCCTGCAGGTCCTCGCGCGTGTTGCAGGCCACCGTGCCCTGCAGGATCTCCTGGACGGCGGACTCCACGGCCTCCGCGCGCCGCACACCGGCGGCCCCCGCGGCCCCGGCGGCCCCGGCGGCACCCGCGGCATCCGCGGCATCCGGATTCAGAGGCCGCCCTCCGTCGGAGCGGCCGGCGCCGTGGGATGGCTCGGCGCCGCCTGACGCCGGTCGTTCGCTGCTGCGCGTGCCTTCCACCAGGTGCTCCAGCGGTAGATGTCGCGACCGTGCGTTTCGCCGGTCAGGTAGAGGAGAGCCGCGAACACTGCGCCCCGCGCCGGCTCCGGCGTCGCGGGCAGCGCCTCGATGAGCGTGGCGAGAGTCCCCTCGCGACGATCCGCCGGCGCGCTGGCGGCGCTCAGGAAGATACCCGGCACGGACAGCGATTGCAGGTGCTGCGCCAACGTTCCGGGCGGCACCTCGGCAAGGCTCTCGAGCGTCACCACGGGCAGCGGGAGCAGCGTGCCGCCGGTGTGGCACGTCTCCTGACGCAGGTCGATGCCGATGATGCGTGCGCGGACGACGACTCGCCGGGCCAGCACTTTCTCGGCGGGCGGCAAGCTCACGACGCTTTCCACCACGAGCGGCGCACCCGCCTGCGCGACGCCGGACTTCACGAACGGCACGATGAATCGTTCCGAGTGGCCGAGACTGCGCGGCTCTGCGCCCTCGAAGTCGGTCCAGGTCACGTCGAGATCCAGCACGCTGGCCTCGTCCGGAGTCGTGGGGTCGCTGCGGATGCCGACCACCTCGACCGGCAGCACTTCCGTGGTGGACAGGGTCACGCGAGTGGCGAGCCGCACGGCCGGACCACCGTCCAGCGCCGCGAGCTGGATGCGGGCGGACACGGGGACAGCCACAAGAGGCAGGACCACCGCAGGCGGCGGCGACTCGCAGGCCAGCGCCGTGAGCGCCATCGCGAGACAGGCCGCCGACACGCGCCGTCCGGCGATCGCGGACAGGGCCGCGATCGCCGGGCGTGCGCCTGGATCAGCCGCTGGCGCCATCGTCGGCAGCGCCCGACGTCTGTCCTTCGGCGGCCTCGCCCTCACCGGCCTCGCCGCCGCTGACCTCCGCCGTCTCCGGCTCGTCCTTCGGCGGGTTGGGGTCCGTGAGGTAGCTGTGCTGCGGCACGCCGAGCATCGAGAGGCCGATCTTGCGCTCCTCGGTGTCGACCTTGAGCACGCGCACGTCCACGAGCTGGCCGATCTTCACGACCTCCTCGGGCGACTCGACCTTGCGGTCCGTGAGCTCCGAGATGTGCAGCAGGCCTTCGAGGCCGTCTTCCAGCGAGACGAACACGCCGAAGTTGGTGACCTTGGTCACGCGGCCGGCCACGATGTCGCCCGGGCCGTAACGGCGCGGGATCTCGTCCTGCCACGGGTCCTGCTCGAGCTGCTTCATGCCCAGCGCGACGCGACGCTTCTCGGTGTCGACCGAGAGCACGACCGCGCGCACGAGGTCGCCCTTCTTGAGCACCTCCGACGGATGCGTGACCTTCTTGGTCCAGCTCATGTCGGAGACGTGCAGCAGGCCGTCGATGCCCTCCTCGATCTCGACGAAGGCGCCGTAGCTCGTGAGGTTGCGCACCACGCCCTCGATGATCGTGCCGACCGGGTAGCGGTCCTCGACCTCGGTCCAGGGGTTGGTCTCGGTCTGCTTCATGCCGAGCGAGATCTCCTGCTTCTCCTGGTTGATGTCGAGCACGACGACATCCACGCCGTCGCCGATCTGCACCAGGTCGGACGGATGGCTGATGCGCCGCGTCCAGCTCATCTCGGAGATGTGCACGAGGCCCTCGATGCCGTCTTCCAGCTTCACGAAGGCGCCGTACGGCATGATGTTGACCACTTCGCCCTTGACCTTGCTGCCGATCGGATACTTCTTCTCGACCTCGGCCCACGGCGACTGCTCGAGCTGCTTGAGACCGAGCGCGATGCGGTTGCGCTCCTTGTCGTAGCGCAGCACCTTGACCTCGAGCTCCTGCTCCAGGTGCACCACTTCGCTGGGGTGATTCACGCGGCCCCAGCTCATGTCGGTGATGTGCAGCAGGCCGTCCACGCCGCCGATGTCGAGGAAGGCGCCGAAGTCGGCGATGTTCTTGACCGTGCCCTTGCGGATCTGGCCTTCCTGCAGCGTGGCGAGCAGCTCGTCGCGCAGCGCGTTGCGGCGCTCCTCGAGCAGCTTGCGGCGGCTGACCACGATGTTCATGCGCTCGCGGTCGATCTTGATGATCTTGCACTCGAGATCGCGCTCGATGTAGATGCCCACGTCGGGCACGCGGCGGATGTCGATCTGGCTGGCAGGCAGGAACACGGACACGCCGCCGACGTCGAGCAGCAGGCCGCCCTTGATCTTGCGCGTGGCGCGGCCCTTGATGATGTCGCCCTCGCCGTGGCTCTGGACGATCTTCTCCCAGCCGCGCATGCGCTCGGCGCGACGCTTGGAGAGGAGCAGCAGGCCCGTGGCCTCGTCGATGCCCTCCATGAGGACTTCGATGATCGTGCCCGGGACGGGCGCGGCGCCCTCGTCGAATTCGAAGAGCGGGACGACGCCCTCGCTCTTGTAGCCGATGTCGACCATCACGTCGTCGTTGACGACGCGCAGGATCGTGCCTGCGATGAGTGCGTTGGGCGCGAAGTCGCGCACCGAACCGTCGTACAGCTCCGCGACCTGCGCGGTGCCGAGACTGCCCATGGCCTGCGCCACGGCGAGGTCGAGATCGCTCTCGGGAAGCGAGAAGCGCTTGAGGAGTTCCTTGTTGCTCATGCCTGTGAAACGTTCCGTGACCGGCCCCGGCGTGCAACGTCGGCGCGGGAGTGTCCCGCACGTGGCTGACCGGGGTTCAAGTGAGGAGAGCGGGGCTCCGGCCCGCGGTCGGGCAAGGGCACGCCGGGCGTGCGTCGTCCATGCGGCGCAAGTCCAGAGGCCCGTGCAAAGGGGTCCGATCATAGCGGTCGGCCCCTGCCCGGCGAAAGCCCCGCCGGGCGCGTGAGGGCAGCCTTCCGTGCCGGGCCGCGTCGCGGCAGGCGACGCTCAGCCGCGCACGATCCCGATCAGGCGCTCCAGCACCTGCTCGAAGGAAAGGTCCGTGGTGTCCAGCAGCAGCGCGCCGTCGGCACGCCGCAACGGAGCGTGTTCACGGGAACTGTCGGCCCGATCGCGCGCCGCGAGGGCCGCGGCCACGGCCTTGCTGTCGGCGCCTTCGTCTCCGGACTGCGCCACGCGCCGCGCCGCCCGCACGGCAGGGTCGGCATCCAGATAGACACGGACCTCCGCCTCGGGAAAGACCACGCTGGCCATGTCGCGCCCCTCGGCGACGACCCCCAGCGCCCCGACCGCGAAGCGGCGTTGCAGCGGCAGCAGCGCCGCGCGGACCGCCTTGTCCGCCGACATCGGGCTCACGTGCAGGGACACCTCCGTGGAACGCAGCACGCTCTCCGGCACCCTTGAGCCGTCGACAAGCACGCCTCCGTCGGGATCGAGGCGGAGGTCGAGGCCGGCGACCAGCGCCGCCACACCCGGATCGTGCGGCCGGAGTCCGGCGGCGAGCGCGCGTGCAGTGACGGCCCGATACAGCGCGCCGGAGTCCAGGTGCCGGAAGCCCAGCCGCTGCGCCAGCGCGCGGCTCACCGAAGACTTGCCGCTGCCGGCCGGCCCGTCGATCGCGACGACGAGTCCTCGCGCCGGATGCGCGGGATGCGCGAAGCGCGCATCGTGCCGCACGAGCGACAATTGACCGTCGGCAAAGCGCGCGTGGCAGCCGCTGCGCTCGAAATCCGACATGACGAGGAGTCGCGCGGTGCGCCCCTCCATCGGAAAGGTCGTGTCGCGCGCCGTGTGCACGTGACCACAGAGGATGACGTCCAGCCCCGTGGCCAGTTCCTCTTGCACGGCGCGATCCACGATGCCCATCTGCACGGAGGTCTTCGCAGCGGTCGCGTGCCGCGAGGCATCGAGCAGCGCGGCGGCCAGGCCGCGCTGAGCGGTCGCCGGCAGCGCCATGAAAGCGGCGCGTACGGGCGGCGCCCGCAGCACGGCGTGCAATCTGTGGTAGCCCACGTCGTTGACGCAGTAGCGGTCTCCGTGCACCAGCCGCACGCGCAGCCCTCCCAGCGCGACGTCGATTCCGTCGGTGCAGACCTCGACACCCAGGGCGCGTTCCAGGTCGGCGCCCATGAGGAAGTCGTGATTGCCGTGCACGAGGGTGACGCGCACGCCGGCGCCCACGGCATCACCGAGGGCCGTGAGGAACGGCGCCAGCCCCGGATCGTCCACGGAACGCGGGCCCATCCAGGCGCGGAAGATGTCGCCGAGCAGGAAGAGCGCGTCGGCGCCGTCCTCGCGCGCGGCAGCCACCAGCCGGCAGGCGCGCTCCACGCCCGCCGGGTCGGCGCCCTCCAGGTGCATGTCGGACGCGAACCACGCGCGGCGCACGGGGCGTGCGCGAAGGGTCGAACTGCGGGCGGCGTTGAGCGGTGCGTGCATCGAGCGTGTCCGGTGACGGGCCTGCACATCTTGATTGGGGCGCGCCGCAGGCATCAAGTAAACTCCCGCCGTGACCGACTCCCACGCTGGCCATCCCGACCTGACCGCGCTCGTCGCGCAGGCCTTTGCCGGACACCGACAGGTGTTCGAGGCCTCCATGGCCGGACTGCCCGCCGCCGTCGAGGCCGCAGCGCGCCTGCTCATCGCGTCTTACCGCGCCGGCGGCAAGGCCGTGCTCTTCGGCAATGGCGGCAGCATGACCGACGCCCTGCACGTCGAGGGCGAACTGGTCGGGCGTTTCGCTTTCGACCGGCCGGGCCTGCCGGCCGTGGCGCTGGCAGGCAGTTCGGCCCTGACCGCCATCGCCAACGACTACAGCTACCAGGACGTCTTCCTGCGCATGCTCGCCGCGCACGCACGTCCCGGCGACGTCGCCATCGGCTTCTCGACCAGCGGAAACTCGGAGAACGTGGTGCGCGCCCTGAGCCGCGCACGCGAACTCGGATGCCGGACGATCGCCTTCACCGGCGAGGCCGGCGGTCGCTGTGCGCCACTCGCCGACGTGTGCATCGCGGTGCCGAGCCGCCACACGCCGCGCGTCCAGGAGATGCACATCCTCGCCGCGCACACCTTGTGCGAGCTGGTCGAGGTCGCCATGTTCCCGCGCCCGTGAGCGACGCGGCCCCCGACGATGCGCCGGCCGCATGCGCGGTGACCCCGCGCCGCGCCGTGTTCCTCGATCGCGACGGCACCCTCATCGAAGAGCGGAACTATCCGGTCCGGACTTCCGACATCGTGCCCCTCGACGGCGTGGGCGCGGCCCTCGCGCGCCTGTCGCAGGCCGCATACCTGAACATCGTGCTCACCAATCAATCCGCGGTCGCGCGGGGCCTCCTGACCGAGGAGGACCTTGGCCTGCTGCACGAAGACCTCGCGATCAAGCTCTCCCGCGGCGGCGGCAGCGTCGACGCGATCTACTACTGCCCCCACCACCCCGACGGCCAGGCCGTCGGCTACAGCTATCCGTGCGCATGCCGCAAGCCGGCGCGCGGCCTGCTCGACCTCGCGGTGGCCGAGCACCGCATCGATCTCTCGCGCAGCGCCTTCATCGGCGACAGAGCGCGCGACCTGTTCCCGGGCATCGGCCCGACCGGCCCGCGCATCCTCGTCGCAAGCGGTCATGCGCTGGGCGACGTCGGCGCTGCCGACCACGTCGCGGTGAACCTGCAGGCTGCGGTCGAGTGGCTGCTGGCGCACGACCGCGGCTGACTCGTCCGCCGGCCCACGCCCGCGACGCCGGCCCGGCCTCAGGGCACGTGGCGCATGACGTGCGGCCCGACGACCTGCGCGAGCCACGGCGGAATCGACGACAGCACGCGCTGTGGCAAGGCCATGCGCGGATTGTTCGGCGAGATCTCCGGTGGCTTGCCACCGCGCGGAAAGAAGAACTGGTAGTCCAGCGGCGTGGCCTCGAAGCCCATGTGGCGCTTGAAGCCGGCGGGACCGCTGCCGACGCGGCTGCGCCCGAAGTCGAACATCCGGCAGCCACGACGCACCGCATCCTCCATGAGGAGCGCGTACATCGCATTGTTCGCGCCGAGCCGGTCCGCGCCGTCCTCGGCCCCCGAATAGTACGGATAGAGCGCGTCGGCACTCTGCAGGGAGAGCACCGCGGCGAGCACCTTGTCGCCGGCGCACAGGCCGTGCAGCGTGGCGCGCGCTCCGTACAGGTCGAGCAGGCGCCGGAAGTAGCTCTGCCGGAACACCGGCGAGCCGAGACTGCGCTTGTTGCTCACGTAGAGTCTGTAGAAGTCGCGGAACAGTTCCCGGCCCTCGCGCAGCACGAAGCCGTGCCGCTCGCAGCCCTTGCGCACCTCGGCGCGCGCCTTGCGCGGAATCATGCCGAGCACGTCCGCGGGATCGGCCGGCAGCTCCCTGCGATAGGTCTCATAGCGGTTGAGCGCGTGGTGCTCCGTGGGCGCCTTGCCGAGGTAGCGCGTCTCCAGGAAGCGGGCGTTGAGGCGGCGCGTGAGTTCGCACGCGTTGCTGTCCAGCGCCGCGAGGCTGGCCGCGTCCGACGCGAGCATGCCGCCATAGACGCCGAAGGGCACGGACACGAGGCGGCGGCCCGTGATGGGCGCGGTGACGAGCGCGAGCGGCAGCACGCCGACCAGTTCCTTGCCTCGCCACGCCACGAGCGTCTGCGTCTCGAAGCGGAACGTCGAACGCACCAGCTCCAGCCAGCGCGTCTCGTGGAAGGGTGAGCCGGACGGGTGCTGCATCACGAAGCGGTCGGCGCTGCGTGCATGCTTCAAGTCGAGCAGTTCGACGCGCAGGCTCATCGCGGCTTCTCCAGCACTCGCTCGCGGCGTTGCAGGATCAGAAGCTGGTTGTCGTGGCGCACCAGCGGCGGCGGATCGCTCCCGATCCGGGCGCGCTCGATGAAGTGCTGATCCAGCCACGCCTTGAAATCCTCGCCGTACGCAACGGGCAGCCGGCTGCGCTTGACCACGACCCAGCAGTCGTGCCGGTGACGCGCCAGCGTCCAGAGTTTCTGGGCGGGAGCCGGGGCCTCGATGAGGCTCCTATCGGCCAGCGCGCCCTCCTCTCTGAGGTAAAGATCGAGCAGGAGGTGCTCGTCGGCGACGATGTTGTCCTCCGGCCCGGCGTGCTCGTCGATCCACGCGGCGGCGGCCCGGAAGTCGCTGCGATCTCCCTGGCTGCGGTAGTCGATCAACCAGGGCAGGCCCGGCAGCAGCGCCGCCAGCAATGCACCGCCCCACAGCGCCGGCCGCGGTTGCGCCAGCGGCACGAGCCCGCGACCCGCGAGCAGAAGCATCGCGGGCACCGAGGCCATGGCGTAACGCTGTTGCATCGACACCCCCGCGAACGCGCCGAGCAGCAGCACGAACGGCGGAAGGCAGGCCGAGAGCAGCAGTTGGAGGTCGCCCTCGGTTCGCGTCCGCCACGCGGCCAGCGCTCCGATCGCCGCAAGCAATCCGACACCGGGTCCGACGTTGTAGCCGAGGCCGGCCACCAGATGCAGCGCGTCGTAGTGCGCGGTGGCGCGCCGCGTGAGCGCCGCCTGCACGACGTCCACCACCGCAGTGCCGGCGAGCAGCAGCACGAGGCCGAGGCCGACGATCGCGCCGACGACGAGCGCCCAGCGCACCCGCGCCGGACGCGACACCAGGGCCGGCCACAGCAGGCACGGCACGAGCAGCCACGCACTGGGATGACAGAGCATCGCGGCCAGCGCCGCGCATGCGGCCGACACCGGCCGGCGACCGGGACCCGGGAGCGCCCACAACGTGGCCAGTGTCGCGCACAGAAGCAGCGGTCCGTAGAAGCGCGCCTCCTGAGCGTGGAAGAGCAACCATGGCGAGGCGGCTGCCGCCGAGCCGGCGACGAAGGCCACCGCGCGCGGAACGGCGTCGCGGCGGATGAAGAGCAGGGCAGCCACGGCGGCGGCGCCTGTCAGCGCGGCGAACAGTCGCAGCGCACCCTCTCCCTCGCCGAAGAGCGCGACGGCGCCGGCCATCCCCAGGTAGCCGAGCGGATGACTCTTCACGCCTTCCGGCCAGCTGCGGCCGGCAAGAATCTCGCGCACGTCGAAGAGCGAGTAGAGCTCGTCGCCATCGATCGGCCAGCGTGCCAGGCCGTCCCAGCGCAGCGCGCAGGCCAGAGCCAGCACCGCCAGCGCGGCCCAGGGCAGCGCGCGTTTCACGTCGCGCCGCGCATGCCGTCGGGTGCGTCGGTTGTCGCCGTCACGGCCGCCACGTGCACTTCGCCCGGTGCGTCGGGGTCGGGCGGAGCCGGCTCGTGAGGCAGCCCCGGCGGCAGTTCGCGCTCGAGCGTGTAGTCCTTCACGTTGCGCGCGTTGGTGAAGATGATGATCTCGGCCACGAGACCATTGCTGAAGATGATGATGCCCGTCACGATCAGCGCCACGCCGTAGACCAGCGACGCGCGGTTGCGCAGGTCACCCAGCTGACTCCAGCCGTAATGGTCGTCCAGATAGAGGTAGCCGCAGATGCAGAGGCCTGCGAGCGCGCACAGGCCGCCGGCCATGCCGAAGAAACGCAGCGGCTTGCGCGTGAAGCGCGTGAGGAAGAGCAGCGCGACGACATCGAGAAGGCGCCGCACGTAAACGCCCAGCCCGAAGAATCCCTGCCGGCCGCGTTCGCGCAGGTGCCGCACGCGCACCTCGCCGACGCGGAAGCCCTGGCGATGCGCAAGCACGGGCAGGAAGCGCGAGGCATTGCCCTCGACGAGCACCTCATCGATGATGCAGCGACGCATCCCGGTGAGCCCGCAGTTGAGGTCGTGAAGCTGCACGCCCGTGAAGGCGCTCATGCCGCGGTTGTAGAGCCAGCTCTGGAACCGGTTGGCGACCGGATCCACGCGCGGCACGCGCCAGCCTGCGACGAGATCGAAGCGCTGGTCCAGCGCATCCAGCACGAGGTGGATGTCGCCCGGGTCCAGCTGCAGATAGCCGGGCAGCGACACGACGAAGCGCCCGCGGGACTCGCGGTAGCCGCAGGCGAGGGCGCGTTCCTCGCCGAAGGGCTGATTGAAGTGCAGCATGCGCACCGGGGCGCCGGGCGGGATGCGCTGCTTGAGGCGCGCGGTGCGCTGATCCCCGAGGCCGTCCAGCACGAGCACGAATTCGTGCTCGAAGCCGCGGTCGGCGAACTCCGCACCGTACTGGCGGATGATGTCTTCCAGCTCCGGGCAGTCGTCGCTGAGCGCGAGCACGGCCGATACGTCCACGGGCCTGCTCATGACCACACCTCGAGCCGCGCCATCGGCGCATGGGCCCCTTCGCGGGTGGGGTTGCTCCGCAGGGCCAGCTCGCACACCAGGCCGGTCATGAGGAAGTAGAAGGACAGGCAGAAGGCCAGCACCGCCACGGAGGGCATGACCACCGTCGTGTAGTTCACGAGGCGCACAGCGGTGGTGTCCACGAAGGCGAGGAACGTGACGCCCAGCGCCATGCCGAAGGTGGTGATCGCCAGCAGCCCGAAGTAATGCAGCGGCTGGCCCGCGAATCGGACGAGCATGCGCAGCACGACCATGTCGGTGAGCAGCTTGTAGGTGCGCCCCAGGCCGTACTTGCTCTTTCCCTGGCGGCGCGGGTGGTGGTTGACCTCGCGTTCCGCCACCCGGGCGCCCACGGCTGCCGCCAGGCCGGGGATGAAACGGTGCATGTCGGAGTAGAGGTTCACGCGGCGGATGAACGAAGCCCTGTAGGCCTTCATGGTGCAGCCGAAGTCGTGCAGGCGCACTCCGGTGATCTCCGAGAGCAGCCGGTTGGCCGCCTGGCTTGGCAGGCGGCGTGCCAGAAAACTGTCGGCGCGCTGCCGACGCCAGCCGGAGACGACGTCGTAACCACGCGCCAGGTCCGCCAGCAGGCCGGGAATGTCCGTCGGGTCGTTCTGCCCGTCCCCATCCATGGTGATGAAGACGTCGCCGCGGGCGGCATGGAACCCGGCGGCCATGGCGGCCGTCTGGCCGAAATTCCGGCGCAGCCGGAGGACCCGCAGGCGGCCGCTCCCGAGCCTGTGCTGGTCGAGAACCTCCTGCGTGCCGTCGCTGCTGCCGTCGTCCACGACCACGACTTCCGAATCAAGCGGCACCCTGTCCAGCGTGGCCTCAAGCTCGGCGAGCAGTGATCCGATGGATCCACGTTCGTTGAACACCGGGATGATCACCGACAGGCTGACCAACCGATTGCCTCCTGCGTGCGGATGTCGCGGGCTCGAACATCGAGCACACGGGCAGCAGCATCGTAACTTCCCGAGCGTTAACATGAACCCGATGACCGCCGTCGTGTTCAGCCCCGTGTCCTGCCCGGCGGCCGCAGCCCTGCTCGCGGCGCTCACGGCTGGTCTCGGGGTCGTGCGGCCGGTCACCCGGTGCGAGGAGGCGGCCCGCGCCTGCCTGCAGGACAGCCGCTCCATCCTCGTGCTCGACTTGCGCGGGGCGGACGAGGCGGACGTCGGGGAGGCTCATGCACTGCGCCGGGCGCTCCCCGCCACGCGCATGCTGGCGCTCATGACTCCCGGCCGGGCCGCACCGCCCGAGTGCGACGGCGTGCTGGTCGAGCCCTTCTACCTGGTGGAGGTCGTGCGCTGGTGCGCACGCGCGAGCGTCGCCCCGCTGGCGGAAAGCGTGCTCGCGGACCTTGCCGCGGGCCTCTCGCACGAGATCGGCAACCCGCTGACCGCGCTCCTCATGCAGCTCGAGCTGCTGAAGACCGACAAGCGCATCCCGAACATCCGCGAACATCTCGAGCTCATCGAGGAATCCACCCGGCGCATTCAGGACGTCGTGAGCGACGTCACCTTCGCGTCCGAGCGCCGCCCCATCGCGACGACGAACGGCAGCCTGCGCTCGCTGCTCGAACGCGCCCGGAGCCTCGTCGGTGAGCGCGGCCCGACGCTCGGAGCGCGCATCGCCCTGGATTGCACCGACCAGCCGCTGGAGGTCGAGCGCGAACTGCTGGCGGGTGCGTTGGCCGACCTCTGGCAGTACCTGCTCATCGCCGGCGACGGCAGCCGCCCGCTGCACGTGGAGGCCGGTCCGCTCGACGAGCGCTCGCTGGGCATCCGCGCGCGGGCCCACGTGCCGCGCCTTCCGCCCGACGCGGCAGGCCGCCTCTTCACGCCGCTCTGGGCGCGCCAGGCGCTGGGGCTGCCGGTGGGCTTGTCGCTGACCTCGGCGCGCGCCGCCTTCCGACGCCACGGCGGCGACCTGCGCGCGCGCGAGCAGCGTGGCAACCTGTTGACCGTGGAGGCGCTGCTGCCGCGCGAGGGCGCCGAGACGCGCTGGGCCGCCGAATGATGCGCGCACGCTCGAGCTGCTCCCGTCCTCCGGTCTCTCCATCATGCTGAGGCAGCGTCGTCGCACGAGCTGGCAATGGGTGCCGTGGATCGCCGCCGCGTTTCTGGTGATCGCCGTCGGCATCACGCTCGTCCGCACGATGGATCGCGACGACGACGTCGCCATTGCCTCCGCCCTCCGGCAGGGTGACCCGCTGACGGGACGCGCGAAGGATCCGACGGCGGCCCTGCAGGTGCTCGAGGCGCTGCTCGAGAAGCAGCCGCAGCACTACGCGGCGCTGGTGGAACGCGCGCGCACCTGGGCGGACCTGCGTGCCTGGAACATCGCAGTCGATTCGCTCGAAGCCGCCGCAGCATGCGCCGCCACGCCCCGGGAGCAGGCCGACGCGCTCACCCTGGCCATGGACTACCTGGTCCTCGACAACCGCTTCGATGACGCGGTGGCCGTCGGCCAGCGCACGGTGGAACTGCAGCCCGACGAGCCGCTGCGCGCCCTGCGTCTCGGCACGACCTACCTGAAGGGCAGCGTCGCGGCCCAGCAGGACGCGACGCGGCCCTTCGTGGACCAGGTTCTGAAGAGCCTCTCGGACGTGGAAGCCGAAGACCGCATCGAGGCCTACGTCACGGACCTCTTCGGCACACCCGATCTCGAGGCGCTGCTCGCGGCCCTCATGCCGGGCGGCGACGCGGTCATGCGCCAGTCCGTTTCCGCGCAGCTCGTTACGGCGCGCGATCGATTCCGGCTGGCGTGCGAGACGCTTTCCGGATACGCGGGCTACGCAGGCTTCGATCCGGCCGTCGCCCGCGGGTGGACCACCGCGCTCTTCCGCTCCGGGCGACTGTACGAGGCGGCCATCGAGTGCGGCATGGCGATGCGCGAGCCCTCGCTGAGCATCGGCTCCCGACGCGACTTCCTCGAGGTGCAGGCGCGCTGCGCGGCTGCCGTCGGCGAACACGGCCTGGCCGCCGACAAATACCAGGCCATCCTGGATGCCCATGCAGCCGAAGCCGGCGCTCCCACGCCCTACCAGTTCGCCTACGCCCTCTACGACGAGCGCGTGCAGGCCGAGCAGTGGGACTGGATCCTCGAGCACGTCGCCGCCGACAGCGCGCGCTACGGCAACGACTCGATGCTGCGCTTTGCGCGCGCTTCCGCGTTGCACGCCGCGGGGCGCGCCGTGGAGGCGCGCGAGGAGATCATCGACGCCTTCACCGCCGTGTCGCTCGGCTCCAAGCGGGCGTCGCCCGCCAGCCTGCGCGGCTCGCCGCAACGTCGCCGCGCCATCGCGATGCTCGCCTACCGCCTCTTCAACGAGACGGGCGACCGGCGCGCAAGCAGCGCACTAGACTCCGTCCTCGCGCAGAGTCCCGGCGACCTCGAGGCGCTGCGGCTGCGCAGCGCGCTCGCGCTCTCCGAGGGCCGCGCCGACGCGGCGCAGTCGGATGCCTTCGCGCTGCTCTCTCGCCACCGTCGCGACCGCGAGGACTTCCAGCGCTGGCTCGAGGCCGCCGACGCCCTGAGCAAGCAACGCTTCGGAGGCAGCACCCTGCAGGAGCGCGCCGTCGCCAAGGTGGACGACTCGGATCGCTGGCAGCGCGACAGCGATGATGCGAGCTTCGTCGCCTACTCGGCGCAGGTCGGGCGCCGGAAGCCCAGCCGGATCACGGTGCTGCCCGACCAGCTCCACCTGTCGTCCGACCCGGCGTTCTCCTTCGCGATCATCGAGGAGCTCGTGCGGCGCAACAACGTCCCGCGCGCGCGCGCCGAGTTGCGCAAGCTGTCGGACGCGTACCCCTACGTCCAGGAGTTCCGCTACAGGCTGGGGCGCCTGCTCGTGCGCGAAGGCCAGTACGAGTTCGCCTCGGAGGAATTCCTCCGCCTGCTGCAGGACATCCCGGGAGATACCGAGGTCCTCGACCTCGCCGCACGGACCAAGCTCGCCCAGGGCAAGGACCAGGAAGCGGCCGCGCTCGTGAACCGGACAATTCTCGATGACCCGCTCGGCGTCGGCGCCGTGCGCTACGGCCAGCGACTCGTGGATCGCGGCCGCGCGGACCAGGCCGAGAAGCTCATCGAACGCCTCGTGCGCTGGACGGACTTCGACCAGCGGCTCGACGTGCTGCTGCTCGCGGCGCGCGTGCAGCTCGCGCTCAACCACCTGCCGGAAGCCGAGGCCATCCTGGCCAACGTCGCGGCACAGGCGCCCGACAACGTGGACGTGGCGCTGCTGGGCCTCGACATCGGCATCAGGAAGGACGCGCGCAATCTCGTGGACGTCGCGGTCGCGACGCTCAAGCCCCTCGCCGCCGAGCTCTTCCCCGACCAGATGGCGATCATCGCGGACCGCCTGCTCCAGGCGAAGCTCTACCCCGAGATCGTCGCGGTCTTCGACGAGACGGTGCGCAAGCTGCCTGCCGCGCGGCCCGCGCTGCGCGCGGTGGCCGACGCGTGCAAGGCGCTGGGACGATTCGAGGAGGCCGACGAACTCCTGGCCGAGATCATTGACGACGATGCCGACGCGCTCATCGACCAGTTCATTCTGCTCGGCCTGCGCGGCGAGGCCGACGAGGCCAGCCGTCGCCTGCGCCTGCAGCCCACGGCCTCCAGCCAGCGCTCGCTCGTGGACCTGCTGCTGCTGCTCGGCAACGCGGTGCGCGATATCCCCGCGCTCAACGACGCCGAGCCGCTCGTCCGACTGCGCCAGCTCCGCATGGATGAGCGCCTGAGCCCCGCCGGCCTGCAGCTCCTCGATGCGATCGTGCGCATCGCGCCCAACCGCCGCAATCTCGCGGACGTGACTCCGAGCTCCGTCGTGAACGACCCGCGCACGACGTATCCCGACGCCGGCCACGACGTGCAGGTGCTCGTGGACCTGGCACGCCAGGATCCCGAGGCCGCGCGCGATCTGTCGCGCGACCTGGTCTACCTGCTGCTCTTCGGAGACCGCCCCTTCTGGAGTCGCGAATCGCAGCTCCTCGCCGAACATGCGCTGACGCTCGCGCCGACACTGGCGCTGCCGACCCGCACGCTGGCGCGCGCGGACCTCGAGCTCGGCCATCCCCGCGACGCCCTGCTGCGCCTGCTGCCGATCCTGCAGACGGAGCAGCCTGATGTCGCCGACATGAAGGTCTTCCTGCAGGCCGCGCGCGACTTCGGGCACAGCGAATGGGGCGTCACGTACGCGCTGCACTTCGATGCACGGCCCGATCTGCAGCTGCTGCTCGCCGAGACGCTCCTGAGCTGGGGCCATGCCGATGAAGCGCGCGCGCTGCTCTCGACGCTCGTCGCCGAGCACCCGACGGACACGGCCATGATCATCGGCCTCATCGAAAGCCTCGAAGCGGGCAAGCGTCACGACGATGCTCTGCCCTTCGTGGACCACGCGCTCACGAACTTCCCGGACGACCCGGCCGTGGTCGCGACGTGCGCCGACGCGCTGTCCCTGCTGCCCCACCCCTCCGAGCGCGCCGTAGAACTCATGACCGGGCTGAGCGCGAGCCACGACACCTATCCCGCGCTCGACGAAGCGCTCGCACGCGCGCAGTTCGGCGACCCGGCCGCCGTGCAGCGGACGCTGCAGCGACTGCTCGATCGGCTGCCGCTCAACCCCGTGCCCGCGGGCGGCACGGAGGCAGGCCAGCGAGGCATGCTGCTGGTGCGAGCGGCGCACACGGCGCGCATCAGCGACCTGCTGTCACTGGCGCGTGAGCTCGACAGCCTTGCGCTGCAGATCGAACCGGGCGCCATCAACCTCTACAAGGAGCTGGCCTTCCTCGAACACAAGGACGGCAACCTGGACCGCGAGCGCCGTTATCTCGAGGTGCTCAGCTTCGTGGATCTCAACGACCGCGAGGCGGCGATGCAGCTCGCGCAGCTCGACTTCCAGCAGCTCGGCCAACCCACGCGCGCGGCCGACGTCGTGCGCCGCACCTTTGGCACGAGCATGCCGCCCGATGGCGTTGAAATCGTCGCCGCGGAGGCCTTCCTGCTCGGCCGCCCGCTCGATGCCATCACGGCCTTCTACGCGGTGCAGGGCAACCCGCTCGTCTCGGAGGACACCTACCTCACGGTGGCGCGCATCGCCTACGCCTCGGGCATCGACGACATCGCGAAGCCGCTGTTCCAGCTGGCCGTGAAGAACCTCCCGACGGACGATCCTCGCGTGTCCAGGCCGCAATGGCTGCTCGACAAGCGGCTCGTCGACGTGAAGCCGTCGCACATCACCATCACCCCGCCCGGCGCGGCCACGGCACCGGCGGAGGCCACGCCTGCCGAACTTGACACGCCTGCCGAACTTGACGCGCCTGTGAACACACAGGCTGTGTCGCCGACTGATCCTTCGCCTGCTGCTGCACCGCCAGGCGGTGCGTCGCCACCCGCAGCGGTCGAACCGGAAAACGCACCCGCAGAGGACGCGGCGACCGAACCCGGGCCGTGAAGCGGCGCGCTCGCCGCAGCGAGCCGCACGCGGGGCCGTCCGTCAATCGGGAAGCGTGCCGGGATCAAGGCAGCGCGACGCGGGCACGGGAATGTCGCCGATCGGCCCGAAGGCGTGCCGCTTCATCAGGCGCACGAGCCGACCCTGCACGCGCTCGATGCCGTGATAGTGGCGCAGCGTGCGCAGGCCACCGAGCCGGTGACGCGGCTGCCCCGGGTCCAGTTCCCACGGATGCAGGTAGACGACGCCGGGTTCGCCGTCGCGCTCGGTCCGCGTGAGGGCGCCATCCACGAGCGAAAGCGGCAGCAGGCGCAGGTAGCCGCCGCCGGCCGCCGGCCAGCGCCGCCCGAGCGCCGGCCGCGTGAGCAGCGGATACTCTCGCAGCGGCCCCGCATCGCGCAGCGTGAGGTGCACCGCGTGGTGCGGAAACGCGGTGTCGCCATAGCGGTCGTGCCGGACGGGAAAGACGCTGGAGTCCCAGGTGTGCCCGGCCCGGGCGAGCAGCGGCAACGCCCAGCGCGTGCCGCGGCCGATCGAAAAGGTCGAGGCACGGAACCCGTCCACCGGCAGACCCGACAGGTCCTGCAGCAGGCCGCGGGCGCGACGCACATCCTGCTCGAAGCCCGCGGGGCCGAGGTCTCCGACCATGCGATGGCTGTAACCGTGGCTTGCCAGTTCATGGCCCGCCGCGACGATGGCGCGCACGACGGCGGGCGTGCGCTCCGCGACGAGGCCGAGCACGAAGAAGGTCGCATGCACGCCGTGCTCGGCGAGCAGTTCCAGGATGGCCCCGACGACGGCTTCCGAACGAGGCGCCTGCGCGGCCCAACTCTCCGGCGGCACGGCGCCCCACAGATTGAGCGCGTGAAAGGCCTCCTCGACGTCGAAGGACAGTCCGTGACGCAGGCCCGGCCCGGGGCGCGCGGAACCGGGCGGCGGCGACATGCTCACGCAGGCCATGACTGACTCCGGCGCCGGTTCATCGCGGACGCTCCGCGCGGCCGCGCTCGATGCCGACGCGCCGCGCGACCGCCGAAAGCCGCTCGGCAAGACAGCTCTTCGCCAGCGCCTCGACGCGCTCGGCGTTGCCGGCCCAGGTGAGCTTCTCGCGCTCGACCGTCTCGCGCGCAGCCTGACCGAGCCGGCCGCGGAGCTCCGCATCCGCGGCAAGCCGGATCACGGCTTCCGTGAGCGCCTCGGGCCGCGCGGGATCGAAGAGCAGCGCATCACGGCCATGCGTCAGCACCTCGCGCAGATTGGGCTGGTCCGGCGCGACGACGGCGCGCGAGGCCGCCATGTACTCCGCGAGCTTGAGCGGCGAGGCGTAGGGCGTCGCCGCCGGCTGCACGCAGATGTGCATCGACTGCACGAGCGCGGGCACCTCGGCGTGCTCCACGGCGCCGGTGATCGTGACGCGCGCGGCGACATTCCGCTGCGACGCGCGCCGCTCGATGGATTCCCGCGAGGGGCCGTCCCCCACGAGCAGCAGGCGAGCGGCCGGCGGAAGGCGTCCGTCCGCAAGCGCATCGACGAGGTCCTCGATGCGGTGCCAGGGCCTGAAGAAGCCGGTGAAGCCGATGACGACGGCCGGCCCGGCCGCCGGCGGCCGCACCGGGTAGCGCGCGAGGTCCACGCCGTTGCGCACGACGGCGATGCGCGGGCGCGGCACGCCCGCCTCGAGCATCACGTCGGCGAGCACGCGGGTCACGCAGAGCACGCGGTCCGCGCGGCGCAGCACGGCGCGCTCTGACGACGCGGCCCAGCGACGCAGCACGAGCGTCTCGTGCGTGCCGCGCTCGTGCGCCAGCGGCGAGTTCACCTCCAGCAGCAGCGGAATGCCCAGCTTGCGGGCCACGCGCACGCCGGCGGTGTTGCCGAGGGCGTGGCGTTCGTAGAGCACTTCGGCAGCGCAGGCCCGCCCCGCCGCGGCGAGCCGGCCGGCGACCATCGGCCCGTAGGCGTGCTCGGCGACTTCGTAGAGCACGCGCGGCGCGCGCGCCGCGAGACGCGCCAGCGTTCCGCCCTCGCTGCCCATCGCGCTGCTGCCGCCGCGCGAGAGCGCCCATTCCTCCACGTGATTCCCGCGCGCCCGCAAGGCCGAGATCAGCTCGCCGATGTGCACGGCCTGGCCGTCCTTCGACTTGGTGCGGTGGTGATAGAGGATGTTCACGCGTGGCTCACGGAGCGGAAGACCTCGTGCATGCCGTCCAGCGTAGCGTCCCACGTGTGCCGTTCCGCCCACGGACGCGCGGCGTCGGCGTGCAGTTCGGAGAGTCGGCGCAACCCGTCCGCCAGGCCGTCGACCGTGGGCTCAACGAGCAGGCCGGCCCGGCAGCCGCGCAGGATTTCGGGCGTGCCCCAGATGGCCGTGGCCAGCACGGGCGTGCCGCAGGCCAGGGCCTCGAGCACCACGTTGGGCCAGCCTTCGCGCAGCGACGGCAGCACGAGCGCATCGGCCGCGCGATACCACGCCGGCAGTTCCGGCGGCGGTACGGCGCCGATGAAGCGCACGCGCCGGTCGAGCCCGAGCGCCGCGACGCGCGCGCGCAGCCGGCCTTCCGCCTCGCCGCTGCCGACGAGCACGAGCAGCGGCTCGTCGCCGCCGGGGAACACCCGGGCAAAGGCCTCCAGCAGCAGGTGCTGACCCTTGCGCTCGATGAGGTGGCCCACGCAGAGCAGCACCCGACCCGCGTCGGGCAGACCGCAGGCCTGTCGCGCGGCGGCCCGATCGCCGGGAAGGAAACGGCGCACGTCCACGCCGTTGCGCAGCGTGGTCACCTTGTCCGGCGCCACGCCGAGCGAGAGCGCCACCTCGCGCAGAGCTTCCGCGACGCAGATGACGTGATCGGCGCCGGCCAGCGCCGCCGCCACCTCGCCGCGCAGTCGCGAGTCGCCGGCGGTGAGATTGAGATCGGTGCCGCGCGCCGTGATCACGAGCGGCAGGCGCCGGTGCAGCGCCGCCTCCAGGCGCGGGCGCAGCGCCACGGCGACGGCACCGTCCGGCCAGGCATAGTGCGCGTCGAGCACGGTGGGCTGAAAACGCAGCGCCTCGTCGAGCAGCGCATGCGCGCTGCCCGCGGCCATGAGCCGCACGCGGCAGCGATCCCCCACCACCGGCACGGCGACGAAGCGCGGATGCACCACGCGCACGCCATCCAGCATTTCCTGGGCGGGAACCTGCGCCGACTGCCGCCAGCGCGCGGGACCGAAGGGCGGCGCGCGCACCACGGGAGCAACGACGCTGAGCGTGGCGCCGTGCCGCTCGCGGTAGCGCAGCAGGCGCTCCTTCACGAAGACGCCGTGATGCGGCTGCACGGAGTTCGGGAACAGCATCGAATAGACCAGCAGCCTCACGCGCCGCTCCCGGCAGGTCCGAAGGGCGCGCGCAGGAAAGCATCGAGCATGAGCACGAACCAGAGCTCGGTGCTGTTGTCCGCGTGCCCGGCGCGGTGGCCGGCCCAGAGGGCGACGGCCCGCGCGGGGTCCACGAGTTCGAAGACCTGCGCGTTGCGCTGCGAGAGCAGGTCGTCGAGGCGGCCGGCAAGTCCCGTGCGCAACCAGCGGTCCACCGGCAGGTGGAAGCCCTGCTTGGGACGGTTGAGCACCGCGTCCGGCACGCGCCCCGAGAGCGCCTTCCGGAACAGCGCCTTGCCTCGTCCTCCCGATAGCTTGGCATCGGCCGGCAGACCGGCCGCGTAGTCCACGAAGTCCGTGTCGAGCAGCGGCACGCGCATCTCGAGGCCGTGCGCCATCGACATGCGATCGGCCTTCACCAGAATGTCGTCGGGCAGCCACGTGGCGAAGTCCATGGCGAGTACGCGGTTCAGCGGATCGAGTCCGGCAGCAGCCGCGGCGTGCGGCTCGAAGCCCGTGCGCAACGGTGCCTCGTCCGCGACCTCGGGGCGAAGCAGCAGGCGCGCACGCTCCTCGCTGACCCGCGCCATCGAGCGCACGTAGCCTGCCAGCCAGTCGTCCGCGAGGTTGCTGAGCAGCGTGCCCGCGCGCAGGGGCCGCGGAATCCACGGCGCACGCGGCCAGGCGCGACCCAGCGGTCCCAGCAGTCCGCTGCGCAGCGCGGACGGCAGGCGCGCGCGCCAGCTCTCCTCCAGCACGTCGTAGCGCGTGCGGCGATAGCCGGCGAAGTTCTCGTCGCCGCCGTCGCCGGAGAGCGCGACGGTGACGTGCCGGCGCGCGGCCTGGCAGACGAGCCACGTCGGCGCGGCGGAGGTGTCGCCGAAGGGCATCTCGAGGTGCCACGCGAGGCGCGGCAGCAGGTCGAGCAGCTCCGGCGCCGCGACTTCCTCGTGCAGGCGGATGCCGAGCCCGTCCGCGACCGCACGCGCGTGCGGCCGCTCGTCCATGCCGGGCTCGAGGATGCCGACGCAGACCGCATCCACGTCGCCGCCGCGGAGCTGCGACATGGCCGTGACGATGGCCGAAGAATCCACGCCGCCGGAGAGGAAGGCGCCGAGCGGCACCTCGCTCATGAGGTGGCTCTCCACGGTGGAGCGCAGGCGCGCCCAGAGCTCGTCGGCGTCCGGCTGCTCGCGCCCGGGCTCGAAGCGCAGCACGTGATGGCGCGCGCGCTGCAGCCTGTTCTCCGAGATGCTGACCGACGTGCCCGGCGGCATCGACTCCACGCCTTCCCAGATGGTCTGCGGCGAGAGCGTGAAACCGAGCGTCGCGCACTGCAGCAGGCCGACGCGCGACACGGCGGGCCGGCGCGGCAGCGTCGCGAGCAGGCTCTTGGTTTCCGAGCCGAAACGCAGGCCGGAGGCGTCGTGATGCAGGTAAAGCGGCTTGATGCCGAGCGGATCGCGCGCGAGGTGCACGCTGCCGTCGCGCAGGTCGTGCAGCGCGAAGGCGTACATGCCGCGCAGGCGCGCGAGCATGCCGGCGAGGCCCCAGTGCAGGTAGCCGTGCAGGATGACCTCTGCGTCGCTGTGCGAGAGCGGGCGTGCGCCGGCGGCCTCCAGCTGTGCACGCAGCTCCCGGTAGTTCCAGATCTCGCCGTTGAACATGAGCACGGCGCGACCGCCCGGCTCGCGGATCGGATTCCATCCGCCGCTCACGTCGATGATGGCGAGGCGCCGCTGGCCGAGAGCAACCTGGCCGTGGAGGTGCGTGCCGTCGCCGTCGGGGCCGCGGTGCGCGATCGTGTCCAGCATCGTCGCCAGCGCTTCGGCCGTCGGAGCCGGCCGACCGGGCGCCGCGATGTATCCCGTGATGCCGCACATCAGATGGCCCTCGACTGCATCAGCGCACGGTAGTGACCGACGTAGAGAGCCACCATGCGCTCGTGCGTGAAGGCGGAGAGGTAGCGATCGCGCGCTGCGCCTTCGAAGAGCGCCCGGCGGCCCGGGTCCGCGAGCAGCGTGGCCAGCGCGTCGCCCAGCGGGGCCGGATCTCCCGCCGGCACGAGCAGGCCGGTGATCCCGTGCTGCAGCACCTCGCCGTTGCCGCCGACATCGGTCGCGAGGGACGAGCGCCCCATCGCGTGCGCCTCGACGAGCGACAGTGACAGGCCTTCGCTGCGGCTGCTGAGCACGAAGACGTCGGCGGCGGCGAGCAGGCGCGCGACGTCGCGGCGCTCGCCGAGCAGCGTGACCGCGCCCGGCGGCAGCGCGGACGCGCGACGCTGCAACTCCTCGCGCAGCTCGCCGATGCCGGCAATGGCCAGCCGCGCACGCGGCAGGCGCCGCCGCACGTCGGCGAAGGCCTCGATGAGCCCGGCGTGATTCTTCACCGGCGTGAGGCTGCCCACCGCGAGGGCCACCGGCGAGTCGTCCCAGCCGAGCTCCGCGCGCGCCGCCTGGCGCGGCCCGGGGAAGGCGCTGCGCGGGTCGTCGATGCCGTTGAGGAGCGTCGTCGTGCGCTGCTCGGGAAAACCCTCCCAGCGCACGAGGGCCTCGCGCAGCCGTTCCGACACGACGACCGTGTGGTCCACGCGACGCGCCAGCCAGCGGTGCAGCAGGCGATGGCGCAGCGGCGCAGGCATGTCGCGATCGTGCTCCGTGTAGAGCACAGGCAGGCGCCCCGCACGATGCGCGGCGCGCGCGCCGTGGAAAAGCGCGGTGATGTTGTGGCAGTGCACGAGGCGGATGCCGTCCGCGACGAAGCGTGCCGCGAGCGTGCGCGCGTGCCCCGGGTCGGCGCCCTTGCCGCGCGGAAGGTGCACGTGCGCCACTCCGCCGCACGCGAGGTCATCCTCCAGCGGCCCGCCGCCATCGAAGGTGTAGAGCGTCGGCGTGAAGCTGCGCCGGTCGAGCGCCAGCGCCAGGCGCACGGCCATCGCCTGCAGGCCGCCCACGCGCAGGTCGGGGACGACGACCGCCAGCTTCACGGGCGAGACGTCGGCCTGGCTGACGGTCGGCGCGGCGGCCGGAGCGGGTGATCCGCTCATGAGCCGGGGAGTTTCACGAAGGGATCCTCGTGGCGCACCCAGACCTTGTGCGCCGGGGAGGGTCCGAAGCGACGTCGTCGCGCCGAGGCGCGCTCGCGTTCGGAGGCCACCACGAGCGGCAGCGCCACCGCGACCGCGACGAGCTGGTACACGAGGTCGAAGTGCGCGCGATTCAGGAAGGTGGCGCCGACCATGTAGCCGTAGAGGGTCACCTCGATGGCCTTGCTGTAGTTGCTGGCCCAGGCCTCGGCCGTGTCCTTCACCGAGCGCGTCACCGCGCGCAGCCGCCGGATGGTCGTGATGAGGATGAACATGAACACGAGGTAGGCCAGCGTGCCCGACTCTGCCCAGATCTGCAGGTAGCTGTTGTGCGCCACGTGATTCTCGACGACCGTCGTGCCCTGCGGGATGTAGACGCCGCCGAGGTAGCGCGGGAACTCGTAGAACATGTTCTGGAAGCCGATGCCGAACACCGGGTGGGCCTTGATCATGTTGATCGCCACCTGCCAGCTGATGAAGCGCGCCTGGGCCGAGGCGTCCTCCGTCGCGTTGCCGATCGAGCGCAGGCGCGCGATGAACTCGGGCGGTGCGAGCAGCAGCGCGATCAGGCCGAGCATCACGATGCCCGCGAGCGCCGGTACCTTGAAGCGCGTCTTCATCGCCATGATGAAAAGCGTCGCCGACATGGCCAGGAAGCCGCCGCGCGACCCGGTGGAGATGATCGTGAGAATCGTCAGGAAGAAGGCGACGCGCATGAGCAGCTTGAGCGCGCGCCCGTAGCGGACCCCCGAAACGTCGTACGACACGTACCAGAGGAAGGGCAGGTTCATCGTGTTGGCCAGCGCGAAGTCGTTGTTGTCGAGCAGCATGCCGCCGGGCCCGTTGAGTGTGCCGCCGCCGGTCAGGAAGAACAGGCCGCTCTTGATGCCGTAGAAGCCGAGCGCCAGCGACACGACGATGCCGAAGCTCCGCAGCCGCTCGCGATTCACGAGCAGCGCGGCGGTGAGCAGCGCGATGAGCATCACCTTGACCAGCTCGAAGTAGCGGTCCTTCACGGCATCGACGGGCATCGAACTCGTGAGCATGGAGATGCCGATCAGCCCGAGCATCACGATCATGGCGCGCAGGCGCGCATCCCTGCCCAGCAAGGGCCGGAACTCCCAGACCATCCAGCCGCCGATCATGGCCAGCGCCACGAACTGGCTGATGGGCAGCGCGCGTGCGAAGCCCCAGGTGAGGTCCTGTGTCCGGTTGTAGGCCAGCCAGCTGAAGGTCATCAGGCCGAACCATGGCCTCAGGAAGCACGCGGGCAGCAGCGTCGCGAAGATCAGGAAGACGATGACGTCACGCATGGGCGGTCTCCCGCGCCAGGCTCTCGAGGCGTGCCAGCACGTCGTCCCAGTCGTGCGCCGTGGCGACCCACGACTGGCCGGCGGCGCCGAGCGCATCGGCGGCGCGGGCGTCGGTCAGCAGGCGGATCGCGGCGCCGGCCATCGCCTCGGCGCCGTCGGCCACGAGGTAGTCGCGACCGGGCGAGCCGGTCAGCGCCCGGGCGCAGAAGCTCGAGACGACGGTGGCGCGTCCGGCGGCCAGCGCCTCGATGATCTTGTTGGGCAGGCCGCGACCGGTCGCCAGCGGCGAGAGGAACACCGCGCAGCGCGACAGCCCCTCGGCCACCGAATCCAGCGCGCCGGTGACCTCCACCGCGCCGCCCGAGTCCGTGGCGAGAGCCTTCACTGCGGCCGTCGGCGCGCGGCCCAGCAGCAGCAGTCTCGCCCCGGGCACCGCAGCGCGCACGAGAGGCAGCACCTTCTGCGCCAGGAACACCGCGGCCTCCACGTTGGGCGGATAGTCCATCTGTCCGAGGAAGCCGAGCGTCGGACCCGAGCGGGATGGCACGGGCAGGCCGGCCAGTTGCTGCCACGGCACGCCGTTGGTGAGCAGTTCGAGGCGCGCCGGGCGACCGCCGCGCGCCAGCAGATCGTCGCGTTCGCCGGGCGTGATCACGAGCGTGAGATCCGCGGACTCCGCAAGCTGCCGTTCGACCGGCAGCAGGCGTCGGGCCTCGATGCGGTAGATCCAGCCGCGCGGTCCGGGTGTGCTCGCGCCGAGCGCCTCCCACTTGAGCGCGTCGAGGTCGCAGAGATCCATGATGCGCCGCCGCGCGCGGCAGCGCCGCCACCACGCGGCGGTGCCGGAAGAGAACGCCCAGAGCAGGCCGTATTCGTGGCGCGCGCAGAGAGCGTCGATCGTCCTCTCCACGCGCGCGTCGCGGTGCCAGCCGAGCGTGAGGCTGCCTCCCGAGAGCAACGCGATGCCGGCGGAGACCAGCGCGGCCGGGCGCCTCCGGACGAAGACATGCACCTCGCGGCACACGGAGCGCAGGCCGGGAAGCGCCGCCGCGGCGTCCGCCTCGCTGTCGGCCTGCGCGACGAGGTCCACGGGCCCGAGCGTGGCAAGGCGCTGCAGATGCCGCCAGGCGCGCAGCCGATCCCCCTTGTCGGGAGGATAGGGCGCCCTGTGCGCGAGGAAGAGCACATCCAACGCGGCCTCCCCGGCGACACCCTCAGGTGAGCGCCATCCGCACTTCACGCAGGGTGCGGCGCAGCGCGGTGGGCAGCACGTCCGGAAACTCGGAATAGATGTACAGGCCGGTCGCCAGCGACAGCAGCACGAGCAGCATCGTGGCCCAGGTGAGTGCCTGCTGCACGCGGCGCGCCCGGACGTCTCGTGCGGTGAGAATGAGGTCCACCGCGCCGAGCACGGGAACGCCCAGTGAACGGCTCACGTCCTTCACCGTGCCGAAGGAACTGCGCGTGACCTCCGCGAGCACGGGGCCGAGCGCCCCCACGCCGAGTCCCGCGAGGAGCGCCACCGCCATGATGATGGCCGAGATGGGCAGCACGGGGTGCACCGGTTCCACGCCGAACTCCAGGATCTCGAAGGGCCCGGTCGAGACGAGCTCGAAGGCCGAGCTGTCCGCGCCGAAGTTGGTCGCGCGATACTGCAGCACCTTTTCGCGCAGCGGCTGGATCGCCACCTGCGTGGCGGAGAGCAGCTCTTCCGCGATATCGATGTCGGTGTCGAGCTTGGCGAGTTCCTGGGTGACTTCGGGCAGCCGATCGAGATTGGCCTGTGCCTCGTCGTATTCCTTCTGGATGGTGCCGAGCACGCCGCGCTTCTCGCGCTCCTTGGCCTGCGCCGTTTCGAGCAGCCCCTGGGCCGTGTACCAGTCCGGGTTGGTCTGCATCTGCATGCGCTCTGCGCCGACGACGCCACCGGCCTTCTCCACAGCCGCCACCGCGGCGTCGTAGTCCTTCTGCGCGCGGATACGCTTCCAGTGCAGGGCCGTGTAGCCGTTGACCGGGTCCTTGGCCGCCTCGAGCGCCTCCTCCGCCTCGAGCAGCTTCGCGATCGCCTTGGCCTGCTCCTCGTTGTCGGGCGCGACCGGCGCGGGCGCTTCCTTGGGGATGAGCTTGAGCTGGCCGTTCAGCACCGCGATCTCGCTCTGCACCGACTCGAGCTCGGCCTCGGCCTTCTGGCGCTCGAGCACCATCGCGCCCTTGATCTCGTTGTTGACGTCGGGCGTGTTCAGCGCGGGGACGTGGTTCTCGCGCTCGTAGGTGCGCTTGGCGCCGAGGGCCGCCTCATACGCGGCCCGGCGCTCGTTGAGCACGGACTCCATGCGGTCCGCGGCGTCCTCGAGCGACTTCTTGTAGCCCTCGAGCGTCAGCTGGATCCACGCGTCGCGCAGGCGGTTCACGAAGTCCGCCGCCTTGCGCGGCGAGGTCCAGCGGAATTTCACCGTGATGTTCTGCGTGCCGACCGGGTCGGGAATCAGCTCGACGTTCAGATTCTTGCCGAGTTTCTCGGCGAGATCGCGGCGGTCCGCCTCCTTGCCCGCAGTGTCGAGCCACTCCACCCACTGGAGCTCGTTCATCACCTTGTCGATGCGCTTGCGCGAGCGCAGCTCGTTCTCGAGCGCCTTGACCTTCTTGGGCAGCGGGATGTCCGCCAGGTTGTCCAGCAGCACGGCATCGGACACGACCTGCCAGTCGCGCAGCGAAAACGTCGTGGACGACTCGTACTTGTTCGGCCAGAGCATGGTCAGGAACAGGCCGAGCAGCAGGAAGACGGCAGTCGTGAACGCGACGCGCACCGCGTTGCGGCGGATCGCGCGGAGGACCTCCGCCAGCGCCTCGCGCGGGTCGATCTGCTGCACTTGCTTGTCGGCCGCGTCTGCCATGCGTCAGTTGAAGTTGGGGTTGTTGTTGTTGTTGTAGCTGTAGTTGTAGTTGTTGTTGCTCTGCCCGAAGCTGTCCTGATACGAGACGATGGTGTTCGCGCTCTGGAACAGGGAAGCGATCGGCTTCAACGGCGCGGCCAGCGCGGCCACGAAGGCGGTGATGTATCCGATGACCGACGGCGTGAGGTACACGATGTCGTTCTCGCGGATCTGGATGTTGTCGCGCGTGAGGCCTTCCGAGATCACGGCCTCGTAGTCGCAGCGGATGACCAGCGGATACTCCGGGTCTCCCCGGATGACCCGGATGTCGGTGCAGTCCACGAGCACCGGGTCGAGGTTGGCGGTGATGAGCACGTCCGTCAGCAGCTGGTCACCCTTGAAGGCGTACGACGACGGCTTGCGCGGCGGCAGGCCCGACACGTAGTAGCGCTTGCTGTCGAAGGTCGTCACGTTGACCACCATGCTGCTCGTGTCGTTCACGTACTCGGCGTAGCGCAGGCGCACCGCCTGCGTGGCCTCGTCGGGCGACAGGCCGTTGAGATAGACCTCGCCGACCTCGGGCAGCGTGACCACGCCGTCCATGCGCACCTTCTCGCTGATGTTGTTGTATTCGGGATGTCCGGGGTCGCGCAGCGTGATCGAGTCCTGGATCCCGATGTAGTACTGCCTGTTGGCGTCTTCGGTCGGGCGGCCGAAGCCGCGCTGATTGAGCACCTGCAGCACGCGCGCGTCATCGGATGTCTGGCAGCTTGAACACGCCAGCAGCAGCACGGCGAGCAGCAGCCGGGTTGGCCTGCCGGTCATGTCTCTCTCCACCGACCCTTGGACTCGCCGAACCGTGCCTCCGGCGCTCCCGTCCGCGCCAGGCGGCCGGGAAGGAGTCGGAGTCGATCCGCGGCCGATGATATCGACGGCAAGTGCCAAACGGATGGAGCTAAACGCCCATCCGGGCCCCGTATTGCGTGGCGTAGTAGTCCCGGTAGGCGCCGGAACGCACGCGCTCCCACCAGTCGCGGCGGGTCCGGTACCAGGCAATCGTGTCCGGGAGCGCCTCCTCGAAGCGCCGGGCGGGCTCCCAGCCGAGGTCCGCGCGGATGGCGCCGGCGTCCATGGCATAGCGGCGATCGTGCCCGGGCCGGTCCTTCACGGACCGGATCAGGCTCTCGGGCTTGCCGAGTTCCTTCAGGATGAGCCGCACGACCTCGATGTTCGTGCGTTCGCTGTTGCCGCCGATGTTGTAGACCGAGCCGGGCGCCGCCTTCTCGAAGCAGGTCCAGATGGCCGAGCAGTGGTCCTCCACGTGCAGCCAGTCGCGCACCTGCAGGCCGTCGCCGTAGACCGGCAGGGGCTTGTCCTCCAGCGCGTTGGCGATCATCAACGGAATGAGCTTCTCGGGGAACTGGAGCGGCCCATAGTTGTTCGAGCAGCGCGTGATGACCGCCTCCAGGCCGTGCGTGTGCACCGCGGCCCGCACGAGCAGGTCGGCCGCGGCCTTGCTGGCGGCGTAGGGGCTGTTGGGCGCCAGGGGCGTGTCCTCGCGAAAGGCGCCGGTGGGCCCGAGCGTGCCGTAGACCTCGTCGGTGGAGACCTGCAGGTAGCGCCGCACGCCGTGGGCACGCGAGAGGTCGAGCAGCACCTGCGTGCCGAGGATGTTGTTCCGGACGAAGGGCGTCGCGTCGAGGATGCTGCGATCGACGTGGCTCTCGGCGGCGAAATGGATCACGCCGTCCGGCTTGTGCTGCGCGAAGACCGCCTCCATCGCGTCCCGGTCGGCGACGTCCGCACGCACGAACACGTGGCCCTTGTCGCCCTCGATGGGCCGCAGGTTCTCGAGATTGCCCGCGTAGGTGAGCAAGTCCACGTTCACCAGCCGCACGTCGGGCCGCGTGCGACGGAGCTGCAGCACGAAATTGCTGCCGATGAAGCCGGCGCCGCCGGTGACCAGGATGTTCATGGAGGACTCCTTGCGGGGGCGCGACGGCTCAAGCCGGGGGGCGGGCCTGGGGGCCGGCGACGTGGCGGGCAAGATAGCGGGCCAGGCCCTCCTGCCACGACGGGAGGCCCGTGCCCAGCGCATCGCGCAGCCGGGTGTTGCTGAGCACGGAGCGGGCCGGCCTCGGCGCCGGCCGTGCGAGCTGGGCCGTGCTCTGACGCTTCAGTCGGACTGAGGAGCCCGACTGGCGGAAGATCTCCGCGGCAAAGTCGTGCCACGAGCAACTCCCCGCGTTGCTCGCGTGGTAGGTGCCGTGCTGCGGCGCGAGCCCGAGCATCAGCCAGAGCACCGGCGCCAGGTCATGCGTGCACGTCGGGCTGCCGACCTGGTCGTCCACCACGGCGAGTTCGGATTTCTCCGACGCCAGCTTGAGCATCGTGTCCACGAAGTTCCTGCCGTGGCTGCCGTAGAGCCACTGCGTGCGCACGATCCAGTGGCGCGGGCAGCGCTCGCGCACCAGCTGTTCGCCCACGAGCTTGCTGCGGCCGTACGCGGACAGAGGGCCGGTGGCGTCCTCTTCGGAGTATTCTCCCGGCGCGGGAATCGTTCCGTCGAAGACGTAGTCCGTGGAGACGTGCAGCAGCGGGATGCCGGCCGTGCTGCAGGCGTCCGCCACCAGGCCCGCGCCGGTGCCGTTCACGGCGGTGGCCGCGGACTCCTGCGTCTCGCAGAGATCCACGTTGGTGAAGGCCGCGCCGTTGATCACGGCATCGGGCTTCGCTTCGCGGAAGGCGCGCGCGACGGACTCGCCATCGCTGATGTCGATGCCGGGAAGGTCCGCGTCGAGCATCGTGACGCCGGACGGACAACTCTCGCGCAGCGCAAAGCCGAGCATTCCCGCGCTTCCCGTCACCAGCACGCGCATGTCAACCGGCCTTGTTCGCGCCGCCCTCGGCCACCAGATGGCTTGCGCGCAGCAGGCTCTCGAAGGTGCCGGCGTCCGTCCACCAGCCGTCGAGCACGCCGTAGCTCATCGAGCCGGCGGCGATGTAGGCGTTGTTGACGTCGGTGATCTCCAGCTCGCCGCGCCCGCTGGGCTTCAGCGTGTGGATGATCCGGAAGACGTCGTTGTCATACATGTAGATGCCGATGACCGCGAGGTTGCTCGGCGGGTCCTTCGGCTTCTCGATGATCTTCGAGATGCGCTGGCCGTCCAGCACGGCGACACCGAAGCGCTGCGGATCCTCGACTTCCTTGAGCAGGATGCACGCGCCGGAGTTGGTCTTGCCGTAGTTCACCGCCGTCGACCGGATGTTGCGCTCGATGATGTTGTCGCCGAGCACGACGCAGATCGAGTCGCCGGCCGCGAACTTCTCGGCCAACCGCAGTGCGTCGGCGATGCCGCCCTCGCCGCGCTGGTAGGCGTAACTCAGCGAGACGCCGAGCTCGTCGCCGTTCTCGAGCAGGCGCAGGAAGTCGCCCGCGCTGTTGCCGCCGGTCACGATGAGGATGTCCGTGATCCCCGCGTTCTTCAGCGTCTCGATCGGGTAGTAGATCATCGGCTTGTCGAACACCGGCAGCAGGTGCTTGTTCGTGATCTTGGTGAGCGGCCGCAGGCGCGTGCCCAGACCGCCGGCGAGGATGACGCCCTTCATCGCGGTGATGCCCCGAACGGGAGAGAGGTTGACTGGCGGCGCGAACTTCCGTCAGTTGCGCGCGGAAAGCGCGGCACGATACCACGCCACCGTCGAGGCGAGCCCGTCGGCGAGGCCGACGCGCGCCGTGAATCCGAGAAGGTCCCGGGCGCGGGCCGTGGCGGCCAGCGAATGCAGGATGTCGCCCGCGCGCTCGGGGCCGTGCCGCGCCGGCAGGTCGGGCTGGCCTGCCGCCCGGGCCACGGCCGCCCAGAGGCTCAGCAGGTCCGTGGCCTGTCCGCGGCCGACGTTGGCGACGGCGCCGGCCCCCGTCGCGACGTCGAGGGCCGCGAGGTTTGCGCCAGCCACGTCCTTCACATACGTGAAATCGCGGCTCTGCAGGCCCGTGCCGTGGATCAAGGGAGCCTCGCCGGCCAGTGCACGCAGGATGAAGATCGAGATGACGCCGGAGTACGGCGACGAAGGATCCTGTCGCGGACCGTAGACGTTGAAGTAGCGCAGGCAGACGGTGTCCACGGCATAGAGCGCCGGCGCCATGCGGAACAGGTGCTCGGCCGCGAGCTTGTTCATGCCGTAGGGCGAGAGCGGCGATTCGCGCGCACCCTCGTCCGCGGGCCCCTCGACCGTGCCTCCGTACACCGCGGAGCTGCTGCTGTAGACGAGGCGCTTCACCTTCGCGTCGCGGCACGCGAGCAGCAGTCGCGTGCTGGACTCGAGATTGCAGCGATTGCTCGCGACGGGATCCTCCACCGAGCGCACCACGGAGGGCTGCGCCGCACAGTGCACGACGGCCTCGCAACCCTCGACGGCGCGTGCGGCGACACCCGGGGCCGCAAGGTCGCCCTCGACGAGGCGCGCACCCGCCGGAATGTTCTCGCGCTTGCCGCTGCTGAAGTCGTCGACGACGACGACCCTGTCGCCGCGCGACAGCAGCGCATCCGCCACGTGACTGCCGATGAAGCCCGCCCCGCCGGTCACGAGCACCTGGCGGCTCACGACGAGCGGCTCCCCGGGCCCGACGGCCCCCGATACCACGCGACGAACTTCGCGAGGCCTGCCTCGACGTTCGTGCGCGGGTCGTAGCCCAGCTCGGTGCGCGCGCGTCGGATGTCCGCGTACGTCGCCACCACGTCGCCTGGCTGCATCGGCTGCCAGTCCACGAGCGGTTCACGGCCGGTGGCGCGCCCGATGGCCGACACGAGGTCGCGCAGGCTGATCGTCTGCGACTCGCCGAGGTTGTAGATGCGGAAGCCGAGGCTCCGGTCGTGCGCCTTGAGCACGCCGTCGAGGATGTCGTCGATGTACGTGTAGTCGCGCTGGCTCGCGCCGTCGCCGAAGAGCGGCAGCGGCTGGCCCGACTCGACGTGGCGCACGAATTTGTGGATGGCCATCTCCGGGCGCTGGCGCGGTCCGTACACCGTGAAGAAGCGCAGTGCCGCGATGTCCATGCCGTAGAGGTGATGGAAGGTCGCGCAGGTCAGCTCGTTGGAGCGCTTCGTCGCCGCATAGGGCGAGACGGGCTGGCTCACGTCGTCGTCCTCGTGGAACGGCACCTTCGTGTTGCCGCCGTAGACGGACGACGAGCTGCCGAAGACGAAGCGCGACACGCCCGCGTCGCGAGCGGCCGTGAGCATCACCGCGGTGCCGGTGCAGTTCACGTCGTGGTAGAGCACCGGATCCGTGAGCGACGGGCGCACGCCGGCCATCGCCGCCAGGTGCACGACGGAGGTCGGCTTGTGCTCGCGGAACAGCCGCGTCACGAGGTCGCGGTCGCGGATGTCGCCCTCCACGAGCCGGAAGCCATCGGTCTTCAGCGGGATCGCCAGGTTGGCGCGCTTGATGGACGGGTCGTAGAAGGTGTTGAAGTTGTCGAGACCGACGACCGCGTCGCCGCGCTGGAGCAGTCGCTCGCAGAGCTGGCTCCCGATGAAGCCCGCGGCGCCGGTGACCAGTACGGTGCTGCTCATCATTCCACCGTCACGCTCTTGGCGAGGTTGCGGGGCTGGTCGATGTCGCAACCGCGCAGGTCCGCGATGTGATAGGCGAGCAGCTGCAGCGGCAGGACGTTGACGAGCGGCGAGAGGTCCTCGTCCACGGCAGGAACGTGCAGCACCGTTTCCGCCAGGGCGGCGACGCGCTCGTCGCCTTCGACGGCCACCGCGATGATGCGCCCGCCGCGCGCCCGCACTTCCTGCATGTTCGAGAGCACCTTCTCGTAGACCCGGCCCGGCGTGGCGATGACCACCACGGGCATCGTGCTGTCGATGAGCGCGATCGGGCCGTGCTTCATCTCTCCCGCGGGATAGCCCTCGGCGTGGATGTAGCTGATTTCCTTGAGCTTCAGCGCGCCTTCGAGCGCGATCGGGTAATTGACGCCGCGCCCCAGGAAGAGGAAGTCGCGCGCCTCGAAGTGGGCTTCCGCCGCGGCGCGCACTTCGGCCTCGTGACGCAGCGCCCCGTCCATCGCGTAGCGCAGCCGGCGCAACGGAACCACGCGCCTCTCGATCTCGGCGGCGCTGAGCGTGCCGCGCCTGGCGGCGAGATCCAGCGCGAACATGTAGAGCGCGCACAACTGCGTGGAGAAGGCCTTGGTGGAGGCGACGCCGATCTCGGGTCCGGCCTGCGTGAGGATCGTCGCGTCGGCCTCGCGCGTCGCCGAGCTTGCCGGCACGTTGCAGACGGCCACCACGGGCGCCCCGTGCCCGCGGCTGTCGCGCAGCGCGCCGAGCGTGTCCATGGTCTCGCCGGACTGGGTGATCGGCACGATGAGGTGGTCGGGGCCGGCCTGCGTGCTGCGGTAGCGGAACTCGCTCGCGTAATCCACGTCGACCGGAATGCCGACGAGGTTCTCGACGTAGAACTTTGCCGCGAGGCCTGCGTGCCAGCTCGTCCCGCAGGCGACGAAGGTGATGCGCTTCACCGCCGCGAGGCGGTCGCCCAGCACGTCGAGCGCCGCGATGTCGATGCCGCCCTCCAGCGTGAGGTGGCTGGCCATCGTCGCGGCGACCGCCGCGGGCTGCTCCTCGATCTCCTTCATCATGAAGTGGCGGTAGCCGCCCTTCTGCACGGCCACCGGGTCCCAGTCGATGATCCGCGTCGGACGCTGCACCACCTTGCCGGAGAGGTCCGTCACGACGATGGACTCGGGCGTGAGCACCGCCAGGTCGCCGTCATCGAGCGGCATGATGGTGCGCGTGTGCGGCAGGAGCGCGGGGATGTCGCTGGCCAGCAGCGTGGCGCCTTCCGCGATGCCGAGCACCAGCGGCGACTGGTAGCGCATGGCGATCAGCACGCCGGGATGATCCGCCGAGATGATCGCGATCGAATAGGCGCCCTTGAGGCGCCGCACGGTTGCGCGCACCGCGGACGGCAGGTCCGCGCCGCGTGCGAGCTCGCCGGACACCAGGTGCGCGATGATCTCCGTGTCCGTGTCCGAGCGGAAGGCGACGCCGCCGCGCTGCAGTTCCGCGCGCAACTCCTCGTGATTCTCCACGATGCCGTTGTGGATGACGGCCAGGCGCTCGCGCGTGTCCACCATCGGGTGTGCGTTGCGCTCCACGGGCGGACCGTGCGTGGCCCAGCGCGTGTGGCCGATGCCCGTCGTGCCGAAGGCCGGCTTGCCTGCCAGCGCCCCGTCGAGATTCGCGAGCTTGCCCTCGCGCCGCACCACGCACAGACCCTCCGGCGTCTGCACCGCGATGCCCGCGCTGTCGTAGCCCCGGTATTCGAGCGTGTGCAAGCCGTCGAGGATGAGCTGGCTGACGCCCGGGCGTCCGGTGACTCCGATGATGCCGCACATGTCAGTGCGCCGCGACCCTTCCGCGGAAGTACTCGAGGGTGCGGGCCAGACCCTGCTCCAGCGGAACCTTCGGCTCCCAGCCGTTCAGCACGCGGCGCGCCTTGGTGATGTCCGGGCGCCGCTGCTTGGGATCGTCCTCGGGCAGCGGGTGGTAGGTGATGCGGCTGCGCGAGCCGGTGAGCTTCACCACGGCCTCCGCGAACTCCTTGATGGTCATCTCGCGCGGATTGCCGATGTTCGTCGGATAGACCTCGTCGCTGCACGAGAGGCGCCAGATGCCCTCGATGAGGTCATCCACGTAGCAGAAGCTGCGCGTCTGGCTGCCGTCGCCGAAGACCGTGATGTCCTCGCCTCGCAGCGCCTGGCTCATGAAGGCCGGCAGCGCGCGGCCGTCGTTGAGGCGCATGCGCGGGCCGTAGGTGTTGAAGATGCGCACGATGCGGGTCTTGAGGCCGTGGTAGCGGTGATACGCCATGACGAGCGCCTCGGAGAAGCGCTTGGCCTCGTCGTACACGCCGCGCGGACCGACCGGGTTCACGTTGCCCCAGTAGCTCTCGGTCTGCGGATGCTCGAGCGGGTCACCGTAGACTTCGGACGTGCTCGCCATGATGAAGCGCGCGTCCTTCGCGCGCGCCAGACCCAGCGCCTTGTGCGTGCCGAGACTCCCGACCTTCAGCGTGGGGATGGGCATCTCGAGGTAGTCGATCGGGCTCGCGGGCGAGGCGAAGTGGAAGACGCGGTCGATCGCGCCGGGAATGTGGATGTAGTCCGTGACGTCGACCTTCACGAATCGGAAACCCGCGTCGCCCATGAGGTGGTCGATGTTGGCGATGTCGCCGGTGGACAGGTTGTCCATGCAGACGACCTGCCAGCCCTCGGCGAGCAGTCGCTCGCAGAGGTGGCTTCCGAGGAATCCGGCTCCGCCGGTGACCAGGGCTCTCATGAACGCGACTCCTTGCCGGTGCGCAGCATCGATGTGCCGGACTCGGGTGCTTGGGACGGGGGCTGATCTGGTGGCGGCGCCTCGCCGCCGACGTCGGAGGCTCCGGGCGCGGGCGCCGCGTCCGGCTCTGCTGCGGGCGCGGCGTCGGCAGGCGCGTCGGTCGCCGGGGCGATCTCGGGGGCAGGCGCTTCGGCGGCCGGCACGACGGGCGCGGCCGGCACGTCGACATGGCGCGGGTTGCGGATGACGAGGGTGCTGCCCGGAAGCCAGCGCGTGGTCACACCACCCACGCTCGCCTCCTCCACCACCGCAACCACACCTTCACCCGCTGCGCTCGCATCGCCGGCATCGCGTCGCAGGCGCAGTTCGTTTCCTTCGGGGGCAAGCTGCAGGCCGCGATGGTGGCGCACCGTGACCAGCCCCCACAGGTCCGTGAGCGTGCCGGTCTCCGATCCGGAGACACGGAACAGCGGGATATAGACTTCCTCGCCGAGCTGCAGATTCATCTGTCCGAGGGGCTGCCCGGGCTCCGCCACGCGCTCGAGCCGAAGGTCGCCCGTCACCGTGACGGATCCTTCGCCCGTGTTGCGCACGAGCATGCGGCCGGGCTCCACCCTGACGAGCAGCGTCGTGTTCTGCAGGCGTACCTGCGTGCCGCCCGGAAGGATGAGCGTGAGCGGACGCTCCAAGGCTCCGGCCTCGAGGCGCGTGAGCAGCGGGAAGCGCAGCACGTCGCCCTCGATCGACAGCAGCGACAGCTCGAGGTGGGCCGTGGCGTAAAGCAGGATGGTCGCGCCGCCCGGCAGCATGACGTCCGACTGGCCGCCGCTGCCCTGCGCGACGTGATCGCCCTGCGACAGCTCCACGTCGGGATTGAAGTAGTAGAGCACGCGCTCCGCGGCCCGCGGTCCTTCGCGCACGACCACGACGTCGGAAAGCCGGCGCACGTTGACCTTCTCGTCCGCGGCCACCGCGGGAGGCGGCAACTCCCTGGCGGGCGGCGCCTCGTCGGCCGCCTTGTTCGGCAGCGGCTTCTCCTTGCCGGCGGGCGGGCCCTTCCGGTCCTGAGCGCGTGCGTCCACTGCGCTCGTCGCGAGCAGCACGAGCGCCACGGCGATCATCCGCACCACGCCATCGGCACGGCGTCGGACCCACCATGTGCTCAGGGCGCCCAGCGCGCTCACGGGCTCTTCTCCTGGTTGACCATCGCGGCCATGGTCGCGATGAAGGACGTGTCGTAATCGCCGGCCACGAAGCGCGGATCGCTCAGGATCAGCTTGTGAAAGCCGATCGTGGTCTCGATGCCGCGGATCACGCATTCATCGAGCGCCCGGAGCATGAGCTTGATGGCTTCTTCGCGATTTGCCGCGTGCACGATGAGCTTTCCGATCATCGAGTCGTAGAAAGGCGAGATCATGTAGCCGCCGTAGGCATGGGTATCGAAGCGCACGCCGGCGCCGCCCGGGAACTCCATGTGCGTGATGCGCCCGCAGGAAGGCCTGAAGTTGTACCGGGTGTCCTCGGCGTTGATGCGGCATTCGATGGCCGCGCCCGTCTGCTTCACGTCCGCCTGGGTGAAGGACAGCGGCAGGCCTGCCGCCACGCGGATCTGCTCACGCACGATGTCGATGCCGGTAACGGCTTCGGTCACCGGATGCTCGACCTGGATGCGCGCGTTCAGCTCCATGAAGTAGAACTGCCGGTGCGCATCCACCAGGAATTCCACCGTGCCGGCATTCACGTAGCCGGCCTGGCGGCACAGGGCGACGGCCGCGCGTCCCATCGCCTCGCGCAGCTCCGGCGTCAGCACCGGCGACGGACTTTCCTCGAGCAGCTTCTGGTGCCGGCGCTGCACGGAGCACTCGCGCTCGCCGAGGTGCACCAGGTTGCCGTGCGTGTCGGCGATGACCTGGATCTCGACGTGGTGCGGTCCTTCGACGAACTTCTCCATGTACACGTCGGGATTGCTGAAAGCAGCGGCCGCCTCGCTCTTCGCCGCGGCGAGCAGGCCCGGCAGCTCGGCCGCGCTGCGCACGAAACGCATCCCGCGCCCGCCGCCGCCGGCCGTGGCCTTGATCATGACCGGGTAGCCGATGCGGGCGGCGACGGTCAGCGCTTCCTCTTCGGACTGCAGCAGACCCGCGCTTCCCGGCACCGTGGGCACGCCGGCCGCCGTCGCAATGGTCTTCGCCGTGTTCTTGTCGCCCACGGAGGCGATGACGTCCGCCGGCGGGCCGATGAAGGTGAAGCCGCAGGCCTGCACCACCTCCACGAATTTGCTGTTCTCCGACAGGAAGCCGTAGCCGGGATGGATCGCATCCGACTCGGTGATCTCCGCCGCGGCGATCACGCGCTTCATGTCCAGATAGCTCTGGCGCGCCGGGGGCGGGCCGATGCAGACGGCCTCGTCGGCGAGGTCGATGATGCGCGAGTCGCGATCGGCCTCCGAGTACACCACGACGACTTCACAGCCGAGGGCGCGGCACGCGCGCAGCACGCGCAGCGCGATCTCACCTCTGTTGGCGATCAGGACGCGTCGAAACACGGTGGCGCCTCCGGCTCAGCTCGGCCGGACGAGGAAGAGAGTCTGGCCGAACTCGACGGCCTCGCCATTCTCCACCTCGATCGAGACCACGGTGCCGGAGATGTCGGGGGTGATCTCGTTCATGACCTTCATCGCCTCGATGATGCAGACCGTGGCGTGCGGATCGAGCTTGTCGCCGACGCTCGCGAAGGGCGGCGCCTCCGGCGAAGGCGCCCGGTAGAACGTGCCCACCATCGGCGACTTGAAGGCGTGCAGCGTCTCGCCGGGAGCGGCGGCAGGTGCGGCCTCCGTGCCTGGCGCTGCCGCGGCGGACGGCTCGCTGCTGCGTGGCGCAGCAGCCGGCGCGGCCATCACGAAACCACCGGCGCCGGCGCGCGCGAGCTTGATGCGCCGGCTGCCGTCCGGCGCGATCTGGTAGTCCACCTCGAGCAGCTCGTGGCGGTTCATGAGCTCCACGAGTTCCTCGACCTCGGGGAAGCGCGACGGCGCGGCGGCCGGCCGATCGCTCCGGCCGGCCTTCAATGACTTGCCGGACTTGCCTGCGGCGCCCGCCGGAGCGCGGCGCGGGCCGCCCGTCTCGAGACGTCCGCCGCGGGAGCGCGCACTTGTCGACTTCTTGCGTGATGCCACTGCTGGCCTCCGAGGGTCATGGCGCGCGGGCCATGCCGATGCGATGGGTCTGCCTGTCGCCTGCCTGCTCGACCGAAAATCACCCGCGCGGCGACTCGCAGGGACTCGCCCGGGTCGGCGATCCTCGCGCGGCCCACGGGTCAACGCAAGCGTGAGCCCGCGCCGCGGTCACTCCCCCGGCGGCTTGGCCCGGTCGGCGAACTTGCCCGTCCGCGTGTCCACGCGCACCCATTCGCCCTGATCGAGATACACGGGCACCTGGATCACGGTGCCGGTGTCGATCGTCGCCGGCTTGTTGCCGCCAGAGGCCGTGCTGCCCTTGATCCACGGCGTCGTCTCGATGACCTGGAAGATCATGTGGTCCGGAAGCGCCACGGAGATGACCTTGTCCTCCGCGATCTTGAAGTCGCAGACGGTGTTCTCCTTCAGGTACGGCAACATCTCCTTCACCATCTCCTCGGCGACGGGGACCTGATCGAAGGTGGTCGGGTTCATGAAGATGAAGTGGTCGCCCTCGCGGTAGAGATACTCCATCTGCTCCTTGTCGATCATCACCTGCTCGACCTTGTCCTTGCTGTCGAAGGTGACCTCCTTCACGCCTCCCGTGCGAAGGTTCTTCATCTTGGTGCGCACGAAGGCGGCGCCCTTGCCTGGCTTCACGAACTCGAAGAACACGAGGTCGTACAGCTCCCCGCCGACGCGCAGCGTGATGCCGTTGCCGAACTGGTTGGTGGGAATCATGGACATGGCG
Source organism: Planctomycetota bacterium (assembly GCA_038212275.1). GTDB lineage: Bacteria > Planctomycetota > B15-G4 > B15-G4 > B15-G4 > JBBQUR01. Next base: position 101,312 of record JBBQUR010000013.1, read on the forward strand.
GTTGACAGACCTCGGAGCGGGGGATTTCCCTTGGATCAAGGACCGCTCATTGAAGCGGGCGACCGCGGAACATTCAACCCGTCGCGCCCACCGGCCGCACCATTCTCGGCGCGCACAGCAGCGCGAGGGCGATGGCGAGGGGCGCCATGTGCAGCAGCAGGCGCCCCATCGTCAGGGACATCAGGTAGCTGACCGTGTCGTCGGCCAGCCCCCCCGCGACCGCGGCCTCCGCCGCCGGCGAGGTCCACGCGGTGATCATGAAGGCCAGCACGTAGCTGGCGAGCTGCACGCCCAGCAGGACGAGCAGAGCCCGACGTGCACGGCCGATGCGCCCGATGCAGAGCAGCGCGACCACCGCCAGCCAGGTCAGGTTCCAGCGCTGGAACGACACGAGTTCGGCGCCCAGCGTGAGGGCGATCGTCGGCAGTCGCGAAAGGCCCGCGGCCACGTTCGCCGGTTTGAGCTGACCCGGATAGTGCTCGTCGAGCGCAGGGAAGCTCTGCGAGATCAGTCCCCACGCGAGCAGGTACAGCAGCGCGGCCACACCCACGACTCCGACTGCGCGCCGCACCCGACCCCGCGTCGCCCCGAGGAGCAGCGCGAGGCCCGCGCCCGCGAGCAGCGGCAGTCCTTCGTTCTTCGTGAGCGCGGCGAAGCCGAGACACAGGCCGGCCTCGAGGTGCGCCCGGTCACGCACTCCTTCCAGCGCATCCACGAGGGCAAGACCCGCTGCCGTCACGAACAAGGCGAGCGGAATGTCCGCCATGGCGGAAAAGGCGCCGGAGCCCGGCGGCGGAAAGGGCAGATACTGAATGAGCGGCAGGCTCGCGATCCACGCGGCGCCGAGCGCTGCAGGCAGCGGCCCCGCCCGGCGGCGCAGTGCGCCGTAGGTCACGGCCACGAGCGCCACGGCAAACCACGCGCACAGCCCCTCCGCGAGGCGTTCATCCCAGTGCCCCGAGAGCAGTGCGGGCAGGTTGCACACCTGCGGCAGCAGCGGCGGATAGCGCTGATGCGTGAAGGCGAAACCCGGGGAGCGGGAGAGCGCGCCCGTGAGCGTGCCGTCGAAGGCGAGTACCTTGGCCTTGAACAACCAGCGCGTGAGAGCGTCGACTTGAAAGGCAGGACGGACGAATCCCGACACGACGGCCTGGGCCAGCGACAGCGCAGCGAACAGCAGCAGTCCCGCGTGCGCCGCCGCCTGCGTCCTCGTGAGTGCGGGACATGCGGCCGAGGCCGCGGTCGCCATGCGGCGGACGCTCGCGCCGCGCTCCGCGCGCCATGCGGCGAGCGCAGGCCGAGCGAGGAGCGCAGCGAGCAGACCGAGTGCCGCCAGCAGCGACGCGCTGCGCACCGGCACGCCGGCCGCATCGAGCAGCAGGGCCACGCTGCCGCAGCCGCCGAAGCCGAAGAGCAAGGCCCGGCCGAGTCGCTCGATCCAGCCGGCGCCTGGCACGGAGAAGAGCGCGCGGTCCACGAGCGCGCCGAAGCACAGGCACAGCAGCAGCGCGGCCACGAGCCCCATCAGCGCGGCGGCTCGGCATGCTTGCTGCCAACGGAATCGCTCTCTCCCGAGGCGCCGCCGCTGCGCCCGGTTTCCTCAGGCGTGGTTCCGGCAGGCGTGGTTCCGTCAGGCGTGGTTCCGGCGCGCGCGGAGTTTTCGGGCGCGGGGCCGCGCTCCAGGGCGGCCGTGGCTTTCGGGCCCACCAGCGTCAGCACCCAGTGCGCCTCGGGGAGCACGGCGTCCCGGCTGCTGCCGCCCTCTTCGACCGTCCGCCCCACGACGTGCGCCGGGTACAGGTCGTAGGCAAGCGTCCAGAACTCGTTGCGGCTGACGCCGCGGATCTGGATCACGTCCCCGTCTCCCGTCCGGGCCTGCAGTCGGGCCACCTGTTCGAGCAGGCCCGTCCAGCGAGCGATGCTTCCGTCGCGGCGGAACATGGCTCGCAGCGCCGCGGCGCCGTCGTGGCTGCCGGGCGGCTCGTCGAGCAGCGACTGATCGATGGCGAGGGCGCGCCACGGGTCACCGCGACCGAAGCTGTCGCCCTCTTCGCCCCGCGGGAGCCAGCGCGCCAGCGCGGCGAGCATCACCAGCATCGCGATCGCCTGTGCCGCCGTCTCTCTGTCCATAGCGCTCGGGGCCGTTCACGGCGCTCCCAGGGGGTGACGCGAGCGATCGTATCATCCGCGCATGTCTCAACCCGCCGTCGATCAGGACTGGCGCACGCACGTGCCGCGCACGAGGCCCTTCACCTCCGTGCTCATGTGCCCGCCCGAGCACTTCGAGGTCATCGACGAGAAGAACGCGTTCATGACCGGGCAGGTCGGCGCGGTGAATCGCGCGCGCGCCGGCAAGCAGTGGCAGGCGCTCGCGGACGCCTATCGCTCGCTGGGGGTGACGGTGCACGTCCTGCCCGCGGCGCGCGGACGCGAAGACATGGTCTTCACGGCGAATCCCGCACTCGTGCTGCCGGCCACGCAGGCATCCGATGCGAACTCCGGGGCCGAGCCCGCGGCGTCCGTCGTGATGTCGCGGATGAACCATGAAAGCAGGCAGGCCGAGGTCGCACCTCTGCAGGCGTGGCTCCGGCGTGCCGGACTGGAGCCGCTTTCCCTGCCAGCGGGATGCGGGCACCTCGAGGGTCACGGCGATGTGCTCGTCGTGCCCGGGCGCCGGCTGCTGCTCGGCGGCTTCGGCGGGCGCAGCGATCCGGCCGCCCTCGCCGCAGCGGCCGAGCTTCTCGACGCGCCACTCGTGCCGCTCGCGCTGCGCGGCCAGCCCTTCTACCACCTGGACACCTGCCTGGCCGTCCTCGACGAGAACACGCTGTTGCTGCATCCGCCCGCGTTTCACGCCGAAGCGCTGACCACGCTGGCCGCGCTTTTCCCGCGTTGCATCGAGGCCGACGCTGCCGAGGCGTCCGCGCAGTTCGCCTGCAATGCGCACGCGCTCCGCGACGGCCATGTGCTCGTTCCGGCCGGTGCCCGACGCACCGCCGCCGCGCTCCGGGCTGCCGGCTATCGGCCGGTGCCCGTGGACGTGTCGGAATTCCACAAGTCCGGCGGCTCGATCTTCTGTCTCAAGCTCGAGTTGCCGGACCTGCCGGCGGCTTGAGCTCCATCGCGCAGTCGACGACGCCACCCGTCAGCAGGCGCAGGCCGTGCACGAGCGCGGGCAGCACCGCGGCGAGGCACTCGCGAGCGCCCGCCGGACTGCCGGGCAGATTCACGACGAGGCTGCTGCCGACCGTGCCTGCCGTGGCCCGTGAGAGCGCGGCCGTCGGCACGGCGGCCAGCGATGCGGCGCGCATCGCCTCGCCGAGACCGGGGATCTCGCGCTGCAGCACCTGCCTCGTCGCTTCCGGAGTCACGTCGCGCGGCCCGATGCCCGTGCCGCCGCTGGTCAGCACGAGGTCCGCTTCCGCGCAGGCCGCACGCAATGCCGTCACCAGCGAGGCCTGATCATCGGGCACCGCCACGACGCCCCCCAGTTCGATGCCGACCGAAGCGAGGACAGTCGCCACTCCGGAAGCCGTCCGATCCTCGCGCTCGCCGCGCGACACGCGATCGCTGGCCAGGATCAGCCGGGCCCGGACGGGTCGGGAGGTCACGGCGCCTTCCAGTCGCCGCTGCGACCACCGGACTTGGTGAGCAGGCGCAGGTCCGTGACCACGATGGTCTTCTCGACGGCCTTCAGCATGTCCACCAGCGTCAGCGCCGCGATCGCCGCCGCCGTGAAGGCTTCCATTTCCACGCCGGTGCGCCAGGTCGTGGCGACGCGCGCCTCGATCCTCAGCACGTCTTCCCCCTCGGGAGCGATCTGGACATCGATGGCATCCAGAGGCAGCGGATGGCAGAGCGGAATGAGCTCTGCGGTGCGCTTCGCGGCGCCGATGCCGGCCAATCGAGCGACCTCGATCACCGGCCCCTTGGGACCGAGCCCCGCGAGCGCCAGTGCGCGTGTGGCGGGCAGCATGCGCACCCTGGCGCCGGCGACGGCCACTCGCGCCGTCATGGGCTTGCTGCCCACATCCACCATGCGGCCCCGACCGAATTCATCGAGATGAGAGAGCGCGGCGTCCATGGGCACGCCATGATAGCGCCCCGACTGCGCGCGCAACCGGGAGCTCGAGCGCGGCTATCATGCGAACCCCACAGGCCAACACGCCTCCCGACCGACAAGTAGCTACCGCCTCCGCCGGAGTCCTCCATGCTTGCGCTGCTTCTTGCTGCCCTGATGTCCCTCAACCTGGCGCAAACGGGCGACCTCTCGACCCGGATCGAGAGTCTGCTGAGCCAGCTCGAGAGCAGTCAGGGAGCTGCCACCTGGGACCTGGCCCGCGAGCTCGACGACACCGCCCGCGAGGATTCCATCGCCGCCGCGCCCCTTCTCGTGAAGGCCGCGGCGGGAAGCTCCGAGGCGGTCCGCGTGATCATCGGGGAGACGCTGGTCAGCCTGTCCGCGCCGGATGCAGCCGCCGTGGTCCTCATGCCGCTGGTCGGCGGGCCGCACTCGCGCGAGGCGCTGGCCGTGCTTGCGGACAGGAGCTTCCAGTCCGTGCCCGAGGTCGGCGATCGGCTGGCTGAGCGCCTCGCGCAGCCGCTGCCGGCCGAGGAACGCATCGAGCTGGCGCAGACCGTCTACATGGCCAGCAGCATCGCGACCCGCCAGCAGGCCCGCGGCGTGCTGCTCGATGCGCTGGAGAGCGATGACGCGGACACGCGCGCGCTCGCGGCCTTCGCGCTGGCCGAACTGAAGGAATACCCGGTGGCGCGGCCCGTGCTCAGGACGCTGCAGTCCGACCCCGGGCCTCGCGGCCAGCTCGCACGTGCCTACCTCGCGGCCGACACCGCGATCGAGTACTACGCCTCCCGGCAGAACCGGCAGGTCGACCAGGTGTCGACGCGTGCCAACCCCGAGAGCACCTCCGCCAGCAAGGGCGGCGGCGGCGAGGGCACGCTCGACGTGCTCGATGAACTCATCAGCCGCGTCCAGGCCAACCACCTCATGGGTGAGCAGCTTCAGGGCGCCAAGGGGCGCGAGTTCCTCATCACGGCGGCGGCCAAGGGCATGCTCGCGGCGCTCGACCCGCACTCCACTTACTTCAGCAGCAAGGAATACGAGCGCTGGATTCTCGACCTGCGCCGCAACTACGCGGGCATCGGCGCCTACGTCGACACCATCGAGGGCGACTTCACGATCACGCGCCCCATCTACAGCGGTCCGGCCTACAAGGCAGGCCTGCTCTCGGGCGACCGCATCTACAAGGTGGACGGCTGGGATACCCACGACCAGTCCAACGACGAGATCATCAAGCGCCTCAAGGGCGAGCCCGGCACCGAGGTGAAGATCTCCGTGCTGCGCAACGGCTGGTCCGAACTGCGCGACTACGTCATCAACCGACAGGTCATCCACATCGACAGCGTGACCTACGAGATGCTGCCGGGAAACATCGGCTACGCCGACGTCGGCGCGTTCGCGGAGAACACCAGCATCGAGCTTCACGACGCGCTGGTCGAACTGCGCAAGCAGGGCATGCGCGGCATGATTCTCGACCTGCGCAACAACTCCGGCGGCTATCTCGAGGAATCCGTGAAGGTCGCCTCGCTCTTCCTGCAGCCGGGCACTCTGGTGGTCTACACCGAGGGCCGCGCCGCGAAGCACGTCGAGTACCAGGCGGTGCAGGTGAAGGGCCGCTGGGACGGTCCGCTCGTGGTGCTGGTCAACGAGCGCAGCGCGAGTGCCAGCGAGATCGTCTCCGGCGCCTTGCAGGACACGCATCGCGCCACGCTCGTCGGTGAGCGCACCTTCGGCAAGGGTTCGGTGCAGCAGGCCATGCCGCTCGACACGCGCCCCGGCGACCGGCTCCTCACCGACCAGAACTACAACGGCGTCTATGACCCCGGCGACGAGTACGAGGACCTCGACAAGAACGGCCAGTACACCTATCCGGTGAGCGTGAAGATCACCAACGCGCGCTACTACCTGCCGTCCGGGCGCTCGATCCACACCGAGCTCGACCTCGATGGCAAGGTCGTCAAGGAAGGCGGCGTGGTCCCGGACAAGGAGATCGCGTTCAAGGGCCTGCAGCCGTGGGAGAACAACGAGATCGCGCAACTCTACGACGCGCTCATCAAGGCCGTGCCCGAAGGCGAGAAGTTCAAGGACCCGTTCCAGAAGTACGTGGACGAGCACTTCGACGCGAACCCCGCCCTCTTCAACGCCCTCGCACGCGGCGACGGCAAGGACGACATGCGCTACCCGGACTTCGATGCGTTGCGCACGAGCCTCGCCGACAGTCACCTTCCCGACGAGACGCTGCGCCGCCTGCTGCGCGCGCGCATCCGCGATCGCGTGGCCGACGACCGCGGCCGCCCGTTCCCGGGCGGCTTCCTCTTCGGCGACTGGCAGGAAGACAACCAGTTGCAGGAGGCGATCCGCATCGTCGCTCACGAAGCATCGCTGAACCTCGACGAGATCGAGGGCTACGCGCCCTTCGCGAAGGATCTCGCTGTGGAGACCAAGCCGGACAAGGCGGCGGCGTTGCCGCGCTGAGGGACGGTCGCGCTTGGGGCGCGGCTTCGCTTGGCCGGGGGCTGCCCTTGGGGGCGAGATGTGCGGGAGTCGCGTGGCACGGGGAGTGCGCGGGGCGGGAGGGTTGTCCGGCGCTGCGCCCGTGGGGCAACAGGACGCGCCATAATTTCGGGAGCGGCGCCCTTCGCGCCGGACAAACCTCCCGTCCCGCGCACACGCCGAGACACGGGGTTCCGTGCCATGCGGGGGTGGGGCAGGTCCCGGCGGGCGCTTCGCTGCGCCTCACGCGTGGGGTCTTGGGGGAACGCATTCTCCGCAATGAGATGGTGATGGACTCGGCAGGCGGTCGGGCATCGCTTGAGCGGGGATGGGGAAATTGCGGTGCTCGGCGCGTGATGCTCAAGTGCGGAATGCTCAGCACGCAATGATCAGAACGCAATGATCAAGCGGGCAATGTTCGGCGTGCACGGCGCAGCCTGGGATTCTCGGCGCGTGACGCTCAGCACGGGATGTTGAGCGCGTGCCTCTCGACGCGTACTTCCCAGCAAGTGCTGCTCAGCGCAGGATGAACTGACGGGCGGCAGGCACAGAGGACGTGTCACGCAGTGGCGGAGACGGAACGCGTCGGCTGAAACGATTCGCAGTTCGGCAGCACACGACTTCGCAGCGCTCACGCTCCGGCGGCCGGCCGTCATTCGTCTCGGCCACCGCTCCGCCCGAGACACCGGCCAGGCGCGCTCGCCGTCCGGATGTTCAACCTCTGCGGGCGTGACACGGCGTCGTGGAGCGCGAGCGCCGGCGGTGCTGACCGCCTCGCCTGGCACGGAAAAACGCGCCTCGGCGTGTGCGCGGGCCGGGCGGGTTGTCCGGCGCGTAGGGCGCCGCTCCCGGAACCGTGACGCGTCCATCCGCCCCACGGGCGCAGCGCCGGACAATCCTCCCGCCCCGCGCACCCCCCGCCCCAAGCGACGCACCTTCTCCCGCGCCCCCCGCGCGGTCAGCACCCCCGGCGCGGAAGCAGAACAAAGCCGTCAAAACCTGCTCCGCCCCGCCTCCCGTTTCAGCATCAGCACCTGCACATCCGGATCCACCAGCACCTCGGTCGGCTCGAAGTCGCAAGTCAGCACGATCGACCCGGACTGACCCGGCGCGAGGCGCACGGCGGTCCGCACCTCGCGGTAGTCGTCCTCGGGATCGGCCGCAGTCTTCGTGTCGCCCGGCGCGGTGTCGTCGTCCGGAAAACGCGTGCCGCGCACGGCGGCCACGTCGATCGTCGGGCTGCCGCTGCCGGCGTTGGTCAGTTGGCACGTGACCTGCCACCGGCCCGTGGCGCCAGGGAGCGGCGTGCGGACGGCGTCGGTGATGCGGTACTCGGGTACATCGGTGCCGAGGATCCAGCTCGCGGCAAAGGCGTCGAAGGCCGGCTTGTCCGCGGCGAACGGGCGCAGGCTGTCGAGCAGGTCCTCCATCACGGGATGGTCGGGACCCGCGCTCCAGTGCTCGATGAAGGCGCGCAGCCCGGCGAACATCTCCTGTCGCCCCATCTGCCGGCTCAGCATCCAGAGCACGAGGCCGCCGCGGTCGTAGATGACGGAGGTGTCGCCGGCGCGCGAGCCGTCCACGCGTGCGAGCGAGCGCTCGTCGTCCTTCTGGCGGCTGTTGGCGTAGCGCGTCTCGAGCCGCTTGGCGAACTCGAGGCGATCGCGCTCGCCCTTCACCGCGTCGAGCAGCATGAGCGCGGAGAAATGCGACATGCCTTCCGCGAGCACCGCACCGCCAGGCGCCTTGCCCGGCACGAGGATGTTGCCCCACCACTGGTGCGCCGACTCGTGCGCCGTCACGGCGAAGGCCGCCGCCGAGCGCGGGTCGTCGTCGTTCAGGAAGCCGATGCCCTCGGAGAAGGTGATGTTGGTCGGGAAGCCCTGCGCGTAGCCGGCGAGCGCCGGGAATTCGCTGAGTTTCAGCTCCTGCCAGGGATAGGCGCCGAACCACTCGGAGTAGAGGCGGCGAGCGGCATCGAGCGCCGCGCCCATCGTCTCGATGTTGAAGGGATGTCCAGGGTCGTAATAGATCACCGTGCCGTCGCCGCGCCGCTCGGCCCAGCGGCCGCACACGATGTTGAAGAAGTGCACCGGGTGATCGCTCACCCACTCGGTCGTGCGCAGGCCAGTCGCCTCGTCCACGGTGTCGGCCGTCCGCGTGCCGACGGAATTGAGCGTGTAGTCCTGCGGGCCGCGCAGCGTGATGCGCGTCGTGAACGGCACGCCGTAGCCGAGCGCCGGCTCCAGCACGCCGTCGCGGTAACCCTCGGGATACTCGCGTGCATCGGAGGCGTTGTCCTTGTCCACGCCGCGGCCTTCCATGAAGCCGATGACGGGCGCGAAGCTGGTGCCGAAGCAGGTGAGCACCACGCCGGAGGGCAGGATGAACTCGCTGGCGCCGGCGCCGTTCTCCGAGATGCCGCGCGGGAAGGTGCCGGCGTAGCGGAAGCCGAGACGCACGCTCGCGCCGGGCGCGAGCGGCTCGGTCGGCTGCACCAGCCAGAGCTGCGCGGAGTCCTTGACCTTGATGGGACGCCCGTCGAGAGTCCACTGCGGGCCGTCCGTCGCGGCGGTGTCGGCGGCATTCACGACGGCGTCCGCCGCGACTGCTGAGGTAGCGGTGCCGGTGTCGGCGGAGGGCGTTGCGTCCGGCGCGGCGCCGAGCAGTGGCACGGCGACGTCGGGGCGCGTCGCGGGAGGAGCCACCCAGTCACCCGCGCTGATGGGCAGCGTGGCCAGCGGCAGGTCGGTGCGATTCACCAGCAGGTAGCTGCCGGACACGGCGAACCAGCGGCGCGACGGGTCGAGGTCCACGAACAGCTCCATGTCCGCGAGCGCGGGCACGGGGCTGTCCTTCCAGGTCTGCACGTTCTTGCGCCAGTAGTCCTTGTCCTGCTTCTGCGCGACGTCGCCCTGGTAGCCCTGCGCCACGAGGTGCCAGAGCCAGGCACCCGACGCGATCGGCACGATCATCCACGGCAGCATGACCGCGAGGCCGCGCAGCAATCGCAGCGGCGCGAAGCGTTCGACGACCTGCGCCGCATCGCCGGCGCGGCGCGCATGCCAGCGCACGGCCAGCCGCATGCACAGCGCCGCGAGGCCGAGCACGAAGATCCGGTTCCACAGCAGGGCGCGGCCGTCGAGCTCGAAGGAGCCGAGGTCGCTCCAGTGCGTCGCACCCCACAGATACCAGTTGCCGACCCAGTTCATGTGGCCGCTGGCCTGCGCGTAGCCGGAGGCTCCGAGCGCCGCGAGGCCGATCGCATAGGTCGTGTAGCGGCTCTTCACGAGCACGTAGATCAGGGTGACGAAAGCGCTCCACAGCAGCAGCGTCGGCAGCAGCAGTCCCCAGAGCTGCACGAAGGGAAGCAGCGAGACGGGCACGCTGCCCTGCGCCAGCAGCACGCCGAGGCACGTGAGCAGGGTGGCCGCGAGCACGACGATCACCACGAGCCCGTTCGCCACGCACTTGCCCAGCAGGACCGATGCGGTGGACACGCCGGCGCCGTCCACGATGGGCAGCAGCCCGGTGCGCCGTTCCCGCTGCAGCGATTCGGTGTTGTAGAAGAGCAGCAGCAGGCAGAGCAGCAGCACCAGCGTGTTCATCGCGCCCGACGCGAGCAGTCCGGGCGTCGAGAGCATGGCCGTGTCGAAGGGGCCGACGGCGGAGAGCGCGCCGCCCAGCGTCTGCAGCACGATGAGCGGCACGAAGAGATACAGGCCGGCCTGACTGGCCAGTTCGCGCAGCTCGACGCGCGCGACGCTGACGAAGCCCTCCCACCAGGTCGGGGGCTCGGTGCGCATGAACAGCGCGGCGAGCGGCCGTGCCTCGGTGCGTGCCTGGCTCACGGCGCGCGCGGCGTGCCGTGCGCTCGAGCTGCCGGCGCCGAAGCGGCTGCTGTCGCCTGCGGGCCTGCCTGCGGCGGCGGCGATCGTCGCGGCCCCGTCGCCGGACAGCGCACCATGCGCCGACGTGCCATGCGCCGACGTGCCGAGCGCCGGCGTGCCGAGCCCCGACGTGCCGAGCGCCGGAGCCGCGGCGCTGCGAGCCGGCAGCGACGCAAGCGACGGACCGCGCTCGCCGCGCAGCGTGCTCTGGAAATGGCGTTTCGCGAACACGACGCCCAGCAGCCCGATGAGCACCAGCGCGACGCGGCTCGCGACGAAAGCCCCGTCGTAGAGCACGGGCTCGGAGTTGTAGAAGTCCACGCCGCGATCGACGCTGAGCCAGGTCTCGCGGATCCAGCGCACGCCGGCCGGATCGATGAGCATGAGCGCGTGGTTGATGCGCGCGTCCAGCCAGCTCGGATTCCAGAACCAGAGGAAGAAGGAGCACAGCAGCAGCAGCGTGACCGGCAACACGAAGACGAGGATCGGGCGCCTGCTGCGCTCGCCGACCCAGAATGCCGTCCCTGCGAGGAAGACGATGCCCGGAAGCCCGAGCAGCAGCGCCGGCCGCAGGTAGTTCATCAGCTCGAACGGGCCGCGGAACTCCGCGACGGAGGCGCTCGCCGGAGCGTGATAGAAGGCCATGCACGCCAGCAGGTGCAGCCCGAGCACGAGCACGAACGCGGCCAGCACGGCGAGGAACTTGCCCCAGATGTACTCCGAGGGCCGCAGCGGCGTGCTGTGCAGCACCTCGCCGACCTTCAGCTCGTCGTCCTGAATCACGGCCATGCCGGCGGCGACGGCGACGAAGAAGGCATAGAAGATGAAGATCACCACCGAGAGCATCTGTGCGATGGCGAACTCGGAGGTGATGAAGGCCTTGGTGCCGCCGACGTCGCTGCTGCCGGTGGCAATGCGCGCGCTGCCCGTCGACAGGCCCCACGTCAGCAGCACGAGCACGAGCACGAGCACCCAGATCAGCGGCCGCCTGCCGGCGTGCCGGAAATCCTGGGCGAAGACGGCGCGCACACGGGCGCCGTTCACGGCGTGCCCCGGCGTCCGGCCGGCGCGCGCGGACGACCGTCGTCGTCATCGTCGTCGCCCGCGTCGCCCTCGCCCCACGCCTCGAACTCGACCTTGTGCCGCGCCGCGGCGTGCTCGTGCCTGTGCGGCAGGCCGTCGCTGCGCATGAGCACGAGATAGGCGTCCTCGAGCGTGGCCGGCACGGCGGCAAAGCCGTCGGGCGGCGAACCCTCGGGCTGCCAGACGCGCACGTGGTTGCGCCCCTCGAAGAGGATCGCCTGCGTGACGAAGCGCGATTCGCGCAGCTTGAGCAGGTCTTCCTTGCGCACGTGCCCCTCGAAGATCGCGCCCTCGATGGAGGCGCGCGCCTCGGCGGGCGTGGTGCGCGCGACGAGCTTGCCACCGCGGATCACCGCGAAGTGCGGACACAGCACCGACACGTCCTCGACGATGTGCGTGGACAGCAGCACCGTGCGTTCCTCGGCGAGTTCCGCGAGCAGGCGGTAGAAGCGCAGGCGCTCCTCCGGGTCGAGACCCGCCGTGGGCTCGTCCACGATGATGAGGCGCGGATCGCCGGCGATGGCCTGCGCGATGCCGAGGCGCTGGCGCATGCCGCCGCTGTAGTCCTTCACCTTGCGCTTCGCCGCGAACGACAGGTTGACGCGCTCGAGCAACTCGCCCGCGAGCTCGGGCAGGGTGCCCGACGAGCGCACACCCTTGAGGCGCAGCAGATGCACGAGCATCGCCTCGCCCGTGAGGTGCGGATAGAAGCCGAACTCCTGCGGCAGGTAGCCGAGGCGGTTCCAGATGCGCTCGGGATCCGCGAGCAGGTCCTCGCCGTCCAGCGTGATCTGCCCGGACGTCGGCTCGAGCAGGCCCGCGAGAATGCGCATGAGCGTGGACTTGCCCGCGCCGTTGGGCCCGAGCAGGCCGAACATTCCGCGCGGCACGTCGAGCGAGATGCCCTGCAGCGCGGGCACGGGGCCCGGATACACCTTCACCAGTTCGCGGATCACCAGCATGTCGGTCCTCGCTGCCTGCCTCGGTCGTCGCCCATCGTGCGCCGGAGCTGCTCGTCCCCGCGACCGGCAGTGTCGCTCACGCCGGGCGCCTCGCGCACGCCCCGCCATCGCGCGCTTCCGTCCGTCAGGAACGCGTCACAGGCCGAGCGACGGGCGTACTCGCGAGGCGCTGCCGGCGCGCCGCTCGCCCGCGGACGGACCTGTGGGCACACCCGCGAGCCGGCGCGCGGGAGACACGCACCGACGATTGACCGCGGCAGCGCGCCGCCATAGCCTTCCGCGACGAACGGCGGACGGCGCGCGCGTGAATCGGCACGCGAGGCGACATCCCGACGGAGAGAGCCGCGTGGCGCGCGTCAGCTTCACAGCCAACCTGCAGAGACACGTGAGCTGTCCGCCCGGCGAGGCGCCCGGCGCCACCGTGCGCGAGGTGCTCGACGCGGTCTTTGCGGGCAATCCCCGCGCCCGCAGCTACGTGCTCGACGACCAGGGCGGCTTGCGACACCACATGCTCATCTTCGTGGACAACGTGCGCCTCGCGGACCGCGTCGCGCTGAGCGACCCGGTGACCGTCCACAGCGAGATCCACGTGATGCAGGCCCTGTCCGGCGGTTGAAGCCCGACGTCCCGCGCCGCGCTCTCCCCATCCCCGCACGTCATCACCTTCCCCTTCCCTTCCGACCCTCCACGCAACCCTCCCCGCAACCGTCCCCGGAGTGAGCATGACCGACCGCATCCTCGTCGCCAGCCGCAAGGGCCTCTTCACCATCCGCCGCGGACGCGAGAAGCGCTGGGCCGTGGATCGCGCGGACTTCCTCGGGGATCACATCTCGCTCTGCCTGCACGACCCGCGCAGCGGCACGCTCTACGCGGCCTTCCAGCACGGACACTTCGGCGTGAAGCTGCACCGCTCCACCGACGGCGGCCAGACCTGGCACGAGGGCGCGAAGCCCGTCTACCCCGAGAAGCCCGCAGACGTGGTGGACAACGACCCGATGCGCGGCACGCCCATCCCGTGGAACGTCGAGCGCGTGTGGGAGCTGACGGCCGGCACCGCGCGCACGCCGGGGCTGCTCTGGCTGGGCACCATTCCCGGCGGCCTGTTCCGCTCGCGCGACGGCGGCGATTCCTGGGAACTCGTGCGCTCGCTCTGGGACATGCCCGAGCGCAAGCGCTGGGTGGGCGGCGGCGCCGACCTGCCGGGACTGCACAGCGTCTGCGTCGATCCGCGCGACGATGACCACGTCTTCGTCGGCGTCTCCTGCGGCGGCGTGTGGGAGACGACGGACGGCGCGCGCAGCTGGACCGTCCGCACCAAGGGCATGATCGCGCGCTACATGCCGCCCGAACTGCAGGGCGACGAGATCGTGCAGGACGACCACCGCCTCGCGATGTGCGCGGCGCGCCCCGAATCGATGTGGGTGCAGCACCACAACGGCATCTTCCGCACCACCGACGGCGCGCGGACCTGGGAGGAAGTGCGCACGGCGCAGCCCTCGTGCTTCGGCTTCCCGGTCGTCGTGCATCCGCGCGAGCCGGACACGGCGTGGTTCGTGCCGGCGCAGAAGGACGAGCAGCGCATGCCGCTGGACGGCCGGGTGCTCGTCAACCGCACGCGCGACGGGGGCAAGTCCTTCGAGCAGCTCCGCAAGGGCCTGCCGCAGCTGCACGCCTACGACCTGACCTACCGGCACGGCCTCGACATCGACGCCAGCGGCGACTGCCTCGCCTTCGGCACGACCACCGGCAGCCTCTACGTCAGCAACAACGGCGGCGACCTCTGGCAGTGCGTCGCCGAGCACCTCCCGCCGATCGACTGCGTGCGCTTCGCCTGAGGCGAGCCGCGCGCGGCGCATCTCCGCGCCACGGCGGCACTGCGCGCGACAGCCGCACCTCGCGCGGCGCCGCTGCACTCACGGCACGTTGACGACGATCGGCTCGTCCCCGGGCTTCAGGTCGAGCGAGACGATGGATGCCGGCTTGCGGAAGCCGTTGCCGATCTGCACCTGGTAGGTGCCGGGAAGCACGTGCGAGAGCTCGACGACTCCGTTCTCGCAAAAGGCCCCGATACGACACGGCTGCGGGAACGCGGCGCTCGCCTCGACTCCGAGCTTCAGCGACGTCGAGGCGAAAGGCGCCCCGTGCTGGTCGACCAGGTGCACCGTGAAGTCGGGGCACGTCTTCAGCACCAGCGCGACCTCCGCCGGTCCGACAGCGTCGAGCGTGAAGGCCGTGATCGCGGACGCGCCGCGTCCCTGCGACGCCTGAACGAGATAGGTTCCCAGCTTGAGCGGGCGCTCGATCTCGGCCGCGTCCCCGTCCCACTCGGTGCTGCCACCCGCCCCGTCCCATACCGAGAAGCTCAGCGCCTCGTTGCCGCCGAGGTCGAGCAGTGTCGTGCCATCGGGCTCGAACGCGCGCAGCGTGACCGTGCGCTGCGACAGGATCGGAATCTCCACGCCATCCTGCCAATGCTCGAAGCCGATGAGAATGCCGCTGAACTGCGCGCTGATTCCGGGACTGTCCTCGAGATCGAGCGTGAAGCTCGCCACTTCGATGAGGTCGTGGGGGGACACATCGAGCGAGCCGAAGTCGAACCGGCCGTCGGCATCCGGCACGACGCTGTACGCCGGCTGGGCCTGCTTATACGACGAGTCGAAGGTGATCGCGACGGTGCCTTCCCCCGCCTGCGTGTGAATCGGCCCGGTTCGAGTGACCCTCACTTCGTAGGCAAAGCGATCCGGTGCGAAGACTCCGGTGATCCGACCGTGCAACGGAGTGGCGGTCGTGCAGCCGAGCGGAAGCCCGATGTCGAGGCGCTCGGTGTTTCCTTTCGATGCCGTCCCGAACTGTCGCACGAGCCGGCTGAGCGCCACGCCCTCCGGCGCCGCGCCGCCACTGACCGGCCGCGCGAGTTGCTGCATCTCGTCATCCGTGCGCGGCGTGGTGCTGGCAACGGCCGTCACGATCCACGTGCCGTCGTCGAGGCCGGGGAGCGCCCAGCGCCCTTCCGCATCGGACCGCGCCGACTTGGCCGGCGCTCCCTCGAAGTCCTTAGCCGTCAGCGCACCGTGCTCGGTGCGGCGCGCCTCGAGCCACGCGCCGGCGATCGGCTGGTCCTTCGCGTCGCGCACGACACCGGCGAGGCGGGACTCCGCATTCGGCGCGGACAGCACGCCAGCCAGCAACAAGGCACACGTCGCGATGAACATGCTTGCTCCTCCGCGCCTCGCGGCGCCCTTCCTCGTCGCGCAGTCTGCAGCGGCACCGCCCGCCCGGCCCTCGCGCGCAACCTCGCCGGAGGATATGCGACACCGCTCGGACATGCACCTGCGCCGCAACAGGCTCCCGCCGGACAGACAACCCCGCGAAGCGGTCCACGCCCCCACCGCCCGTCAACGCCGCGTCGGCGCCGCGTCATCGCCAGTCAGCGGACATCAGCGCCGCGTCTCCTCCGCGCCGCCACCCTTTCAGCGCCCAGTCAGCGCCGCGTCATCGCCCCGCGCCGACGAGCATCGCCTGGCTGAGCGCCTGGGACTTGCCGGCTCCGCAGAGTTCGGCGACGAGGCGCAGGGCGAAGGAGAGCGAGGTGCCGGGGCCGCGGCTCGTGACGATGTTGCCGTCCACGACGACGCATTCCTCGGAGTAGGTCGCGCCGACGAGCTGGTCGCCGAAGCCCGGGTAGCTGGTCGCGCGCCGGCCTGCAAGCACGCCGGCCGCAGCCAGCGCGATGGGCGCCGCGCAGATCGCGCCGAGCATGCCGCCGCGCGCGTGCTGCTCCTTGATGAGCGCCTGCACGCCCTTGCTGTCGCGCAGGTTCGTCGCGCCAGGCAGCCCGCCGGGCAGCACGACGAGATCCCAGCGCCGCCCGCCGATGGCCGCCAGCGCGAGGTCGGCGTGCACCACGATGCCGTGCGCGCCGCACACCTCCGTGCCGCCGACGCCGACCGAGGCCACGTCGAGTTCCGCGCGCCGCAGCACGTCGAGAATCGTGATGGCCTCGATTTCCTCGAAGCCGTTGGCCAGGAGCACGCACACGGTCTTGGCAGCAATCGTCGGAGCAGGCATGGGAATCTTCCGTGAAGCGGGCGTCGGTGATTCAGGCATCGGTGATCAGGCGGCGGGAGGCATGGAGGCGGGCGTCGACGCCGGCTGCGCCTGCGGGAGGCGGTTGGCATAGCTGCGATACAACCAGGTGCCGACGAAACCCGTGACGAGCCACGCCGCGCCGAGCCCGAGCAGCAGCGCCGGGGACACGTCGGCGACGGCCTTCATCACGTCGGTCCAGTCCTTGCGGATCACCTGCAGGCCCGCGAGATAGAGGAGGTAGGCGCCGAGGCCGGCCCACACGCGCATCATCCAGAGCAGCGCCGGGCGCCGCGGCCGCATCAGCCGCAGCATGACGAGCAGCAGCACGTACGGGATCGCGATGGCCATCAGCACCCCGAGCGAGAACTTGCTCCGCACAAGCATGAGCACCGCAAGCACGACGAGCCAGATGAGCGAGCCGACGCCTCCACCCCACAGATTGCCGCGGCTGGTGCCGTGCTTGCGCAAGTACGGGTCCTGCGACTCCCAGCGGAACTCGCGCGTGAAGGCCACATTGCGCGCCACCGCACCACAGGCGGCGCACGCGAAGGAGGCGCCTTCCTTGAGGCCCTCCGGCAGCGCCAGCGCACGTCCGCAGCACGAGCAGTCGATCACCAGCATGAATCCGTCGCTCCGGGAGTTGCCCGCCGAGCGCCTCGGCCCGGCCGTCTCCGCACGGCCGCACCCGCCCGGTGACGCACGCATCGTAGGAGTCGCGGGCCGCGCGCGCGAGCAGCTGCCGGGCGCGGCGTGTGGTATCTGTGCCACGCAACCCATGCCGCGCGCCGTGAGCAATCCCCCGAATCCTTGGCTTTCCGAGCACGTCGAACTGCTCGGCGAGGCGCCGCCGGCTCCGTTGCAGGTCTTCGAGGAGACCGCGCGCAGCATCGTCTCGAGCAACGACAGCCCCGACGTGCCCTTCCGCTGGAGCGTCAATCCCTACCGCGGCTGCTTCCACGCCTGCGCCTATTGCTATGCGCGGCCGACGCACCAGTACCTCGGCTGGGGCGCGGGCACCGACTTCGACCGGCGCATCGTGGTCAAGCGCAACGCGCCCGAGCTGCTGCGCGCGCGTTTCCTGAGCAAGGGCTGGCGCGGCGAGCCGGTCGTCTTCAGCGGCGTGACCGACTGCTATCAGCCGCTCGAAGCCAGCTACGCCCTCACGCGCCGCTGCCTGCAGGTCTGCCGCGACTTCCGCAACCCCGTCGAGATCCTCACCAAGGGAGCGCTCGTGCGGCGCGACATCGACGTGCTCGCGGAGCTGGCGGCCGTGGCCGACGTGCGCGTCTTCCTCTCGATTCCCTTCGCGGACGAAGCGCTGTCGCGGGCGCTGGAACCCTTCGCGAGTCCGCCCGGCATGCGGATCGCGACGCTGGCGCTGCTCACGGAGGCCGGCGTGCGCACCGGTGTGCTCGTGGCGCCGATCATTCCGGGACTGTCGGACAGCCAGATCCCGGAGATCCTCCAGCGAGCCGCGGACGCGGGCGCGACGCGCGCGGGCCGCGTGCTGCTGCGCCTGCCGGCCGAGGTGCGGCCGGTGTTCGAGGAGCGCCTGCGCGAGGCGCTCCCGCTGCGCGCCGACAAGGTGCTGCACGCGCTGGCGGAGCTGCACGGCGGCCAGCTCTACGATCCCCGCTTCGGCAAGCGCATGGGAGGAGCCGGCCCGCGCTGGGCAGCCATCGACGCGCTCTTCCTCGCGCAGTGCCGGCGCCTGCACCTCGCCGTCCGCGACGAGAGCGCCACCGGGCTCCCCGACGTGGACAGTGCCCGCTCCACCTTCCGGCGCCCGGGCGAAACCGGCTTGCTCTTCTGAACCGGGCAGGACAGCACGGCGCGGGCCGCGAAGGCTGCGGCCGAGTGGCCGAGTGGCCGAGTGGCCGAGTGGCCGAGTGGCCGAGTGCGTGCCGTCGGAGATTAAGATCCGCGGACCGACCGCGTGTGGGTCGTCGGCGCGAAGTGCGCCGCCAGCTCACCCCCGGAGATTGCCATGGCCACTGCCTTGATGTTCCCGCACCGTCGCGCCGTGACGCCGCTCCTGCGACGAAGCCCCGCTCGAATCGGCGCGTGCCTGCTCGCCGCCGTCGCGGGTCTCGCAGCCGCCGGGGATGCGCGTGCCCTCGGCCCGGAAGCGGCCGTCCGCACACTGCAGCCCGCCGGCCAGCAGGCGGCCGTCGTGCAACCGGCGCCACCTGCCGCCGAGACGAAGGTGTCCACACGCATCGACTCGGTGACGGTCTACGGAAGCGGCGCGCGCGTCACGCGGCTGGGCGCCGTCACGGGCAGCGGCAGCTACGTCATTGCGGGGCTTCCGGTCGCGCTGGACGCCGACAGCCTGCGCGTGCGGCTTTCGACGGGGCATGTCGTCAGCGTCGAGACGCTGGCGCGCGTGCAGGCCGTCGTGCCCGACGCGCGCGTCCAGGAACTGCGCGACGCGTTGGCGGCACTGCAGGACAAGCAGCGCGCGCTCAACGACGAGCGCGACGTCGCCAACGCGCTCAAGCGCCACCTGCTCGAACTCACCGAGACGGAGAAAGATGCACATGCGGGCGACGTCGCCGGCGGCCGCCCGTCGGTGGAGGCCTGGCGCGCGAGCCTGGTCTTCGTGGGCACGGAGCTCTCGCGCGTCCTCGAGGCCCTGCGCGCCGTGGATGGCAAGCTGACCGCGCTCGAAGCGCAGCTGGCCGATGCGAAGGCCGCGCTGGGCGAGGCCGAGACACACCGCAGCGTGCGGCTCACCGACGTGCACCTCGACGTGGTGGCCGACGGCCCGGCCCAGCTGCAGCTGGAATACCTTCTCGGCGACGCCGGCTGGGAACCGCTCTACGACCTGCGCACTGCGGGTGACGGCAGCTCGGTGATGCTGCAGTATCGCGCGCGCATCCATCAGCTCACCGGCGAAGACTGGACCGACGCTTCGCTCGCGCTCTCCACCGCGCAGCCGCAGCGCGGCGCGCAGGGGCCCGAGCCGCGCCCGGTCACCGTGTCCGTGTTCGAGGCGAGCGGCAGCGGCGCGCCCAGCTTCAGAGTCATGTCCGCCGACGATGCCGAAGCGCTGGGCTCGCTGCAGGCGCTGGGATACATGGATGCTGCCACCGCTGACGCCAGCAACGCGGCCCCGTCGCCCTTCGCGGCCGTCATCGCGCAGGGACTCTCGGTGCAGTTCCGGCTGCCGCGTGCGGAGACGATCCTCTCGCGCGAGCAGCCCACCACCGTGCTCGTCGGCGAGCAGGACGTGGCCGTCTCCACCGAGCACTACGTCACGCCGGCGCTCGACACGACGGTGTGGTTGCGCGGCCGCGCGAAGAACGCCACGCCGTGGACGCTGCTGCCCGGCGACGCGGCGGTGTATTTCGGCAACGACTTCATCGGCCACGCGCGCTTCGACAAGCCCGTGCTGCCCGATCAGGAGTTCACGCTGCACCTCGGCGCGGATCCGGGCGTGCTGGTCACGCGCGAGCAGACGGAGGACCTGCACGAGGAGCCGGGCTTCCTCGGCAGGCGCCAGACGCAGAAGGAAGGCTGGCGCATCACGCTCGAGAACCTCGGCGCCGTGGCCGCTGCAGCGGACGGCACGGTGGCGGTCATCGTGCGCGAGGCCTTTCCCAAGGCCACGGACCAGCGCATCGAGGTCGAGATCACCGACGAATCCGTGCCACCCAGCCGCGACGAACGCTGGCTCAAGGAACTGGACGAGCAGGGCGTGCACACCTGGCTCGTGAAGGTGCCGCGCGGCGGAAAGTCGGCAGTCGCCTGGCACGTCAAACTCATCTGGCCCGAGGATCTCAGGATGTCGAGGCAGAGCCGCCGCCCGTGAGCAGTCGTCGCGCAAGTGCTCCGTTGCATGCCGCGCTCCTGTTGAGCGCTCTCCTTGCGGCCACTCCCGCCGCAGCGCAGGAGGTGCCGCCTGCCGGTGCGCCGGAGCCCGTCCCGACGGCTCCGGCCGCTCACGAGGCGGACGCGCCGCGCGCCGTCGACGCGCCGACGGACGCTCCGGCCGACGCTCCGGCCGACGCCCCGGCCGATGCCCCGGCCGATGCCCCGGCCGATGCCCCCGCCGCCATGCCTGTGCTCGAGCCCGGCGAGGTCGCGCGCATCGGCACGCTGGCCGTGCTGTACGACACGGACTTCGACCGCTACCTCGCCACCTCGTATGCGCGATTGCCCGAGGGCGACGCGGCGCTGCAGCAGTTGCTCGGCGAGGCGCTCATCAGCCTCGACGCGGCAGCGGCCGGCCTCGTCGCCACTGACGCCGACGTGGATGCGGCGCTGGTTGTGCTGGACGAGCAGTCGCGCGGGGCCGGCGGCAAGGGTTTCGCGGAAAGCATCCAGGCCGGAGTGGACGACCAGCAGGTGCGTGCAGCAGTGGCCATGCTCGTGCTGCACGAAGGCCTGGTGCGCGCGGCGGAGGGACTGCCTCCCGAGACGGTGATCACGCCGCAGCAGATGGCCGACTGGCTCGAGAAGCGCGTCGCGGCGGCGCACTGGGAGGCCTCGCCTCTCGACGACCCCATGGCCGCGACCTTCGAGGGCGGCCAACTCACGAAGGTGGCCGTCGGCGAGCGGCTGCGATCGCTGCTGACGCAGGAGGCGCTGTCCGGCGTGCTCACCGAGATGATCGGCGTGCTGCTCGTGCGCGCTCGCGCCAACCAGCTCGACGTGGACCTCACGACGGCTGCCGCCACGCGCGAGATTCTGGACCGCGACGCCGCGCTGCGCGACCAGGCCGGCGCGGGCGACGTCACCTACCAGCAATTCGTGGAACAGGTGCAGAAGCGTTCGCTTCAGGAACTGCTGACGTCGGACAGATTCTCCACCGAGGTACTTGTCCGGCTGCTTTCCGAGCACGCCGTCAGCGACGACAAGGCCCGCGAGTTCTGGGAGCAGAACAAGGAAGGCTTCCGGCAGGCCAGCAAGGACAAGCTGGGCCCGGATGCCGACTGGGAAGCCGCGCGACCCTTCGTCTGGCGCGAGCTGCGACAGCGCGTCTACCGGTCGCTGTTCGAACAGGTTAGGATCGCCCGCCGATTCTAGGCTGCAGGAGCGCGACACGATGTTGATCGGCAAGGTCGTCGGCACCGTGGTGTCCACCATGAAGGACAGCAAGGTCGCCGCGCTGAAGTTCCAGATCGTCCAGGAGCTGGACGAGCACAACCGCCCGCGCAACAAATACATCGTCGCGGTGGACACGGTGGGCGCGGGCCAGGGCGACCTGGTGCTCTTCGCCACCGGCAGCAGCGCGCGCCAGACCACGCTGACCGACGGGCGCCCCATCGACGCGGCCATCTTCGCCGTCATCGACTCCTGGGACGTGGACGACACGCTCGTCTACCAGAAGGAAGGCCTCGAGGCCTTTTCCCGCTCGCCGGCGGAGACGTGAGCGCCATGACCCCCATCGCCCCGAAAGGGCGCTCCGCCGTCATGCCGAACGCCCCGGAGCGCTGAGGCGATGTTCCTCGCGCGCGTCGTCGGCAGGGTTGTGGCCACGCAGCGGTTGCCCGGGCTGCTTGGCGAGAAGTTCCTCATCGTGCAGCCGCTGGACGAACAGCGCGCGGTGGCCGGCGACACGCTCGTCACCTGCGATGCGGCCGGCAGCGGCCTCGGCGACATCGTCCACGTGTGCGACGGCCGCGAGGCCACGCTGGCGCTGCACGACAGCTACGTTCCCATCGACGCGACGATCGTCGGGCACGTCGAGGAGTTCGCGCACGACGGCCCCGCGCCGCAGGTCTCCGCCGGCGACCCCGACGCATGAAGCTCGGGCGCGTGGTCGGCAGCGTGGTCACGCCCGTGCAGCACCCGGCCTACGACGGCCGGCGCCTGCTGGCCGTGCGCCCCATCAACCCCGACGGCAGCGACGCCCCCGGCGAGCGGATGTTCGTCGCGGTGGACCGCGCGCAGGCCGGCCCCGGCGACCTCGTGCTGCTCATGGCCGAGGGCAGCTCCGTGCGGGCGATCGTCGGCGACGACAAGGCGCCGATCCGCTGCGCCGTCGTGGGCGTCATCGACGAACTCGCGATGGACGGCCAGGTGCTCTTCCCCGCCACCACCTGATCGGCGCGCAGCTCGCGAGCGACCGCGCAACAGCGCCGGACAGCGCCGGAAAGTGCTCGACAGCGCTTCGCGGCGCCCCGCACAGGGACCTCGCTGCACCGCATCGCGCCGGCCGTCTGATGTTGAGGCAGTGCCTCTACTGGAGACGAGCGGCCGAAGAGGGGCCTCGCTGTGTCCGGACGGGCCTCGCAGCCTGATGCGGCCAGCACGGGCGAGCGGGCGGGCGAGCGGGCGGGCGGGCGGGCGGGACCCTTGGTGGTATTCCCGGCAGGACTCGAACCTGCAACCCTCGGTTCCGAAGACCGATGCTCTATCCAATTGAGCTACGGGAACATCGGGCGCCATTGAACCCGGCGCACGGCCCGCGGCGAAAGGGGCCTCGCCCGGAGCGCCCCGGGAGTCGCGAGTGGGCCGCGGGGGCCGGCATGGCTACGATGTCGCGCCCATGAACCCCATGCACGAACGCGACTACGCCACCCCGATCATGGACCCGCGCGCCACGCCGCCGGGTGCCTGCCCGCAGCCGGCGGTCCATCCGGAGCTCGAGGGCCAGCCGCTCGGGCAGCCGTGGGCCGCGCCGGCCGCCGGGCCGCTGCGCCGCGGCGTGCTGACCTCCGCGCGGCCCGACGACAAGGCCGCGCTCGCGCAGCAGATCTGCGACGTCATGCGGATGATGTACGAGCACGAGTTCGTGGTCGCGAACGACGGCAACGTGAGCTGCCGGCTGCCCAACGGCAACATCCTCATCACCGCGAGCGGCGTGCTGAAGGGCTACATGACGCCCGACCAGGTCATCGAGTGCGATGCGCAGGGGAACTCGCTCGACGGCCGGCGCGTCACCACCGAGATCAAGATGCACGTGGCGGCGTACCAGGTGCGGCCCGACATCCGCGCCGTCGTGCACGGCCACCCGATCTTCGCCGTCGCCTTCTCGCTTGCGGGCATCTCGCTCGCGGAGTGCGTGATTCCCGAGATCATCGTGACCATGGGCACGATCCCGACGGCGCCCTACGCGACACCGTCCACCTACGACCTTCCCGAGAGCCTCGCGACCTTCCTCGCGCGCGGTGACGCCGTGATCATGGAACGCCACGGCGTGGTCTGCGTCGGCTCCGACCTGATCGACGGCTACAAGAAGATGGAAATGGTCGAGCACACGGCCAAGATCACGCACGCCGCGCGCACCATGGGCGTCGTGCGGCCGATCGCGCCCCCCGGCGTGAAGGCGCTGCTCGACACGCGCAAGAGCCTCGGCATCTACACCAAGAACAACCTCTGCGACGGCTGCGGCGCGCGCGAGGTCTGCGCCGCGCCGATCTTCCCGGACGCCGCGATGGCCGCCCCGCCGATGCACCGGCGACCCTCCGGTTGAGGCTGCCGGGTTCCCTGCGGGGCACGCGCTCGACGCAACGAACCTTCTCGACATCATGTGCGACGGGGAGCTGGAGCTCGGCGTGAATGTCGAAGCGGCGGCCTGCTCCGGAGCAGGCCTCGGTATTGAGTTCACGGCCGGCAGCGTGGAGTTCCAGGCGTTCTCGTGGCGCGACGAGCTGATGATCGCGCTTGGATTCCGAGATCGCTCACCCCAGCATGGTGTGCCTTGGCCCTGATGCACGCAGCGGTGTCAATGCACGCCGCATTCCGTGGAGCCAGATCCGTCGTCCCGATCGAGGAGATGCGCATGAATGTCGTGGCACGTTCGAGCCTCATGGTGCTGGGCCTCCTGCTGTCGATGAGTGCCGGAGCCGCGGCACAGAAGGCCTTCAAGGCGGACAAGATGTATGTCGTGGACGGCACCGGGGCGCTGCTGGAGTACGACGAGGCCGGCGAGTTCGTGAAGGTGCTCGACGACGACAGCGCCGCGCTCGCCTTCGGGCCCGACGGACTGCTCTGGGTGGCCAGCGACGCGGGCGTCCGCGGCCTGGATGCGGACGGCGACGTCATCGTCGGCCCCTTCGGCGGCGTCGCGATCGACGGCACGCCGACGGGCATGTGCTTCGCTGCGGACGGCACGCTCTGCGTCGCGGTGAACGGGCCGGCGGACGTGATCGCGGTGTTCGACGTGGCGCCAGGCCTGCTGATTCGTTCGCTGGCACTCAGCGCGGCGCTCGACTCGCCGCTGTCGCTGGCGCCGGACGGACATGTCGTCGGCACTTTCTCCGCAATGGCCACGGGCGGCGCGGCGCTGCTGCAGCTCGTGGAGTGCGACACCGTCGGCGGGCAGCTCACCAGCATCGACCTCGGCGACGTCGCGCAGGTCATCAGCGGCGCCGTGACCTTCGGCCCGGACGGCAACCAGTACTTCACGACGCCGCTGGAGGATCGCATCACTGTGCGCTCGCCAGCCGGCTTGAGCGTCGCCTTCATCGGCACCGGCGCCGGGCTGGACGGCCTCACGGACCTGCGCTTCGGCCCCGATGGCAACCTCTACGTCGGCTCCTTCGACAGCGACAGCATCGCGGTCATCGACACGACGGGCAATCTGGTGCGCACGCTCGGCGCCGACAGCCCGCTGGACGGACCGCGGCAGATCGCCTTCGCGCCGCGCCGCTTCAAGACCAAGCTCACCGGCAAGCTGGTGGATGCGGTGGGCAAGAGCAGCTCGCTCAAGGCCGACGCGATCGCCACGCTCTTCGTGGGCGATGGGCAGCTCATGCTCGTGATCGAGGATGACCCCGGCGACGGCAAGGACTTCGGCTCGCTCTTCGGCACGACGCTCGTGTTCTCGGGTCACCGGGCGGCGGGCGTCGACCCCAAGACGCGCAGGTTGCAGGCCGTGTGCGTGCTCGACGCGACGCTCGACGCGGGCTTCGCCGCGACGGACCTCAGCATCAAGGGCAAGCTGGACAAGGACGACGACCGCTTCGTGCCGAGCAAGGCCACCGGTTCCTTCCTGCGCGCCGCGGCCGGCCGCGTCTTCGCGGGCAAGCTGAGCACCGGCAAGCTCATCAGCAAGTAGGCGGAGCGGGCGGCAGCTGCGCGCGGGCGCCGACTTCAGCCGACGACGTACTTCGCGTCGGAAAGCGAGCGCGCGCGGATGCGTTCGGCCTCGGCCTCGAAGCCCTTGCGGCCCATGAGCGCATAGGTCGCATTCTTGCCGGCCTCGACGCCGGGCTGATCGAAGGCGTCCACGCCGTAGAGCTGGCCACCGTAGGCGGTGGCGGTCATCTGCCACATGAGCCATTCGCCCACGGAGAAGGCGTCCACCTCGGGCAGCGTGATCATGCAGCAGGGGCGGCCCGCGTCCACGAGCGCGAGGAATGTCGCGCGGCACTCCGTATCGAGCAGCCGGCCGAAGGTCGCGCCGTCCAGGTATTCGAGGCCCGGCAGGCCGGCGGGCGCCTTGGGAATCTGCACGTCATGCGGGTGGCGCTCGACGCGCAGGAAAGTGAAGACCTTGTCGATGGGCCCCTGCGCGAAGAGCTGCACCTGGCTGTGCTGGTCCGTGACGCCGATGGCCTTGTGCGGCGTGGGGCCGATGCCCTTGCCCGAGGCGTCGTGCTTGCCGAGGCTCTCTGCGACGAGCTGCACGTTCCAGTCCGCGAGCATGCGCAGGCTGTGGCTGTAAGGGAAGAGCACCTGCACGTTGCAACCGCTCTTCGTGTCGAGGGCGTGGTGCGTCACGGCGAGCAGGGCGGCGGGATTGCGCTCGAAGTTTCCGGAGAGGCATGCGTCGCGGCCGGCACGTGCGCCTTCGAGCAGGCCGTCGAGGTCCCAGCCCATGAGCGCCCCGGGCAGCAGGCCCACGGGCGAGAGCACGGAAAAGCGTCCGCCGACGTTGCCCGGAATGGTGAAGCAGGGCAGGTCGTTGGCGACGGCGAACGGCCGCAGGAAGCCGGCCGTCGCATCCGTGGTGATGACCACGTGCTGGCGCCACTTGTCCCCGAGCGAGGACTTGAGCGCCTCCATGAACAGCAGGAACTGCGCCATCGTCTCCGCGGTGCTGCCCGACTTGCTGATCACGTTGAACAGCGTCGTCGCCGGATTGCAGAGGCGCAGGACGCCGCCCACCATCGTCGGGTCCACGTTGTCGACGACGAAGAGCTTGGGCCGCGTGGTCGAGTGCGCCTTGATGTTGTGCAGCGGAGGCGACAGCGCGGCGTGCAGGGCCAGCGTGCCCAGCGCCGAACCGCCGATGCCCAGCACGACGATGTTCTGGAAGCTGCCGCGCCTCGCGGCGGCGAAGGCCTGTGCGGCGGCCACGTCGGAACGGTTGTCGGGCAGGTCCAGAAAGCCCAGCTTGCCGGCGGCGCGCGCGGCCTTCAGCGCCGAGAGGCGACCGCCATGCTCGCGCGCTGCCGACGCGAGGTCCGCGGGGTCGATGCCGACGGCGCCCTGAGGCCCGCCACGAACCAGACACGTGTAGTCGAGTTGGAGTCCCATGCAAGGTTTATAACAAGCCCCTCCCGCGGCGATGCATGATGCCTGACAGCACACCTGCCGACGATGCACCCGACCGCGAGCGCGACGGCGCGCCGGCTCGCAAGCGGCACGGCTTCTCGGCGTTTCTTGTCGAGCGCCCCGTCACGGTCTTCATGCTCTTTCTCACGCTGGCCGGCACGGGGCTCATCAGCTACCTGCGCATCCCGCTCACGCTGCTGCCCCGCGGCCTTTCCTCGTCTTCGCTGAGCATCTCGATGCCCTACCAGGGCGCGAGCCCGTCGGAGGTGGAGGATCAGCTCACGCGCCCGGTCGAGGAGGCGCTGCGCACGATCCCGGGCATCATCGATGTGACCTCTGTGAGCAGCGAGGGCGTGTCCGACATCAGCGTGGAGTTCGGCAGCCGCGTCGACATGGACATCGCCTACGGCGAGGCCCGCGACCGCATCGAGCGCGTGCGCCCGCAGCTTCCCAAGGAGATGGACCGCTACCGCATCCGCCGCTTCAACACGAACACCGACATGCCGGTGATGTCGATCGGCGTGCAGTACGACGACAAGGCGCGCGACCCCTTCGGCCCCATCGAGAAGATCGCCGTGCCGCGCCTGGAGGGCGTCGAGGGCGTCGCGAGCGTGGCCCTGCACGGCCTCGTGGACGAGGCCGTGCGCATCTTCGTCGACGTGGACAAGGTGCGCGGCTACGGCATCAACCTCGGCGCCGTGATCGCGCAGCTCCAGCAGGACAATTTCACGCTGCCCGCCGGGCAGATCGACGACGGCAACCGGCGCTTCGCGCTGCGCATCGACAGCCGCTTCCACGACATGGACGACATCCGTCGCTACCCCATCGGCAACGGGCGCGTGCTGGGCGACGTGGCGGAGGTGGTACGCGCACGCGCCTACCGCGACACGGTGTGGCGCATCAACGGCCAGCCCGCCGTTGGCATGCGCATCTCGCGCGAGTCCGACCAGAACACGATCGAGGTCTGCGAGCGCATCGAGGCGGTGCTCGCGGAGCTGAAGGCCGACGAGCGGCTCTCGGGCGTGACCTTCAACGTCTTCTTCAACCAGAAGGACTCCATCAAGGACGCCATCGGCGGGTTGAAGTCGTCGGGACTCTGGGGCGGATTGTTCGCGGTCATCGTGCTGTGGTGGTTCCTGCGCGACCTGCGGCTGACGCTCGTCGCGGCGCTGGCCATCCCGGCCTCGCTCCTCGCGGCGCTCATGGCGGTGTACTTCGGCGGCCAGACGCTCAATCTCATCTCGCTCACCGGCTTCACGCTCGGCATCGGCATGCTGGTCGACAACGCGGTGGTCGTCATCGAGAACATCGCGACGCGGCGCGCGGAGGGACTGTCGCGCCAGGAGGCCAGCGCGACCGGCGCCGGGCAGGTCGGCCTTGCGGTGCTGGCCAGCACGCTCACGTCGGTGGTCGTGTTCCTGCCGCTCGTCTTCATGGACGGCGCCCGCAACACGCGCATCTTCCTGCGCGAGGTCGGTCTGCCGATCTCCTGGTCGCTCTTCGCCTCGCTCATCGTGGCCATCGGCTTCCTGCCATCCTTCACGGCGCGGGTGATGAAGCGCGACGGCTCGCGCCGATCGGGGTCCGGCGTGGGCGGCCCCGACGGACGCATGGGCCACATCTACCGGAGCGCCATGCATTGGGTGCTCACGCACCGCCTCGCTGCCTTCGCGCTGCTGATGGTCATCGTGGCGCTCACCAACATCGCGGGCGACAACGTGCCGGCCTCCAAGGGCGGCGACAACATGGATGGCGGCGTCACGATGGATGTCGAAGTCCCGCCGACCTACCTGCTGGCGGATGCCAACAAGGTCTTCGAGCACTTCGAGGCCTGGGCCGACGCCAACCGCGAGGCCTTCGGCGTCGAGTTCTTCAGCACGCGCTTCGATCGCCGCGGCGGGCAGATCGAGTTCTACCCGCGCGAGGACCTGCCGCGCGCGGAGAGCGAGGCCCTCGGCGAGCGACTGCGCGACATGGTGCCGGCGCTGCCGGGCGTGAGGACCACCATCGGTTTCGAAGGCGGGTCGCAGGACAAGACGCTGCGCATCAATCTGGAGGGACCCGACTTTGGCGTGCTGGCCGGCATCTCGCGCGACCTGAAGGAGCGCCTCGCCGCGCTGCTCGTCGAGCAGCCGGACGGCAGCGCGCGTCCGATGCTGGACAACGTCCGCACCGACATCGAGAAGGGCGTCGACGAGGTGCACGTGAGCGTGGACCGCGACCGCGCCTCGGAGCTCGGCGTCTCGCCCGAGGTCATCCGCGGCACGGTGGCGTGGGGCCTCGGGGGCCAGCGCCTGCCGGACTTCGCCGACGGCGACCGCGACATCCGCGTGCAGATCGAGTACGGCCAGAGCGACGAGGAAAGCCTCAGCTTCCTGCGCAACCTCGGCCTGTCGCGGCCCGGCGGCGCGCAGGTGCCGCTGGAGTCCGTCGCGAGCATCGACTTCAGCAAGGCCGCCGGCTCGCTCGTGCGCCGCAACGGCCGCACCAGCACGGGAATCTCCGCGCAACCCGCCGTCGAGAACCTGTATCTCGTGAGCAGCCGCATCGACGAGGTGCTGGCCAACTACCCCTTCCCCGAGGGCGTCACCTGGAACGAGGAGGGCGGCCGGCGCGAGTTCGAGCAGGACATGGCCGAACTGTTCAGCACGCTCATCCTCTCGATCGTGCTCGTGTACCTGGTCATGGCCATCCTGCTCGAATCCGTGATGCTGCCCATGTCCATCATGCTGTCCATCCCGCTGGCCGTGATGGGCGTGGACATCACGCTCTGGGCCACGAACTATCCGCGCGACGTCATGGTCTACATCGGGCTCATTCTGCTCGCGGGCGTGGTGGTCAACAACGCGATCGTGCTGCTCGATCACGTGCAGCGCCTGCGCGCCGCGGGCCTCTCGCGCCACGACGCGCTGGTGCGCGGCGGCGCCGACCGGCTGCGCCCCATCCTGATGACTGCGCTCACCACCATCTTCGGCCTCATGCCGATGGCGCTGCCCGACTGGTTCCCCGGCGAAAACGGCGGCTCCGGCTACGAGAGCATGGCCGTCACGGTGGCCGGCGGCCTGGCTTTCTCCACGCTGCTCACGCTGCTCGTCGTGCCGCTCTTCTACACATGCTTCGACGACCTCGGCCTCCTCTTCGCGCGACTCTGGCCGTGGAGGCCCGGCCACGCCGGCGGCAGGCCGCCGGAGCCTGCTGATACCGTGGGGTCCCATGCCCCTGCCATCCGTACGCCGGCACTACGCACGCCTCGCGCCGGACGATGACCGGCGCGGAGCGCGCGCTGCGCCCTGCGGACAGGCGCGCTTCTGATCCGTAGAATCGGCCGGATGAGCAACGCCATCACGACCGTGCCCCTGCCGGTGAACGAGCCGATCAGGAACTACGCCCCCGGCAGCGCGGAACGCGCCGAGCTGAAATCTGAGCTGGCCCGTCAGCGCGCCCACACACTGGACGTGCCGCTGATCATCGGCGGCCGCGACGTGCGCACCGGCAAGACGCTCACCATGACGGAGCCGCACGCGCATGCCCGCACGCTGGGCACGGCCTGCCTCGGCGACGGCTCGCACGTGGAAGCCGCCGCCAGGGCAGCCGCGGCCGCCGCGCCGGCCTGGGCCGCCATGCCCTTCGAAGAGCGCGCCGCCATCTTCCTCAAGGCCGCAGACCTGCTCGCCGGCCCGTGGCGCGCACGCCTCAACGCCAGCACGATGCTCGGCCAGAGCAAGACCTGCTTCCAGGCGGAGATCGACGCGGCCTGCGAGCTCATCGACTTCTTCCGCTTCAACGTGGCCTTCGCGCGGCAGATCTACGCCCAGCAGCCCGAGTCGCAGCGCGGCATGTGGAACCGGCTGGAGTACCGCGAGCTGGAGGGCTTCGTCTTCGCCGTCACGCCCTTCAACTTCACGTCGATCTGCGGCAACCTGCCCGCCGCGCCGGCGCTCATGGGCAACGTCTGCCTGTGGAAGCCCGCATCCACCGCCATTCACAGCGGGTGGCACCTCATGCAGCTTTTCCGCGCCGCGGGCCTGCCCGACGGCGTGATCAACTTCCTGCCAGGCAGCGGCGCCGCCATCGGCGACCCGGCCATCGCGCACCGCGACCTGGCCGGCGTGCACTTCACCGGCAGCACATCCGTCTTCCACGGCATGTGGCGCGCGATCGGCGAGAACATCGCGAACTACAGGAGCTATCCGCGCCTCGTGGGAGAGACCGGCGGCAAGGACTTCGTCTTCGCGCATCCGTCGGCGGACGTCGACTCGCTGTCCATCGCGCTGCTGCGCGGCGCCTTCGAATACCAGGGCCAGAAGTGTTCGGCGGCGAGCCGCGCCTACGTTCCGCGCTCGCTGTGGCCTGCCGTGCGCGAGCGGCTCGTCGAGGAGCTGCGCCAGGTCACGCTGGGCGACCCGACCGACTTCGCGCACTTCATGGGCGCGGTCATCGACAAGGCGAGCTTCGAGAAGTGCCGCAAGTACATCGAGACGGCGCGCGCGACGAAGGGCTGCAGCATCGTCGCCGGCGGCGAGTGCGACAACCGCACCGGCTGGTTCGTGCAGGCCACCGTCATCGAGAGCGAGGACCCGCGCTCGGCGACGATGTGCGAGGAGATCTTCGGCCCGATCCTCACCGTGCACGTCTACGACGACGCCAGGCTGGCCGACACGCTGGCGCTGTGCGACAGCACGTCACCGTACGCGCTGACCGGCGCGATCTTCGCGCGCGACCGGCACGCGGTGCAGTCCATGAGCGCCGCGCTGCGCCACGCCGCCGGCAACTTCTACATCAACGACAAGCCCACCGGCGCGGTCGTCGGCCAGCA
This sequence comes from Planctomycetota bacterium, assembly GCA_038212275.1. Lineage (GTDB taxonomy): Bacteria > Planctomycetota > B15-G4 > B15-G4 > B15-G4 > JBBQUR01. The sequence goes on from JBBQUR010000013.1 coordinate 133,178, forward strand.
GCCCTTCGGCGGCGCGCGCGCGAGCGGCACCAACGACAAGGCCGGCTCGATGTGGAATCTCGTGCGCTGGACCTCGCTGCGCACGATCAAGGAAAGCTTCGTGCCGCCCACCGACTGGCGTTACCCCCACATGGCGGAGAGCTGACCATGGCCACGACTCTTCGGCGCCCCCGCCTCGCGCCGTTCGGCGCGCGCCTGCTGGCCCTCGTCGCGACGCTGTTCGCGGTTGCGTGCGCCTCGACGCCCGTCGAGGCCGAACCCGCGACCGCCGGGACGCACGAGATCGGCGCCGTCGCCGGTCCCGACGCGGACCTCCCGGTGCTGCTCGTCGGCAGCGACCTCGACAACCGCCCCTTCGCCTGGGTGGATGAGGCCGGCCGGCCGCAGGGCCGCGACGTGGAGATGATGACCGCCATCGCCGGCCTGCTGCACCGCCAGCTGCAATGGCAGCGCATGCCCTTCGACCAGCTCATGCCCGCCGTGCAGGCGGGCCGCGTGGACGTCGTCTGCGCGACGCTTGGCATCACGCCCGAGCGCGCTGCGCTCATGGGTTTCAGCCGGCCCTACTTCGCGACGGAGATCGTGGCGGTGGTCCGCAGCGGGCCGGGCGAGCCCACCTCGCTGGCGATGCTCGCGGGGCGCCGCGTCGCGGGCGGCATCGGCACCACCGCGGAGCGAGCCGTCACCGGGCACCTCAAGACCTCGATCGGGGTCTTCGAGAACAAGGCGGGCATGCCCTCCGCGGAGCGATTGCTCAGTCGCGAGGTCGACGCCGTGGTGATGGACGCTCCCGCCGCCGACGCGCTCGTCGCGGCCTCGGCCGGTCGGCTCGTGCGCCTGCCGGAGCCGCTGGAGTCCGAGGATTACGCTCTGGCCTTTCCGCCCGGTGCGCACGCACTGCGCGCGGAATGCGACCGCGCGCTGGCAAACTTCGAGCGCGCCGGCAGCCTGGCCCGCTGGAACGAGAAGTTCGGCCTCGCGACCGCGCCGTAGCGCTCTCGGCCCCGACGCAGCGAGTCCCCGACGCAGCGAGTCCCCGCGGCCCCGCGACAGCGCGGCAGCGCGGCAGCGAGGCGGCGAGGCCGCGAGGCCGCGAGACGCCTGGACCGCGAGGCGGCGAGGCCGTGCTTCGCCACGGAGTGGTCATCCCGCTCGACTCGGTCGGCGGGCCCTTGAACGGGCATCCTTTGGTAGTCTCTCGCGCGATCGTCCCCGGAGTGTCACGTCATGCTGAAGCGTCCGCATCTCCTGTCCGCCCTGCTCGCCTCCGCGCTGCTGACCACCGGCTGCCAGTCGGCACCGAAGGAAGGCCCTGGCGAGGGCGCGACTGCCTCCGCCAACGGCACCGAGGAGGCCAAGCCGGCGACGCCGACTCCGCCGACCGCCGACGCGGCCAAGCCCGCCGAGCCCGCCAAGGCAGCCCCCAAGAAGGACGAGAACCTCTCCGACGCCCAGAAGAAGCAGAAGGAGAAGGAAGACAAGGAGAAGAAGGAGAAGGAAGACGCCGCGAAGAAGTGGGAGGACCTGACCGAGAAGCTCACGCGCAGCGAGGGCCTCTTCACCACGTGGAGCAACGACTCGACGCTGCTCCTCGAGCTGGACAAGAACGCCTTCGGACGCGAGTTCCTGTACGTCGGCGCGCTGGGCAGCGGCACGGGCAACGGCTCGGTCTACCGCGGCGCGATGCTCTCGGACGGCGAGTTCGTGCTGCGCTTCGAGCGCCGCGGCGAGAAGAAGGTCGTGCTCGTCGCGAGCAACGACCGCTACCTGGAGCCGGGCGACTCGCTCGAGCAGAAGATGCTCGACGAGGTCACCAGCAAGAGCGTCTTGCAGGCCTTCGACCTCGCGGCCGAGAACAAGGACGAGGACAAGGTCCTCGTGAACCTCGGCGACTTCTTCATGAGCGACAACCTGCAGATCGCGCAGGGCATCGGCGGCAAGTTCGCCCCGAGCAAGGATCTCTCCAGCTTCACCGCCGTGAAGACCTTTCCGCGCAACGTCGAGGTCGACCAGTCGCTGACCTTCACCGGGCAGCGCGGTCAGGGCAATCTCACGATGGCCGACGGCCGCGGCGTCACGCTGAAAGTACACCACTCGCTGTGCGCGCTGCCGGGCCCCGGTTTCCGGACGCGCGCCGCCGACCAGCGCGTCGGCTACTTCACCACCGAGCGCAAGGACATCTTCGACATCCGCTCGGACGATCCGGTGCACCGCGTCATCAACCACTGGCGCCTGCAGAAGAAGGACCCGTCGGCCGAGGTGAGCGACCCGGTGCAGCCGATCACCTACTGGATCGAGAACAGCACGCCCAAGGAATGGCGCGGCGCGGTCAAGGCCGCCATCGAGATGTGGGAGCCGGCCTTCCGCAAGGCGGGCTTCAGCAACGCCATCGTCGCGAAGCAGATGCCCGAAGACGCGGACTGGGATCCGGGCGACATCCGCTACTCCGTCGTGCGCTGGAGCAGCGACGAGAACGTCGGCTTCGCGATCGGCCCGTCGCGCACGGACCCGCGCACCGGCGAGATCTTCGACGCGGACATCACCATGCAGGCCAACTTCCTGGCCATCTACCGCGAGCGCTTCGAGACCTACGTGGGAGACCTCGCGGCCCGCTCCAAGGATGAGGTGCTGGCCGAGATCGAGGCGCAGTACGTGCCGACGATGCCGGAGGGCGACGACATGGCGCGCCTCTGCATGCTGCAGGGCCCCGAGCTCGTGCAGCGCGCCGCGCAGGCCGCGACGATCCAGGCCATCGTCAACGACGACTTCGACACCGACAAATTCCTGAACGCGATGCTCACCGAGGTGCTCGCGCACGAGGTCGGCCACACGCTCGGCCTGCGGCACAACTTCAAGTCCTCCACGTGGCTGGACATGAACAGCCTGGCCGACGTCGGCCAGACCGCGCAGCGCGGCCTCGTGGGCTCGGTCATGGACTACACCGCGATCAACATCGCCGCGCCGGACGCGCCGCAGGGCGAATACTTCGCGTCGGCCGTCGGCCCTTACGACGTGTGGGCCATCGAGTACGGCTACACGGAGTTCGGCAACAACGACGCCGGCGGCCTGGCCGCCATCGCGAATCGCAGCTACGAGCCCGGCCTGGACTACGGCACCGACGAGGACCTGTTCCTCGGCGACCCCTATGCGCAGCAGTGGGACCTCGGCAAGGACCCGGTGGCCTTCGCCAAGGCCCAGATCGCGCTGGCCGAGAAGGGCTTCTCCAAGCTGGCCGAGAAGGGCGCCGAGAAGGGCGAGGGCTACGACAAATTCAGCCGCTTCTACGCCATGTTCACGAGCCTCTACAACCGCTCCTACCAGGGCCTGGACCGCTTCCTGTGGGCCGTCTCGACCAACCGTGACGTCGTCGGCCAGGAGAACGGGCGCCCGCCGATCCAGCTCGTCGATCCGCAGACGCAGCGCGATGCGCTGGAGGTCATGATCTCCAAGGGCCTCACCTGGAACGGCGGCATTCCGGACAGCCAGCGCCTGCTGCTTGCCGGCAAGAAGTTCGGCGCCTTCGGGCAGTGGTTCGATCCCTGGTCCTTCGATCCGATGCCGCGCGTGATCAACAGCTCGCGTTACTTCGTGCTGTCCTCGCTGACCAACTCATCGCTGTTCGAGCGACTTGGCAGCCAGGCGGCGCTTGCGGGCGCCAACGCCGTCACGCCGCGCGAGGTGGCCGACAAGGTCTTCGCCACGGTGTGGGCCGCCCCGCAGCCGAACCTGAACGACCGCTGGACGCAGTCCGACTATCTGGATCTCGTCTTCCGCGGCCTCAAGGCGCGCACGGCGCCGGACGTCACCGCGCTCATGAACAGCCTGCTCAACCAGGTCGAGCAGCGCGGCAAGGACTACTCGTCCAGCACCGATGCGGACGTCAAGGCGCACGGCGAACAGCTCGTGCAGCGCATCGATCGTTACCGCAAGCGCCAGGTCACCGAGAACTACTGACGCGGGCAGGCTTCGGCCTGCGCGTCATTCGCCGCGCGCTGCGCGATCCTCGTCGCGCGGCGCGCGGCGCCGTTTCGGGCGCAGTTTCGGGCGCAGCAGGCGGCGCACGCGAGTCGGCAGCCGCCGCTCCTGGCGGTTGATGAAGATGGCCGCGCGCCGGTTGGCCATGCCCGCCAGCACGGCCGCCAGGATGTAGAAGGGAATGCCGGTCATCACCGGCATCAACCAGCCGATGACGCCGAGCACGAAGCAGATCACGGCGCCGAGAATCAGCAGCACGCGGATGACGGGGTGCCGGTCCGGGCCGTCCTCGGGCAGAAGGTCCGGCAGCACGTCCGACGCGTCACCGCCCGCGCAGGCCGGCTGCGGCTCGTCGCGCTTGTCGCGCTCGTCGCGCTTGTCGCGCTTGTCGTCCGGCGGTTGCTGAGCCTCGTGTGCCATCGCTTATCCTGAAAGTATGGCTGACATGGAACTCAACGCCACGGTGGTCTCGCGGCGCGATCCGAGCGAGCGGCTGGCCATCGTCTCGGTGCGCCCCGACGGCTGGGAGCTGCCGGTCTTCGAGCCCGGCCAATTCGCGACGCTCGGCCTGCCCGATCCCGAGGGCGGAGCGCCGCGCAAGCGCGTGTATTCCATCGCGTCGGCGCCGGGACAGCCGGCGCTCGAGTTCTACGTGCAGCTCGTGAAGGAAGGCAGCTTCACCACGCTGCTCTGGCCGCACCAGCCGGGCGATCGCATCCACCTCTCGCCCACCATCGCCGGCCGCTTCACGCTGCAGTCGGTGCCTCGAGGCGCGGACCTGCTGCTGGTGGGAACGGGCACCGGCATCGCTCCCTTCGTCTCGATGCTGCGCCACCACGCCGGCCGCGGCCGCTGGCGCCGCTGCATCATCGCGCACGGCGCGCGCAGCGAGGCCGAGCTGGGCTACCGCGCCGAGCTTGAAACGCTGGCGGCCGCCGACCCGAGCGTGATCTTCCTGCCGGTGGTGTCGCGCGCGCCCGCCGGCACCTGGGGCGGCCTGACCGGCCGCGTTCAGACGCTGCTCGATGACACGCTGTGGTCCGGCCCGACCGGCGCCGACCAGACCGGCGCCGACCGGCCCGGCGCCGCGGCGGATTCCGCACGCGCGAGCTGCTCCAGCGTCTCGACCTGGCCGCCGGGCGAAGCCACGCCGCTGGACCCGTCGCGCTGTCACGTCTTCCTCTGCGGCAACCCCGCGATGATCGACGACATGGACGCGCTGCTCAGCGCGCGCGGCTTCCGGCACAACAAGCCGGACGCCCCCGGCAACCTGCACTTCGAACGCTGGTGGTGATGGACCTGCCGCGGGCATGCGCCCCCGGCATCACCGTGGCCGGCAGCAGCATCCCGCTCGGCGGCCTTCGCAGGCCTTCAGTCGCCGGCCCCCGACGGATCGAGACGGCGATTCAGCTGCGCATGCGATGCGGGCGGGTTCGCCGCGGGGATATCACCCGGCGGCGGATCCCGGATGACGACGGTGCCCGCGATGAAGTCGTGAATCGCCCGGCGCTTCCTGTTGGTGAGGATCACGAGGAGCTCGCCATAGATCCAGAGGTTCAGCAGCAGGTTCAGGGGCCGGTGCCAGGCCGGCGCAGCCTGCTCGATGAGATTCGATCGCTCCATGAATGACGACACCCCGAAATACCGGGCATCGGTCAGATGAAGCACCGCCACCACGAGGCCGACCGAACTGGCGAGACCGACCAGCCATTCCGGAAGGTAGCGGAGGAGGGCCGGAAGTGCTCCCCGCCTCACCCCCCCGGCGCGCGGTCCACCGGCGTCAGCTTGCGATGCCGCGAGCGCACGTCGAAGACGCGCGAGGCGGCCTCGAGCTGGATGCGCACGTTCATCTTGGAGACGCCGCGGTCGCGGTCGGGGAAGACGATGGGCACTTCGCGCACCACGTAGCCGAGCCGGTTGGCCACGTAGATCAGCTCGACCTGGAAGACGTAGCCGCTGCTGCGGATGCGGTTGGCGAAGTCCATGCCGACGAGCGTTGCGCGCTTCCACAGCTTGAAGCCGCCGGTCGCGTCGGCAACGGGCACGCCCAGCGTGGCGCGCACGTAGATGCTGTTCGCGAACCACGAGAGCAGCTTGCGCCACCACGGCCACTTCTCGTCGGTGGCGCCGCCGGCCACGTAGCGGCTGCCCAGCACGATGTCCGCGCCGTCCAGCGCCTCGAGCATCGTGGCGATGTACTTCGGCTGGTGCGAGAAGTCGCAGTCCATCTGCAGCACGAGGTCGGCGCCCGCGGCCAGCGCGTGCGTGAAGCCGTCCACGTAGGCCTTGCCGAGGCCCTCCTTGCGCGGGCGGTGCAGGACGGCGACGCGACCGGGATGCTGCCGCGCCAGGCCGTCCGCAAGCTGGCCGGTGCCGTCGGGCGAGTTGTCATCCGTGACGAGGATGGAGAGCTGCGTGTCGCGCAGCGAAAGCGCCAGCAGGGCGGCCACCATGCGCGGCAGGTTCTCCGCCTCGTTGTAAGTCGGCAGCACGACGGTGAGTTGCTGCACGGGCACCCCGCGGAAGTCCGGAAGAAAGGCGCCGGACTATAAGCGCCCGCTCGCCGGGGGTGCCATAGGCGCAGTCCGCGAGGGTAGGCTGTGGGCGATGACCCTGCGCACGACTCTCCTGCTGGCCACGCTGGGCACGGCGCTCACGCTGACTCTCCTGCTGGCCACCCACCAATGGGGCGTCGGGCACTGGGACGACGGCAGCACGCGCTACCGCTTCCTGCTCGAGGACGAGGCCGACCGTTCGGTCTACGAGCAGCGCGGCCGCTGGCTGCCCGCCGGCCGCACACCCTATCTGGAGGAGCACAGCGAGTACCCGCAGCTCGCCACCTGGCTCTTCGGCCTGCCATACCTCTTTTTCGACCATCACGTGCCGGTCGGCCGCGCCCAGACCTCGGCCGAGTTCCGCGCGGCGACGGACGACCACGAGGCGTACTTCGACCTGCACCACGTCTCCATGGCCCTCAGCGTGTGGCTGCTGCTGGTGCTCACGGCGCTGAACCTGCGTGCGCTCGGCCAGCCGCCGGGCTGGGCGCTGCTGCTCTTCCTGCCTGGCACGCTCTACTTCGCCTTCAATCGCTTCGACGCCTGGCCCGCGGCTGCCGTCGCCGCGGCGCTGCTGCTGCAATGGCGCGGCCGCCGTCACGGGGCCGCGATACTGCTGGCCGTCGGCGCGATGCTGAAGTGGTTCCCGATTCTGCTGCTGCCCCTGTTCCTCGCCTACAACCTGCGCGCCGGCGCGGACAAGCGCGGCACACATGCTGCTCCCGCTCCCCGGGGCCGCCGTGAACTGCTGGCGCGGCTGCCCTCGGCCGTGCTGCTGCCGGGGCTCTCGGCCGCGGCGGTGTGCCTGGCCATCCTCGCCATCACCTGGTTCTGGGGCCACGGCGGGCTGGAGGCCGTGAAGTACGTCTACACGACGCAGATGAGTCGCGACCCCAACCCGCCGTCGCTGGTGGCCGCGCTGACCGTGCCGACGCGCTGGGAGGTGTTCACGCCGGCCGACCAGGGCTGGCTGGGCAAGGCCTTCATGCTGCTGCAGTTCCTGCCCGCGCTGCTGCTGGCGCTGCTGCCCATCCGCTCGCGCCGCGCGCTGCTGCTGGGCTGCCTGACCGTGGTCCTGGGCTTCATGCAGTTCGGCAAGGTCTTCTCGCCGCAGTGGATCTGCTGGGTGACCCCGCTGGCCATCCTGGTCGCCCCGCGTCACGTGACCTGCCTGCTGCTGATCGTCGCCGCCGAGCTCGCCATCTACATCCAGATCCCGGTGCTCTTCTACGAGGCCATGGGCATGCCCGGCGGAGCGCTGTTCCGCGGGACGCCGGCCTTCTGGGCCGCCTGCGACACGCGCATCGCCGTGCTCTTCCTGTTCTGGGCGTGGAGTTTGTGGGCTTTCCTGCGTACCGTCTGGGCGCCCGCGCCGGCCCCGAACAGCTGAGCATCCGCCGCATGGACCCCATCAAGACCGACTGCCGGCACTTCCGGACCGATCGCCCCTGCACACCGCACAAGCGGGAAGGGGTGGTGTGCGCCACCTGCACCGTGCACTACGACCCGATCCGTACGCGCATCCTGCTCGTGAAGCTCGCGGCCATCGGCGACGTGCTGCGCACCACGAGCCTGCTGCCCGGCATCCACCGCCGCTGGCCGCACGCGCACCTCACCTGGGTCACGGCGCCGGGAGCTGCCTCGCTGTTCCGCGGCAACCGCCAGGTGGATCGCGTGCTGCCCTTTCACGGCAGCGCACCCATCGAACTGCTGGCGGAGGCCTTCGACGTCATCCTCAACCCGGACGCCGCGGCCGACAGCTGCGCGCTGGCGCACGTCGCACGCCTCGCGCCGGGCGGCGTGCGCGTCGGCTTCGACGTGGACGACCGCGGCGCCCCGCGCGCGCTCTCTCCCGCCGCCGAGACCTGGTTGGAGATGGGGCTCCGCGACGACAGGAAGCGCGCCAACACGACCACCTACCAGGAGCACATGGCCGCCATCCTCGGCGTCGACTACCGGCGCGAGAGCCCGGTGCTCTCGCTGGACCCGGAGGATCTCGCGCCCGGCGCGGACCTGCTCGTCCACCATCCGCGCAAGGCAGGCAAGCTGGTCATCGGCCTGAACACCGGCGCCGGCGGGCGCTGGAAGTTCAAGCGCTGGACCGAGGGCGGCTACACGGAACTCATCCGCCGCCTGGTGAAAGAAGGCCACCGCGTGCTGCTGCTTGGCGGCCCCGAGGAGCTCGAGCGCAACGCGCGCCTTGCGGCGGCCAGCGGCGGCCACGCCATCGAGACCGGCTGCGAGAACACGCTGCGGCAGTTCGCCGGCATCGTGGAGCAATGCGACGTCGTCGTCACCGGCGACACGCTCGCGATGCACGTGGCCATCGCGCGCGGCAAGCGCGTCGTCGTGCTCTTCGGCCCGACCTCGCTGCACGAGATCGAGGTCTTCGAGCGCGGCGAGCGCATCGCGCCCGAGCTCGACTGCCTCGTCTGCTACAAGTCCGACTGCGACTTCGTGCCCAACTGCATGGAGTCCATCGGCATCGACACGGTGCACGCCGCCGTGACGAGACAGGGGCGCGCGGTCGCCTCATGAGGCGGCGCAGCACGGCATGAAGATCGTCGTCACCGTGCCCACCTGGAACGAGATCGAGAACATCGTCTCGCTGGCCGAGGACATCCTGCGCCAGGACGGCGCCATCGAGGTGCTCGTCGCCGACGACAACTCCCCCGACGGCACGTGGCGCGCCGTGGCGGAGCTGGCCGCGCGCCAGCCGCGCGTGCACCTGCTGCATCGCACCACCGACAAGGGCCGCGGGCGCGCAGGCCGCGCCGCCTTCGCCTGGGCGCTGGACCACGGCGCAGACCTCGTCTTCGAGATGGACGCCGACTGGAGCCACCACCCGCGCCACCTGCCCGCGATGATCGCCGCGCTGGGCAGCCACGACCTGGTGCTGGGCAGCCGCCGCGTGCCGGGCGGCGCGGACATCGGCCGCCCCGCCGCGCGCCGCTGGCTGACGGGCCTCTCCAATCTCTACGTGAAGCTGCTGCTCGGCCTGCCGGTGGCCGACTGCAACTCCGGCTACCGCGGCTTCCGGCGCGAGGCGCTGGAACGCATCGAGGTGCGCAACGCCTTCTCCCCGGGCCCCGCGATCGTGCACGAGCTGCTCTACAAGGCGCGCGTGCGCGGCTGCCGCATCACCGAGGTGCCCATTCAATTCCACGAGCGCGAGCGCGGCACCTCCTCGCTCACCTTCCGGACGCTGCTGCGCAGCTACACCACCGTGCTGCGCCTGAAGTGGCTGGGCCTCACCGGCCAGCTCTTCAAGGCCCCCGCCCCGGAGGCCGCATGACACCACGTGCGCAGCACTCGACGCGCGCCGCGACGCTCTCCGTCGTGCTCGGCGTGGTGCTCGCCGGCTGCGGCGGGGCCGACAAGGCTCCGCTGAACGTGCTCGTCATCACGCTGGACACGCTGCGCGCGGATCGCGTCGGCGCCTACGGCTACATGCGCGACACGACGCCGCACCTCGATGCCTTCGCGAAGGAGTCGGTGCTCTTCGAACAGGCCTTCGCGGCCAGCAGCTTCACGCCGCCGACGCACGCGTCCATCCTGACGGGCCGCTATCCCGGCGAGCACGGCATGCTGCACTGGAACAAGCACCTCGCCGACGTGCCCACCGCCGCGCAGCTCTTCGCCGAGGCCGGCTATCGCACCGGCGCCTTCACGCCGATGCCCACGCTGCTCAAGCTGGGGCTCGACAAGGGCTTCACCGAACAGCAGAGCCCGCCCCATCACGTGAACGGCCAGCAGATCGTGCTGGCCGACGCGGACGCGATCAACGCCGTGGCGCTGCCCTGGCTCACCGCGTCGGCGGAGCAGACAGGCGGCAAGCCCTTCTTCGCGTGGGTGCACTACTACGACGCGCACCGCCCGTACGGCCGGCAAGGGCCGGAGTGGTCGGGCAGATTCGCCCGGCCCGATGACCCCGCCGTCGGCGCGACCGAGGAGTGGTATCAGCTCAGCGCCGACGAGCGCGCGAAGCTGGCGCTCGACACGGACAAGGTGGACCTCATCGAGGATCACTACGACGGCGGCCTGACCTACCTCGACGACCGCGTCGGCCGTCTGCTCGACGAGCTGCGCGCCAGGGGCGTGCTGCAGCACACGATCGTCGTCATCCTCGCGGACCACGGCGAGATCTTCGACGAGCACGAGCCGGAGTGGTTCGCGCACGATCCCTACCTCTTCGACGAGAACGTGCACATCCCGTTCATGCTGCGCTTCCCCGACGGCCGGCTCGCCGGCGTGCACGTGGGCGCCCTCGTCAGCCAGGTGGACGTGCTGCCCACGCTGCTCGCGCTGGCCGGCATCGCGCCGCCGCCGGGCGGGCTCTCGGGCCTCGACCTGCAGCCCGCGCTCGATCGCGCGCGCCTTCCGCGCGAGCTGGTCTTCGCCGAGCGCATCGGTGACGACCTCTCGGATCGCAAGGGCAGCCAGCCACCGAAGGAAGCGGCCGTGAAGGCCTCGCGCGACCGGCAGTACATGGTGCGCAGCGCCACGCGCAAGCTGCTGATCTACGAGGACCGCGGCAGCGCAGCCTTCTTCGCCACCGACGTGCTGGGCGGCGAGCAGGTGGATCTCGCCACGCAGGAGCCCGATGCCGTGCAGGCCGCGCTGCACGCCTGCGCGCAATGGATGCAGTCGCTGCACAAGCCCGGCGCCGCCGCCGCAGCCAACGGACTCAGCGACGAAGAGATCCGACTCCTCGAGAGCATCGGCTACATGCACGGCACCACGGCCCCGCCAGGGCACACGCCCGACCAGGCTCCCGATGATCCGTCCGTCGACCGGGCGCCGGACGGCGACGCGAGTCCGCACCGGTGAGCAGCACGCCGACGTCCGCTCCCGCGCGCGGGCCGGCGGATCACGGCAGTCGCCGCTGGACCGTGCTGCTCTGGGTGCTCGCGCTGGTGGCGCCCGTCGGCGCGCTGCTCCAACCTCTGCTTTTCCCGTCGCGCTCGCACATGCCGCAGGTGGACCGGCAGCTCAACTCGCCGGTGATCCTCGTCACCGTCGCGGGCCTGCGCCCGGACCGCCTGCATCACCTCGGTTACGAGCGCGCCATCACGCCCGGCCTCGACCGCATGGCCGAGCAGGGCACGAGCTTCCGGAACTTCTACAGCAACAGCAACGACACCGCGGAGACCGTGGCGGCCATGTTCAGCGGGCGCTGCCCGTCGCGCACCGGCGTGCAGTCCGGAAAGGGCGAGCTGCCGCCGCACACCGAGACGCTGCCGCTGCGCTTCGCCGCCGCCGGCTACACGACCATCGCGTTGCTCGCCAACCCGGAGCTGGCCGGGCACGGCATCGAGCAGGGTTTCCAGAGCGTGAAGGGCATGGCCGGCGCCACTGCGGATCAGGTCTTCGACGCGGCCCTGACCTCCATCGCCGGCGTGGACAGCAATCGCTACTTTCTCTGGATCGATCTCGCCGAGCTGACCGAACCCTTCGGCGGCGCCTCGCTCGACATGCACGCCGCCGCGCCCGATGCGCCCGCCGACTTCGGCTCCACGCGGGCCGACTACGACCTCGACGCCGCCGAACTCGCACGCCGCGGCTGGGGCCCGCGCGAGCTGGGCTGGCTGTCGTTGCGCTACGACGCGGCCCTCGCGCGGCTCGATGCGGCGCTGTTGCGCTTCACCGAGGCGCTGCACAGCGAGCACCGGCTCGAGACGCTGACGCTCTGCGTGGTCGGCACGCGAGGCGAGCGCCTCGCCGAGGACTCCGGACGCCTGTTCACGCACGGCACGGACCTCTACGAGCCGTCGATCCACGTGCCCTGCCTCATGCGCCTGCCGGCGCAGCAGGCGCGCGGCCAGCAGACGCAGCGCTTCGGGCAGACCGCGGACCTCGGCCCGACGCTGGTCGAGTTCGGCACGAAGCGCGAGTGGGCGACGCCCGTGGGCCTCTCGCTCTGCAAGGCCATCCTGCTGCAGTACGACCCGAACAAATTCATCGCCGCCGAGGGCCGCGTCCAACCCGTCGCCGACGGCCCTGCCAGCCGCGGTACCGCGCTGCGGCCCGGCCAGTACAAGTTGATCCTCGGCGCCGACGGCCAGCCGCGCGAGGTCTACAAGTTGACCGACGACCCGAGGGAGAAGTCCCCTCTGACGTTCGGGCGCGAGCAGCTGGAGCTCCTGCTGGGGAGGTGCAGTGCATGGCTGGAGCGGTGCGCGGCGCGATAGACGGCTTTGCTTCGCGGTCGCGCCGGGGGTGCTGACCGCGCTGGGGGCGAGGAGGAATGTGAGTCGCTTGGGGCGGGGGGTGTGACCTTGCCCCATTTCGGTGGACACATGGTTAAGCCTCAACGGGCATCGTAGCCGATGCCGTTGGAGCGGGACGGGGGGAGCCGCGCGAAGCCAGCCCTCGGCTGGCTGAAGCGAAGCGCGGCGTTCCGGGGGCGGAGCC
>JBBQUR010000014.1:0-140355 GCA_038212275.1 Planctomycetota bacterium
GTGGGTCAGTTGTTTCTGGGGTGGGGGGGGGGGGGGCGGGGGGGGCGAGGATGGGCCGGCGCTGCGCCCGTCAGGCAACAGGACGCGTCACGGTTCCGGGAGCGGCGCCCTTCGCGCCGGACAATCCTCCCGCCCCGCGCACTCACGCCCCATGCGACTCACCACCTTCCTCGCCCCCAGCGCGGTCAGCACCCCCGGCGCGACCGCGAAGCAATGCCGTCCCACCTAGCGCCCACCCGCCTCGATCCACCGCTTCACGTTCTGCCGCAATGCCGGCAAGCTCACGGCCCCGGCTCCCAGCACGACGTCATGAAAGCTCGAGAGATCGAAGCTCGCCCCCAGCGCGTTCTCGGCCTGCGCGCGCAGTGCCAGGATCTCCCGCTGGCCGACCTTGTAGGCCAGCGCCTGGCCGGGCGTGGCGATGTAGCGATCCACCTCGTTCGCGATGTTGTTCGGTGCAAGCAGCGTGTTGGCGAGCATGTAATCGATGGCCTGCTGCCTGCTCCATCCGAACGCGTGCAGCCCCGTGTCGACGACGAGTCTCGACGCGCGCCACGCATCGAAGCTCAGGACGCCGAGTCGATCCGTGTCCCCGGTGTAGAGCCCGAGCTCCTCGCTCAGGCGCTCGGTGTAGAGCGCCCAGCCTTCCACGTAGGCCGTCGGACCGCCCTCGCGGCGGAAGCGGGGCAGGTCGTGCAGTTCCTGTGCGATGGCAATCTGCAGGTGATGACCGGGAATCGATTCGTGGAATGCGAGCACTTCCGCTTCGTAACGCGGGCGCGTCTCGGGCGCGTAGGTGTTGATGTAGTAGCGTCCCGGCCGGCTGCCATCGGCGGAAGGCTCGCGATAGTAGGCGATGGTCGTGTCGCGCTCCTCGTGAGGCGCGATCCGCACGACCTCGCAGGGAACCGGAGGAAGCAGACCGAAGGCCGCGGGCACCGCGGCTTCAGCGCGCCGAAGCGCGGCCTCTGCGGCCGCCTGCACTTCGTCGCGCGTCGCGAAGTGCAGCGCAGGATCCGAGCGCAGGTGTTCCTGCACCATCGCGACGATCGCGTCCTCGCGGGCGGGCCCGGCGGGCATTGCCCCCGGAGCTCCTGGGACGCCCGCGACTCCGGAGCCGAAGGACTTCTCCCCGAGCACAGCCATCTCGTGCCGGATGCGTGCGATCTCCGCGAGGCCGAAGTCGTGCAGTTCCTGCGCCATGAGCGGCAGCCCCGTGTGCGCCACGATCAGGCGCGCATAGAGCTCGCGGCCGCCGGGCAGCGACGCCAGACCCGGCCGATCGTCGCTGCGCGCAACGGGCAGCAACCGGTCATGCAGCGCCGCGCGATACGAGGCCAGCGCCGGCGCCAGATTGTCGCGCAGGCCCGCCCGCAGCTGCTCGAGCAGGAGTCTCGCGGTGTAGGCCGGCGTGCCGGGAGCGATCGTCGGATTGCCGAGCGGCCAGGAATCAACCGGCCGGGCGAGCAGCTCGTCGAGCTGGACCAGCGTCTTCTCGATCGCGGATCGGCTGCCGACGAGTCCCTCGCGCTTTCCGGCCAGCAAGGCCAGCCTGGCCTGCTCCACGTACGCAGGCATCGCAGCCCATCGCGCGAGCATCGCCTCGCGCTCCCTTGCGGTGTGCGCCGGCTGGTCCTCGACGAGGTTCTGCAGTTCGATGTGCGGTGCGGCGCTGGGACTCACCAGCCAGCGCTCGAAGTGCGCGTCGTGAAAGATGAGCGCGCGATCGAGCTCTTCTCGGAGCAGCACGAGCGTGAGCCGATCCGCCTCGCTCAAGGAGTCCTGGTCGAGAGCCGCCGCACGTTCCGAAAGCGCGACGAGCCGTTCGCGCCGCGCCGCGAGGCCTGTCGGCGAGAGGTCTTTCAACTTCCCGAGATAACGGCTGTCACCGAGGTTGCTGGCGAAGACCGGGTCGGCGCGCAGCATCTCCTCCCACAACTCCACGGTCAGCGCCGCCAGCGCCGGATCGGCCGTCGCACCAGCCGCATCGGACCAGGCCTCGGGCGATTCCGGGTTTCCCTTCGGTGAAGAGGGATCGTCGCCCGGAGCCGCCGAGGAACACGCGAGCAGCAGCAACGGCAGCAGAGTCAGGAGCACCGGCATGGCCGACAACGATTGCATGAAGGTCTCCGGAAGGAAGGGCGTGGATCGAAGCTGTCCGCGGACGGTGCGGGAGATCGACGTCGCCATTCACTAGGATGTCCCGCGGAACCGGCTCCGTTCCACTCCTGCCCGCCGGCTGCGCGGCGTCGTGGCCCGGTCAGGATGTCGGTCGGAGGATCCGCCTGCAGCAGGAGATGTCCATGTCGCACCGGTCGCGCCGCGCCTCGCTGCTGCTCCTGATCGCCGCCTGCGCGGCGCCGGCAGTGCCGATGCTGTGGAAGGTCCGCTACCCGCACACGGCCACGGTCCCGCAGAGCGACGACTACCACGGCACCATCGTGGCGGACCCGTATCGCTGGCTCGAGGACGACAACAGTCCGCAGACCGCTGCATGGATCGCCGAGCAGGACGCACTCACGGAGTCGGTGTTGTCGCGGCTGCCCGAGCGCGAGGCGCTCACGTCGCGCCTGACGGAGCTCTGGAACTACACGCGCATCTCGGCACCGACGCGGCACGGGTCTTTGTGGAGCTGGACACGCAATGACGGCCTGCAGCCGCAGTCCGTCACGGTGGTGGGGAGCGAACCAGGCGTCGAGTCGCGCGTGCTGCTCGATCCGAACACGTGGAGCACCGACGGCACCGTCGCGCTGGGAGCCGAAGGCTGGACGCCGGACGGCCACCTGCTGGCCTACGCAGTCACCGAGGCGGGTTCCGACTGGCAGGTCATTCGGGTCAAGGACGCCGTGTCGGGCAGCGACCTGCCCGACCTCATCGAGCACGTGAAGTTCAGCGTGCCCGCGTGGCGCCCTGACGGGAAGGGTTTCTACTACTCGCGCTACCCGACGCCTGCGCCCGGTGAGGAACTCTCCGCCAGCAACCACGACATGGAGGTGCGCTACCACGCCCTCGGCACGCCGCAGACCGCCGACCCCATCGTGCACAGCGACAGCGCGCACCCGCAGTGGAACTTCAGCGCCTCTCCGACCGAGGACGGCCGCTGGCTGGTCCTGTCCACGACGCGCGCCGCGGCAGGCCGGAACCTCATCCACGTGCGCCCGCTGGACGAGCCCGGGGCGGCGCTCGTCGCGCTCGATGACAGCTGGGACGCCCGCCTCAGCTATGTCGGGAATGACGGCCCGCTGTTCTGGTTCCTCACCACGTGGCAAGCCCCGCGCGGCCGCGTCGTGGAGATCGACGCACGCGACCCGGTCCGCTCGCGCTGGAAAACGGTGGTGGCCGAGACCGATGCAACGCTCTCCGATGCCCGCCTCTTCGGCGACACGCTGGTGCTCACGCGCATGCGCGATGCACACGACGTCGTGACGCTGGCCGACCTGCGCACCGGCGGCGAGGAGCCGCTGCCGCTGCCCGGCATCGGCTCGGTTTCCGGATTCGGCGGTGGACGGACCGACGGCGAGACCTGCTTCTCGTTCACCTCCTTCACGGACCCGGGCGCCATCTGGCGCCTCGACCTGGCGGACGCGCGCACGACGCCGGTGTTCCGGCCCGAGGTCGCGTTCGATCCGGCTGACTACGTCACGGAGCAGGTCTGGTTCACGAGCAAGGACGGCACGCGCGTGCCGATGTTCCTCGTGCACGCCCGCGACCTGTCGCCCGACGGCGCGCGCCCCGTGACGCTCTACGGCTACGGCGGCTTCGACGTCTCGCTGCAGCCCGCATTCAACGTGGCGCTCATCCCGCTGCTCGAGCGGGGCGGCCTCTATGCGCAGCCCAGCCTGCGCGGCGGCGGCGAGTACGGCGAGGCCTGGCACGAGGCGGGCATGCTCGCCCTCAAGCAGAACGTGTTCGACGACTTCCTCGCCGCCGCGCAGTGGTTGATCGACAGCGGCTGGACCTCGCCGAAACGCCTCGCGATCTCCGGCCGCAGCAACGGCGGCCTGCTCGTGGGGGCCGCGCTGACGCAGAGGCCCGAGCTCTTCGGCTGTGCGCTCGTCGGCGTCGGCGTGCTGGACATGCTGCGCTACCACCGCTTCACGATCGGCTGGGCCTGGACCGGCGAGTACGGAAGCGCCGAAGATCCGGCGCAGTTCCCGTTCCTCGCCGCGTACTCGCCGCTGCACAACCTGAAGCCGGGCACGGCGTATCCGGCAACCCTCATACTCACCGCCGATCACGACGATCGCGTCGTGCCGGCGCACTCGTTCAAGTTCGCCGCTGCGCTGCAGGCCGCCCAGGCCGGTGACGCGCCGGTGCTCATCCGCATCGAGACGCGGGCCGGCCACGGTTCGGGAAAGCCGCTCGCCAAGCGCATCTCCGAAGCGGCCGACTCGCTGGCTTTTCAATGGGCAGCCCTGGGAGTGCGCTGACATGACGACGGACAGACTGGCCACTGCCGGAAGCGGAACGTTGAGCGGCAGTGTGGCCGTGATCACCGGCGCGTCGTCGGGCATCGGCGCCGCCACGGCCCAGGCGCTGGCGGCACGCGGCATGTCGCTCGTGCTCGGCGCGCGCCGCACGCAGCGGGTGGAGCGCCTGGCTCGCCAGCTGGCGATGGTGCACGACGTGCGTGCCCTCGGACTGCCGCTCGACGTGCGCGACGCCTCGTCCGTCGAGTCCTTCGCCGTGGCAGCCGAAGCCTTCGCCGGCACGGACGGCCTCGCGATGCTGGTGAACAATGCGGGTCTGGCGCGCGGCGTGGCACGCATCCCGTCCGCCACGAGCGATGACGAGGCCGGCTGGCAGGAGATGTTCGACGTGAACGTGATGGGGCTGCTGCGCGTGACGCGCCGCTTCATCGGAGGCATGGTCGCCCGCAATCGCGGGCACGTCATCAACCTCGGCTCGCTGGCCGGCATCGAGACCTACGAGGGCGGCTCGGTGTATTGCGCCACCAAGGCATCGGTGCGCGTCATCACCAAGGCGCTGCGGCTCGAGCTGCTCGCGACGGGAGTCCGCGTCACCTGCATCAACCCAGGCCTTGTCAGCGGAAACGACTTCTCGCTCGTGCGGCTGGGCTCCGAGGAGAAGGCCGCGGCCGTCTACGCGGGCATGACGCCTCTCACTTCCGCGGACGTGGCGGACGCCATTGCCTGGGTGGCGACCCAGCCGGCTCACGTGAACATCGAGGAGCTGAACCTGCAGCCCGTGGATCAGGCGTCGGCCCAGAAGGTCCACCGTCGGCTCACCAGCTGACGTCGTGGCGGCAGACCCGCATCCGGTCCTGACCGCAGCTCCGACCTCGGGCCCGAGCCGGTCCGGGTGTCGACGGCCCGCGGGGGCGACGAGCCGGGCCGTGTCACGCGGTTTCGGGACGGGGCGTAGACACGAGCCTGCGGCGTGCGTTCATGGGCCGGAGTCGCAGCCACGGGAGCGTCATTCGTGATCCCCCAGATTCGAGGTCGAGTGACCGGACACGTCCCGGAGCCGGAGCTGCTCAAGCGGGCGCTGGGCGGCGACCGACCGGCTTTCGAGGAACTGGCGGGGCCATGCGTGGCCGCCGGGCGGGCGCTGGCCGCACGGCTGCTCGGCAGTCCCGAGGACGCCGAGGATGCGCTGCAGGAGGCGCTGCTCAAGAGCTGGCGCGGCCTGTCCGGCGTGCGCCCGGAGGTCCCGTTCCGCGCCTTCTTCCTGCGCGTGATCTACAACCAGTGCGCCGACCAGCGGCGGCGCCGCGACACGCGCCGGCGCCACGAGATGGCGGTGCGGCCGTCCGCCGAACGCGCCCCGAGCGACCGCACCGCGCAGCGCGAGACGCTCCTGAAGGTGACCTCGGCCATCGCAGCCCTTCCCGAGCGGCAGCAGGCGGCGCTGCACCTGCGCGTTTTCGAGGAACTCGACTACCGCACGATCGGCGCGGTGCTCGGCATCACCGAGCGCTCGGTGCGCATCTACGTCATGCGAGCACGCAGCGTGCTGCGCGAACGCCTCGCGGCGGATCTGGAGGACTCGTGAAGCATCCGCCCAGCGCGCTGCTCCGCCGCTACATCCTCGATGAGGCCGACGCCGACGAACGCCTCCTCGTCGAGCAGCACCTCGGCGCGTGCAACCGATGTCGCACGAAGGTCGCGCAGGAGACACGGCTTGACGAGTGGCTCGTGGAGAGCTGCCCCGTGGCCGACCAGCCGCACGGCGCACGCGGCGCTTTCGACAAGCTGTGGGCGCAGGTCGATGGCCAGGCGGCGGACGCGGCCCAGGCTGAACCAGGCGACACGGCCACGCGCACCAGGGCGGACGGCGGCAGCTTCATGGCGCCCGACACGACGGACGCAAGCCTGGCGGACGGCCGCAGCCACGCATCCAGAGGACAGCTGACGGCGCCCCTGGCGATGCGGCGCGCGGCGGGATGGCTGGTGCCTGCCGCGATCGCCGCCGGCATCGCGCTCTTTCTGTGGTGGCGCGGCGGGGAACCGCCGCATCTCGACAGTGCGGTCGACCCTGCGCAGGACACGCCGATCGCTGCCGCCGAGCCCGAGCAGGCACCGCCGGTCGATGACCTCGACGAACGCTTCGACCCGACCCGCCTGCAGGCCGTGCGCGGCGCACTCGGCGACGGACTCTGCGAGGCGGACGAAGCGCATCCCTCCGACGACGCGGCCTTTGCCGCAGCCTGCGCGGACGTCTGCAGACCGCTGCGTGCGCAGGCCTGGCCTGTTCCGATGTTGCTGCGGCGGATCGGCCGCGAGGGCGGAGCGGCAGCAGCCGACGCCGCGCTGCGCCTGGCCGCCGTCTCGACGGATTGCGATGCCACGCTGGCCGATGCCGTGGCCAACGCGTCCCGGCGTGACGCGGTCATGGCACGACTTGTCGCCGCGCCGGCGCGCCCGGCCGGCGCCGCGTACGCCTCGTCACTCGTCGCCGCGTTGGCGAACGTCGCCGGCGCGCCTGCTCCGGGCACATCCCTGGACCGGCGCCTCGAGGTCGTCGGCTTGCTCGCGCGCGACGGCCAGCCTGCCGCACGTGCCGCGCTGGTCCGCGTGCTCGATGCCGCGCTGCGCGAGACCGCCAGCACGCCGGACGCCGCGCAGACGCTCACGGCGCTGGCGGCTGCCGCTCCGGTCGACCTCGTTGTCGACGTCCTGCTCGAGGGTGGAACACGCAGCACGACGCGCGCCGCGGCGGAGAGCTGCTTCGCGGAGGTCGCAGCCGGCGATCGTGCCGCGTTCGGGTCCGCGTTGAACGGCTTGCTGCCGAAGCTCCCGGGGGCGCAGCGCCAGCTTGCGGCGCGCTGGGCAGCGTCCGTCGTCCTGCCCGACGCACTGCCCGGACTTTGCGCCGCACTGGCCCTGCAGCCGGATGACGAGCAACTCGCTGGCGCGATCGGCAGCTTCGGTGGCGAGATCGCCGCGCGCGGGCTGACAGTCGCCTTGCTCGCCGAGCGCGGACGTCCCGCTGCGAACGGACTCATGGCCGAGATCGTGTCGTGCCTGATCCGTGCACCGGAAGAGGGCCCCGTGGCGCCGGCCATCGCCCAGGTGCTTGCGTCCTCGCGTGGCGACGAGTTGCTGCGCATCGCGCAGGCGCTGCCCGAAACACGACGCGGCGACCTGCTGCTGGCCGGTCTCGAAGCGCTTCCTGCCAACTCCGCGTCGCAGTTCCGTCGCGAAAGCCTGCTCACCGCACTGGCCTGCGAGGGCAGCGCGCGGGACGGCACGCGTCTCATGGCGTGGATCGGGACGCGACCCTCGACGGACCGCATCCTCGCGCTCGCGTGGACCACGGCCTACCACCTGTCGAGTGCGGAGGCCACCGATGCCTGGCAGCAGTGCGGGCACGACCCGGATCTGCTCGCGAACGCCGCGCGCGACAGCGGCAACTGGCCGCGAGCGGCGCCCGCACCGCCGGCACGACGCCAGCGGGTTCTCGACGACACCCTGCGCCGTGCCAGCCGCACGTCGCCACCGATCACATCCGTCTCCAAGGGAGCCTTCTGATGTTCACCTCGCTCGCGCTGTCCTGCCTGCTCACCGGCCTGCTGCCCTGCGCGATGGCCGACACCGCTGTCGGCGACAAGGCCGTCGTGGTTGCGCCCGCCCTCGCGCCGATGGCCGCAGCGCCGGCCGCGCCGTGGACAGGAGCCGAACTGGTCACCGTCACCTACGACCTCGAGCGCATCTGGGCGCCGCCCGCGCAGGAGCGGTACGCGATGCGCACGATTCCCTTCCGCTTCGTTCATGACGGCATCGAGCCGGGCTTCGAAGAGTGGGATGCAAGCTTCCCCGTGGACCACCTGGTCGACTTTCTCTGGAACGTCGTCGCACCGGGAGAATTCGACTACGAAGGAAGGGCGCTGAACGCGGTCGGGCGGAACGGCCTGCAAGTGACCGCCCCGACTTCGGTGCAGTCGGACGTGCGCGCGACGCTGGACTTTCTCGCGGCCAGCATGCAGCGCCGGGCGCGGCTCGACATCGACCTCTGGCGGACGACCGGCGATGGCGTGCTCCCCGATGCGATGGATGCAGCGGCGCTGTCCGCGGCGGAGTCTGCGGGAACGCTGCTCCGTCTTGCGGGGCGCCACGAGGAACTTCCACTGGGTCGCACCGAGCGACGCAGCGCCGTGCGCGAGACCCGCTACCTGCGCGACTGGAATCCCGAGATCGCGCAGCAGTCGTCGATGGAGTCGCCCCAGTTCGAGACGCTTGAGACCGGCACGACGCTGCTGCTGCGCCTCGACGCGCAGGATGAAGAGCACGTCGCGTTCCGCTTCGTGCAGCAGCTGTCGGAGCTGCGCGCGATGGAACACCGCAGCGAAGCCCTGCGCGCGACCATCCACACCGACTCGGGCAACACCAGCGACGTGGTGGCAGGCGTGCTCGACCAACCCGTGGTGGCCTTCGCGACGCTTGCCGGCAGTGCTCTGCTCGCACCTGGCGACGACCTGCTGACGGTGGGTCATGCGCAGACGCTCGACGGCCCGGTGGGCTACGTGGTGCGCTACCGGCTCGTGTCGGTGGATCCGGCTCCTGCGCCGATGGTGCTGGGAGGCACGCCGTCGCGCGACGTGCGCGCCATCGATGTCTCCCAGGCGATGTGGCCGGCCCTGAGCGCAGATGCGCCGACGCCGCACCAGTACTTCGCCGGGCATGAAGACGCCTCGGGCCTGGATCTCACCTGGCTCGTCTTCCCGTCCGCCGAACGACACGACCCGGGCGAGATCATGCAGCTGGCCTTCGACAGCCTTGGAGACGACGGTGCCGCCGACAGGACGGTGTGGGATCTCGGATCCGTCGTCATCGCGGGAGGCGACGCGGGCTCGACGGAACGGGTGCGTGCCGCGCTCGCGGCCCATCAGCCGACGCGACGCGCGCTCACGCTGCAACTGGAAGTGCTCGAGAGCGGTCGAGCGAGTCCGGGCCGCACCGTGGCGCGCGCGACGCTTCCGCTGTCCACGGGCAATACCGGTGTGGCCGTCGTCGGCTGCGCCCGCATGTTGCTCACGAGCTTCGATGTGGACGTGGCTCAGGGGGCCGCCGTCCCGGACCCGGTGGTGGCCGGATGCTTCGACGGCCTGGCGCTCCGCGCCCGGGCGGCCGACGACGGCAGCGTCAGCCTGGACCTGCTCGATCAGCGCGTGCTGCACCGCGAGCGGGTGGACCTGCGGGTTCCCACGCTCATGCCGGTGGACCAGGTGGAACTCGCGCGGGTTTCGCTTTCCCCGCGGCTGCTGCCCGATGGACAGTGGCACAGCCAGCCGGACGTCGCCGGCGGCTTCGACGGGACGCAACTGGAGTTGCGCTGGAGGCTCGTCGCACGGTGAGTCGGACGCTGCGGCTGCGTCACTCCCGCTGACCCCGGCGCGGACAACACCCGGAAGTTCGCGTGACGACCGTCCCGTGCTTGCAGACGGCCGGGCGTCCCGCGACACTCTGCGCATGGTCAAGCCGCAGCGCATCGTGGTGGGAGTCGACACCGACGGGTCCACGGACAATGCCGTCAGCGTGGCCATCGAGCTTGCACAGCGCTTTCACGCCGACTTCGAGATGGTGCATGCGGTCCCGTCGGCCGAGCATCGCTCGGCGGAGGTCGCCGCGCGCGAGCTGGACGCGGCACGCCACACCGTGCGCGTGCACCTGCGGGCTTCGCTCCCGGGCGCCATGTTGCCCTGGCTTTCCGAGGATCACAGGCTGCTCGTGCAAGCCGGCAATCAGGGTCAGGTGCTGCTGGCGCGCGCGGCGCAACCTGGTGCGGGACTGATCGTCCTCGGCGCGCATCGGCGGCGCGGCCTGCTGGACCTGCGCAGCACGGCCCAGTATGTGCTGGCCCGAGCCCCGTGCCCCGTGTGGGTGCAGGAAGGCGAGGTCCGCCCCGCGAAGCGCATCCTCGTCCCCGTGGACCTCTCGGACGAGAGCATGGGCGCGCTGCAACGCGCGTGCCTCTGGGCGCAGCACTTCGGCGCGGAGGTCACGGTGCTGTCGTGCTTCGAGACGCCGGAGTTCTCCTATTCGCCGGATGCTCCTTCACCGGGACCGACCTACGTCATCGATCGGGTGCGCGAGGATGCGCGCGCCCACTTCGAGCAGACGATGGCCGCGTTCGAGTGGGGCGGCGTGAAGCATCAACTCCACTTCGAAGAGTCTCACCCCGTGAGCGCCATTCTCGCCCTGCAGGACACGGTGGACCTGATCATGCTCGGCACGCACGGCCGGACGGGGCTTTCGGCCCTGCTGCTGGGAAGCGTGGCCAGCGCCGTGGTGCGCGAGGCACAGGTCCCGGTGGTCACGCTGCGCACCGGCAGCCGCCGCTGGCTGATGCCGGACTGAGGCGCATGGTGGCCCGCACGGCGAACGGAAACCCGTCGGCAGCATCGGACGTCGCACGCGGCGAACTGGCGCGGCTGGCCGTCGTGTTCGACGACCCGCGCGTGCTCGCCATCGACGTGCGCGCCAGTTCGCGCATGAGCCGCAGCCTGGCGCGCGCATACCTCGACCGCAATGAAGTGCGCGTGTCGGTGGCGGTGCTGGGCAGCCGGCACCTGCCGGAAATCATGGCGCACGAAGTGGCGCATCTCGTCTGTTACTGGCGGCACGGCCGCACGCGCCCTCATGGCCGGCAGTGGCAGCAACTCATGATCATGGCCGGAGAGCGGCCGCGCGCGTGCCTCGACCCGATCGACATCCCGAAGCACGTACCGCGACGGCGTCGGAAGCGGCGTGCGTCGCTCACGTTGCGCCAGGCACGCGCGTTCTTCCGGTCGCTCCTGTGATCCCGGGTCGACTCGGATGACCGGTGGCGAGCCCGACTGCATCAGCGTGTACGTGACCGTGGCCGACGCGGCCGCAGCCGAGGCGCTGGGATCGGCGGTCGTCCGCGAGCGCCTGGCGGCCTGCGCCAACATCCTGCCGGGCATCGTGTCCATCTACGAGTGGCACGGGGAGCTTGCGCGCGACACCGAGGCGGGCCTGCTCCTCAAGACGCGACGCGAGTTGTTCGAGGCGCTCGCCGCCCGGGTCAAGGCGCTGCACGCCTATGAACTTCCCTGCGTCGTCGCGTGGCCGATCACCGCCGCCAGCGCCGAGTACGTCGCCTGGATCCGAGCCCGGACCCTCGGGTCTTGACGAGGGCCCGGCTCACACCTCGTAATGCGTGCTCGTAGGCATCGGCTTCAGACCGGCGACCACAGGGAACCCGCGCAACACGGACCGCCGCCGGCGCGAGCACGAGGACATTCCGGGAGACTGCATGTCCGCAACGATCGAGATCACGCACCTGACGCGGCGTTTCGGCCCCTTCACGGCCGTGGACGACATCTCCTTTTCCGTGAAGGGCGGGGAGGTGCTCGGCTTCCTGGGGCCCAATGGCGCCGGCAAGTCGACCACGATGAAGATGATCACGGGCTTCCTCCCGCCGACGAGCGGGCGCGTGGTCGTCTGCGGGCACGACGTGCAGGCCAGCCCGCGGAATGCCAAGCGGGTCATCGGCTACCTGCCCGAGGGCGCTCCGGCGTACCCGGACATGACGCCGACGTCCTTCCTGGAGTTCATCGCCGGCATCCGCGGCTTCTCCGGCGCCGAGGTTGGCCAGCGCGTGCAGCACGCGGCGCAGCGGGCGGGCCTGGCCGGGGTGATGCACCAGCGCATCGAGACGCTGTCCAAGGGCTTCAAGCGCCGCGTCGGCCTGGCTCAGGCCATCCTCCACGATCCGCCGGTGCTCATCATGGACGAGCCGACCGACGGCCTCGACCCGAACCAGAAGCACGAGGTCCGCACGCTCATCCGCGAGATGGCGCAGGACAAGGTGATCATTCTCTCGACGCACATCCTCGAGGAGGTGCACGCCGTGTGCACGCGCGCCATCGTCATCGCCGCAGGCAGGCTGCTTGTGGACGGGACCCCGGCCGAGCTGGAAGCGCGCTCGCCGCGGCACAACGCGGTGCTGCTCACGTTGTCGGCTGCCTCCGGCATCCGGGCGGCGGATGAGTTGACCGCGCTCCCGGGCGTCGCCCGCGTCGAGATGCTGCCTGCCACCGAGGGCCGGCTGCGGCTGCGCGTGCTGCCGACGACCGGTCGCCTCATCGCCGACGTGGTGGCGCGGCACGCGCGTGAACACGGCTGGGCCGTCGACGAGTTGTCGGTGGAGCGCGGCGCGCTCGATGACGTCTTCCGCCAGATCACCGGCGGAGCCGTGCGGGACGAGCGGGGCGCATCCGCCGCACCGGCAGGAATCGCCGGGGGAGGCACGCGATGAGAAACACGCTGGTCATCTTCAAGCGCGAGCTGACGGGCTACTTCGCCACGCCCGTTGCCTACGTCTTCCTTGTCATCTTCCTGCTGCTCGCCGGCATGATGACCTTCTTCGCGGGGGGCATGTTCGAACGCGGACAGGCCGACCTGCAGCCCTTCTTCTCGTTTCACCCGTGGCTGTATCTCTTTCTCGTGCCGGCCATTTCGATGCGCCTGTGGGCCGAGGAGCGCAAGTCCGGGACGATTGAACTCCTGCTGACGCTGCCGATCTCGATGACCGAGGCGGTGCTGGGCAAATTCCTTGCCGCGTGGTGCTTCACCGGCATCGCCCTGCTGCTGACTTTTCCGATGTGGCTCACGGTGAACTTCCTCGGCTCGCCCGACAACGGTGTCATCGTCGCGAGCTACATCGGCAGCCTGCTCATGGCGGGCGGGTACCTCGCCATCGGAGCGTGCATCTCGGCCCTCACGCGCAACCAGGTCATCGCCTTCGTGATTTCCGTGGCCGTCTGCTTCATCTTCGTGATGGCCGGATATCCGCTCGTCGTCGGCCTGCTCAAAGGCTGGGCTCCGCAGGGGCTCGTCGGCGTCGTGGCTTCGCTCGGATTCCTGACGCACTTCGACGCCATCACCAAGGGCGTCATCGATCTGGGTGATCTCGTCTTCTTCGTCTCGCTGATGGCATTCTTCCTCTTCGCCAACGCGGTGGTCCTCGACCTCCGCAAGGCCGAGTGACCGGGAGCAAGGGGCACATGAATCGCACGCTGCTCGGCACCGGCGGACTTCTCGTCGCGCTGGTTCTTTTCCTGCTGGTCAACGCCTTCTCGAGCAAGGTGCTCACGGGCACGCGCCTCGACCTCACGGCGAACCGGCTTTACACGCTGTCGGACGGCAGCCGTCGCATCGTGGGCTCGCTCGACGAGCCCATGACCATGCGCTTCTACTACAGCGACCGGCTGACCGCAGACCTGCCGCAGATCCGTTCCTATGCGGAACGCGTGCGTGGCCTGCTGCGCGAGTTCGTCGCGGCGTCCGACGGCAAGTTGAGCCTGACCGAAGTGGACCCCGAACCGTTCACCGAGACTGAGGACGCGGCCGTGGAGGCCGGCGTGCAGGGCGTTCAGATCAAGGAAGGCTCGGGAGAACTGCTGTACTTCGGGCTCGTCGCCAGCGGCTCGCTCGACGAGCGCGCAATCATCCCGTTCTTCGATCCGCGCAAGGAGCAGTCGCTCGAATACGACATCGCCAAGCTGGTCTCCACGCTCGGAACGCCGGACCGGCCCGTGCTGGGAGTGATTTCTTCCCTGCCGCTCGACGGCAGGCCTGCCATGCAGTTCCCCGGCGCTCCGCCGGCCGTCCCGCCATGGTTCATCCTCGAGCAGATCCGGCAGACTTTCGACGTGCGCCCGCTTGATGGCGACGAACTCGCGATTCCGACCGACTGCAAGCTGCTCATGGTGGTGCACCCCAAGCACCTGCCGCCGCGCTCCCTCTACGCGATCGATCAATTCGTGCTGAAGGGAGGCCACGCGCTGGTCTTCGCCGATCCGTTCTGCGAGGCCGACAAGCCCATGGACGACCCGTCCAATCCGATGGCTCGCTACATGGCCGAGCGCAAGAGCGACCTGGAGCCGCTGTACAAGGCGTGGGGCGTGCGCATGGTGCCCGACATGCTGGCAGCCGACAGGCAGGCTGGACTCAAGGTCCAGTTCGGCGATCCGTCGAGGCCCGAGTCGGTGAACTACGTGCTGTGGCTGGACCTGCCGCGAACGGCCTTCGATGCCGATGACCTCGTCACGGGCCAGATCGGAAACATGAGATTCGCGGCAGCGGGAGTGCTGGAACAGCTCCCGGGTGCGACGACGACCTTCGTTCCGCTGGTGCAGACGGGCCTGGAATCGATGCAGGTTCCGTCGTCGGCCATCCAGTTCCAACCCGATCCGAAGAAGCTGCTTGCGACCTTCGTTCCCACCAACACGTCCCTCACGCTGGCGGCGCGAGTGAGCGGGCCGGCCAGCACGGCGTTTCCAGAGGGCCGCCCGGCTGCCGGACCGCCGGAACCGACGGAGGATGGCTCGCCGCCGCCGCCGGCGGATGATTCGCCCGACGAGGGCTTCGTCGCGGAGTCGCAGGCGCCCATCAACGTGATCCTCGTCGCGGACGTGGATCTGCTGCAGGACCAGTGGTGGGTGCAGGTGCAGAACTTCTTCGGCACCCGCCTGGCCAACGCGACCTCGGGCAACGGCGACTTCGTGATCAATGCGCTGGACAATCTGTCGGGCAGCAACGACCTCATCAGCGTGCGCAGCCGGCACGGCTTCGCGCGCCCCTTCGAGCGGGTCGAGGCGCTCAAGCGCGAGGCAGACCAGCGCTTCCTCTCCAAGGAGCAGGAGCTGCAGGACAAGCTGACCGCGACGGAACAGCGCATCAACGAGCTGCAGACCCAGAAGCAGGATGGCAGCAGCCTGATCCTCAGTCCGGAACAGCGCACCGAGATCGAGCGATTCCGCGCCGAACAGGTGGCCACGCGCAAGGAGCTGCGCGACGTGCAGCACGACCTGCGCAAGGGCATCGACGACCTGGAGACACGCATCAAGTTCATCAACATCGGGCTCGTGCCGCTGCTGCTCGGTGTCGTGGCCGTGGCCCTTGGCAGCTGGCGCAGCCGTCGTCGGAGGGATTGATCGTGCGAGGCAAGACGCTTCTCATCCTGCTGGCGCTGGTGGCCGTGGCGGCGGGAGCACTCGTCCTGTTCGACACGTCGACCGCGCCCGTCGACGGCGCCACGCAGGCGCGCCTCGGGCAGCCGGTGTTTCCGGGCCTGAAGGACAGGCTCAATGACGTGACCGCGATCAGCGTGAGCAGCGCCGAGGGCCAGATCCGCGTCGTTCGTGACGGAACGGAATGGCACGTCGCGGCCAAGGACGGCTATCCCGCGAACTTCGACGCGGTGCGCCGCACGTTGATCGCCACCTCGGATCTCGTCGTGCTGGAAGCGAGGACCACGAAGCCGGAACTCTTCGTCAAACTGGGCGTCGAGGATCCCGCCGCCGCCGGAGCGACCTCCACGCTGCTCACGCTGCAGGGTGCCGACGGCGCACCCGTCGCCTCGCTCGTCGTCGGCAAGCCGGGGCCGGGGCATGACACGCTCTACGTCCGCCGCGCCACCGAAAACAGCTCGTGGCTTGCCCGTGGTCCGCTCGACGTGCCGCGCGAGCCGAACGAATGGATCGACCTGCACCTGCCGAAGCTGGCGATCAACCGCGTGAAGTCCGTCACGGTCACGCACGCCGACGGCGATGTGGTCACCGTCGCCCGCGAGAAGGCGGACGACGCGATCTGGGCCGTGCAGGAGATGGGCGAAGGCATGCAGCCCAGCTCGCCCACGGTGGGGCGCGTGCTCGCAGCCGCGCTCGAATCCGTCGACTTCGAGGACGTGCGAGCCGCCGCCACCGCGCCACTGACCGGCGACGACCAGGCCGTGACCGTCTTCACCACCTTTGACGGCCTCCAGCTGACCGCGACCAGCGCCGTCGCGGATGGCAAGACGTGGTTCACCATGGCAGCGAGCAAGCTCGACATGCCATCGGAGCCTGCGCCCGATACGGATGCCGCCTCCAGCGGCGACGATGCCGCCGACGCCGCTGCGAAGACGGCCGCTGAAGCAGCCGTCGCGACGGAGGCCGAGGACCTGAACGCTCGTCTGTCGCCTTGGGTCTTCGCGCTGGCCGACTATCGCGCGGTCAACCTGCGCAAGCACAAGTCCGATCTCGTGCAACCCGCGCCGCCACCGGAAGAGTCCGGCCCGGGTGTCATCGAACAGGGAGACATCGGCTTCCCGGCACTCGACGACGGCAGCGACCCCGCTGGCCAGTCGGGGGATGCCGGCGACACACCCCACGACGACGCGGCCCAGGCCGGCGCGCCCGATGGCGTACCGCCCCTCGGTCCCGCCGAGGGAGCAGAGGTTCCGAACTCCGGCGACGACACGCCGCGCTGAGTCGCGCAAGCACCGCGGAACTCGGCGCGCGGTGAGAGGCCGAGCAGTGGCCGTCGCGGCTCAGCCGCCTTCGCGCGACACGAGCTTGCGCACGACTCCATCCTCGAAACGCGCCACCTCACGCGCCGGAACGCCCGCCACCAGCGTGTGAGGCGGCACGTCGCGTACGACGACGGACCCGGCCGCCACCACCGAGCCGGTCCCGATACGCACGCCCTTGAGCACCGTGGCGCGCACGGCGATCCACACGTCGTCCTCGATGATGATGGGGGCGGGAGGATCCGGCTTGTCGCGATCGATCAGGCCGTGAAAGTCGCTGTCCATGATGACCACGTGGTTGGCGATCTGGCAGCGGCGGCCGATGGAGACCAGCACGCGTGCCGACACGGACGTGCCCGTGTTGATGAACGTTCCCGCGCCGACGAGGAGTCGCGCGCCCGGGCCTGCCGACAACTGCGTGCGCTGCAGGTGCGACCAGATGGACACACCGTCGCCGAGCACGATCTCGCCGCGCCCCTCGACGAGCGGCCGGCCCCGCGTGCGCACCAGGCGGCCGAGGCGGCAGCGGCGCAGGCACCACTGCGCGCTGGCCACGCGCCAGGCGGCCGTGATCACGCGTTGGACGCCGTCCAGCGCGAGCGCGAGAGGAGCGGGCAGCACGCCGCGCCTCGACGCCTCCTGCCGCGAGAGCGCGGAGAGCTCGTCGGCGAGTCGTGCATGCAGCTCGCGCGGGTCATTCATGCGACGGACACCCTGCCGGAGGCCGGCGTCGACGGCGTCACGGGAGTCGAAGGCTTCGAGCCGGATACCGGAGCGTCCGTGACGTGCCGCACCAGTCGCTCCAGGGTCGAGATCCAGATGGGGTGATCGTTGAGGCAGCTCGCCAGCAGCAGCTCGCGGCCGCCCGCCTCAACGAAGCTGCGAGCGAGCACGTTTCCGATTTCATCGAGTGTCTCGAGGCAGTCGGCCGTGAATCCCGGGCAGGAGACGAGCACGCGCGGTGCGCTGCGCGCCAGGGCAGGCACGGCGACGTCCGCGTACGGCTGCAGCCACGGCGCCGGGCCGAAGCGCGACTGGAAGACGAGCGTCCAGCGCGCCGGCGTCAACTGCAGCCTCTCGGCGAGCGCTCGAGCGGTCGCCTCGCAGTGCGTTCGATAGGGGTCTCCGCGGTCCACCTGCTTCTGCGGCAGCCCGTGAAAGCTGAACACGACGTGGTCGACGCTGTCGAGCGGCGCGCGTTCGACGAGCCGCGCCGCCAGCGCATCGATGTAGTCAGGCGCGGCGGGGAAGGGCTCCACGAACGCGGGGGTCAACCGCGAGCCGACGCGTACGAGCGCCGCCGGCACTTCTGCCCGGATCGAGCCGACCGTCGCCTCCGCGTACTGCGGAAACATCGGCACGACGACCAGGCGCGTGGCGCCAGCCGCTGCCAGCTCGCGCAGGCCCGCATCGATGGAGGGTTCGCCGTAGCGCATCGCGATCGACACGGCGAATCCGTCGCCGAGCCGTTCGCGCAGCAGGGACGCCTGCCGGCGACTGGTCGCCAGCAGAGGCGGGCCCTGATCCGTCCACACGCGTCGGTACAACTCGGCGGATCGGGGAGCGCGCAGCGGCACGATCACGCCATTGAGAAGAGGCCACCAGAACACGCGCGGCAGATCGACCACGCGCCTGTCGGACAGGAATTGCCGAAGATAGGCCCGCAGCGCCGCAGGCGTGGGGGCCGAGGGTGATCCGAGGTTGACGAGCAGCACGCCGACGAGCGGGTGCCCCACGCGGACTCAGTTCAGGATCGCGAGGAAGGCCTGATTCCTCTGCCTGTCCGGCGGCAGGATCAACGGGGCCATGAAACCGCCGGTGAGCACGGCCGCGAGTTCTTCGGCACTTCGGTCTCTGCGGAACTCGCCCAGAGCCTGACCTTCGCGAACGATGTCGGCGAGCATGGACTCGAGCTGGCGTCCGAAAACGGCGACCGAGGCCTCGATCTCGGGATGCACTTCGCGCAACTCGGCGGCCGTGCGGAAGCCGAAGCATCCCTGGCGCAGCATGCGCTGCCAGAAGGCGTCGGGGCAGTCGGGGTTGCGGAGGTCCATGAGCTGCTGGATGCGCTCGCGCGGCGTGCCCGGGCCCACGAGCGGCGCACGCAGGCGCTCGACGGTCTCGCTGCAGTAGCGCTGCAAGGCAGCCTTCAGGAGTCCGTACTTGTTGCCGTAGCGCGCATACAGGCTGTGACGATTGAGACCGGTGCCGCGCACGAGATCATTGACGCTCACGGCCTGGTAGCCGCGGCGCCAGAAGATGTCGATGGCGCGGGCCAGGGCAGCATCCGGGTCGTAACTGATGGGTCGTGCCATGTCGTGGTCAGCCTGGTAGGGGAGTGCGGCGGTGCGAGGAATCCGCGGGTCTCTCTCAACCGCAACGACGAGTCTACAGGGGAAGGCGCTGTTGCTCCACTTCGGCCATGTCGCTCCCCTGACTGGCGGCCCACTTCCGGTAGACTGCGGAACCCGATGTCCGAGGCATCTCGGCTCCCCCCGAACAACAGGTGCAAGGATGGCTTTCCGGCCGGCTTCTGGCGTCTTTCTGGCCTGCGCGTGTGCCTTGGCGGTGATGACCCCGTCGGCCCGGGCCGATCAGCCCGCCGAGGCCCTCCCGTTCCCGATGCTGGCCTCTCAAGGCGCACCAGCGGAAGGAATGAGGTGGCTCCCCGACCCCGGACTCCTGTCCGTCCTTGCGGGCATGCGCGCCGTGACGCTCGTGGACGTGCCGCTGCCCGGCAGCGAACCCGCCACGCTGGAGTTGCAGCGCGTGGACGTGGCTTCGGCCCACTCGATCCTCGCCATCAACGGCACGGCTCGTCCGCAGGCTGCCCTCGACGACGGCCTCTCGCTCTGGGCCGGCCACGTCGCGGGCGACGCGGCCAGCGACGTCTTCCTCGCCTTCTCTCAGGCCGGCTCACGCGGCTGGATCCGTCGCGGCCCGCAACTGCTGCATCTCATCGCCCAGCCCGACGCGCTGGGCAGCTGGTCGGCGGGGGGCAGCCGCTGGTTCAGCGAGGAGCAGCTGCGCGAGGCGGGAGCCGTGCCACCCGGCGCATGCCAGTCGGCCGAGATCATGCAGCCCTTCGCGACGGACCTGCCGCGACTGCAGAGCGCGAATCCTGCGGACAGCGGTCCGATGCCGCTGCTCGAGGCGCGCATCGCACTCGAGACGGACTACCAGTTCTTCCAGCTCTTCAACGACCTGGATGCCGCACGCACATACGCGTTGACGCTCTTCGGCGCGATCGGTGCGCGCTACCGCGAGCAGATCGGCGTGATCATTACGCTGCCGTATCTCGGCCTGTACACCAGCAACAACGACCCGTGGTTCAACCAGGATGTCGGGGGCAGCAGCATCGACGTGCTCTACGAATTCCGCGATGCGTGGGGCACGGGCTTCGGCGGTGCGCCACCCGTCGAGGCCACCGTGTATCACCTCATCAGCGGGGCGAGTCTCGGCGGGGGCGTCGCCTACCTCGGCGCGCTCTGCAATGCCGACTACGGCTTCGGCGTGACCGGAAACCTCGGAGGCATCACGCCGTTTCCAATCGTGCCCGCCGGCGCGCTCAACTGGGACTTCGTCGCGACGGCGCACGAGATTGGCCACAACTTCAACGCGGATCACACGCACAACTACTGCCCGCCGCTCGACGAATGCGCGCCGCCCGGATACTTCGGCGGCTGCCAGTTCTCCCAGAACTGCACGACTCAGGGCACGATCATGAGCTACTGCCACCTGTGCTCCGGCGGCTTCGCGAACGAGACCACGTATTTCCACCCGCTCTCGGTCGCCGACATGCGCGCCGCGGCGCTTTCCAGCTGCATGCCGCTGTTCGAGGGAGTGCTTGCCAGCAACCTCGGCTTCGCCAAGAGCGGCTCCAACGGCCTGCCGACGCTGGAGGTCAGCTACGAAGCGTCGAACAACACGCTCACGTTCGACGTCTCGCACGCGCCGCCCGGCAAGCCGGGCACGCTGTTCATCTCACTCAGTCAGGCGCTGCTGCCCTTCAAGGGCGGCACGCTCGTGCCCGCCCCCGAATTGATGCTCGGAGCAGCCAGTACCGCGGCCGGCACGGTGACACTGCCCCTGATCGTCAACTTCAGTTTCCCGGACGGAGTGCCACTGGTCATGCAAGCCTGGTTCAAGGACACGGCAGGCACTGTCGCCGCGACGAACGGCGTGCTGGCGGAGCTGTTCATCCCATGAGCACGACCGCAGACGCCCGCATCGACAAGGCCCGTGCCGAGAGCTTCGTCGGCCGCGCATGGGATCAGAGCATCATCCCTGCGCTCACGGACTACATCCGCATTCCCAACCAGTCGCCGCAGTTCGACGCCGAGTGGGTAGCGCACGGGCACATGGCAAGAGCCGTGAAACTGGTCTCCGACTGGTGCCGCAGCAACGCGCCTGTCGGCCTCACCGTCGAGGTCGTGGAATTGCCTGGCCGAACGCCGCTCATCTACATGGAGGTTCCCGGCAGCGGCAGCGAGACGGTCCTGCTCTATGGGCACCTCGACAAGCAGCCGCCGATGCTGCCGTGGGAAGAGGGCCTCGATCCGTGGACCCCGGTCCTGCGTGACGGCAAGCTTTACGGCCGCGGCGGGGCGGACGACGGTTACGCGGCCTTCGCATCCCTCACGGCGATCCGCGCGCTGCAGGATCAGGGCCTGCCGCATGCCCGCTGCGTCATCGTCATCGAAGCCTGCGAGGAGAGCGGCAGCCAGGACCTGCCGGCGTACATCGAGGCGCTGGCTCCGCGCATCGGCACCCCGAGCCTGGTCGTGTGCCTCGATTCCGGCTGCGGCAATTACGACCAGCTCTGGTGCACGACCTCGCTGCGCGGCATCGCGGGCGGCGTCCTCGAGGTGCGCATGCTCACCGAAGGCGTGCACAGCGGCGACGCGAGCGGCATCGTCCCCAGCACGATGCGCATCCTGCGCCAACTCATCGCGCGCATCGAGGATGGCGCGACGGGGGCCGTGCTGCTGCCCGAACTCTGGGTGGACATTCCCGAACAGCGCATCAAGCAGGCGCGGCTCGCCGCGCAGGAACTCGGCTCCGACATCGTCGGCAAGTTTCCGTTCCTGAAGGGCGCTCGACCGCTCGTGAACGATCCGGTGGAACTCGTGCTCAACCGCACCTGGCGTCCAGCGCTCGCGGTCACCGGACAGTCCGGCATGCCGCCGATCGAAAACGCCGGCAACGTCCTGCGTCCGCGCACCGCCGTGAAGCTGTCGATGCGCCTGCCGCCGACCTGCGATGCGCACGCCGCGACGGAGCGCATGAAGCAGGTGCTCGAGGCGGATCCGCCCTATGGGGCGCATGTGAGCTTTCACGCCGAGCCCGGCAGCCCCGGCTGGCACGCACCGGAGTCCGCGCGCTGGCTCGAGGAATCACTCGAGCATTCCAGCCGCAGCTTCTTCGGCCAGCCTGCAAGGCTCATGGGCGAAGGTGGCTCGATTCCCTTCATGGCGATGCTCGGCAAGCGCTTTCCGAAGGCGCAGTTCGTGATCACCGGCGTGCTGGGACCCAAGTCGAACGCGCACGGGCCCAACGAGTTCCTGCACATCTCCACCGGCAAGCGCCTGACCTGCTGCGTGGCGCAGGTGCTCGCCGATCATCACCGCACAGGTTGATCCGGCGCAGCATGATCCGCGGCGGGGCGCGGTCGATCGTGGCGGAGATATGCATCGAAGCGCGTGCTGCTTCCGGCGTAGGTGACATCCGGCGCCTGCCCGGCGAGCTGCGGAGCGTGCCGCGGCCGCTTGACGACGACGCGGCGGGTGGCGCAGGCCCTCGCCATCGGGAGCAGCTCGGCCGCATCGAGGTCGTCGCCAAGCAGGTCGCGGAACATCTGCATCTGTTTGCGCGAGGCGGCACTGCCGCGCCCGGCGGGGAACATCGGATCGATGAAGACGACGTCGGGACGCGACAACGCGGAGGCCTGCGCCAGTTCGACGAGGCGCGTGCGGGCGTCTCCGAAGAACAGCCGCAGACGTCCGCCGAGGCGTGCCGCGACGTCCGGGCTGGCCTGCGCACGTCGCAAGCCGTCGGCCAGCAGTGCGGCCACCACCGGATGTCGTTCGACGGCGACCACGTCGGCGCCCAGCACCGCCATCAGCGCGCTGTCGAATCCGAGACCGGCGGTGGCATCCAGCACGCTCGTCATCCGCGTCCCGGCGGCGGCCGATCCGCCGGAGGTCAGCCCCACGGCGCGCGCCAGGAGTTCGCCACCGCCGCGGGCTGCCCTCAATCGTCGGCCGGCGCTGCCGTCGACGAACTCGGCTCTCACGGCCCCGGGTCCGCCCCGGCGGGTGCTGCGCAACTCGAGCCTCCCGTCCGCCAGCACGAGCAGCAGACCGTCGGTCTCCCGCAGGCTCGCGAGCTCATCGGGACCGTCAGCCATCAGTGTCAGCCCGAGGGCGGTGGCGAGGGCTTCGGCATCCCCGGTCCTGCCGGCGGCGTCGGCCCAGAGTCCCAGCAGGCCGCGTGCTTTCTGCGATCCGGAAACCGACATCGCGGGGCACGATATCAGTCGGAGCATGGCCAACTCACCGGGGCGGCGCTCCGCGCCAAGGCTCCGTTCTGCGTAAGCACCATAATAATGATTATCAGACGTTATGGACATCTCTCGATCCCTCGGCCTCTTCCGGCCAGCGCGGGCTGACGTGGACGCCGCGGCCGCAGATCACCGTCGCCGACTGCGCGGCCGCCTGCTGCTGATCCTCGCCCTGGGTGTCGGCCTCGCGCTGCGGCTGGCCGTGGCGTGGCAGCGCTCGGACGTGAGCCGTGCGTGGGAAGCAGAAGGCTTCCTGCGCTGCTGGGAGTCGCAGGACTTCATCGGAATCACGCGGCTCCGGCCACCGCTGCCGGGATGGATCCTGCACGCAGCCGCGGAGTTCCTTGCCGCGCAGTCCATTCTGGCGGTCCGGTTCATCTCCGTGGGCCTTTCGCTGTTCGGCCTGCTGGGAGCTCTGGTCCTGGGTCGCGTCCTGGCCACGCGGCTCGGACACCGAAAGCCAGACCAGCAAGCCGGCATGCTGTGGATCATCGGCTGCTGGGCGTTGCTGCCGACGCTGGTGGTCAGTGCGGCGAGCCCCCTCGGCGACAGCCTGCTTGGCGGCTGCATCTGCCTGACGGTGGCCGCCGCGGTAAGGCTCGTGAGCCATCCCGGGGTGCTGCGGGCTGCCTGGCTTGGCATCGTGCTGCTCGGAGCGCTGCTGGTCGGCGGCATCGTCGTGGCCTGCGCCGTGCTCGTCGCGCTGCTCGTCTTTCTCGCGCCGGTGCCACCGCTGCGCGCGGCCTGGCTGCCGATGACTGCGGTGCTGCTCGCCTTCGTCGGCGGATGGTGGGTACAGCGCGGCGCGGACCCGGACCGGCCATGGATGCCCGATGCAGCCCCCGCCTGGTCGCTCGCGGCACTCACCGATGCACCGCTCCTCGTGGACGACCGTGAAGCGCTCGACCCGGACGTGCGCGCACTCGCC
The DNA here is from genome assembly GCA_038212275.1 of Planctomycetota bacterium. GTDB lineage: Bacteria > Planctomycetota > B15-G4 > B15-G4 > B15-G4 > JBBQUR01. The sequence goes on from JBBQUR010000014.1 coordinate 24,270, forward strand.
GTCTGGGAAACCGCCGTGCACCACGCCCGCGACATCGGGCCACTGCGCGTCACGCGCGACTTCAGCCTCCGGCTCATCGGTGACCTGCTGAATCCCGCTCGTTTCGACGAAGCGCTCGGCCTGTCCTGGAATCTCTGGGCGCTGGGTCTGCTCGACCTGCTGCTGCGGGGAGGATTGCTGATGTTTGCGGTGGCGGCAGCCTCCATGGCGCGACCGCAGATCGCGTCGGCCTGGCCGCGCGGCGGGCTGATCGTCGGCGTCGTCACGCTGCTGCTCGCACTCGTGCTGTCCGCCACCAATCCCTTTGCCCTCGTGCCGCTCGACACGTTGCTCCTTGGCGTGGCGGGCGCGGGCATCGCCTGTGCGGACCCCCTCCACCGTGCGTTGCGCTGGACCGCATTCGCCGTGGGCGGCGTCCTGATGGCCGGACTGGGACTCGGGCCGCTGCTGGCCGAGCAGCCGCTCTCCCCATGGATCACGACGCTCCACGCGGACGGCTATCAGGTCACGCAACTCGTCGGCGCGCTTGCGGACGGCGGGCCGCAGACGGAAGCGGCTCACGTCTTCGCGGCGAACATGCTGATGGAGCGGACGGCACCCTTCGTCCGCATGCCCGAAGCATCACTCCGCCACGCGCTCAGTGCGACGTTCTTCGAGCCGTTCTCGCCGCGAACGGCCATCGCACTGGTGAATGCCTACCTCGACAATCTCGATTTCCCGTCGGCCCAGCGGATCGCCGACAGCCTGCGCGACGACAACGGGGCGCTCACGCCGCAGGGCCGCGTCCTGGGCAAGTGGGTCGAGGAGTGCGAGCGCGACTGGCGCAGCGCACGTGCCCGGCAGTGAACGCGCCGTGCGCTCCCCCGCCGCGTCAGCGCTTCACGTAGCGTGAGATGCGCGACATCAATCGGGGATCCCGCGCGTGGTCGCGGGTGAGTTCGTTGATCAGCGACAGACCCTTGTCGGGCTGTCCCGTCGCGAACAACGCATCGATCTTGAGCACCCGGAAGTCCAATTCGACGGAGCGGCTCTCGTCGACGTCCTTCGGGATGAGGAAGTTCAGGCGAGTGAGCGCGAGTTCCGGGTCTCGCGCGGCATGGTCGCGTGCCTCGAGCAGCAAGCTGATGTACTCCTTGTTGGCGGTCGGCTCGCCCGAGTGATTCTCGAGGAACCGCCGCAGCATCTCGATGGCGCCGCTGCTGTTGCCGGCCCTTTCAAGCAGTCGCGCGATGTCGACGCACAGCGCGCTGTCCGACGGATTGTCGAGCGCGTAACGATCCAGAACCGCGTGGCCTTCCTCGAATGAGCCGAGCCCGAGGAGAGCGCGGCCCTCGAGATACGCATCGCGTGCTTCGGCAACGCCCTTGTCGCGGCGGTTGCGGATGGCGTCGAGTGCGGCTTTTCTCGCCAGGAGCAGTGCAGGCTCGTCGGCTCTCATCGGCGGACAGCTGACCGAGGCGATGACGGCATCCTTGTCGAAGTCCGGCGACCACCGCCCCGTGTGACACGCAGCGCACTGCATCCGATCGATGTCGGCATGCACGAACTGCGGATCGGTGACCTGGCGCACGCTGGAGCTGTGCTGCGCGTAGCTCTGGTGGCACTGGTAGCAGGTCACTCCGCCAAAGGGGCCATCGAAGCGCGGATCGATCCAGCCGGAAGGGTCGTCGAAGCCCGCGGCGTGGCATGCAAGGCAGGTCCCGTCGTGCATGCGCTGCAGGGGCTTGAGGTCTTCGAAGGCGCGGCTGTGCGCCGTGCCCTGCCAGAAGCTGAACTGAGCGGCGTGGCACGACTTGCAGTCCGCGGGCTGCGGGATGAGCGGCTTTCCTTCGGGCACGACCACGGGCTTGAGCCTGGCCGCGGCGAGCGCGGCCTCGATCGCCGCGCCCTGACCGGCGTATGGCGCCAGCGCCGGATGATCGGGACGCGGCGGCAGCAGCTCAGCGGCGTGGTGGTCCATGAACGAGTCCGTCCAGTTCTCCCAGAGTTTCAGGAACTCCTCGTTTTCGCCGTTCTTGGTGATCGAGTGCAGGAAGTCGGCCTCGTTTCCAGGTGCCACTCGGCGGGCCCACACGTTGGGATCATCGCTGCCGAAGCGTGCGCGGTACTCCTGCCGCAGCGCCTCGTGCGCCGCGACCTGCTTCGCGATCTCGTGGGCAGGCGACAGATTGCCGAAGTTCAGATTGCCCCCACGCACGGCCAGGGTCGTCTGGCCGACCTGCGTCCCGCCCGGCGCACTCGACATGATCGCGGTGTTCTCCTCGATCACGACCTGGCCGGCATCGAACTTCGCGTCGAAGGTGCCGATGATCACGTCGAGTCCGCGCACGGCCGCGAGCCTCACGTTCGCCTTCTGCGAGACATTGCTCAGCAGCACGACGAGATTCACTCCCTGCTGGTCCCGAAGCTCCCCCACCAGGCGCTGCACCGCCTCAAGCGAGGTCACCACCGTGGCGCCCGGATACGAGCTGGTGTTCGGCTCCGACTTCGAGGCCTCGTCATCGGCGTGCGCGCCGGTGTTGGTGATGACGCCCAGCAGGCCGACCTTCACGTTGCCGGCCTGCACCACCATCCACGGCTTGACGTTCGGATGCTTCGGCGCGTCCACGTTGGACAGCAGGACCGGAATGCCGAGTCGCGCGCAGCGATCGAGCAGGTCGTCGAAGCCGGTCGACAGATCGAGGTGGCCGGGCACGTAGGCATCCACCCGGGCGGCGGCCAGCGCCTCGAGATTCGTCCGGCTGAGCTCCACGGCCGCGATGTCGGCGGCCTTGGTGTGCACGGTCCTCGGGTCCGGCAGGACCGTGTCGCCGATCGCGACCAGCAGGGCGGTGGTGTCGCCCGCCGCGAGCCTGTCGCGCAGTTCCGCCGCCGCCGGAAGCACCGCGATGTCGTCCCGCTGGCAGGGCACCGAAGCGCCGAGACCCTGCAGGCAGTTGAGGCTGATGATCTCCAGCGTGCCTTCCAGAACGGGTCCGCTCGAGGGCGACGGGGAGGATGTCTGTCCGCAAGCAGCCACCAGAACCAGGATGCAGACGGAAATCAGGCAACGCACGGCAACGACCTCAGGGGGCGCCTCTCAAGCGGGCAAACTCTGCAGCACGGCTCGATCGGCTCGGGATCCTATCAAACGTGAATCACTTCACGGACCGCGGGGATCTGCTGCTTGAGCCTGGATTCAACACCCACCGAGAGCGTGATCATCGAGGCCGCGCAGTGGCTGCATGCGCCGCGCAGGTGGACCTCGACGCGGCCGCTGGCCTCGTCCACGCTCACGAGATCGATGTCCCCGCCGTCCGCGTGCAGCATCGGGCGCACCTCATCGAGCACCTCACGCACGCGATCCTCGAAGCTTGCCATGAATCCTTTCGTGTCGTGTGTCGCGCGCCGGACACCCGGGCCGCCGTGGCCCATGCGTGCCGGACTGGTTCGGGAGGGAGCGCGTGAATGATAGCCTCTCTCCCACGAGTTTCCGGAGTGCGCTGCTGATGACCGAGGTCGTGATCGCTTCCCAGTTGTGCAAGACCTACAAGGGAGCGAAGGGCAGCCGCACCACGGCGGTGAAGGACGTTTCCTTCGGCTGCCGCGCGGGCGAGGTCTTCGGGCTGCTTGGCCCCAATGGCGCAGGCAAGACCACCACGCTGCGCATGCTTTCCACGGTACTCACCCCCACCGGCGGCACGGCGGTCATCGCGGGACACGACGTGGTCGGCGACCCCGGCGGGGTGCGTCGCAGCATCGGCTTTCTCTCGGGCAACACGGGCCTGTACCCGCGCCTGACGCCACGCGAGGTGCTGACCTACTTCGGCCGCCTCTACGGCATGCCCGACCCGCTCATCCAGCAGCGCATCGCGGACCTGTCGCGGGTCTTCGGCATGGACGATTTCCTCGGCAAGCGCTGCGACGCGCTTTCCTCGGGCATGAAGCAGAAGGTCAACGTCGCGCGCACCGTCCTGCACGACCCGCCGGTGCTCATCCTCGACGAGCCGACCGTCGGCCTCGACATCCTCGCCTCGCGCACCATCGTCGAGTTCGTGCAGGACTACCGCGCACGCGGCAAGTGCGTCATTTTCTCCACGCACATCATGGGCGAGGTCAGCCGCCTGTGCGACCGCCTCGCGATCGTGCACAAGGGCCGCGTGCAGTTCCTCGGCACGCTGCCCGAACTGCGGGAGCGCGCCGGGGCCGACCTCGAGCAGGCCTTCCTCACTGTCCTGGAGCAATCCACGTGAAGCTCTCCACGGTGCTCATCATCGCGCGCAAGGAGTTTCGCGACGTGCTGCGCGACCGCCGCACGCTCCTGTTCATGCTGCTCCTGCCCATCGCCGTGATGCCGGTGCTGCTCATCGGCGTCTCGCGCTTCGCCATGAGTCAGCGCACGGCGAAGGAATCGCGCGAGCTCACCATCGCGGCCGATCCGATGGGGCGCAACCTGCTGACCTCGCTCGCCAACCGCTGGTTCACCGACAACCTGCTGGTGCTCGGCGTCGTCTCGGCCAGGCTCGGCGTCGCGACGGCAGCCAGCATCGACGAGCTGGACGAGCTCTCCGCGCGCGCCGAAACGCTCAAGGGCGGACAGTCGAAGAAGGCTCCGGACGGCGACACCGCGCTGCTGGCCTCCTACAAGGCTTTCCAGGAGCTGACTCCCGAGCAGGTCCGGTTTCTCGGCGACGCCTCGGCGATCTCGCGGCTGCTCAAGCTGACCAGCTGGAAGACTCTGGACGAGCTGCCGGAACCGAAGGACGGCAAGCTGGCCCAGGGCGTGTCCGTGCCGGAGGACATGCCGGGCAAGCTCGGCGAACCGAGAGTGGCCGCCGCGATCACCAGCAAGGAGAAGGCGGTGCACGCCGCGATCGACGTGCCCGTCGATGCTCTGCTGGAGCGGCTCGATGACGAGGACATCGCCTCCTCGATCAAGCTCACGGTGCTGTACGACAGCAGCCAGAGCCTGAGCAAGGAAGCCTACGACCGCCTCGAGACTTTCATCGATGCTCTGTCTCGCTCGGAGATGCGGCTGCGCCTCGCGAAGCAGTCGCTGCGACCGGGCTTCATCGAGCCATACGACCTGCGCGAGGCGAACGTCGCGAGCGACAGCCGCAAGCTGCAGGCGGTTCTCGGCGGGCTGCTCCCCTACCTCATCATCCTGTTCTCGTTCTTCGGAGCCTTCTACCCGTCTCTCGATCTCACGGCGGGCGAGAAGGAACGCTTCACGCTGGAGACGCTGCTGCTGGCGCCCGTGTCGAGACTCGACATCGCGGCCGGCAAGTTCCTCGTCGTCTTCACCGCCGCCATCACCGCAGCCGTGCTCACGACCACGTCGATGGCCCTGACGTTCCGTTACGGCGTGCTGCCCGAGGGAGCGAGCAGCGCCCTCCAGCTGGAATTCCAGCCGCTGGCGCTGGCGCTCGCCGCCTCGCTGCTCGTGCCCGTCGCGGCGCTCTTCGCCGCCACGCTCCTGGGCGTGGCTCTCTGCGCGCGGTCGTTCAAGGAGGCGCAGAGCTACGCGGCACCGCTGCAGTTCCTCATCATCCTGCCTGCCGTGGCCGCGATGATGCCGGACCTCGAGACGGAACTCCGCTGGGCGTGGGTGCCGCTGATGAACGTGTCGCTGCTCATGAAGGAGCTGCTCAAGGGCAACTACCTCTGGGAGTTCTACACGATCACGCTGGTCAGCATGCTCGCGCTCGCGGGCCTCGTGCTCTGGATCGCCAGCCGGCTGTTTCAGCGCGAGTCCGTGCTGCTGCGCACATGACGCGACCCCCGGACTCCGCTCGCGCGAGGTCCGGGGGTCGTCGCTCGAGGCGACAGCAGCCGCCGCGATCCGGTCCGTGCCGGACGCTCAGCGCTGCTTCTGCGCCATCGAAGCCTTGCCCTTGAGCTTGGCCGCCTTGCCGCTGGCGAGTTGCGCCTTGACGGCCTGCTTGATCTTGGTGCGCTTGCCGAACTGCTGCTTGAGCAGGTTCTTCGTCGGAGCCGCATGATTTTTGACCTTGGTGGCCTTCATGTGCTTCGACTTGTTCGAGACCTGCTTCGCGAGGATGTTCGCGCGAGCCTTCTTGAAGGCAACGTTCTTCTTCCAGTTCTGGTAGCGAACGAAGTTCTGGGACTTGGACTTCTGGCCAGCCGAGCTGCGGTTCGCGCCCTGCGGCATGACAGCCTTGGCGGGAGTGCGATTCTCCCACGCGTTGAAGCGCATGAAGTTCTTGGCCTTCGGCGCGTTGAGCGCCATGCTCTTCTGGTTCTTGGCCTGGATATTGGCCTTGCGGACCTGCGCCGCCTGCTGGGCATCCGATGCCGGAGCGAGGCTGATCAAGGCGAGGGCAACGAGGGAAAGCGACAACTTGCGCATCTCAAGAATCTCCGAGGGTGACAGGAAGCGCTCTTACTTCGGCCGGAGCCCCCTGACACTTGTGAAAACTTCCCGGGGACGGCCCGCCGGGCTGCGGCTGGCGTGGCGCTGCGGCCTCATCCTCGCCGCGTTGCTGCCCGGCGGCTGCGGTCCCGATACGGGCTCAGCGCCCTCGGCGCCTTCTGCGACACCTGCGGACACAGACCGCCGGCCCGACGTGCTGCTCGTGCTCATCGACACCCTGCGCGCCGACCGTACCGGGGCGCTCCAGCCAGCCGGCGCCGACAACACGCCCGCGCTCTCCGCGCTCGGAGCGCGCGGCGCCACCTATCGTCAGGCCGTCGCGCCGGCTGCGTGGACGCTGCCTTCCATGGCCGCGCTCATGGCCGGGCACGACGTTGCCGAGAACCGTCGCTCAGCCTTCCCGGGAGAGCCGACGCTGGCGGAGCGCTTCGCTGCCGGCGGCTGGCACACCGCCGCCCTCACGGCCAATCCGCTGCTCACCGCGGACAACGGTTTCGCCCGCGGCTTCGACAGCTTCGAGGTCGCGCCCGCGAACAGCACCGCAAGCCTGCTGGCCAGCGTGCACGACCTGCGCGCCTGGGACGCCCAGGCACTGACGGAGCGCGCGTTGATTCTCCTGGGCAGCGCACCGCGCGATCGCCCCGTCTTCCTGTACCTGCACCTCATGGATGCGCACGTGCCCTACGATCCGCAGCACGCCGAGCTGGCGCCTCCCTCGCCGGGCTGGTCGGAGGCCGACGCACCACTCCACGCGTGGACGGACTCGCTTCAGGACGCGCAGGTCGCGCGGCTCGCCGGCTGGCGACGGGCGTACGACGGCCAGGTCCGCTTCGCCGATGCCGCGCTGGGCAGGTTGATCGCGCGCCTGCCGGACATCCGCGCACGCCCCTGCCTCGTGGCCGTCACGTCGGACCACGGCGAGGGCCTGTTCAGCCATGCGCGCGAGGCGGACTCTCCCGCGATCGAAGCCCTGCTCGGCGAGGGCTACCCGGATCATGGCGAGCAGCTGCACGAAGAATCGCTGCGCGTGCCGCTCTGGCTCTGCGGGCCGGGCGTGCCTGCGGGCCTCGATGAGCGTCGGCCGGTGCCGACCGCGCGACTGGGCCCCACGCTGCTGGCGTTGGCGGGGCTGCCGTCGGCCGGGGAGTCACTGCCTCTGCACCCGGATGACCCGGTGCCCAAGCTGATCTTCTCGGTCGGGACGCGCGGCTGGAGCGCACGCACCGCGACGCGCAAGTCCATCGAGCCCTTTCCCGAGCGCCTTGCGCACGAGGGCGTGGGCCCCCTCCTCTTCGCGATGCCGCACGCCGACGACATTCCCTGGGCGCTGGAGTTCGAGGACCTCTCGACGCGCGAACCGGACATCCTGCGCAAGCTCTCCGAGTCCTGCGACGCCTGGCGCCGCGCGACCACCGCAGTGATGCCGGAGGCCCTCGACTCGGCCACTGAGGAGCGCCTGCGCGCCCTGGGCTACGTCCGCTGATCGGCCGGGCGCCCCCGCACCCGTGCCTCGCCGTTGCATGAGCGGGTCGCGGTTGGCCATACTCTGCGGCTCGTTTCGCCGGGCGTGTAGCGCAGTTGGTAGCGCACCTGGATCACACCCAGGGGGTCACAGGTTCGAGTCCTGTCACGCCCACCAGCGCAGCGTTCCGCCGGCCCGGCCGCTGCTCTGCCCGCCGCTCCGAGCCCGGTCACGACCCGGCGCAGCTCACGGGATGACGAGTGACCTGATCGCCCCGAAGGTCAGCAGGCCGTTCGCGTCGTGCGACGCGGCCTCGTCCACGATGCCGTGGAACATGGGATAAAACACGTCGCACGTCGACAGCCAGCTGACGAATCAGCCCTGGCCCTGACTCGACGGCGCCCGTGACACCGCCGGCTTGAGTCTCCACGCGGCGCGGCCGACCGACGTTCCGCTGTAGCGTTGCACAAGGGCGACCTCGCACGACGCAGAGGCGCGCTTCGGCAAGCGCACGTGCAGAGTCACCAGATGTCGCTCACCAGCAGCCAGGCGAGCGCATCCAAGACTCGTGACGCCGACGGGCGACACGCGGCCGCGTCGCGATGTCCGCCGCGAGTCGACATCGAAGGCGCCCACCGGCAGGCTGAGGCGCGCGGCGAGCTTCTCCGGCAGCTCGATCTCGACCGTGGCGCCGAACGGCAGGTGGCTCTCGACCTGCAATTCCATGTCGGCGTCGTCGCCGCCGGGTGCGCCGGAGAACAGTGCCGAGAGCACTGTGCCTTCGAATTCGGGAACGGCGAGCACATGAAAGTTGCGCCACGCCGCGTTGTTCTCGGTACGGATCCACGCGGCGAAGTGATCCACGTCGCTCAACTCTGCAGGAACGACGCCTCCGACCACCGGGTTGAAGGTCGTGGGCGTGAACAGCTGGTCCGCCGGATGGGACACCGTCGCGATGAAGCAGTAGTGCCCGGTGGTGTCGGGAACCACCCAGCGTATCGGCCCGGCCACCGTGAGCACGTTGCCCTGTGGCACCGTCACCGTGGTGGAACCGATGAGTGTCCACGGCGGCAGGGTCAGCATGCTGGCTTTCGCATACCACACGGTGACGGTGGCCGGGCGCATGTCATCGGCGCCGCGATTGCGAAGGCGCACGTAGAGCTCTGCCGGCCGGCCGCTCACCAGAGGGTCGCCGAGATCGTCGTCATTCTCCGTCCCGCTGCCTTGACCGAAGCGGGCGGCGGGCGTGGGAACGGCCGCCAGGGGCGGCGAGCACGCGATGATGTCGGGACTCTGCCACAGCCGCCCGGCATGCGCGCCCCCGCTGTCGCCGATGTTGTCGCGGATGTAGAGATCCGGGAGCAGGCCCATCGCCTCGGCGATGGCCTGCAGGTCCGGCATGACGCCGATGACGTCGCTGCCATCCGTCGCGAGCGGCGTGTTGATCCTCCGGTCACGCAGGAGTGCGCGCATCTGCATCGGGGGCAGGTATCCAAGCCCCATCGGATGGTTCCGCGCAAGTCCCTGCACGACGAGCGCCGCGCCCGCGATGATGGCCGCGGCCGCCGACGTGCCATTGAAGTTCGGCGTGTCGAAGTCGCTGAAGGGTTCATGCGCGCCGGTACAGGCCGCGGCATACACGTGGTCTCCCGGGCCGAAGCAGTCGATCCGCTTGCCACGGATGCCGTTCGAGAAGGCGCAGTGACCCACGCCATCCTTCCACAATGAACGGCCGACGAGAATCGCGCCGGAGTCGAACGGCATCAGGTCCACCGGATCCTGCAGATCCAGACCGACGTCCGCGTCCGGAAAAACGCCCCCATTGCCGGCGGCCTCGACCACCACGATGTGATGCGCCACGGCGAACTCGATGAGCAGGAAGATCCAGGGATTCGCCTCACACGGCACTGTGATGCTCTTGGTGACCCACGGCTGGAGGAAGTCGGCGCCATAGACCTCCACCTCGAGCAGCAGCACGGCTCCTGGTGGGCCATTCAGCAGTTCGAGGATCGCCAGCCAGATCGCGACCTCCGTGTCCTTGTCCGCGTCAGTGGTACCGCCCCTGTACTCCGAGGAGAGAATGATCTGCGGCACGAGCGGTGCGACGCCGAGGCCGTAGTCGTCGTTCTGCCGGCCGATGGCGATCCCCAGCACCGAGGTGCCGTGTGCTGCCCAATCGCCGCTGTGGTCCCCGCCGGGAATCAGGCTCAGGCACGCTGCGGCCGCAGGAGCGGGAAGCGCCAACGCCGCCTCCGCGGCGAGTTCGCCGCTTGTCTTGAAGTCGAAATGCGCCATGTGCCAGCCCTGCTCGACATCGGCGAGGAGTTCGGACTGGCCGCGGCCGCCCGCCTTGTCCCACACGGCGTTCGCGTTCATTCCCACCGGGGCCGCATTCAGGTGAAGCTGATCGCGCTCCCTGCCAGGCCGATGGCTTCCGGCACCGACCACCTTCGACATCCCGTCGACGATCGGCGGCGGCATGAGCCTGGTCTCGATCGTGACTCGCACGATGGGGAGATGCTCCAGCATGAGTGCGCGCAGCTCGGCCGCCAGCGCGTCGCCCCGCTCGTGCGGAGCCAGCGGCCCCCACGAGTCCATGGGAGGCAGCACCACGCGGAACAGCGAGAGGAGCGGGGCCCTTGCGTACCGAGGTGTACGGCGCTCCGCTTCCTCCAGCAGTGCATCGATGTGCGAGGCAGCCGTGGGCAGCAGCGGCTTCAGACGAAGGCCCGGGAAACGAAGTTCCAGCGGCGACCAGCGCGTGTCGCGATGCTGCTTGACCTGTTCCGTCGCGCCGTCATCCCAGCGAGGCACGGCGTCGGCTCGAAACTGCACCGTGACGAGAGGCAGCGCACGGAGCTTCGGCGCCTCGTCGCGAACATCCGAAGCTGGATCCTCCCGGCTCGCTGGACTCATGTGGCCTCCCCGTCGGGCTCATTGCCATCCGACGGCGGCCTAGCCTATCCTCACCCCCGTCGAGGGTAAAGAAGACCTGCCACCGGTTCAGGCAGCTGCCTGGACTCCAGGAGAAGCATTGATGCGCTGCCCGAAGGTTGTCCTCTTGCTCTGCACGCTGATCCTCTTTCTTCAGGCCTGCTGCTGCATGGACTGCGAGTCGTGCCATTCGAGAAGCAAGGCGTGCGCCGTACATCCCGAACCGCCGTTTGTGATTCCGAGTCATCCGCCCGGATCGGGACTGGTCTGGGGCACGGTCGACTTCGTCGGCTCGAGTCAGGTCCTGCTCAAGTTTCAGGTCGAGGACGTGGGCGTCAGCGACAAGACGGCGCAGATCACGGCCTGGGCCGGGAACGGCGATTACGCACCGACGAGCGTTCCGACCGGCACGCCCTTCTATGACAGCGTGACCGAAGTGCCGCTGCGCACCTGGACCTCTCACATCGAGCGCAACACCGACAACACCGGCTACTGGGTCTGGGTGAGAGTCGACTACAAGGACGGCACCTCTTCGTCCATTCAGGACAGGCGCCTGTGGTGGGACCCGGCCAACACGACATCACCGGACACCGTGCACGAATTGCTCTAGGACAGCCGACGGACGCCGACGGGCCGTCACCAGGCCGGCGTGCTCACCTGCCTGCCTCGTGGTGCTCACCTTCCGGTGCCGCACCGCTGTACACGAAGGCCGCCCAGTAATACGGATTGCCGAACTCCTGGTCCGGCCGTTCGGCGGTCAGCGGCTCTCCTCGCGAGGCGGTGCCCGCACGCAGGGCCTGCTTGGCATGGCGCAACGCGCGGCCGGGCGAAGCTCCCTCGACCACGAAGGCGGTCGTGAAGCTCTCCATGAGCGCTTCCGCCTCCGCGTCCTGCACCTTCCACAGCGTGGCAATGACTCCGCGTGCTCCGGCCGTGAGGAAGGCATTCGCCATGGACTGCACGCCCTCCCCGTTCAGCAGCGGTCCGTCCGCCGTGCGACACGCCGAGAGCACGACGAGGTCGGCATCGAGCTTCAGCCCCGCGATGTCCGCGAGGCTGAACAAGCCCTGACCTGCTGCGTCCCAGGCCAGCACGAGTCCGCTGCGGTGCGCATCCCAGCGATCGATGTGCGCGTGCGCGGCAATGTGAATGAGGCGCGCTGACGGCGCCAGGCTGGCCAGTGCCGAGACCGAGGCCTCGCGCCCCAGGCGCAACTCGAACGACTGCGTCGAGAGCGACACGTCACGAGTCGTCTCGAGCTGCGACAACTCATAGAGATCGTCCTTGACTCGTTCGTCGTGGCGCTGCGTCAGCAGCAGCCGCGCGATGCGGGCCAGTTCGTCCCGCGTCTTCGGCACTCGCGGCCAGCGCGTCACCGTGTCGCCGCGCGCCGCAAGCAGGACGGGCGAGACCTCGGCAGCGTACGTCGGGTCACCCAGCAACAGCGCGCCGCGCGCAAGGGTCGCGCTCCTTGGCGCCGCCAACGCGACGAGCGCCGCGGACGAGGGCGCGTAGCTCACATCCATCCTGTCGAGGACAAAGTCGATCTGGTCGAATCGCGTCGCCCCTTCGGGCGCCGAAACGACCAGCGCCTCGAAAGGCAGGCGCGCCAATTCGCCGTCGGGCACGATGACGACGCTGTCGCGCGCCAGCCCCAGCGGCGCCAGCAGGCGTTGATGCAGCTGACGGCCGAGGCCTATCACTTCCGAGGCGTCGGGCAGACTCCCCTTCTCGTTGCCGATGTCGTCCGCGTAGGCCTGCACGAGCTCCTCGATGGGCCGGCGCGCACCGAGGTCGACGAGCCGCAGCTCCGCGCCCTGCAGGACAAAGGCGTAGAGGCGCGCGTCGCCCGCGACGTATTCGACGAGGGCGCTGTCGCCCAGCAGCGACGTGAGCCGCGGCACCAGATCCGTCGGCACCCCGGAGGGAGCGCCCGCCGCGCCGTCCAGCGCCGCCAGCAGCGTGTGCGACTTCCACTGCGCCACGCGACGCAGCCCTTCCGCGACGGAGGCCGGGTCGTGCCCGGCGCGCCGCGCGGCCAGGTCCGCCGCCACGCTGCCCCAGTCGTTCCGCTCGGAGCGGCGTGATCGCACCTGCGCCGCTTCGAGGCTCGAAAGCGCCGAGATCTCCTCACGCGCGGACTCTTTCCATGCGCGATCGAGCAGCTCGGCCACCTTCGCCTCATCACCCGCCAGCAACGCGGCGCGGGCGACGCCGTGCAGCGCGGGGAGCAGGAGGTCGCCTGCGTCCTGCGCCATCAGCCCGGCCACCGAAGCGTCGGCCTGGGAGCGAGCCGTGTCGAGCGAGCCGAGCCGGCAGTTCACCTCGCTGGCCGTCATGAGACTGACCGCGCGCAGGTACGGGTCGTCCAGCCGCTCGGCAAGCGAAAGCGCCTCCACGCTCAGCGGTGCCGCCTGCGGCGTCAACTCCCTGTCGAGCAGCAGGGCGGCCTTGCCGTTGAGCGCGAGCCAGCGCGCCCTGCTCGTCTCCGCGGCCGCCGACAACGACTCGTCGTAGAGCTGCATCGCACGGTCCCCGTCGTCCTGCAGCTCGGAGAGCAGCGCGAGGTTGGTGAGAAGCGTCGAGCGCTCGTCAGCGCTCTTGACGCTCGCGAGCAGTTGCTCGACGCACTCGCGCGCGGCGCCGAACTCGCCCAGGCTGAAGGCAAGCGTCGACCGGGCCTGCAGGAGCGTGCTGTCGTATGCCGACGGCATGTGGGGCGCCGCCAAGGCCTGTGTGCGGTCCATGAGGCCGAGCGCAGTGCCGTAGTGCCCGCGCAGCAGCTCCACGAGCGCGAGCTGACCGAGCGCCTCCACCTGCTGGGTCCACACCGTCGCACCGGCCGCGGCCAGCTGGAGCAGCTGGGCGGCCCTCGCGAAGTCCGCGCGCGACTGATACCAGCGGCCGGCCTCGAATCGAACGGCTGTCGCGTAGTACGCCTGGCAGTGCTCGTCCAGCGCGGCCAGCGCCTCCTCGTGCAGGCGACGCGCGCCGTCGTGGTCGCGCCGTCCGGCAGCGGCTTGCGCCATGCGGCTGGTGGCCAACGCCTTCACCCCCGCATCGACCGCCGCCGCGCGCTCTCGATCGAAGCACTGCTGCGCGTCGTTCCAGTCGCCCAGCGCGAGCGCGACCTGACCGAGGTAGTCTTCCAGCGAGGCAAGCAATGTCAGCTGACCGGAGGCCACCACCGCCTCGCGCGAACCGATCAGGAGATTGCGCGCCTGCTGCAGGTCTCCGCCCTCGCGGAACACCAGACTGCCCATCATCATGCGCGCCATGCCGTGATGCATCGACAAGCCGGGCCTCGCGCGGCATGCCAGCAGCGCCGTGCGCGCGTCCGGCAGCTCGGCGGCATCCAGATGGCGGATCCCGCGATTCAGGAAGTCGGCCGCCGACGCGAGCTCCACGCTTCCAGCAAGCGCTGTCACATCGCCGGGTCCGTCCGGCAGCTCCAGCATGTGTGCGCCCGGCGCGAGCTCGGCGATCAGCCAGCCGGCATCATTCCGCTCGCCGTCGAGGATGAGCGCGCCGTCCGAACGCGCCAGCGTGTAGGTGCCGGCTTCCGCGATCTCCAGCCACGCTCCGTCGACACCCTCGAGCCGCTGACCAGGAGCCAGCCGCGGGTCCTCCCCCGCCTGAAGAAGCAGCGAGCATGCAAGCACGAAGGTCAGCATCGTTCGGATCCAGGCGGCAGCCCGATGCTTCCAAGCGGTATTTCAAGCCGGATCGAAGCCACACCTCGTCCACGGCCCTTCCGCGCACCGTCCGCGCACGTTCCGCGCCAATGCGCGCGGGTGCGCGCGGGTGCGCGCCGAGAAGCGCCAGTGCGGGCCGGCACGCCTACCGCGCCGCCGCGTGCACAGGCTGCTGGTGAAGCGCGTCGTCGAGAAAGGCGAGGAAGTCTCGCTTGAAGGCGATCCGCGACGCTTCATGGATGTAGAGCATGTGTCCGGACTCGTAATACGTGAAGTGCAGATTGTCGCGCACGGACGGATCGAGGTTCATCGCGGCCACGGCGTTTTCCGCGGCGAAGAAGGGCGTGGCCACGTCGTAGTAGCTGGCCGTGACCCAGACCTTCAGATACGGATTCCGCGTCATCGCGCGCCGCAGGTCCTCGGCCGTGTTGGGAAAGCCGCCCGCCGCATCTCCGAAGTTCCACGGCCCGACGTCGGTCAGCGTCTCGTAGGGAATGTCGGTCTCGAACTTCAGCTCGCGGCGCACGTAGTCGTTGAAGGCCGCGGTGAGCGGGCCAGCCACGGCCTCCGAGCTGGGGTCGTACTCGCCGCGATCGGTGCCGGGCTCGTAGCGCAGTCCGGTGAAACGCGAGTCGAGCCGGCCGACGATCCTGTCCTCGCCTCCCAGCAGCTGCGTGAAGAAACTGGAGTCGGGCACGCGGAGCTTCCGCTGCAGGCAATACGCCGCGGGCAGGCCCGTCAGCCGCGACATCTCGGCCGCGATGCGTTCGCGCTCCGCGGCAGGAAGCGCATCGCCGCGGGCCAGCGCCAGCGCGTAATCGCCGCCGGCGAAGCTCCGCGCCAGAGCGGACACGTCCTCCACGCTCTGCGCCTGCAGCTCCTCGGGCAGTTTGTGGTGATACCAGGCCGTCGCCGTGTAGGCCGGCAGGAAGCCGATGTATGGGTCGTTGTTCTGCGGCGTGAACTCGAGCGTCTGGAACGACAACACGGACGACACGAGCACGATGCCGTTGAGGTACAGACCGTAGCGATCCTGAAGATAGTCTGACAGGCCGGCGGCGCGCGTCGTGCCGTAGCTCTCACCCAGCACGAACTTCGGCGACAACCAGCGTGCGTTGCGCGACGTGTAGAGCCGGATGAAGTCGCCCATGCTCGCGATGTCCTCTTTCAGCCCGTGGAACTGCGTCGGGCTCTCCTTCGGCATCGCGCGGCTGTAGCCGGTGGAGACGGGATCGATGAAGACCATGTCCGTCGCGTCGAGCCACGTGGATTCGTTGTCCACGAGCTGGTAAGGCGGCGGCGGCGCCTCGCCGTCGGGCGTGAGCGCCGCGCGCCGTGGCGCCATGCCCGCCATGTGCAACCAGATCGAGGCCGAGCCGGGCCCGCCGTTGAAGCAGAAGGTCAGCGGACGCGTGCCTGGATCCGCCACGTCATCCAGCGTGTAGGCGACGAAGAAGATCCGTGCCTTGGGCGTGAGGCCGTCCTTCGGAGCCTTGGCTTCGTCTTTGCCTGCGTCGACACCGGCAGCGGATGCTGCAGGCGGCACGCTCGCACCGGGAGCAGGCTTGCCTTCTTCCTCCATGAGCAGCAGGTAGCCCGTCGTCGCGTGATACTTCAGGGTCCTGCCTCCCATCGTGATCGTGTGGGCGGTGACGACCGGGGCCGGCTCGTCGTCAGCCTTGCTGTCGGTCGTGCCCGGGACCAGGGCCTCGGACTGCGGTGCGGCCCGCAGCGTGTCGCACGAGGCGAGGACGAGCAGCAGGGCGAGCGGCGAAACGAAGTGCGTGATGGTCGAGTGCTTTGTCATGGCAGGAGAATAGGACCTGCGTCGCGAAACTGCATCTCGGCGCGGCACGCTCGAGACCGGGCACTCCCGGCGCTAGCGTGCGGACCTCTCTCGATGGGCCGCCCGCATGACAGCCAGCACCTGGCGCCAGATGATTCGCGCCGTGCTGACGCCGCAGGTCCCCGAGGAGCGCCGTGCCGTCGCCGTCGCACGGGAGCGCCTGCCGTCGCCGCTCGCCGACGATCCGCGCCAGTTTCTCGGCCGGCACACGGCAGGCTGCGGCGCGACCTGGGGCATCCACGAAGCCTGCCAGTTCGCCTGCAGCGCCTGCTATCTGCCGGCCGAGGCCGATACCACGCCCCCGCTGCCGGCTCTCGAGGTCACCGCGCAGCTGGAGGCCTTGCGCGCGCATCTCGGCCCCTGGGGCACTGTCCAGATCACGGCTGGCGAGGTCACGCTGCTGCCGGTGGAGCGCGTGCTGGACATCCTGCACACGTGCCGGCGGCTGCAGCTCACGCCGATGCTCATGACCAACGGCGAGGTGCTGCGCAACGAGCCCGACTTCGGCCACCCCGATTGCACGAGCGTGACGCCGTTGCTCGTGGTGCGCATCGGCACGACGCGACACATCGTGCAGGCGCAGCGGCCGGG
Organism: Planctomycetota bacterium; assembly: GCA_038212275.1. Taxonomy (GTDB): domain Bacteria; phylum Planctomycetota; class B15-G4; order B15-G4; family B15-G4; genus JBBQUR01. Next base: position 41,171 of record JBBQUR010000014.1, read on the forward strand.
CTCGCGGCTCGACCGCTGGTTTCTCGCGCGACTGCTCACCGGCGGACTCGCCGGCTACAACCCGATCGGCGAAGCGCGCCGTGTCGCCTGCGCGCGGCTGATCGGGCGCCTCGCAAGGAACCCCAGGCTGCTGCTCGACATTCCGCTCTTCGCCGCTTGCCGGCTGTGGAGCGAGCGCAGGATCGTCCTGCGGCTCGTCGGCGGGTTGTTCACGCGCACCGTGGTCTCGATGCGCCCGCTGACGATCGTCGTGCACAACTTCATGGCAGCCGACGAACTGCAGACGCCCGTCGGGCGCGAGCGCCTGCGAGCCTGCTCCTTCCGCGTGGCGCTGGATGGCGAGCTGGTCTCCATGTGCGAGTTCAACGCCACGGAGACCCGGCGCACGCAGCTGCTCGCCCTGCAGCCGACGGGCACGGCCTCCCCTCGTGCGGCCACGGCAGCCGCAAACACCGCGGTGCGCGCGCTGCTCCTGCTGTGCGCCGCCCTCGTCACGGGCTGCTTCTCCACGTTGCACGCTCCACCGCCCGCCACGGCCGCTGTCCGGACAATCCTTGCCTCGCCCGCGACCTCCGTACGGCAGGCGCCGGGCTTCGACGACAGCGACTGGCGCGACGTGCTCATGCGCTTCGTCGACGAGCGCGGCCGCGTCGATGACGCCGCACTGGCGGGCCAGCGCTCGGCGCTCGACCGCTTCGTCGCGCGGCTCGCCCTCAGCGGCCCCGAGACGACCCCGGAGTCCTTCCCCACAAAGCAGGACCGCGTCGCCTACTACCTCAATGCCTGCAACGCCCTGGTCATCTTCAGCGACCTGGAGCACCCCGGGCTCGAGTCGGACAACGACAGCAAGATCGACTTCTTCTACCTGACCTGCTTCCAGCTCGACGGCGCCGAAGTGAACCTCTACGAACTCGAGAACGACATCGTGCGCCCCCGCTTCCGGAGGCCGGAGGTGCACATCGCGCTCAACTGCGTCAGCATCAGCTGCCCGGAGCTGCCCCGCGAACCCTTCACCGGGGCCCTGCTGGACGCGCAGCCCGCCGCCCGCGCCACGCGCTTCCTGCACGCCCGCAGCAACGTCACGACGGAAGACGGCGCGCTGGTGCTCTCGGAGATCTTCGACTGGTTCGCGGAGGACTTCGTGCCCGATGCGCCGACCTGGATCGCCGCGCAGGCGCCGGACCTCCGCCTGTCGCCCGGCCTCCCCGTGACATTCCGCCCCTGGAACTGGGGGCTCAATGCATCCACGAGCCACTGAGCGCATCTCGCCGCCGGGCGCATGATCGGCCGTGCCCTCCCGCGCCACGCAGCGCGTGCTAGTCTCGCCGCATGGTGGATGGACACTGGAAGCGGCTCGCGACGTCCTCGGCGCTGCTCGCCGTCGTCGTGCTCGTTGCGGGCGGCCTGCTCGCGCTCATCGGCAGCACGGTGTTTCCGCAAGCCGGCATGTTCGTGTGGGCGGCCGTCGTGCTGCTGGTCTTCGTGCTCTTCCAGCTCGCCATGTTCCGCGTGCTGGGGCTGCGTTCACACGCCGACGAGTTGCCGGCCGACACGCGGCCGGCGCCGCGCCAGGCCGCTTCCGTCGCGCAGACCGACGAGCACGCGCACGAGCACGTGCCGCCCGGTGCTGCAGACGCCGAGGATGCCGACGACGCCGAAGCTGCCGAGGGAGCCGAAGGAGCCGATGCCCGCGACTGGCGCGCGTGGCGCGGCTGAGCGCCCGCGCGTGCCACCCGCTGCCGCCAGCGCTCGCGGCAGCGGACCTGCCGGTGCCACGGGGCAAGTGTGGTGCCAGAGGGGGGACTTGAACCCCCACGCCTCGTGAGAGGCTGCGGATTTTGAATCCGCCGCGTATGCCGATTCCGCCACTCTGGCTCGCGGCGGGATGATAGCAAGGGTCACGGCCGCGGCGCAGCGCAGCGCCGGGCAGCGTCGGGCCGCGCCGGGCCGCGCCGGGCAGCGTCGGGCCGCGCCGGCGACCGACTCAGGCCAGCAGGCCCTCGAGTCCGACGTGCAGGCCGCTCAGTGCGCGCACGCGCCGCACGGCCAGCAGCACGCCGGGCATGTAGGCACTCCGGTCGGTGACCTTGTGCACGAGTTCGAGGCTCTCGCCGGCCTGCTCGAAGCGCACCGTCTGTTCGGCCAGGGCATCGTCCCGGCGCTCGCTCGTGATCGGCACCTGCATCTCCGACGACGCCCCGCCGGCTGCGGCCAGCGCGGCAGCCGTGGCGCGCGCGGTGCCCGAAGGCGCGTCGCGCTTGCCGACGTGGTGCACCTCGTGGATGCCGACGCAGGGCATGTGCCGGGCGACCTCCGCCGAGAGGCGCATCTGCAGCACCGCGCCGACCGAGAAGTTGGGCACGAGCAGCCCGCCCACGTGGCCTCGATCGCAGGCCGCGCGCAACGCTCCGACGTCCTCCGCGGACAGCCCGCTCGTCCCGATGACCGGGCTGATGCCGCGCTCCGCGGCCAGCGGACCCAGTTCACGACTCGCCGGAGCGAGCGTGAAGTCCAGCAGGACATCCGGCCGCACCAGCTCGAACACCGCGGGAGCATCCGAGCCGCGCACGAGCGTGCCGCAGACCTCGATGCCCTCGGCCGATTGGAGCGTCGCGAGCGCGAGCCGCCCCATGCGCCCGGCAACGCCTGCCACCACGACGCGGATCACGCCGTGCCTCCCCGGAGCGCGCGCGGCGCATCGGCGGCCGGTGTGTCGGCGTCGGCAAGCACGGCAGACAGCACGTCGAACCGGCTCAGGCCGTACACGCCGGCCGCGCGCGGCACCAGGCTGTGGGAGGTGAAACCGGGCAGGGTGTTCAACTCGAGGAAGACCGGCACTTCGTCGGCAGATCGCACGATGAAGTCCACGCGCACGACACCACGCAGCTCGAGTCCCTCGTACAGGCCTCGCGACACGCGCTCCACGAGCAATCGGGCTTCGTCGCTCACGGGAGCCGGGCAGGCGAACTGCGTGTCGTCGGCCTCGTACTTCGCGTGGTAGTCGTAGAAGGCATCGCCCGCCGGCCGGATGGAGACCAGCGGCAGCGTGATCACGGCGCCGGCGCGCCGCAGCACGCCGCATGCGATCTCGGTGCCGGACTGCCATTCCTCCACCATCGCGCGACCGGTGGGATCGGCGGAGCAGGCCGCAAGCACCGCGGGGACAAGCTGCTCCTCGCTGCGCACGCGACTCACGCCAACGCTGCTCCCGCCGCACACGGGCTTCACCACGCACGGCAGGCCGATGAGCTTCAGCAACCGGTTCACGGGCACCTTGCCCGGCGACGCGGCGGCCAGCGTGACGAGCTCGTGCCGCGCACACGGCGCGCCGAGCTTGCTCGCCGCGAGCTTGGACAGGTCCTTGTCCATGCCGATCTCGGAGGCGTGGCTGCCGCTGCCCGTGAAGCGCAGGCCGTGCTGCTCGAACAGGCGCTGCAGGCGACCGTCCTCGCCGAAGGCGCCGTGCAGCGCGAGGCAGGCCGTCTCGTGGCTGCGGCCCAGCTCGGCCAGCGCCGCCTGTAGTGGCACGCCCGGCTCGCGCGCGGCGGCTGACAGGTCCGAGCCTGCCGTGCCGAAGTGCCACACGTTGTCGCGCGAGATGAAGACGGGTCGCACGACCACGCCACCCGCCTGCAGCTGCGCCGCCATCTCGGCGCCCGTCTGCAGCGAGACCTCATGCTCCGCGGACGGTCCGCCGGCGAGCAAGGCCACCTTCATGCCGTCAGAGCCGATCGATGTCGCCACGCCTCGCCCTCCTGCTCGCCGTCGGCTCCGCCGCTCCTGCCGCAGCTCGCGGGACTCCGGAGACTTGTGCCGGGAACTTCAGGACCGGTCGAAGACCGGCCCGTAGTCGCCGCGAGTGAGATTAGCGAGGAATTCCTCCTGATCCAGCGCGAAGAGCGGGCCGACGTCCGCGGCGCCCGCCGGACCGGCGAGGCCGGCGGCCGCCATCCAGCGGCGCGCCTGATCGGCCAGCGCATCCCGGGCCGAGGCCGGACTGTCCTCGCCCTGCGCGTTCTTCACCGGCGCGAACTCGTCCTCGCGGCGCACCTCCTGCGTGACGACCCGCTCCGCGAAGCCCAGCGCGTCGAAGACGAACATCTCCAGTTTCACCGCGTTGGGGCGATCGGGCTTCATCGGCTCGCCGTGCTCGTCCAGGCACGCGACGATCTTGTCAGCGCGGTGGACGGGCAGCTCGATGCCGGCGCCCGTGATGCGGCGCACGAACGGCACGGCCAGCATGTGGATCGCGATGTTGCCCGCGCGATGACGCAGGCGGCCCGCGTCGTCCCGCGCGGCGGCAAGCTCCGGGTGCAGGTCGCTGTATTCGATGACGCCGACGCGCCCGTCGATGCGTGCCACGACTCCGACCTTCTCGCTGGCGTCTCGCTTGGGAACGACCTTGCTGGACATCTCCGCCTGGCCCAGCGCGTGGTGTCCGATGAAGACGGGATCGAGCACGCGCGCCAGTGGATTGTCCACCTGGAAGTAGAAGATCTGCTCCACGCCCCGGCGCGACATGTCGTCCAGCGCTCCGCTGCGGAGCATCGCGAACAGGCTGCCGCCGTGACCGTCGGGGCTCATGCAGAGCTCGCCCCGTCCTGCGAGAAGCAGTTTGCCGTGCCTGTCCACCGCGGGCAGCATGCCCTGCACGAGAAAGCGCACCTGGTCCGGTTCCAGGCCGAAGAACTGCGCCTCGTGAAAGGCCGCGACACTGCTCTCGTGATTGCTTTCGGAGGTCATCACGTAGAGCGGCGCCGCCGCTCCGTAGCGTCGCGACGTCGCCAGCACGCGCTGGGCATGGTAGGCAAAGAGGGAACGGTTGGTCAGCGGCCCCACGGGATAACGGCCCTTGGGTCCGTCGTAGCCGAGACGACTGCCCTGCCCGCCCGCAACGAGAAAGGCTGCGACAGCTCCCTTGCGCAGCAGCTCCTCGCCGGCGGCGCGCGCCGCGGCATCACGCGCGCGGTGCTCGCTGCCCTCGCCCCACTCGAGCAGATCGCACGGCTCGACGACGGCCGGCGACGCCCGTCCCGGAGCGGCGCCCTGCGCTGCGCCCGCACCGCCGAGCACCGCGTGAATGAGTCGGGGCAGGCGCTGCAGGTCGAGCGACTCGAGCTGCCCCAGGAAGCGCTGAAGTTCCGCGTCGGCGAGACGATCCGCGAAGCGCAGCACGTGACCCTGGTCGATGCGCGCAAGGGCCGCGGCCAGCCGCTCGCGCCGATCGCCGGACGCCGTCATCGCGTCAGGCTTCGTGTCGCCCGAAGAGCAGGCAGACGTTGTGGCCGCCGAAGCCCAGCGAGTTGCTGATCGCGTTGCGGATCGCGAGGGTCCGACTCTCGCCCGGCACGTAGTCGAGGTCGCAACCCTCGCCCGGGTTCTCGTGATTGCGCGTCGGGTGCACGATGCCGTCCGCGATGGAGCGGCACGTGACCGCGGCCTCGATCGCGCCCGAGCCGCCGAGCAGGTGCCCGATCATGGACTTCGTGCTCGACACGGCGAGCTTGTCCGCGTGCGCACCGAAGACCTGCCTGATAGCCGAGGACTCGACGAGGTCGTTGTAGTGCGTGGACGTGCCGTGCGCGTTGACGTAGTCGACGTCCTCGGGGCGGCGACCGGCGGTCCGCAGCGCAAGCTGCATCGCGCGCCGAGGTCCGGCGCCGTCCTCCTTGGGCTGCGTGATGTGGAAGGCATCCGCCGTGCTGCCGTAACCCAGGAATTCGGCATAGATGCGCGCGCCGCGCTTCAGGGCGTGCTCGCGCTCCTCCAGCAGCAGGATGCCGGAGCCTTCACCCATGACGAAGCCGTCGCGATCCTTGTCGAAGGGGCGGCTGGCGCGCTCGGGCGCTTCGTTGCGCGTGGAGAGCGCCTTCATCGAGTTGAACGCCGCCACGGCCAGCGGCGTCACGGACGACTCGCTTCCGCCGGACAGGATGAGGTCCGCTTCGTCCGCCTGGATCGCTCGCAGCGCGACGCCCAGCGCGTGGCCTCCCGATGCGCACGCCGAGCTGGTCACGAAGTTCGTGCCGCACAGCCCGTGGCGGATGGAGATGTGCCCCGCCATCGCGTTGGGCATCATCTTCGGAATGAAGTGCGGCGACGCACGACGCGGCCCGCGCTCGAGCTGGTCGAGGTGCTGGGTCTCGATCGCCTTGATGCCGCCGATGCCCGTGCCCATGATGCAGCCGAAGCGTTCGAGGTCCGTGGCGGCCAGGTCGATGCGCGCATCCTTCAGGCAGTCGGCGGCCCCGAGGATCGCAAATTGCGTGAAGAGGTCGAGCTTCTTCGCCTCGAGTGGATCGAAGTGCGCCTCGGGCTTGTAGCCCGAGATGACCCCGCCGAAGTGCGTCTTGAACTCCGTCGTGTCGAAGGACTCGATCGGACCGATGCCGTTCGCGCCGGCGAGCATGCCGCGCCAGCTCGTCTCGAAGTCGAGACCGAGGCTCGTGACGCCACCCAGACCCGTGACGACGACCCGACGCATGGTCCTGGTCATGTGCGGACTGTCGAACGAGGTGTGCGCGGGCTCATCGCGTGGGGTGCGATCGTGACTCAGCCGTTGGCCGAGTGACTCGAGATGAACGTCACCGCGTCTCCCACGGTCTGGATCTTCTCGGCCTCTTCATCCGGGATGCTGATGCTGAAGTGATCCTCGAACTCCATGACGAGTTCGACGGTGTCCAGCGAATCGGCGCCCAGGTCCTGGATGAACGAGGTGGTCAGGTTGACCTTGTCGCGGCTCGCCCCCATCTGCTCGCAGACGATGGCGATGACCTTCTCCTCGATGTCCTTGGTTGCAACCACGTGTCTCTCCTCAGGCAGCCTTGCGATCCGCGGGTCGATGAACGTGGCCTCTCTGAGAGGCCGCCGCGGGGCGCATAGTGTCCCGACCCGGGGCCGCCAGTCAAGCCGCGCGCAGCTGTTTCAAAGCGACATGCCCCCGTCCACGACAAGGGTCGTGCCGGTGATGTAGCTGGCCTCGTCCGAGCAGAGGAAGAGCACGGTGCGCGCGATGTCCACCGGGTCGCCGAGGCGCCCGAGCGGGATGTGCTTCAGGCTCTCGGCCTTCAGTTCCTCGGACAGCGAGGCCGTCATGTCGGTCTGGATATAGCCCGGGGCGACGGCATTCACACGCACGCCACGCCCGCCGAATTCCTTGGCGAGCGACCGGGTCAGGCCATGGAGCCCGGCCTTTGCGGCCGCGTAGTTGCTCTGGCCGGCGTTGCCGGTGATGCCGACGATCGAGGAGACGTTCACGATGCAGCCGCTGCGGGCCTTGGTCATCGGGCGCGCCACCGCGCGGCAGGCGAAGAGCGTGCCCTTGAGGTTCGTGTCCAGCACCGACTCGATGTCCTCGTCGGCCATGCGCATGAGCAGGTTGTCGCGCGTGATGCCGGCGTTGTTCACGAGGATGTCGAGCCGCCCCCAGCGCTTGATCACGTCGGCGACGACCTCGTTCGTGCGTGCTGCATCGCGCACGTCGGCCGCGTAGCCGACGCACTGCGCGGCGGCGTCCGAGGCCGTGGCCATCGCCGCGGCGGCACCCCGATCGGCTCCGTCCTGAGTCGTGGCGAGCACCGCCACCCGGCAGCCGGCGCGCGCCAGCTCCTGACTGATCGCGAGGCCGATGCCGCGCGAGCCACCGGTCACGATCGCGACCTTGCCCGTGAGATCCGTCACGCATCGCCCTCCGGCCACGCCTGCAATGCCTGCAATTCAGCCACATCGGCGCACGTGGCGGTGGCCGGTGGCAGCTCGGAACGCTTGAGCATGTTCGTGAGCTGCCGGCCTGGCGCCGGTTCGAGGAAGCTCGTCGCACCCAGTGCGGTCAGCGCCGCGATCGATGACTGCCACAGCACCGGCGCCGTGACCTGGCGCTCGAGCAGCGTGCGGATCACGGACGGATCCGTCGTGGGCTCCGCAGAGGTGTTCATGACGACGGGCACGCGCGGCGCCACGATCGTGGTGCGCGCGAGCGCCTCCTTCAGCGTAGCGGCCGCGGCCTGCATGCACGGCGAGTGGAAGGCGCCGGCCACGCTGAGCGGGATGGCCTTGCGGACGCCGTGCTCGCGCGCGAGGCCGGAGGCGCGCTCCAGCGCCTCGCGCGTCCCCGCGATGGCCACCTGCCCCTTGGCCAGCAGGTTGGCCACGACGAGCACGCCGTCGCCGCGAGCCGCCTCGCAGAGCGCAGCAGCCGACTCCGGCGTCGCGCCGACGAGCGAGAGCATTCCCGAGGGCCGCTCCTCCGACGCACGCTGCATCGCCTGACCCCGCAGGGCCACCAGCGAAAGGGCGTCGGCGGGCTGCAGTGCCCCTGCCCATGTGAGGGCCGTGTATTCGCCCAGGCTCAGGCCCGCGACGGCAACGACGCGCTCTCGGCGGATGAGGCCGCGCTGCTCGAGCGCGGCCATGCACGCCAGCGAGGTGGCGAGGATGGCGGGCTGGCAGATGTCCGTGCGATCGAGGCGCGCGCTGTCGCCGCCCCCGAGGATGGCCCGCAGGTCGAAGCCGAGCGTGCGCTGGGCGAGCTCGAAGACGGCATGCGCGGCCGGCTCGGCCTGCGCCAGGTCGAGGCCCATTCCCTGGTGCTGGCTGCCCTGCCCCGGAAAGAGGAGCGCGCCACGGGCCGGCGGCAGCGCGCCACTCACCAGCGCAGCCCCACGGAACCCCACGTCAGACCGGCGCCAAAGGCGCAGAGCACGACGAGCTTGTCCTTGTGCGGGTCGAGGAAGCCGTTGCGCCGCGCCTCATCGAGGGCCAGCGGAATGGACGCGGACGACGTGTTGCCGAAGCGCTCGATGTTCACGTAGATGGCATTCTCGGGCAGCTCGAGCCGCTCGCGCGCCGCTTCGATGATGCGCGCGTTCATCTGGTGCGGGATGACGGCGCCCAGCGTCAGCTCGGGATTGTTCGCCGCCTCGCGCCGCACGAGCTCGACCATCTTGTTGGTGGCGAACTTGTAGACCTCGCGGCCCCGGATCACGAGCTTGTGCGCGTCCTGCTCGATGAGCTCGGCGGTGATGGGCAATCGCGCGCCGCCGGCCGTCTGGTACATGACGTCGTAGCCGTTGCCGTCGGCCTCGATGGAGCAGCTGCGCACCTCGCCCCACTGGAAGTGCTCGCTGCTGTACACGACCGCCCCGGCGCCGTCACCGAAGAGGATGCACGACGAGCGGTCGTTGTAGTTCGTGATGCGCGACAGACACTCGGCTCCGATGACCAGCACGTTGCGATACGTTCCGGTCCACAGAAATTGCGCCGCGATGTTCGTCGCGTAGACGAAACCGGTGCAGCCGGCCGCGATGTCGAAGGCGGCCGCGCGCACGCAGCCCAGCGCGGCCTGGATGCGGCACGATGTCGCCGGCACGTGCATGTCGGGCGTGACCGTCGCAAGGATGATGAGGTCGATGCGGTCGGGGGTGAGGCCTGCGGACTGCAGCGCGAGACGCCCTGCCTCGATGCAGAGGTCTGACGTGCTCTGACCCTCGGCCGCGATGCGGCGCTCCTTGATGCCGGTGCGCTGCGTGATCCATTCGTCGGACGTGTCCACCATCACGGACAGATCCGCGTTGGAGAGCACCTTGTCCGGCACGCACGAACCCGTTCCGGCGATTCCGAAGGCTACGCGCGTCATGTCGGGCTCTCGCGCGAGGCGGCCGCGATGCGCTCGACGATGCGGTTGTTGACGTTGTGCTCGACCGCCGCGCGCGCGGCCCTGATCATGTTCATGACGGCCGGCGCGTTCGAACGCCCGTGGCCGATGAGCACCGGCGCCGCCACGCCCAGCAACGGCGCACCGCCGTACTCGGCATAATCGAGGCGCTCGAAGGCTGCGCGCACGGCCTGGCCGACTTCGGGCCGCGGCGGATGCAACTTGAAGGCCGCGCCCACCTGGTCATGCACGAAGGAGGCGACGCCCTCGGCGACCTTCAGGATCACGTTGCCGACGAAGCCCTCGCACACCACGACGTCGCAGGCGCCGGCGAGGATGTCCTGTCCCTCGACGAAACCCTTGTAGTTGAGCTGAGCGGACTGGAGCAGCGCGTGCACCTGCTGGATGAGCGGGTTGCCCTTGCCTTCCTCCTCGCCGATGTTCAGCAGGCCGATGAGCGGCTCATCCTTGCCGAAGGCCGCACGGGCGTACTCGCCCGCCATGATCGCGTACTGCAGCATGTGCTCGGGCTTGCAGTAGATGTTCGCGCCCACGTCGATGACGACGCTGGGACCGCGACGCGTCGGCATCGGCGCCGCGATGCCGGGCCGCGCGACGCCCGGCAATCGGCCAAGCACCAGCGAACTGGCCGCCACGCACGCGCCGGTGTTGCCGGCGGACACGAAAGCGTCGGCCCGCTTCTCCAGCACGGCGCGCATGGCGACGACGATCGAGCTGTTCTTCTTGGTCCGGATCGCCGCCGCCGGACTCTCGTCCATGCCGATGACCTCGACGGCGTCGACGAGCTCTGCGCCCGTGAGCGACGCGGCCTCCAGGAGCGGCTGCAGGTCCGCCGCGCGGCCGACAAACAGCAGTTCAGCGGGAGTGACGAGGCCACGCGAGATGGCCAGCGCGGCGCCCTCGATCACGCAGCGAGGGGCATCATCACCACCCATCGCATCGACGGCGATTCTCACGGGGCGCCGCTCAGGCTTCGAGGTTCAAGACGTCGCGACCGCGGTAGTAGCCGCAGTTGTTGCAGACCGCGTGCGGCACCTTCTCGGCGCCGCAACGGGCACAGAGCGAGGTGGCGGGGAGGTCGAGGGCCAGGTGCGCCCGGCGCTTGCGCTTGCGGGCCTTGCTGGTCTTTCGCTTCGGGACTGCCATGAACGTGTCCTGCCTATTCGAGCCTTGCTTGAACTCACCGTCGAACCGGCGCCCTGGCCCGCGGCGCCCCGGCCGTCGATCAGCCCCCTCCTGGAGGGCCTCTCGCGCCGGGTCGTCGGGGTTCGTCGCCCGCCAACCGGAATCGTCCCACTCTACCGGCGGCGGCGGGCCGGGAAAAGTCCCTTAGTGCCGGGCGGCCGCCGAGGATTCCAGGGCGGCATTCAGCACGGCGACCAGATCCGTCACCACCCCACCCTTGCCCTGCGCGAAGGCCGCGTTGCCGCCGCCCTTGCCGCCGAGCGCCTCTCCCAGCGTCGCCATGAGTGCATTCGCGGGCAGGCCTGCCTTCTGGGCCGCCGCGCTGCACGAGACCAGCACGGACGTTCCCGAAGCTTCCGGGACACCGAGCAGCACCACGTCGGTGCCTCGCTTCACGTACTCGCCCGACAACTCGCGCAGCTTCTTGACAGGCAGACCGTCGACAGCAGCCACCAGCACCTGCAGGCCATTCCACGTGCGGACGGAGCCGGACAGCCGGTCGGCGGCGGTGCGATCACGCAGCTCGTCCAGGTCGCGCCGGGTGGCCTTCAGTTCCTCCTGCAGCGCAGCGATGCGCTCCGCAAGCAGCTCGGGCGAGGTCTTGAACATCGCCGCAGCGCCGCGCAGCGTCGACTCCTCCTGCCGCGCCAGCGCCAGCGCCCCGAGACCGGTGCGCGCCTCGATGCGCCGGATGCCCGCCGCCACCGAGGCTTCGGACTGGATGCGCAGCATGCCGATGTCCGCGGAGCGCGTGACGTGCGTGCCGCCGCACAGCTCCACGCTGTCCCGGCCGTGCGCGCTGTCGGGCACGCGCACGACGCGCACGACTTCGCCGTATTTCTCGCCAAAGAGGGCCATGGCCCCCAGCGCGCGAGCCTCGTCGCGTGGCATCTCTGCGCTCACCACCGACGTGTTGCCCAGGATCCACTCGTTGGTGAGGGTCTCCACGGCCAGCACTTCTTTCTCCGTGAGGGCGCGCGGAAAGCGGAAGTCGAAACGCAGCCGCTCCGAAGACACCAGCGAGCCGGCCTGCGTGACCTCGGGTCCCAGCACGCTGCGCAGCGCGGCGTGCAACAGGTGCGTGCCGGTGTGGTTGCGTGCGGTGGCGGCTCGCAGCGCGCCGTCGACACTCGCCCGGGCGGAGCCGGGAGCCGCGACACCCTGCACCACGACGCCGCGGTGCAGCGTGATGCCGCGCAGCGCTACGGTGTCGTCCACCTCGACGCGCCAGCCGGCGCCCTCGATCGTGCCCGCGTCGCCCACCTGCCCGCCGCCCTCGGCGTAGAACGGCGTGCGGTCCAGCACGAGGATCACGCGACGCAGACCATCGACGCCCTCCGCGTCTCCGTGGAATGCGGCGGCCATTGCGACCGACGTCGCATCGGTCTCGGCCGAGCTCCCGGCTGCGGGCGCGGCGCCGCCGACCGGCATGTCGTCCACCACGGCGAGCACGCGCACTTCGGGCAACTCGAGCGCGTCGCGCTCGAATCGCGTGGCGGGCAAGGAGCCGCTGACGCCTGCCAGCGGCCCCTCGTCGAAGATCCGGTCGGAGATGCGGCTGCCCTCGCGCGATCGGCGGCGCTGCTCGGTCATGGCAGCGCGGAAGCCCTCCTCGTCGAGACCGAGCCCCTGCTCCTCGAGCAGCATGCGCTGCAGGTCGAGTGGCAGCCCGAAGGTGTCGTAGAGCAGGAACGAGGCGGGTCCGGACAGCGTGCCGCTGCCCTGTTTGCGCGTCTCGTCCGCCATGACCGCGAGGCGCTGGCTTCCGCTCAGGAACGCGCCGGCAAACTTCTCCTCCTCTGCGGCGATCGTCTGCTCGATGACCGAGCGCGCCTCGTGAAGCGCGGGCCAGGCTCCTCCAAGCGCCTCCACCACGCTGCCGGACAGCGTCGCGAGCCAGCTGGTGCGCAGGTCGCCGCCGAGCACGTGGCGGTCCAGCATCGCGCGGCGCAGCACCTTGCGCACGACATAACCCTGCTTCTCGTTGGAGGGCCGCACGCCATCCGCGATGCAGAAGGTCGCCGCGCGCACATGGTCCGCGATGCGCCGCGTGCGGGTTCCGTCAGGCGTACCGAACTCCGTGCGCCTCCCGACATGGGCGTGGATCGCGTCCATGAGCGGCGCGAACAGCGTCGTCTCGAAGTTGCTTGCGAGCATGCGCCCGGCCTGCAGCGACTCCACGACGCGCACGACCCGCTCGAATCCCATGCCCGTGTCGATGTTCGCGTTCGGCAGCGGCACCAGCTTTCCGCCATCCTGTCGCTCGAACTGCGTGAAGACGAGGTTCCAGATCTCGACAAAGCGCTTGCCGTCCGTGGAGGGCCCTCCCGTCGGAAAGCCTCCGCGTTCGGGATGGCAATCGAAGTAGATCTCGGAGCACGGGCCGCAGATGCCGTTGGGCCCCTTGCTCGGCGCCGACGCAGGCCAGAAGTTGTCATCCTCGCCGCAGCGGAAGATGTGGTCCCTGGGCAGGCCGACCTTCTCGTGCCAGAGGCGGGCGGCCTCGTCATCGTCCTGAAACACCGTGACGGACAGGCGCGCCGGGGGCAGGCCCAGCGCCATGAGCAGTTCCCACGCCCACACGATGGCTTCTTCCTTGAAGTAGTCACCGAAGGAGAAGTTGCCGAGCATCTCGAAGAAGGTGTGGTGCGACGCGGTGCGCCCCACGTTCTCGAGGTCCGGCATGCGCAGGCACTTCTGCGAAGTCGTCGCGCGCGTGAACGGCAGGTTGCCCTTGCCGAGGAACATCGCCTTGAACTGGTTCATCCCCGCGCCGGTGAAGAGCAGCGTCGGGTCGTTCTCGGGCACGAGGCTGTCGCTCGGATAGCGAGTGTGACCGCGCGTCTCGAAGTGCGTGAGGAAAGCCGCTCGGAGCTGATCGGGAGTCATGTGCGCAGGATCGCCAACCGAGGCGAGTGTCGTCCACCCCCCAGCGGCCGATGACCTCCACCGGACGCGCCGGTGCATCCGCGAGAGCGCGCAAAGGCTTCGACGAATGCACCTGGGTGCAGCCGCCCGGCGCGCGACGGCGAACCGTCGCGCGCCGACGAGTGCCGGCTCAGCTCGAGGCCTTGCCGTTCCTGATCGAGGACACCGGAGCCTTGGAAGCGGTCATCGGGGGACGCATCCCGCTCGATGAGCCGGGCCCGGCGGCCTGCGCTGTCGGCGCTGTCGGCGCTGCGCCGGAAACGGCCGGCCCGCTGGCCGAAGCCGGCGGCGCGGGTGCCACCTTCGGCGCAGGCGGCGCGAAGGACGCGCGGACCTTGTTCTCGATCTCGGACATGATGTCCTTGTTTTCGAGCAGGAAGTCCCGGGCCTTCTCGCGGCCCTGGCCGAGGCGCGTGCTGCCGAAAGACATCCAGGTGCCCGACTTCTCGATGATGTTCTTCTCCACCGCGAGGTCGATCACGTCACCCTCGCGCGAGATGCCCTGGTTGAAGAGCACGTCGAACTCCGCCTTGCGGAACGGGGGCGCCATCTTGTTCTTCACCACCGTGACACGGACACGGCTGCCGACCATCTCCTCGCCCACCTTCAGCGAACCGATGCGGCGGATGTCGAGCCGCACCGACGAGTAGAACTTCAGCGCGCGGCCGCCCGTGGTCGTTTCGGGGCTGCCGAAGAACACGCCGATCTTCTCGCGGATCTGGTTGATGAAGATCACGCAGGTACCGGTCTTCGAGATGGTGCCGGTGAGCTTGCGCATCGCCTGCGACATGAGCCGGGCCTGCAGGCCGACGTGCGTGTCGCCCATCTCGCCCTCGAGTTCCGCCTTGGGCACGAGCGCCGCCACGGAGTCGATCACGATGGCTGCAAAGGCATTGCTGCGCACGAGCATCTCGCAGATCTCGAGCGCCTGCTCGCCCGTGTCGGGCTGCGAGAGAATGAGGTTGTCCGTGTCGACGCCGAGCTTCCTCGCATACGTCGGATCGAGCGCGTGCTCGGCATCGATGAAGGCGCAGGCCCCGCCGGCGCGCTGCGCCGCGGCGAGCACGTGCAGCGTGAGCGTCGTCTTGCCGGAACTCTCCGGGCCGAAGATCTCCACGATGCGTCCCTTGGGCAGGCCGTAGCCACCCAGCGCCATGTCGAGCGAGAGCGCGCAGGTGGAGATGCCCTCGATCGGCGTGTCGGGCCGATCTCCGAGGCGCATGATGGAACCCTTGCCGAACTGCTTCTCGATCTGCCCGAGCGTCAACTCGACCTCGGGAGACATCCCGCTCGGGCCCTGACCGGGTCGCGACGGGGGATTCGGGGCACCGGTCTTGCTGCCAGTCGGATTCATCGTGTCGATCTCCATGTGCTGAACTCCGGTTCGGGGGATGCCTTGCAACAGGCCTCCTGGACGCGTCCGAACCGCACCTAACACGTACTTAACATGCTGCAGGCCGGGATCGAACAAGGAAATCCGGGGACCATTCTCTCCCTGCCCGACGGCTTGCTCGACCCGGCGTTACGTCCCCCGCCCGTCTTCCACAAGCGCGGAGGCCGCCCGACACGCGGGCGGCCTCCGTCGGTTCCATCGGACGGCCTCGCAGCCGCCGCCGGCTGCCGGGCCGGATCAGAAGCGGATGGCGTGCAGGAAGGCGTCGTGGCGATCGTTGAGCTGCTCGCGGGTGACCCGACGGAACGGCTCCACGGAGAAGTCCTGCACGGCCACGGAGGCGCACACCGTGCCCCAGGTCAGGCCGCGGCGCACGGCCTCGAGCGAGCGCTTGCCGCTCGAGGCGAGGTAGCCCATGAGTCCGCCTGCAAAGGCGTCGCCGGCGCCGGTCGGATCGCGCACGTCCGACAACGGATACGCGGGGAGCGCGAAGGTGCCCTCCGACGAGAACAGCAACGCGCCGTGCTCGCCCTTCTTGATCACCGCGAACTCCGGGCCGCGCTTCATGATCTCCAGTCCGGCGCACACGAGGTTCTTCTCGCCGGTCAGCAGGCGCGCCTCGTGCTCATTGAGCACCAGACCGTTGACGACCTCGAGCACCTTGTTCAGCAGCTTCGGCTCCTCGGAGATCCAGAAGTCGCGCGTGTCGGCGACGGAGAAGGGATCACCCTTCACGGCGGCCAGCACGTCGAGTTGCGTCTGCGGATGATCGTTCGCGAGGAACACGTAGGGGCTGTCGCGGAACGACTCGGGCACGGCGGCCTTGTAGTCGCCCAGCACGTTGAGCGACACGCCGAGCGTCTGCGCCGCGTTCATGTCCCCCTCGTACTTGCCCGTCCAGTGGAAGGTCTTGCCATCCTTGCTCAGCGTCAGACCGCTGATGTCGATGCCGCGCGCACCGAACTCGTCCAGCACCGCGCGCGGAAAGTCGTTGCCGACGATGCCGACCAGGCGCTGCTTCGTGAAGTAGCTGGCCGCGAAGGCGAAGAAGGTGGCCGAGCCGCCCAGCACGCGCTCGGCGCGGCCAAAGGGAGTCTCGACGGTATCGAAAGCGACGGAACCGACGACGAGCAGGGTCATGAGCACATCCGTGATGGAAGAATGGGAAGCGGAAAAGAGGCGAGCCCGGAATCGCGCGTGCCGGCACGCTGTCGCAGCGGACCGCCGGCGCGATCGCCGGACATGGACGTTCAGGCGGTGGAGCCGTCCGCCGAGTCGGCGGGTGGCTTGGGATGTTTCTTGCGATCGAGCACGAGGAAGATGCCGCCGAGCAGCGACGAGATCATCGCCGTGAGACGATACGTGAGCGACAACGCGACGGCATCGCCGCCCGCCACGCCGACGAGGCCGAAGAAATGCTTGAAGGCCGCTTCGCCGACGCCCATGCCCGCCGGCGCGATCGGCAGCGACGAGATGATCATGATGATCGGCACGGTCGAGCAGTAGACGTCGATGCCGAGCGCGCCGAGAGCGTCGAGCTCGCCCTGGCGCGCCGCGGTGTCCTCGACCGAGAGCCCCGGCGCGGGCGTGTTGCCGTGCGCGATCGCGCCGCCGAAGAGCCAGATGCCCACGATGAGCAACAGGTGCACGGCGAAGGACATGAGCAGGGCGATTGCGATCGTGCCCATGCGGTCGCGATAGATCGAGATCGCACGGTCGAGCTTGACCAGCATGCCCGGGCTGTCGCCGTCGGCGGGCTTTCCCTCGCGACCGAAGCGAGCCAGCAGCGATTTCAGGAAGGCCTTCACGCGCCGCGAGAGCACCAGCGCCGTGCCGATGGCCGTGGCGCCGAGGAATCCGTAGATGCCCAGCGCCGCCTGCCCGAAGCGGGCGAAGTCGAAGGGAATGACCACCGCGGCGATGAGCGCAAGCGCGACGATGCCGATGATGCGGTCCACGATCACGGAGATGACCGCGTCGGCGCGCTGGTTGGGATGCTCGCGCGTGACGTAGATGGCCTTCACCAGGTCGCCGCCCGTCAGGCCCGGCACGATGTTGTTGAAGAAGACGCCGATCCAGCCGAGGCGGAAGACGCTCCACATCGTCGTGTCGAGGCCCACCGAGCGCATGAGCACGTACCAGCGCAGGATGGAGATGCAGGTCCCGATGAAAATGGCGAGGAAGCCCAGCACCCACGTGCCCATGTGGATGTTCTGCAGGCTCTCGCTCACCGTGTCGAAGCCGACGGAATGCAGCACCCACCACATGAGCCCGCCGGCGAAAGCCAGCTTGGCGATGTTCAGCAGGATGCCGCGCGTGCGGTGCGGCGCGGGGGGACTCTGCGTGTCGCTCACGGAACGGGCCGCACCTTTCCGGCCGCGTGCGCCGCCGACTGCAGTTCCTCGGCGTAGAGCCGCGCCACCGCCGCGAGGAACTCGCGCGGCCGGATGCGCAGGTCGCGCAGCCCGGCCGTCGCCACGGGGGTGCCCTCGATGTCCACGTTGACCGCGAAGTGCAGCAGCGACCCGCGGGGCGAACGCGTGACCACCGACACCGACAGCTTGCCGGTGCCGACGTACAGGTCGTTCCCGCGCACGTCCACGACCACGCCGCTGCGCGACGCGATCCACTGCGCCGCGAGACGCACGAGCACACGCTGGCGCCAGACGGCTTCCGGCAGGTCCAGCCCCGGATGCTCAAGGATGACGTGCGCCATCTCGGGGCTGTAGATGACCGCACCGGCCTCGGCATCTTCGAGATCCACCAGGTGCTCGCGCGGCACGTCGGCCTCGCCGCGGAACAGCACCATGACGTCGTCGCGGCCCGCGACGTCCGGCGCGTGAGCCGTCACGAACGCGGTGCAGAGCTGCAGGCCGTCGTAGCGCAGCGGCTGATCAAGCTGGACGATCTTCATCCGGAGTGTCGCGCCAGCAGTTCCCGGATGCGGATCTTCACGGCGACATCCGTCGACGCCGTCAGCGGTTCGACCGCAGCCTGCAGGTCGGCAGCGGACAGCCCCGGCGCGATCACCTCCAGGCTTTCCAGCGCGGCGAGCACGACGGCCGAGTCGTTCTCCCGCGCCAGCACGCCACCGACGAGCGCGAGCCCGTTGTCGGGATGCAGGTAGCGCGCGGAGCGCAAGGCCTCCTCGCGCACGACCGGATACGGATCGGACGCAGCGTGCAGCGTGACGAGCACCAGCGCATGACGCAGGCTCGGCACCATGCCGTCGCCGAAGATCTTGCCGAGCTTGTCGCCTTCCCCGAAGCGCGCCTTGCGTGACAGCGCCTGCGTCAGCACGACCTCGGACATGGCCACCGCGATCTCGGGCACCTCCGTCGGCGCGTGGAAGTTCGCGAGCCAGAGCGCAAGCTCGAGCGTCTCGGCGGAGTAGACGGGCGCTCCGGGCGGTGCCCCCAGCACGGTGGCGCCATCGGCCTGCGCGGACGCCACCGCCAGCCCGGCCGCAACGTCGTCCGCTTCGACGATGAGCTCCTCGAGGCGCTGCGTGCGCTTGTTGAAATCCGGCTTTTCCAGCGTGTCGACGCGGAAGGGCTCGACTGGCAGATAGGCCGCCAGCAGCCAGGCCGAACGCAGTGCGTCGGCGCGCACCATCGAGGACGGATTCTTCAGCACGAGGCGGAGCAGGTCCGGCTCGGCCAGCAGTCGGGTCTCGTCGCCCTCGTTCTGCTGCCCGAGACCCTGCACCGCGACGATCATGCGCTCGAAGGAGTCCTTCGGCATCTCGCCGAGGCGCCACTGGCCATCGATGGTGATGATCTCCTTCCGCATCTCGGAGGGAGAGGTGCACGCCGCCAGGCCTCCCGCCAACAGGCACAGGCACAGCAGCGACGTCCGCACTCGGCGCATGAAGACTTCCAGGGTTGAGGGGCGTGCCGACCGGAGCGGGCGGATCGATGCAAGGCGTATCGGCCGCAGCCGATCGGGGGAGACACCACGAGGCCCGGGGATTATCAGGGTCCGCTTGCTGCCATCAAGGCCGACGAGCCCGGCCCGGGCGACTTCGGATCGCGGGCGACGGGCGGAGACATCGTGGTGGAGGCGGCGGGAATCGAACCCGCGTCCCAAAGCGCCCCTGCTCAGGCCTCTACGTGCATAGTCGGTCTACGTACTGCGTCGCAGCGAGGCCCCCCGGCCGACAGGGTCCTCTTCGCCGCCAGCTCGATTGATCTCGCCATGGCCCTCCGAGCAGAAGGACTTCCGGCCAGCCCACTGATGTCGTCTCTCCGGTCCCGTGGGCGAGGTCCGGAGAGACGGGTTACCTGGTTCTCAGGCAGCCAGAGCGTAACTGTTGTTGGCAGTTATCATTTTCCAGGGGTTTTACGAGGCCTCCTGGAACCTCGGCACGCCACCTGGGCAGGACGGCCACTCGGTCGAAACCGATCGCCCCCCATGCACGAATGACGCTCGCAGGATAGCACGCTGTGCCGACACGGCGCGCGGAGGCACGCGGCGGCCTGCGCTCAGCGGCGCTCGCGCCCCACGCGGTCGATGTCGCGCTGCGCCTCGCGCCGCTTGATGGCCTCGCGCTTGTCGCCCTTCCTGAGCCCCTTGGCCACGGCCACTTCGAGCTTGGCCCACGGCCCCTTGAAGTACACGGAGAGCGGAATGAGCGTCAGGCCCTTCTCCTTCTTGATGCGGGCCTCGAGCTTGCGGATCTCCAGCCGGTTGAGCAGCAGGAGGCGGTCGCGCCGCGTTGGCAGCGCCGCGCTCGAGTCGTGGCTGTAGGGCGAGATCTCGAGGTTGCAGACCGTCGGCCGGCCACCCCGCAGCGCGACGTAGGCATCCGTGAGGTTGCCCTTGCCTTCGCGGAGCGCCTTGGCCTCGGAGCCCGTCAGCACCATGCCGAGTTCGTAGTGCTCCAGCAGTTCGTAGTCGAATCGAGCCTTGCGGTTCACGCAGACCGTCTTGAGGCTTTGAGGCTTGCGCTGGCTCATCGCGTGCATTGTGAGGGGCCTTGTCCGAACAGCAAGGGGCCACCCCGCCCGGTCTTCGCTCCACGAAGCGCCGTCCCGACCCTTGCGTCCGGCAGACCGCTGCCTACAATCCCTCCCCGCTTCCGTGCCGAAGTGGCGGAATTGGCAGACGCGCTAGATTCAGGGTCTAGTTGTGGCAACACAGTGGGGGTTCAAGTCCCCCCTTCGGCACCAGCCGCTCGCGCACGAGGCGCAGCGGCCACGCGCGGCGACTCGCTGCGCACACGGCAGATCGCAGCGCGGCCCGCGCTGCGGAGGCCTCAGCGCGCAGGCGCCCCCGCCGGGCTGCCGGCCTTCGCCCGGTCGGCCTCGGCCCGCTCGGCCTCGGCAGCGCTCAGGCACTGCTCGAGCATCTGCTCCGTGCCCGGACGGGCGTGTCCCGTCTCGAGGGCGCGCAGGAAGAGCTGGCTCGCTTCCCTCCAGCGCTGCTCGGCCGCATGCCACTGGGCGATGTTCTCCAGCACGGCGGGTTCCTTCCCATGGCGCTGCAGCAGGCGGTCGGCAGCGATGAAGGCGTCGTCGCGCCTCTGCAGCATCGCCAGAGACAGGAAGCGATTGAGCTCGGCCTGAGTCTGGCCAGGCTGCAGCGTCAGCGCGGCGTCGAAGGCGGCCAGCGCAGCCAGGCCCAGGTGCCTCGCCAGGATCGGATCGTCCGCGTCCCGTTGCTGCTCGAGCAGCGCGACACCCAGGTGATTCCACAGGTTCGGCGAGCGCGGCGCTGCCGCGAGACCGGCTCGCGCGAAGGCCTCGTCGGAACTCCACGCGAGCGACGCCTGGTTGGCCAGCACGCCGAGGGGCACCGCGAGCGCCACGGCGAGCGCAGCGCCGAGCAGCGGCCGACGTGCCAGCGGCCGGCGCAGCAACCAGCCGACCAGCACGGCCGGTCCCGCCAGCGCCGCGTACAGGTAGCGATCGTAGAGAGGCGCGGCGACCTCGGCATATCCCGTCGGGAAGCGCTTCCACGGCGCGAGCATCACCATCGTGCCCAGCAGCAGCAGCAGCGCGAACCCCGGCACGAGAGCGTGCTGACGCCAGGCGCTCAGCGTCAGCGCCGAGAGCAGCAGCAGCACGACGACTCCAGGCAGCAAGAGAGTCGAAGACCATGCGCCGACCTCCGCAACCGGATGGATCGGAGTGGCCGGCCCGGGCAGCAGCAGCAGGCGCAGCATGTCGGGCAGGATCGAGAGCCACGTGTACCAGCGCGCAAGGTCCGACTGCGGTCCGGTGTAGGCGCCCGGCTGCAGCGTGCCGTGGAAGAGCGCACCTCGCAGCATGGCGTAGGCCAGCAGCGCCAGGCCTGCAACCAGCGCGCCGCGTCGAGCGCCGCGTCCGGCAAGCATGGACAGCGGCCATGCCAGCAGCACGAAGAGCACGGCCGATTCCTTGCACAGCAGAGCCGCCAGAAGCAGCAGCACGGCCGCGAGGGCCGAGGCCTTCCCGCGCCCGTCGGCCTGCCCGTCGGCCAGTCCCGCAGCAGGCCTCCTCAGCACGGCGAGGAGCCCGCCGAAGCCGAACAGCGTGGCAGCGAGATCGCCGCGTCCCGAGATCCACGCCACCGACTCGGCGTGCACCGGATGCGTCGCGAAGAGCGCTGCCGCCACGAGGGCGGCAGCTTCGGGCAGGCCGAGGACAAGCAACAGGCGGAAGAGCATCAACGTGGCGGCCGCGTGCAATGCCAGGTTGACGAGGTGAGCGAACCACGTCGCCGCCACGGGATCCCAGCCCGTGAGCACCATGTCCGCTCGGTCGCTCAGCAGCACCAGCGGGCGCCAGAAACCCGTCTGCCCCAGCGGCTCGTCCGGCGTGCCGAACAGATCCGCACGCAGCAGCACGCCAAGGCCGACCCCGGGGGTGCCTGCGAGGCTGCCGTATCCGCGCAGGTTCACGTCGTCGTGGACAAGCGGTGCGTGGCGCGTGCCCGCGAACGGCAGCACCGCGCACAGCAGCAGCAGTCCGAGGCTCCAGCGTCCCAAGCTCATGTCTCCGCCGAGTCGTCCGGCGCGGCATCATCCGGGGACGGCCCTCGCGACGCACGCCTTCTCCGTGACCGTCGGGCGCCGGCCTCGCGGGCCGGAACGCCGGCGCCGCAGACCCGCCGCACGACGTGCTGTTGCCCGGTCCGCGGGCCGAGTCTAACGTGAGGAGATGCTGCGATGGCTGCTCGTTCGTCTCCGTTCCCGTGGCACCCTCCTCGGGCTGCTCGCACTGCTCACTCCGCTCGGCTCGATCCGGGCGCAGGACGTACCACCCGCCCTGCCAGGCGAGGTGCTGAGCGAGCCGGCCAGTTCCACGGCACCCGATGCGACGACTCCTGCAGCCAGGCCCGCACCGACCCCGCGCGAGCTCGGCGAGAAGGTGCTCGACCACGCGGCGACGTTCCAGCGTGGCGACGTGCCGCAGGCGACACCAGCCTCGCTGCACGGGCGCTTCAGCGTCGGCCTGCGCGACAAGGACGGGTCGATGATCCGCGCCCTCGCCGAGCGCTGGTTCACCACGACACCCGAGCGCATGTACACCCACCGCACGGAAGCTCTGACCGGCTCCGCATCAGGCGTCGGCTGGAACGGCAGCAAGGCCTGGTTCCGCGACGACATCGACAAGCGCGTCATCCTCTACACCGACGCGCCCGACACCTTCTCGGTGGACCTCGACCTGCTGCACGAGCAGGTGCGTCTCACGCGCCTGCTGCTCACGGCCTCCGTGATGGACGCCTTGCGGCCGCGCCTCACGGACATCGCCGCCGCGGGCACGCGCGACGTGACCGACCTCGACGGCGCCCGGCACGCAACGGACGTCGTCAGCGCACGCATCGTCGACGACTTCTACCCGCCGCCGACCGGCGGGCCCCCACCGATGCCCGGCGCACCGCCGCGGCAGCTCGAGCTGCTCTTCGCCATCGACCACGAGACGGGCGCGCTGCGCGAGCTGAAGGTGACGGCGCTCGGCCGTACGGATGTCGCACCCCAGCGGCTCAGCTTCGACTTCCACGGGCCGACCAGTTCCGGCCTGCGCGTGCCCGGCAACATCCGCGTCTTCACGGAGGGAGAGACGCAGGAGTCTCTCAACCTCGGTGTCGAGGAGCGCGACGGCCTGCTGCTCTTCGACATCAACGCGCCGATCGACGCCGCGATCTTCGACCCGCCCGCGCCCGAGCCCGCGAAATAGCGGCGACTCAGAATCCGCTGCGCTTGAAGAGGCGCTCGAGTTCCGTGCGGCCGATCGCGAGGCGCGTCGGCCGCCCGTGTGGGCAGGTCGCGTCGTGCTCGAGTTCCTCGCCCTGGCGCAGCAGCGCCTGCATGTCGGGAGCGGACAGCGGATCACCGGCCTTGATCGCGGCATGGCAGGCCATCGTGAACAGGCGGCGATCGAGACCGTGCGGGATGCCGCCATGCACGTCGGGCGGCTCGACGAGCGCCATGAGCAGGTCGCCGAGCGACTCCTGGCGCAGCACCGCCGGGATGGCGTGGATGGCGAGCGTGTCCGGCCCGAACTCGGCGATGGACAGGCCCAGCGACTCCAGCGTGTCGCTTAGCTCAAGCGCGCGCGCGTGCAGCGCGGGCGGCAGCCGCACGGTCTCGGGCAGCAGCAGGCGCTGGCTCGGAAGGCGCCCTTCGGCGAGCGCCGCCTGCAGGCGCGAGTAGAGGATGCGCTCGTGCAGCGCGTGCTGGTCCACCAGCACGAGGCCGGTGTCGCTGGCGTGCACGATGTACGTGTCGAGGACCTGCACGCACGGCACGGCGCTGCGCCCCGCGCCCAGTGAGGGCAGGACCTGCGTCTCGGCAACCGCGCTGGAGCCGACCGGCGCGGAGCCGGCATGCAGGCCGTCGTGCCGTCCGTCCTGCGGAGCGACGTGCGCCTCGTCGCCCACCGCGCGCTCGTCTTCCGCGGCGGGCCACGGGCGCTCCTTGCGAGGCAGCTGGCCGAAGGGGACGGCGCCTGCCGCGGCTCCGTCCAGCGTGACGCGCGGCGTCAGGTCGCAGGCAAGCAGCGCACTGCGGCACGCGCCGCGCACCAGGGAGAACAATGCATCGCCGTCGCGGAAGCGCACTTCGGCCTTGGTCGGATGCACGTTCACGTCGACGCGCTGCGGATCGACCGTGAGCGAGAGCACCCAGCTCGGCTGCAGCGAACCGGGCAGGAAGTCCTTGCAGCCGGAGCGCACGGCAGCCATCACGGCGCGGTCGCGCACGAGCCGCCCGTTCACGAAGAGCTGCTGGCAGCGCGGCCGCGGACGCGCGAACGACGGCAGCGAGAGCAGACCCTCGACGGCCAGGCCTTCGACGCGGCCTGCGAGCGGCACCAGCTCGCGCCGGAAGTCGTCGCCCCAGACGACGGCGACGCGGTCGGCCAGCGTGCCCGTGCCGGTGGCGGTGAAGCGCACGCGCCCGTCGTTCTCGAAGCGCAGCCGCAGGCCCGGATGCACGAGCGAGAGCGCCGCGCAGACCTCGCGACAGCGCGCGGCCTCCGTCATGGCGGCGCCCAGGAAGCGCCGGCGCGCGGGCGTGTTGAAGAAAAGGTCCCGCACCTCCACGACGGTGCCGCGGGCGAGCGATGCCGCGACCGGTTCCTCGGGCACGCCGGCCGTCACGTCGAGTCGGCGGCCGGCAGGCTCCTCCGCGGTGCGTGAAAGCACGCGCAGGCGGGACACGGCCGCGATGCTGGAGAGCGCCTCGCCGCGGAAGCCGAAGCTCGCGATGTGGAAGAGGTCGTCGACATCGTGCAGCTTGCTCGTGGCGTGCGCAGCCACCGCGAGCGGCAGCTCTGCCGGCGTGATGCCGCCGCCGTTGTCGGCAACGCGAATGAGTGACAGGCCCCCGCCGTCCACCGTGACCGAGATCTCGGTGGCCCCCGCATCGAGTGCGTTCTCGAGCAGTTCCTTGACCACGGAAGCCGGCCGCTCCACGACCTCGCCCGCGGCAATGCGGTCGATGACGTCCTTGGGCAGGCTGCGGATGCGCGAGGCCTCGCCGGGCGACGTCATCGCGGGCGGCCCGACGTCGCGCGGTCCGGTCGCCGGCCGGCGGCGGCCGCCGGCGCGAGCACCCGGCACAGCCGCACGGTGAGCGCATGCAGCGACAGCCCCGTGCCATCGCGCAGCGCACGCATCCCGGTCAGCGCAAGGTCGAAGGCCGCTCGCGCGCCGTCGGGCGACAGGGCCTTGGCGTCGCGCTCGAGGAAGACGCGCGCCCCGCCGCCGCCGAAGATGGCCGACAACGCCTCGGCGTGCTCGGCACGGCGTTCCCACGGCTTGGCGAGCAGCGCCGCGCGGAGCTCGGGGTTCAGCTTCTCGTGCACCTCGAGCACGCGCGCGAGGTTCGCGGTGACGCGTCGCAGGATGCTGTCCACGGCCAGGTCGCCCGACACCAGGCGTCCGCCGTGATCCATGACGCCGATGAGCAGCATCTGATCGAGCCTGTCGAGCGCGTGCGTGACGTCGCCGGCGCGCAACGCGTCCTCGTAGAGCGAGAGCAGGCGCGCACTGGTGCGACGCACGTGGTCGCGCACGTCGGCGAGCGTGAGCGTGCGGTCGCGTCCGAGCAGCACGACGAGCTGCTCCAGCTTGCGCGAGAGCGCTGCGGGCTCGTTGCCGATGCGCTGGCCCAGCTCGTCGGCGACGGCGAGGTCCACGCGCAGGCCGAAGTTCGCGGCCTCCGCGCGGATCCACTGGTTCAGCTCGGTGTCGTTGGTCGCGGGACCGCTCTGCCAAGGGGGCGGGCTGTCGCGCAGGGGCGGCAGGCTGATGACGCCGCCGACCTCCTTGAGGCGCTTCGCGAGTCGCGAGCGGCCATCGAGGGCGTCCACCGTGAGCAGCAGGCGATGCGGCGGCGCGGGGCCGTCGAGGATCGCCTCGCAGGTCGTGCCGCGCGTACCACCGAGCAAGCCGTCCGCGCCGCGCGCCACGATGAGCCGTTGACCGCCGAAAAGCGTCGCGGTGCGCCAGAGGTCGAGCAGCCGAAGCCCGGCGGCCGCGTCGGATTCTCCGGCACGCGGAGCGAAGGACTCGCCCTGGCCGCCCGCGGCGGCGAGCGCCGTGTCGATCAGGCGTTCCTTCAGGAAGCCATCCTCGCCCGCGATGACGAGCAGCACCGGCAGCGGACCGCTGCGCAGCCGCTCCTGCGCGGCCGCCGCGATCTCGAGGAAACTCGATGGCCCCTTGCCCTTCATCGCCACAGCATGTCCGCTCCGACGAGTGCCGCGAAGGCCAGGCTCACGACGCCATTGAGCGTGAAGAAGGCTGCATTCACGCGCGAGAGGTCGCCGCCGCGCACCAGCCCGTGCTCGACGCACAACAAGGTCGCGACGAGGGCGATGGCCAGCCACGTCATCGCGCCGAGGCCGGCCATCGCGGCAAGCACGCACAGAGCCAGCAGCATGCCGGCGTGCAGGCCGCGGGCCAGCAGCAGCGCGCGCCCGACGCCCCAGCGCGCGGGCAGCGAGTGAAGTCCCTCGCGGCGGTCGTGGTCCACGTCCTGGCAGGCGTAGATCACGTCGAAGCCCGAGACCCAGCAGAGCACGGCGAGGCCGAGCAGCAGCACGAGCCGCGCATCGGCATCGACGGAGCCGCGCGAGGCGAGATAGGCGGCCGGCGGCGCGAGCGCGAGCGCGAGTCCGAGGGCAAGGTGCGAGAGATTCGAGAAGCGCTTGACGAGCGAGTAGCCGAGCAGCACGACGAGCACCGCGGGCGCGACCAGCAGGCAGGCGCGGTTGAGGCTGGCGGCCACGCCCAGGAAGCCGAGCGCGCACACCGCCGTGAACACGGCCATGCCGCGGGGTGAGGCTCGCCCTGCCGGCAGTGCCCGACCGCGTGTGCGCGGATTGGTCGCGTCGAAGCGCGCGTCGACGAGGCGGTTCCAGCCCATCGCCGCCGAGCGCGCGAACACCATCGCGAGCACCACCTTGAGGAGCAGCAGGCCGTCGGGCAGCGTGCCGCGCGTGCCGATGAGCAGGCCCAGCATCGCGAAGGGCAGCGCGAAGATCGAGTGACCCAGGCGGATGTCGCCGAGGATCGCCGGCAGCTGTGCCAGCGCGTTCACGAGGCGTCCCCTTCGTCGCCGGGCGGTCCGCGCCAGGGATGTCGCAGCGGCAGGTCGATACGGGCCGCCTGCAGCGCCCGGTCCACGACGAACTCGATCAGATCCTCCACGCCCGTCGGACGGAAGTAGAACGCAGGCATCGCGGGCACGATGGAGACGCCGAGTTCGGAGAGCTTGTACAGGTTGCGCAGGTGCAGCGTGGAGCACGGCGTCTCGCGCGGCACGAGCACGAGAGGACGGCGCTCCTTCAGCATGACGTCGGCGGCGCGCTCGATGAGCACGCTCGACACGCCCGCCAGGATCCGCGCCGCGGTCCCCATCGAGCAAGGCACGACGAGCATCGCGTCGGCCGCGCTGCTCCCGCTGGCAGGAAGCGCCGCCAGATCCCGGTTGTCGAAGAAACGCGGGAGCCGGCCGCCCTTGCCGCGCAGGTATTCCGCAGGCTCGCCCGACAGGTCGTTTTCGATGGCGAGCACCCGCCGCGCCGCCGCGGAGAGGATGACCTGCGTCTCCACCTCGTGATCGAGCAGGCGTTGCACGAGCCGGACGCCGTAGATGGCGCCGGAGGCTCCCGTGATCGCGACGAGCACCGCGGTCATTGCCGGCTCACCCGTGCCACGTGCGCAGGTCGCACAGGACGTCGTAGAAGACGTGCATGTAGACCACCACGGCCAGACCTCGTGCCACGAACAGGAGACCGAGGATTGTACCGGCAAGTGCGCGGAACACGAACCGGTCCGCCGTGAGCGGCTCCCCCATCTCGCCCACGTGGTGATAGAGCGCGAAGGCCAGCGACGACACGATGATGGCGCAGGCCAGTGCCGCGCGTCGGTGGACACCGAAGGCCCGCACAAGCAGCCACGTGATGCCACCGAGCAGCGCCAGCCGGAAGACGATCTCCTCCCAGAGACCCGCGCCCACGCTGAGCAGGAACGGCAGCCAGGCCGGCATCGATCCTGTGCTCACGGGCGACTCCACCGAGAGCCCCAGTCCTCCGACCATGAGCCCCAGCATCGGCCCGAGGAGCAGCGCGAAGAGCAGCGACTCCGCCAGAATCCAGTGGGCGCGGACATGCCTCGGCGGCGCGGCTCGCAGGAGCACCAGCGCCACCACCATGAGCAGCAGCAGCAGTCCCCGGCGGAGCACGACGAGCGTGTCCGGCGTCAGTCGCGAGAAGAGCTGGCTGACCACCATCTCCGCGCCGTTGCGCAGCGGAGCGTGCGCAGCCAGCATCGCGATCTCGTAGGCCAGCAGCAGCGGCAGCACGAGCAGGAGCGAGAGCCCGATGTCCCGCGACTCGCGCAGATAGGAGCCGATCGTGAAGCCCGCCTCCGGTTCGACGTCCGTCGGGCGGCGCACCGGGCGCAGCGCGGCCTTCGCACCCGAGGACCTCGCGGTCGCGACGCGTCTGCCGGTGCCGCGCGCCGCGCGCCCCCGGCCTCGGCGGCCCGTCACGAGCCCGGCCGCTCCGCGACGTGCAGCATCACGGCGCCGAGCAGATAGCTGCGCTGCTCGAGCACCTTCAAGCCCGCACGCTGCAGCGCGGAGGCAAGTTCCACGGCACCCGGAAAGGCCCACACGGATTCAGGCAGATAGCGGTAGGCATCGATTTCGCTCCCGGACAGGAGCTTGCCGATCCGCGGCAGGACATGGAAGAAATAGGTGCGGTACATGCGAGCGAAGGCGGGGTTGGCGGGCTTGCTGAACTCGAGGATCAGCAGGCGCCCCCCCGGCGCGAGGACGCGCGCCATCTCGCAAAGCGCCGCCTGAGGGTCCTGGATGTTGCGCAAGCCGAAGGCCACGCTCACGGCGCGGAATCGGCCCGGGCCATACGGCAGCGCCAGGGCGTCCGCGACGAGGAAGGCCGGCGGCTGGTCGAGTGCGGCTGCCTTTGCCGGGGCACGCGCCACCATCTCCTCGCAGAAGTCGCTGGCGTGCACGCGGACGTCATGCCGGCAGGCATGCCCGGCCATCGCCAGCGCCACGTCGCCGGTGCCGGTGCACAGGTCGAGGATGCGGTCACCCGCACGCAGCGCCGGCAGGCGCGCGACGAGCGCACGCCGCCAGCGCTGGTCCTGACCGGCCGAGAGCAGCCTGTTGAGCAGGTCGTAGCGCGGCGCGATCGAGGCGAACATGCCGCGCACGTCCCGCCCCTTGTCGGGGGCGGTCGGATCCGGCGCGGTAGCGGTCATCAGGTCACTGGCTGAAGAAACTGGTCATCACCGCGACATCGCGCGGTGTCGTGATCGTCTTCAGGTGCGTGCCGTTGGCGACATCGAAGACCTCGATGATCTTGCCGCTGATGGACAGGTACAGACGATCGGCATCCCAGCGTGGCCCGTTGGTGAACGTCGGCAGGATGTTGTCCGCGAGCGGGAACTTGCTGTTGCGCGGGAAGAGCGGCACCTGCTTGGGTGTGGCACCCGCGTTCAGCAGGTTGAAGTAGCTGGCGAAGTCCTCCTGCTCGAAGCGCTTGCGGTTGTAGTCGGGCAAGGCCACTGCGTAGGCCGCCGCAGCCGGGAAGCTGGACAGGTACTGCGCCTTCGTCTGGAAGACGGTCGTGCCGAAGCCGATCGTCGTGTTGAAGATGTTGAAGGTCTGCGCACCAGGCTGGGTGTCCGCGGTGTAGGCGATGCGCGTGACCAGCGCCTTGCCGTTCTCGTCCTTGTGCGCGACGAAGCATCCGACCGTCGCCGAGAAGCCGTCGAGCGGCACGTTCGGGTCGTAGGTGATGCCGCGCGGCTCGAACATGTTCTTCCACTTCTGACCAGTCACCGGCTCGTTCGGGCGAACCTTGCCGACGATGGTGTCGAAGCCGATACCGGCGGTGCCATCCGGCCCCGACTGATACACGAGCACGTTGTTGCCGCCGTAGTTCGAGATGTAGCCGTGGTAGGTGCCGCTCTGGAAAGCCGGGCCGTTGGTCGCCTCGCGCATGCCGCAGGCCATTTCGTACGGCCGGTTCAGTCCGGAGTCGGTCAGCGTCTTGCGCACGGTGCCGCTGTTCACGTCCACGATCGTCACCGTGTTCGAGAGGTAGTTGAGGACAAAGACGTCCTCGTTGTCCGGATCGACGCAGACGGCCCGGGGGCCGGTGCCGACCTGGATGCGCTTCAACTCGGTCATGAACGTGGCGCTGGTCGGGTCCGCATCCACGACGGACAGGCTGTTGTCGCCCTCGTTGCTGACGTAGAGCCGATCGAGCTCGGGCGACATGCCGAGACCGTATGGATCAGGCAGCGTGAGCGACTGGATGACCTGCATCGTGTTGGAGTTGATCGCGTGCAGCTTCCGGTTCACGCCATCGGCGGCGAACAGGAAGTTGCCGATCTGCTGGCGCGCCTCGTAGATCGGAGGCACGAGTCCGCCGCTTCCCGAAGATCCGGGAGCAGCCGCGTTGCGCGTGGCCAAGATCACGGCGCCGGCCGTCGCGGTCTTGGGCAGCGGTCCGGTCTGGACGAACTTCGGCGACGTGGCGACGCCCGTGGCGAAGTTGAAGGTGCTCTGGAAACCCGCCCGCGGCAGCGGAGCGATGTCGAAGGCGTTCTTGTTGCTGGTGTTCGTCGTCGGGTTGAGCTGGATGAGTCCGTTGCTGGCCTGCGGCGACTGCACGCCGACGCCCGAGCTGTCGTCGAAGTAGGCGAACCCGTCTCCGGGGAAAACTTCGTTGCCCTGGATCAACGTCGGCGCGGCAGCAACGTCGGACTGGTCGAAGATGACGGCCGTGTGCGGCAGTCCGACCGGGAAGCGCAGTGGAGGCGGGTTGGGGAACGGGGGATCGGCAATCGTGTTCGTCGCGATCGCGCCCTGACCCGGCGTGTTGTAGGTGCGGTGGCGCTGCGGATTGGCGTTCGAGTTCTCCGGGTCGAAGAAGGGCGCCACGGAGTCGAGGAAGTCTCCCACCTGCATGTCGCGCACGATGCTCACCTTGCTGTCGTCGGTGAGAATCGCGCTGGCCGTCGCGGGGTTGTTCTGGGTGATGCCGCTGAACACCAGCGTTTCGTAACCCGAGGAGCCTTCGTTGATGCCGGGGGTCGGCGTGAGCGAACCGGTGCTGATGGCCTTGCCGATCGCATATTCGGACTCGGTGCCGGACGGACTGCCCTGCGAACCACCGGACGTGTAGCGACCGAAGATGCCGAAGGCCCGGAAATGATCACCGTTCTTGAACTGTCCGCTCGCCGTGAAGTTGAACTTGCTGGGCGAACCGCTGAGCGTCGGCGGCAGGAAGCGCGAGACCTCGACGTAGTTCTGGAAGGTGGTGTTGAGCGCAGCACCGCCGGGAATGTTGGTGTTGTAGCCGGTGCCGGACAGATCGAGCACGCCCGCGCCACCACTGCTGTAGCCGAGGTACAGCGCCTGCGGCGACACCGGAGCATTCACGTAACGGTAGGTGTTGTCGTGGCCGACCCGGAAGGTGCGGCACACGTTGGTCCCGCCCGTGGTCAAGTCATTGGTCATGACGCCATCCACCAGCGTGTCGACGGCCACGGAGGTTCCGCCGTAGGCCAGCAGTCCCTGCAGGTCCATCGGTCCCGCATTGACCTTGATGACGGTCTGGTTGCCGAGGATGGCCGTCTTGAATGCCGTGCCCGAATCGCCGAGACCGACGGCATTGATGCCCTGGAAGCCCGTGAAGACGGTACCGGAGCGGCTCTGGTTGCCCCGGTTGGTGCGCGAGAGGAAGGACATGCCGAGTCCGGGCAGGCAGACGCCCACGGTCACGACGACGTCCGGCGGCATCTCGACCAGGGTCTCGACGACGTAGGCCTGACGATTGTTCTGGTTGAGCGGATAGATGTCGCAGGGAACGACACCGCGCGGCAGCGTGGCGAGCGTGTTCATCAACGTGGGCACGAGGCCGTTGCCCGACTTTTCGGTACTGGTGAACAGCTGGCCATTGTCCTTGGTCGACGTCGAGGTGCCGCCGGCCTTGGCGAAGGGCGAGTTGACCTTCTGCGTGAAGCCGCTCGTCGGGCTGATGCCCGCCGGCTGATTGACGGCCACGTAGATGCTGGAAGCCAGCGGGCTGCCCAGGTGGGCCGTCGCGATCGAGCTTGCCGGGCTGCCGACGGGACGCGAGTTGCCGTTGAACGGGAACAGGACACCCAGGCTCGGCGTCGCATGAATGGTGTAACGACGCGAGAAACCAACCGAGTTCGGAACGACCTCCTTGTCGAAATCGATCCGGAAGTTGGCGCGTGTGGAGATCAGGTTCGGGCTGGTCGGGTCGTTGTCCCCGTTCGGCGTCTTGTTGTAGTTGGCCGGATCGATCGCATCCTTGCCCGGGTCGAGGATGTCGATCGAGGGGAGCGACGTGGTGGTCCCGATCGGAATCGCCGCACCGCGATTGAAGGTCATGTCTGCGGCGCGCGGATCTGCGCCGACCTTGCTCTGGTTGAGCGGGAAGGTGTGGAAGTACGGGTTGCTGACCGTCTCGCTCTTGCTGCGGAGACGCGTGAGGTTGAAGGACACGAAGCCCATCGGCGCCGCGAGCGTGTTGCCCGTGGCGGCGAAGTCGTTCACGGAACCCGGCACCGTGACGTTCGCGCCGAAAACGCGACCGCCGCCGGGCGACAGCGTCGGACTCGGCAGGATGAGCACGCCCGAACTGTCGATCACGCCGTTGACGAGCACGGAGCCCGTCGTGGTGATCGAAGCCGGGTCCTCGTTCGCGATGTAGGTGAACACGTTCGGCTTGTTGATCAGCGACCGCGCACCGACAGGCACGTTGCTTCCCAGCGGATCGATGGTCGCCAGCGCCGTGCCGGTGAGAGAGATGTACGGCACCGCCGTCACGCCACCGATGACGGCAACACCGCTCACGTGCCGGTGCACGAAGGTCTCGTCGATGGTGTTGTTCATGTCCCCGCCGGGATGCTGAATCCAGCGCGCCTCGATGAACACGTTGGCGGGCAGACTCGTGTCGCTGTCACCGAGGAACGACGTGCTCGCGTTGAAGGCGTTGAAGAGACTCTCGCGATCAAGATCGTACGGGAACACGATCTGGATGAACTGGTGTTCGTCGGACGAGGAGGGACCGACACCGCTGCCCATGCCGTTGAGCGCGCCCATCGTGTAGGGCAGCGTCGGCAGCTTGGGGACCTGGTTGCCCGGGATGTTCGAGAAGAGGCCCGGGCCGCCATCGCCGATGCCGTCGTTGTCGAGGTCACCGGCCGTGTAGCCGTTGAACACGAATCCCATGGGAGGCGCGACGACCAGCGACACGTTGGGCTGGCCCGAGGTGGTCTGGAAGAGGTCGTAGATGTTGTTGGACGCGAAGATGAGCTCGCCGTTCTTGCCCGGGTCGACTCCGGTGGTGTAACCGTCGAAGCCCGAGGCCTGCAGCGAACCGCTCGACGGCAGGTTGCCCCAGTCGTTGGTGATGTCCGTACCGCCCGGCTTGCTGATGGCAGCGAGGAAGTTGCGCTCGGCCACATCG
The DNA here is from genome assembly GCA_038212275.1 of Planctomycetota bacterium. Taxonomy (GTDB): domain Bacteria; phylum Planctomycetota; class B15-G4; order B15-G4; family B15-G4; genus JBBQUR01. The sequence continues at coordinate 74,823 of JBBQUR010000014.1, forward strand.
ATCGGCGCGACGCTGTCCGGGTTGCCGCCGTTCACCACGTCGACGCGGGCCCAGTCCCCGTTGGTCGCGACCGTCGCATACGTGACGACCTCGAGATTGGCCTTCGAGGAGCCGTTGGCGGGCGGTGGCGGCGGCGGCTTCGGACCGCCGCCTCCTGAGCTCCCTCCCCCACCGCCTCCGCCGCAACTGGTCATGGAGGCCACCGAGATGGCCAGGGCGAAGCCGATGAGCGCGCGCGGAATGCTTCGGGTCATGATTCAGGTCCTTGACGGGTGACGTGGGATCAAGGCTTCGGGACTCTGTCCCACGAGGGCCGGGGTTGCCCAAGGTGCGCGTGCGGAATGAGGCCTTCCCGCAGCACGGACACTTTAGTCGATTCTCGTGGTCGCCGTCAGACGAGTCAAGCCGCGATTGACCCTTGGCGCCGTGATGTAGTCGGCCATCTGCCACCGGTATCATGCGCCCCATGAGCGAGTCTTCCGGCATCTTTCGCACGCTGAGCACGACGGCGGAGGATGCCGACGGCCCCTTGCGGCCCCGGAGTTTCGAGGAATTCGTGGGACAGGCGCGCGTGGTCGCCAACCTGCGGACCTGGATCGACGCGGCTCGACAGAGGGGCAAGAGCCTGGACCACGTCCTGCTCTCGGGGCCGCCCGGCCTCGGCAAGACGACGCTGGCCAACCTCGTGGCCAGCACGCTCGGCTGCCCGCTCAAGCAGACGTCGGGCCCCGCGCTGGAGCGTCCGGGTGATCTCGTCGGACTGCTCACCGGCCTGGCCGCCGGTGACGTGCTCTTCGTGGACGAGATCCACCGCATGCCGCGCAGCGTCGAGGAATACCTTTACGCCGCGATGGAGGACCTCGCGGTGGACGTGGTCATCGACCAGGGCCCCGCGGCGCGCTCCGTCCGCCTGACCGTCGCGCCGTTCACGCTCATCGGTGCGACGACTCGCGAAGGGCTGCTGACGCACGCCTTCCGCTCGCGCTTCGGAGTCGTCGAGAAACTCGTGCCGTATCCGGCGCAGGACATCGAGGCCATTCTCAAGCGCTCCGCAGCGCGCCTCGGTTGCCGCCTCGACGACGACGCCGCCGGACTCGTGAGCGAACGCAGCCGCGGTGTGCCACGTGTCGCCAATCGACTCCTGCGCCGTCTTCGCGACGTCGCCGACCTCGAGAACGAGGGGCACGTCACGCGCGCCGTGGTCGAGCGCGGTCTCGGCATGCTCGGCATCGACGCCCTGGGTCTGGAGGACATGGATCGCCGCCTGCTGACCGCACTGCTGACGCTCGGCGGCGGCCCCGCCGGCCTCAAGACGCTGGCCGTCGCGGTCGGAGAGGAAGAGGACACGCTCGAGCAGGTCTACGAGCCGCATCTCATCCGCCTCGGCTTCCTCAAGCGCACGCCCCGAGGCCGCCAGCTCACGGACGCCGCGCGCCTCCACCTCGGCGCCGCAGGCGCGGCATCCGGACTCTTCCCCGCGTGAGCATCACGGGCTCCGTGCACGGGCCCTGCGCGATGGCGCTTGCGCTGCTGCTTGCGGCATCGCTGCCCGCATGCGTCGACACATCGGCGGCGCGGGCGGCCTCGACGACGGCCTCGACTTCTGCCGTCAACGACTCCATCGACGTCGAGTTCGGCCGCGGGACTCCGCTGCCCGCGATCGCGTGCGCCGGTCGCTGGCGCGCGCTCGACGGCAAGGGCGCCGAGATCGCCCGCGGCGACAGCCTGCCTGACGGCACCGTGCCCGTGGTCAGCCGCACGTCGGTGCGACTCGGCGACGTGGACTGCGGCCCGCCGCCCGTGGACATCGTGCCGGCGCGCACCGTGCGCGTGCAGATCAATGGCAAGACGTACCGCGGCGCGCTGCGCCTCGATCTGGTCGGCGGCCAGCCGCGCCTGCTCAATCGCGTCGCGCTCGAAGACTACCTGCTTGGCGTGCTGCCCGGCGAGATGCCCGAGCGCTTCGGACTCGAGGCGCTCAAGGCCCAGGCCGTCGCGGCGCGCAGCTACGCGCTGGCCGAATACGCGCAGCTCGGGCGAGTCTATGCCGACACGCGCAGCCAGGTCTACGCGGGTCGCGATGCCGAATCGGCGCTGACCTCGCGGGCCGTGCGCGAAACGCGCGGCGAGGTCCTTCTCGCGCCGAACAAGCGCGTGGTCAAGGCCTTCTACTGCTCCACGTGCGGCGGTCTCACGGCCGTCGGCCGCACGGTCTTCGATGACGTGCCGGCCGGCGTCATGACCGCGCCGGTCACGTGTCCGGACTGCCGCACGTCCCCCAACTACTCCTGGCAGCGACGGATCTCCGCCGAACGCATCTGCCTCGCTGCGGAACTGCCGGTCGCACCCCTGGAGAGTGTCCGCCTCTCGCCCGGAACGCTGAAGGACAGGACGCAGACGGTGACCGTGCGCGCGGGGGGCCGCGAGGCCACGCTCAGTGCGACGACCTTCCGCGAGCGGCTCTCCGCGGGCCGTCCCAAGACCGAGCAACTGCTGTCGACGCTCTTCATCGAACAGCCGCGCATCGAGGGCGACGAGCTCGTCGTCGCGGGTCGCGGCTGGGGCCACGGCGTCGGCCTGTGCCAGTACGGCGCCGCGGGCTTCGCGGCGCGCGGTGCGACCTACGCGGCCATCCTCGGCCGGTACTATCCGGGCGCGGAACTCTCCAGGCGGAGTGCGGCGGACAGCCCGTGACGGAACGCTCGCGCGCCGCGCAGTTCACGCTTCACGGGACGTGCGGCTCCGCGCGCGCCGGCGTGCTCACGGTGCGGGGTCGCACGCTCGACACGCCCGCCTTCCTGCCGGTGGGCACCTACGGCGCGGTCAAGGGCGTGCCGCCGTCGATGCTCGCGGAGCAGGGCGCCGGCATGCTGCTCGCCAACGCCTGCCACCTGCACGACCGCCCCGGCGCGGACGTGGTGGCAGGACTCGGCGGCCTGCACCGCTTCATGAACTGGAACGGACTGCTGCTCACCGACAGCGGCGGCTTCCAGGTCTTCTCGCTGCTCGACATCTCCCGCCTCGACGAGGACGGCGTCACCTTCCGCTCGCCCGTGGACGGCCGGCCGCTTCGCCTCGGTCCGCAGGAGGCCGTCGACGTGCAGCTGCTGCTCGACAGCGACATCGCCATGGTCTTCGACGACTGCCCGCCGCTTCCGTGCGAGCATTCCCGGCTGGTGCAGTCCGTCGAGCGCACCACGCGCTGGGCCACCATCGCACAGGCGGCTCACCGGGAACGCAGCGCAGCCGGCCAGGCGCTGTTTGCCATCGTGCAGGGCGGGCTCGACGACGCATTGCGCGCCACCTCGGCACGCGAACTCGTCGCGCTCGACTTCGACGGCTACGCACTCGGCGGCCTTTCCGTCGGCGAGGAGAACAGCGACCTGCGCGCCGCGATGACACGCTACGCCCCGCTGCTGCCGGAGGATCGCGTGCGCTATCTGATGGGCGTCGGCACGCCCGGCGACGTGCTTGCCGCGATCGCCTCGGGCATCGACATGTTCGATTGCGTGCTGCCCACGCGGAACGCCCGCCACGGCACGCTGTTCACCCGCTCGCGCGAGGGCAGCGGCTCGATCAACCTGCGCAATCAGCGCTGGCGCAACGAACGCCGGCCGCTTGATCCGGACTGCGACTGCCCGGCGTGCCGCGACTGGTCCGCCGGCACGCTGCGGCACCTGCTGACGAATGGTGATCCGCTCGGCAGTCTGCTCTGTTCGCTGCACAATCTGCGCTTCATGCACAGGCTCGTCGCTGCGGCGCGGGCCGCGATTCTCGCCGGCACGCTGCCGGAACTGCTCGCCGAGTGGGCTCCGCCGGACGCAGCGGAGAGTCCGTCAGCGCGGCCGGTATGAGACGACCTTGTCGATGACCAGCACCGGGCCGTCCACCGTGGTGAGGAAGAGGCGACGACCGCCGAGTTCGACCTGCTTGCCGACGAGCGCCTCGAGCGTGGCCACCTCGGCCGGCGCTGTCAGCTTGAGGATCTCGCCGTCCTTGCCGTGGAGCGTGTAGACCGGCGAGCCCTCGATGCCTTCCTTGTGCACCGAGCCGCTGCGCGTGACGGCATCACCCTTGCCGCGGAAAGTGAAGCCGATGGCCAGCATCCGCGACTCCTTCTTCAGCGTGGCGACATCGATGCTGCTGGTCGGCGACGGGGCCACCGGCTGCGCGCGAGCGTCCTGGCGCACCTTCTCCGTCGCGGCGCTGCCCGCAGCAGACAGCTTGTCTGCGGCATCGAGGTCCGAGCGAAGCGTGCCGAGAATGGTGCGCGTGCGCTCCCATTCCGCGGCAGCCCACAGCTCCGCGAGGCGCGCACGGCGCGAGGCGCGCGCCGCGGCATCCAGCGTCGCGAGGTTCGTGTCGGCAAGCGCCTCGACCTCGTCGAGCAGCGCGGCTTCGCGCTGGAAGAGCGGATCCGTGGCGCGCCAGCCGGCGACGGCGGCCTGACGCTGCTGCTCGCGCGTCGCGACCTGATCCGCCCACGCGACGGCGGCCGCCGGGTCGGTGACCGCGGGCAGCAAATCATCCGGGGCGTAGAGCGGCGTGTTGACGGGCGCGATCACGCGGGCCCAGCCGTCCACGACTCCGAGCGCTACGATCGGCCCGGCGCCGGCGGCACACTGCGCGATCGGCAGCAGGCCGTCGGCCGTCGGCAACAGGCGCATGTTCACGCGGTCGCCTCGCACCATGAGCGTCGCATCCGACGGCGACATGTCGAGGAAGTCCGTGTGCAGGTACACGGTGAAGCCCTGCGGCACGAAGACCTCGCGGAAGGCGCCGCGCAACTCGCCGGTGCGGACGACCGTGTTGCCGTCGAGCGTGACGACACCGGGAAAGTCCGCGCCAGGTCCGGCCCGCAGGACGGCGCCTGCGGTCGGCTTCGCGAAGGCCGCGCCGGGAAGACTGTCGCCGGCCGCGGGAACGGGGGAAAGTTGAAGCATCAAGGAGACAATCAGGATCATCGCGTTCATGTCTGGAAATCTTAGCGTAGAGGGGACGAAGTCCATGCCGATAAGGTGGCCAACATGCTCGCACTCTTCGCGCTGATTCCGATGTTCTTCTGCGCGCCCCACGGCGGGCAGTACATTCCTCCGGTGTCCGATGCCGAGAACCCGACGGTTCTGGACGGCGTGGTGGCGCAGCCCGGCCTCGGGCCGGAACTCGCCTTCTCGCCCAGCCGCTGGGAGTGGTGGTTCGACTTCAACCAGGAGCCGCTCCTGGACCTTCGGCGGCGGATGCCGGCCCGGGCACGACTGTCGGGATCCGGCTCCTATGAGCCACTGACCGCCGACGACCGGACCAGCGTCGTGCTCCCCGCCCTCGTGGCCGCCCTCCGCAAGCGGCCGCCCCCCGTCGGGGAGATCCGTCGCGAGATCAACAACCGGGACGTGCGCGGCGCCGCAGTCCTCGCCATGGGCCGCCTGGCCCTCCCCGAGGCGGTGCCCTACATCCAGGTCATCGTGGAGTCCGATCCGGACCTCTTCGTCCGGACCCAGGGCGTGCTGGCGCTGGGCTACTCGGCCAGCCCGCAGGCCGTCGAGGGCCTCGTCGCGCTCTACCGCGACACCGCCGAGAGCGAGGAGATCCGGACCTACGCGGCGGTGGGCCTGGCCCTCGTCGGCAACGGACAGGCTGTGGACACGCTGCTGGCGTCGCTCAGCGAGAAGGCTCTCAAGGGCATGACCAACCAGCTCCGGGCGGCCACGATCTACGCGGCGGGGATCTCCGGCCAACCCAGCCTCGCGGTGGCGCTGCGCGCGCTGGGCGACTCGTTCCTGTTCGGCCAGGACCCGACCGTCCGGGCGCTCACCGCGGTCGCGCTCGGCCGCCTCGACGACCCGTCCTCCGTCCCGTTCCTGCTGCAGCTCCTCGGTGACCCGGACAACCAGGTGCGGCGTTCGGTGGCGGTCGCCTTGCAGGCCAGTTCCGCCCGTCTCGACGCGGCCTCGGTCGCCACGATGATCGCGCATTACCGCAAGGACTCCGACCAGCTCACGCGCCTCAACCTGCTGCGCGCGCTGGGCTCGGCCCGGTTGCCCGAGTCGCGCGCCTTCCTGCACGAGACGCTGCAGACCGCCACGTACGAGTACCGTCCGCACATCGCCATGGCCCTTGCGCTCGACGGAGACGCTTCCAACGTCGCGCCGCTGCTCGTGGCGCTCGAGGCGGAAAAGGATCTGTCGACGCTCTCGGCCTTCGCGGTGTCACTCGGCCTGCTGCAGGCCGGCGAAGCGACTCCTCCGCTGCTCAAGCTCTTCGAGACCCAGAACGATCCGACGACGCTCGGCTACCTGTGCCTCGCGCTCGGACTCATCGATCCCTCGCAGCCGGAACTCTCGACACGCATCGCCTCGATCGCGTCGACGAGCCATGACATCGAGGAGGTGCGGTCGGCGATCATCGCGCTCGGACTGCTCGGCGCGCGCAGTCAGCTCGACACGCTCGCGGCCGGCGTACCTGCCGTGAAGAGCTCGGTGGAGCGCGCCACGCAGTTGCACGGCCTGGGCCTTGTCGGCGACCGCAAGACGCTCAAGTCCCTGCTCGCGATGCTGAGCGACGAGTTGCAGCCCATCTACGTGCGCACCTACACGCTGCAGGCACTCGGCGAACTGTCGGACCCCCGCGAGCTCTCGCCGAACTGGAAGCTCTCGAGCAACGTCGAGATGAGCCACGAGGTGGGCTTCCTCTTCGAGCTCTACCGCGTGCTCTGACGGAGAGGCGCGAGCAGCGGGCTCAGCTCTGCGTGCGATAGGCCTCGTCCACCGGTCGCAGCGGGCGATTGAACCAGAGCGGGCGGCGCAGCCCGGACGGCCCCTTGCCGGGCCGCGTCCACGAGAGCCACTCGCGATAGACGGCCTGGCTCTTGTCCATGTCCACGACCACGTCGCCGTAGGCATCGTCGGGGCCGGCCTTCACGACGCGCACCTTCTGGTGCCAGCAGTGCATGCCCGACACGGGGTCGGGATGCACGGCGTGCGTGATGTTCTGGTGCACGCCGCCGTCCTTCCACCAGATGCGGCGCGTGTCGGGGTCGGTGGTCTCGCCGGGCTGGGGCCCGGTCAGCGTGCGCATGCGCCAGCTCGAACCTTCCTTCGTGAACGCCACGGTGTTGACCGCCCAGCGATTCGCCTTCGGGTCCTGCTCGCGGCGCCAGCGCCCGATGTGGTGGCTGCAGCACACGACGCCTGGCCGCACCGCCTCCGTCACCCAGACGCGATCCACGAAGTGACCGATCTCGGTCTCCACGCGCAGCAGATCGTCGGTGATCACGCCGACGCGCGCGGCGTCCGACGTGTGCATCCAGATCGGGTTGCGGTGGCTGATCTCCGTGAGCCACTTGCTGTTGCTCGAGCGGCTGTGGATCAGATTGGGCAGGCGGAACGTCGGCAGCAGGCACATCTCGCCGCGTTCGCGGTCCAGGTTCTTCGGGTGCACGTGGCTGCGGATGTACGTCGGCACTGCGTACTCGGGCCAGCCCCACTCGGTCATCGTCGCCGAGAAGACCTCCTGGCGACCGGACGGCGTCGGGAAGCCCTTGCACGCGACGCCGTCCACCATGATGCCGAGCGTCGCGCCGTCGGCGCCGACGACGCGGCCGTCGTCCTCGGTGCGCGCCGCAGCCTGCACCGCTGCAGCGAGAGGCGTCTGGTGCTGCAGCAGCGCCGTCGTCTTCACCGCGAAGGCGCCGAAGCGCTTCATGTAGTCCAGCGGCGAGAGCTGCTCCTTGCGCGCGGCTTCCGGCAGGCCCGGCACGCGGTCGAAAATGTGGCCGTAGTAGTCGTCCACGCTGAGGCGCTGGCCCTTGCGCGCCGGGTCGGTGCTCTCGAAGTGCTTGCGGATGCCGAGCGAGCCGTCGGGATCGATCGCCCACGAGAGCGCGATCCAGAACTCGTCTTCCTCCCAGACCTCGCCGGGGTTGGCCTGCCACGTGAACTCGACGGGCCTGCCGAGGCGGCGCATGGCTTCGCGCAGCACGGGTTGGCGGAAGGCGATCCACACGCCATCGTGCGTCTCGTAGCTGTTGAGGTCATGGCGCTCGGGGCCGTGGCCCATCGGCAGCACGTAATCGGCGAGGAATGCCGTCTCGTTCCAAGTGGGCGTGAGGGCGATGTGGCAGCCCACCTTCGCCTCGTCCGACAGCATCTCGATCCACGAGAAGCCGTCGGGATACGTCCACACCGGGTTGAAGACGCGCGTGAAGTAGGTGTCCAGCTTCCCGCGGCCCTCGCGCAGGAAGTGCGGCAGCAGAAAGGACATCTCGTAGTGGCAGAGCGGCCATTCCTTCGGGAAGTGCAGCTCGTTCCACAGGCGCTGCGCCGGCGGATTGTTGGGCAGCTCGGGCACGAACTTGTTCCAGCCCGCGGGCGAAGTGCCGCCCTCCGTGCCGACGCTTCCGGTGAGCACGGACAGGAAGTGCAACGCGCGCGCGACCGCCCAGCCGCCGAGGTTGCCGCTGCCCGCCGCGCGCCAGGTGTGCGCCGCGAAGTGGCTGCCGGCCGCGCCGATGCGCCGCGCGACCGATGCGATCATCGCCGCATCGACGCCCGCCTCCGCCGCCGCAAACTCCGGCGTGTACGCCGCGTAGTCCTCGATCAGCAGCGCGATGAAGTCCTCGAAGCGGGGTGCGTCGCCGCTGCTGCCGGCGGATGCGCCGGTCGTGGCGCCGGTCGTGGCGCCGGTCGAGGCGCCCGTCGCGGCACCGGTCGCGGCACCGGTCGTGGCGCCGGTCGCGGCGCCGAGCGAGCCGTCGCGAGTTGCACTGCGTGCTGCGGCCGGCGCGGCGCGGGATGCCGCGTGCCCGGTTGCGTCGGCGGTCGCAGAGTGCACTGCGCCATGGCCGGCGCCGTGCTGCGCCGCGGCGCCGAGCGTGCCGTCAGCCTGCTGCGCGCGGCGGTACCGCAGATAGTCGCGCCAGTTCACCCAGTTCTCGACGAAATGGCGGTCGTAGAGCCCTTCGGACAGCAGCACGCGCGCCATCGCGAGCAGCACCGCGGCCTCGCTCCCGGGCATCGTCGGCAGCCAGTACGTGGCCATGCTCGCGGTGTTGCTGAGGCGCGGATCCATGACGGCCATCTCGGCGCCGGACTGCAGGCCCTCCATGATCCGCTGCGCGTGCGGATTGAAGTAGTGACCGGACTCCAGGTGCGCGGAGATGAGCAGGATGAAGCGCGCCTTGCTGTAGTCGGGCGAGGGGCGGTCGTACTTCTGCCAGAGCCCGTAACCGAAGCGCGCTGCGCCCGAGCAGACGTTCGTGTGGCTGTTGTGACCGTCGATGCCCCAGGCCTTGAGCACGCGGTCCATGTAGCCCTCGTGGCCCGGACGGCCGACGTGATACACGACCTCGTTGCGCCGCTCCTCGCGCAGCGCCTTCGCGATGCGCCCGCCGATGTCGGCCAGCGCATCGGCCCAGCTCACGCGCTCCCACTGCCCGCTGCCGCGCGGCCCTTTGCGCTTGAGCGGATACAGGATGCGGTCGGGGTCCTTGACCTGGTTGATCGTGGCCGGACCCTTGGCGCAGGTGCGGCCGCGGCTCGCCGGGTGGCGCGGATTGCCCTCGAAGCGCGCGACGTCGAGCGTGTCCTTGTCCACGTAGGCGAGCAGGCCGCAGGCGCTCTCGCAGTTGAAGCACGTCGTCGGCACGAGCATGCGGCGACGGCGCACGCGCTCGGGCCAGCGGCCCGCGGCGTTCTCGAGCCAGTCGTCCCATTGCGACTCGGGCGGGAACGCGACGAGCCCGTTCGCGCCGGCGATGGACGGCAGGTCGGCCTCGCCACCGCCGAGGCGCGGTATGAGGCCGATGGATTCGGCCAGGCGTTCGACGAAGCGGCGCCGGTCCTTGAAGCTCATGACATCGGCACCATCTGCGGCGCGCGCACCCAGACGTCGTTGCGCATCACGAGCGACACGAGCGCGGCCAGCACAGCCACCCACCAGAATCCGAGCGAGCCCGGCAGCGGCCCCATCGGCAGCAACAGCAGCGCCAACAGGAGCACTGCAAGCGCCGCGCAGCCGACGAAGCCGATCCAGAAGCGCTTCGCGAGCGCGCCGGTGTGCATGAGCTGCGCGGCGCGCCCCGCCGCTGCGGTGCTGTGCGGCAGCGCGATCTCGGCCCACGCGAGCAGCAGGTCCGCCAGCAGCCCGGCGATGAGCAGGCCCGACGCCGTGAACATCAGGAGAGTGCGCGGATCGAGTTTGTCCGGGCCCGGCGTCACGAGTGGCAGCATGCACAGCAGGTACGTGGCCGCGCCGCCCGCGACGGCCGCGTGCACGAGCATGTGCAGCGGCGCGAGCGGGCTCTGCCACAGGTCACGGCCCTTGGCCTGCGCGAAGAGGAAGGCCGTGTAGATCGCCGTCGGGAAGCACAGCGCCAGCGTGACCCACGCCAGCACGGCCTGCGCGGTTCCCCAGTTCATCCACACCGACAGCAGCCACGCGGAACTCGTCGCGCCCAGCGCGGAGAGAATCCACGCGCCGCGCACGAGCCAGCTCCGCGGATTGCCGCGCAGCAGCACGTAGAGGAAACGGTCGGGGCGATCGAGATCCGCGACGAGCAGCGCGCCGGTCGCGGCCTGCATGAGGAGCGAGAGCAGGCCGGCGGCGATCAGGGTCTCGCGCGGCACCTCCACGCCCAGCACGAGCAGCGCGAGCAGCGGCACGAGCAGCACGCCAGCCGCGACGGCCTTCGTGGAGAGATAGGCGGACACCTCCCAGCCCCACAGCGTGCCGTTCTTCGGCGCGTCGTAGACCTTGCGCGGAATGCCCTTGCCGGCGCCCGCACCGTCGGCGCCGAGGAAGCCCGCAACGCCGAGACCCGCGAGCGGGCGTTCTTCGGCCGTGCTCGTCGCGCAGCCGTGCCGGTCCGGCTTGCTCTCCACCGCGATGCTGCGCGGCTGGTTGTCGGTGGCCAGCGGCTCGAGCGCGGAGCGGTCGCCGTCGATGTAGTAGAGCGACGGCGAGGTGCCTTTCTCCGGGCGCCGCACCTGCACGGGTTGCGTGGCGAGCAGCTGGCTGATGAAGCTGCCCGCGTCCATCACGTCGCCGGAGACGATGGCCTGCTCGGGGCACGCCACGACGCACGCCGGCTGCAGGCCGCGGTCCACGCGGTGGCTGCAGAAGTTGCACTTGGCCGCCGTGTGGCTGTTCGGGTCGATGTACAGCGCGTCGTAAGGGCAGGCCTGCATGCAGCCCTTGCAGCCGATGCAGCGCCGGTTGTCGAAGTCCACGATGCCGTCGTCGCGCGTGTAGAGCGCGGAGGTCGGGCAGATCTCCGTGCACGGCGCATCCGCGCAATGGTTGCAGCGCATGACGTGAAAGGAGCGGCGCACGTCCGGGAAGTCGCCGGTCTCCACCTGCTTGACCCAGGTGCGGTTCACGCCGATGGGCACGTCGTGCTCGGACTTGCAGGCCACGGTGCACGCGTGGCAGCCGATGCACTTGCGATTGTCGATCAGGAAGCCGAAACGAATGGGAGGCACTCCGCGACGCGACGGACTCTGGCCACCGGCTCGCCCGAGTGGTCGGTGATGGCGAGCCGGAACTCTATCAAGCGGAGGCGCCTGACAGCGCGATCGTGTTTGCGCCCCGCACCGCCTCCGCGGTCAGCTTGGGCGGGTGCTGCGCTCAGGCCTTCGCCTTCGCGGACTCCAGGAAGCCGGCGAAACGCTTGAGCGCCTCGCGGATGTTCTCGACCGAGTTGGCGTACGAGAAACGCAGGAAGCCGTCGCCGTGCGCGCCGAAGGCCGTGCCGGAGAGGCACGCGACGCCGGCCTCGTCCAGCAGACGTGACGCGAGCACCTTGCTGGAGAAGCCCGTGCCGCGGATCTCGGGGAAGGCGTAGAAAGCGCCCTCGGGCTCGACGCAGTGCACGCCGTCCAGCGCGTTGAGCCCCGCGACGATCACGTCGCGCCGCTTGCGGAATTCGCCGACCATGTGATCCACGCTGCCCTGCGGGCCGTTCAGCGCCTCGACGCCGGCCATCTGCGTCATCGCGGCCGTGCAGCTCGTCGCGTTGGTCTGCAGGCGCGCCATGACCGGCACGAACTCCGTCGGCATGATGCCGTAACCGAGACGCCAGCCTGTCATGGCGAAGGTCTTGGAGAAGCCGTCGAGCACGACCGTGCGCTCGGGGTCGGACCACTTGAGCAGCGTGTGGTGTTCGAAGCCGTAGGTGATCCGGCTGTAGATCTCGTCGGAGAGCACCCAGAGGCCGTGCTTCGCCGCGAGCTTGCCCACGGCCGCCAGGTCGTCGGCCGTCAGCATGCCGCCGGTCGGGTTCGCCGGCGAGTTGACGATGAGCAGCCTGGTGCGCGGCGTGATGAGCGACTCCAGCTCCGCAATGTCCACGCGGAAGTGGCGGTCGACGCGCAAGGGCAGCGGCACCGCCTTGGCGCCGCAGTAGTTGATCATCGATTCGTAGATCGGAAAGCCCGGATTCGGATAGATGGCCTCGTCGCCGGCCTCGAGCAGGGCCAGGCACATGAAGAACATGCACGGCTTGCCGCCGGGGAAGACGACGACCTGCTCGCCCTTTACGGGGACGCCGCGACGACGCGTGAAGTCCGCCGCGATCGCCTCGCGCAGCGCCGGCAGGCCTGCGGACGGTCCGTAGTGCGTGAAGCCCTTGCCGAGCGCATCCTGGCCAGCCTTCACGATGTTGGCCGGCGTGTCGAAATCGGGCTCGCCGATCTCGAGGTGCACGACGTTCCTGCCCTGGGCCTCGAGGGCGCGGGCGCGGGCGAGAACTTCAAAGGCCGTCTCGGTGCCGAGACGGGACATGCGGCTTGCGAGCTTCATCATCCCGGCAAGGATAGGTGGCCCCTTTGCGGGCGGTCAACACGTCAGCTGGCTGGCGCGCTGGCCGACACGCCGGCCTGCACGCCTGCCGACGCGCTTGCCGACACGCTGGTCGACTCGCTGGCCTGCACGCTGGCCGACTCCCAGGAATGGCAGTCGGGAGCGGCATGCTGGATCGGCGTCCGGCGGCGCTCCAGAATCGCGGACGCATGCCGTCGCCCGAGAGTCCCGCCGCGCCGCATGCTGCCGCCGGCGCACACGCGGCGTCGCTGCGCCTGTTCCGCGCCTACGTCGCGCTGACCTTCGCCTTCGCCTGGGTGCCGGTCATGTACACGGCCTTCACCGTGGACAAGGGCTTCTCGCCGGCGCAGTACCTGCAACTCTGGTCGCTGTACTACGCGACCATGGTGCTGGCCGAGGTGCCCTTCGGCTGGGCCGCGGACCGCTGGGGCTGCCGGAGGCTGCTGCTCGCGGGGCCGTGCGTGCTGGCCGGCAGCTTCGTGCTGCTGGACGCCGCGCACAGCTTCACCGCGGCCGCCGTGGCGATGGTCGTCATCGGCGTGGGCCACGCGATGATCTCGGGCGCCGACTCGGCCTGGCTCTACGACCACCTCGTGGCGACCGGCCGGCGAGACCAGGCGCTGCACGAAGAGACCGTCGCCCACCGCTGGCGCCTGCTGGGCGTCTCGGTGCTGGACGTCGCGGGCGGTTCGATCGCTTTCTGGTTCGGAACCTCGGCCGCCTTCCGCCTGAGCGTCGCCGTCATGGTGGGGGCGGCTTTCCTCGCCTGGCGGCTGCCCTCCCCCGGCTCCCTGCCCGCCACGCATGCAGGGCCCCTCGCACTGCGGACGCTGCCTTCATGGGGCGGCACGCGGCGCGCCCTGAGTCAGCGGGGCGTCGGCTGGATCCTCGGCTGGTATCTGGCTGTCTTCGTGCTGCTGCGCCTGGGCTTCCAGCTCTACCAGCCCACGCTGCTGGCACTCGGCGAGCGCGACCTGCGGCTGCACGGTCTGCTGCTCGGCGGGCTCAACCTCGTGGCCGGACTGGCCGCGCTCTTCGTCGTGCGCGTGCACGCCCGGCTCGGCGAACGCGCCACGGCCGTCCTCGTGCTGCTCATGCTGGCGGCGTCCTTCAGCGGCCTTTCGTGGAACGTGGCCCTCGCGATGCCCTGGTTGTGCTGCCTGCAGCAGGTGGCCTTCGCGTTTCTCCAGCCTGTCGGGCGCACCGCTCTCAACCGCCGCATCGCCGGTGGTGAACGCGCCACCCTGCTCTCGGTGCAGAGCATGCTCGCCCGCCTGGCCACCGCGGCGGCGCTTGCCTTCGGTCCGTGGCATGCCGCGCTCGACCAGAAGCTGCCGACCACGTACCGCACCCTCGCGCTGCTCTCGCTGCTGGGCGCGCTGCTCTTCCACGCAACGCACAAGCCGCGCGCCTCCGCACTTGAAACCGCCCCACCCGGCTGAAACCATCAGCCGGAATGAGCACACACCGCTTCCTGCCCGCGCTGATCGCCGCGCTCCTCATCGTGGCGATGGGTGGATGCTCGGCGCCTTCGAGCTCCAGGAGCAGCGCCTCGACGCCCTCCAGCAAGACGGTTGCCGCGATGGAGAAGCTGCTCGGCTCCGGCCGGCACGCGGAGGTCATCGACGGCGTCGAAGCCAGGCTGCCCGAGACGCGCGACCCGGTGCAGCGCGCGCAACTGGAAACACTGCGCGCCCGTGCGTTGCTCGCCGATGGCCGCGCGCGCTCAGCCCTGCTGTCGTTCCAGCGCGCCGAGCGCGAGCTGACGCGCCCCGACGCCGACGTGCTCCGGCAGATTCTGCAGGGCGAGGGTGATGCGGAGATGGCGTTGTCGCACTGGCGCGTCGCCATTCAGAACTACAGCAAGGCGCTCAAGATCGACGGGTTGTCGACTCGCCAGCGCGATGACCTCGCCTACTCGGCTTACATCGCGGCCTATCAGGCGGGCGACTCCTCGGTCTCCACGTGGCGCTCGCGCGTCAGGCTCTTCTCGGCCGATCGCGTCGCGACGCTCGAGAAGCGGCTCCTGCGCCTGCCGGAGCCGCCGCCGCCCGCGCCGCTCCTGGTGGTCGCGCCGGTCGTGGCTCCCGGGCAGATTCCCTCGGACCCGCAGGTGCTGCTCAAGGAGATTCACCGTCGCGGCGAATGGGGCGCCCGTCCGATCACCGGCTCGTTCGACCCGATGAAGCCGATCACGCGCATCACGG
This sequence comes from Planctomycetota bacterium, assembly GCA_038212275.1. Taxonomy (GTDB): domain Bacteria; phylum Planctomycetota; class B15-G4; order B15-G4; family B15-G4; genus JBBQUR01. Next base: position 89,846 of record JBBQUR010000014.1, read on the forward strand.
TGCACCATTCCGCGGAGGTGACCAACGCCGAGTCGAACGCCGCGGTCGGCAGCGACCTGCGCAACATGCAGGCCAGTCACCAGACCGGCAACAAGTGGGCCGACCTCGGCTATCACTTCGTGATCGATCCGAGCGGCGGCATCTGGGAAGGCCGCGCGCTCAAGTGGCAGGGCGCGCACGAAGGCGCTGGACTCAACCAGGGCGCCATCGGCATCTGCCTCATGGGCAACTTCGAGACGCAGCCGCTGCCGAGCGCACAGACCGCGGGCCTCGCGCGCCTGCTCGACGTGCTGTGCAAGCACTTCCGTGTCGATGCCGCGCACATCAAGACGCACCGCGAGGTGCGTCAGGAGCCGACCGACTGTCCCGGCGCGCCGCTGCAACGCTGGGTCGACGACTACCGTCGCGCGCATTCCTCGGCGGCCGTCGCGCGGAAGTAATCCAGCACGTCGCGCAGCGTGTCGCGCAGCACGCGCTGCGGAACGAAGCCGGTGTCGCGACGCAGCGTCTCCCCGCTTCCCAGGAAGACGGGCATGTCGAGCGCGCGCATCCGCGAGGGATCCTGCTCCACGCGCACATCCACCGTGCTGAGAGAGAGCAGCGTGTCCAGGATGTCCCTCATCACGACCGCGCGCCCGCTGCACACGTTGTAGGTCGCGTCGGGGCGCCCTGCCTGCGCAGCCAGCACGTAGCCGACGACCGTGTCGCGCACGTCGAGCAGGTCGCGCCGCGCCTCCAGATTGCCGACGCGCAGCACCGGCTCCTGCAGCCCTTGCTCGATGCGTGCGACCTGCTGCGCAAAGGCGCTGGCCACGAAGTCAGGCGACTGCCCCGGCCCCACGTGATTGAAGGGCCGCAGGATCACGACGGACACGCCGCGGGCGCGGGCGTGGTGACCGGCCATCTCCGCGGCGGCCTTGCTCACGGCGTAGACCGTGGTCGGCGCAAGCGGCGCGTCTTCGGTGACGGGCAGCGCGGCCTCCGTCACGCGTCCGTAGACCTCGGCGCTGGAGACGAGCAGCACGCGCGTGGCCGGCGAAGCCGAGACGCAGGCCTCGAGCACGGCGCGCGTGCCGCCGAAGTTGACCGCGAGGCACGCGTCCGGCGCCTGCTCGGCCTTGCCCACGTGCGCGAAACCCGCAAGGTGGAACAACCAGTCGGGTCGCAGCTGCCCGATGAGCGCGCGACACGCGGCCGCGTCGGTCACGTCGAGGAGATGATGCCGCGCCGCGTCGGTCGGCTTCTCCACGGAGTGCAGGTCCGCGGCGTGCGCCTCGTGGCCCGCCGCACGCAGCGCGTCGAGCAGGTGGCGGCCGGCGAATCCGGCGCCCCCGGTGACGAGCGCGCGCACGTCAGCGGCCCGGAGCGGCCATGTCCGCGTCCGTCATCATGTGCACGAGCGACGGGAAATCGACGCGCGGCTTCCAGCCGAGCACGGACTTCGCCCTGCTCGCGTCGCCCAGCAGGAGGTCCACCTCGGCCGGACGCAGGAATCTCGGATCGGTCACGACGTGATCCTGATAGTCCAGCCCGACGTGCGAGAAGGCGAGTTCGCAGAACTCGCGCACGGTGTGGGTCTCGCCGGTGGCGACCACGTAGTCGCCGGGGCTGTCCTGCTGCAGCACGCGCCACATCGCCTCGACATAGTCGCCTGCGAAGCCCCAGTCGCGACGCGCGTCGAGGTTGCCGAGGGCCAGCTTGTCCTGCAGGCCGTGCTTGATGCGCGCGACGGCGTGCGTGATCTTGCGCGTCACGAACTGCAGGCCGCGCCGCGGCGACTCGTGGTTGAACAGGATGCCCGAACTGGCGTGCATGCCGTAGGCCTCGCGGTAGTTCACCGTGATCCAGTGGCCGTAGACCTTGGCCACGCCGTAGGGACTGCGCGGATGGAAGCGCGTCTGCTCGTTCTGCGGCGACTCGGTCACCTTGCCGAACATCTCGCTGGAGCTGGCCTGGTAGAAGCGGGCCTGCGGGCGCACCTGCCGCACCACCTCGAGCAGTCGCGCCACGGAGACGGCCGTGAACTCGGCCGTGAGCACGGGCTGGCGGAAGGACGTCGGCACGTAGCTCTGCGCGGCCAGGTTGTAGACCTCGTCGGCCTGGCTCTGCTCCAGCGCCGCCATGAGCGACGACGGATCGAGCAGATCCGCGTCCACGATCGTGACGCGGTCCATGAGGTGGTCGATGCGCTCGTAGTGATCGGTGGACGAGCGACGCACGACTCCGACCACGTCGTAGCCCTTGTCGAGCAGCAACTCGGCGAGGTAGCTGCCGTCCTGTCCCGTGATGCCGGTGATGAGTGCCTTGCGCGCCATGGAGACGGTGTTCCGGAGTGCGGGAGTCGGGCGAATGGGAGCGCCGGAGAATACCCGGCTCAGCGCCACCCGGCGAGCCATGCCGCCAGCACGGCCGCGCCGAGCAGCACGCGCCACCAGCCGAAGAGCTGCAGGCCGTGCCTGCCGAGCCAGGCCACCATCCAGCGCACGGAGAGCAGCGCCGCGACGAACGCCGCCACGAAACCGATGGCCAGGTCCCCCGCCGCGTAGCTGTGCGCCAGCGCGTTGCCGTGGTGCAGCAACGACCAGCCTGTCGCCGCGCCGAGCGTCAGCGCGCCGAGCAGGAAGGAGAACTCGATGGCCGCGGAGACCGAGAGGCCGACGAGCGCGCCCGCCACGATCGTCGCCAGGCTGCGGCTGGTGCCCGGCCACAGGGCGAGGCACTGCGCGAGACCGATGAGGAATGCGCGCCGCGCACCGAGGCGCTCGAGCGGCAGCCCCTCCGTGGAGCGGCGCCACGGGATGCGCGCACCGAAGACGAGGATGGCCAGGCCGCCGACGATCCACGCAGCGACGACGGGCAGGGTCCCGAAGAGCATTTCTTCGAGTCGCTCGCCGAAGAGGAGACCGATGATCGCGGCCGGTGCGAAGGCCAGGAAGAGCTGGCCGAGCAGTCGCCGGCCGTCGGCGTCGCGACCCAGTGCGCCGGCCCACAGCGTGCGCAGGCGGCCGGCATACAGCGCGAGCACGGCCAGCAGGGCCCCCGCCTGAATGCACACCACGAAGGCATTGGCAGCCTCCGAAGCCTGGATGCCGAGCACGCGCTGCGCCACGAGCAGGTGGCCCGTGGAACTCACCGGCAGAAACTCGGTGACACCCTCGATCACGCCAAGCAGCAGCGCATCCCAACCGTTCATCGGGCGTCAGGCGTCGCGGCGAGTGCATGCTGATGACATGCACGCACTCTAACTTGACGTGAGGGATCACTCACGCTTCGGTTCAGGGCGGCCAGGGCAGGCAGGTCCGGCATGGCGAGCAACCGGCCGCAAGCAGTCCCGCCACGTCCCAGGTGCATTCGTGCCGCGCTGCATCCCGCGCCACCCACGGACAATCGGCTCGATGGAAGCGTCCGGTGCTCCGCAGAAACGGGAGCGGACCGGCGGCCGAAAGCCGCGCGTGCACGCCACGTCGCGCGGCCACGGCCTGCGCCTGGAGTGCACGGAGCGCCGCGCTCTCGTCGATGTACGTCCACGCGAGTCCGGCCTGCACGAGTCCTGCCGAGAGGCTCTCGCCGTCCACTTCGAGATCCGCCAGCAGCCGCCCGTAGTGATCGCGAGGCGCTCGTGCGGGCCGCAGCACGAACGCGCGAGCTTCCAGAAAAGCCGCCGTGAATCGAGCGGCTTCCTTCGCAAGCGGTCGGCCGGTCTCGGGGCAGTCCACTCCCGGCAGGCGGACGCGCGTGCCGTCGGCGAGGCGCACGGTGTCGCCGTCGAGCACGGACACCGGGCCCGACAACGTGGCGAGCGCCGCCGCTGCGGAAGTCCGCGGCGGCGGCGCCCGCAGGCCGGCGAGAACCACGCCGACCAGCACCAGCAGTGCCAGCCAGCGGCGCCGGGCCGCGAGGAAACGCGGGATCAGCCCAGCGCGGCGGCGAGCGGCACGAGCTGCCGGTCGAAGGCCTTCGCCACGCCTTCGTGCGTGATGGCGCCGCCCATGACGTTGGCGCCGTGCGCCAGCGACGCATCCGAGTTGAGCGCCTTGCGCACGCCGTCGCGCGCGAGGATGCGGGCGTAGGGCAGCGTCACGTTCGTCAGCGCGAAGGTGGACGTCCGCGGCACGGCACCCGGCATGTTGGCCACCGCGTAGTGCAGGATGCCATCCACCATGTAGGTCGGGTCCAGGTGCGTGGTCGGGTGGATGGTCTCCACGCAACCGCCCTGGTCCACGGCCACGTCCACGATGACGGCGCCCGGCGGAAGCAGCGAGAGGTCCGCGCGCGTGATGAGCTTGGGGGCCTTGTAGCCCGTGATCAGCACGGCGCCGATGACCAGATCCGCAGACGGCAGTTCCTCCAGGATGGCCAGACGGCTGCTGTGCCGCGTGATCACATTGGCAGGCATGACGTCATCGAGGTAGCGCAGGCGATCCATGGACGTGTCCATGATGGTGACGCGCGCGCCGAGTCCCGCAGCCATCTTCGCCGCATTGATGCCGACGATGCCGCCGCCCAGGATGAGCACATTGCCCGGCTTGACGCCCGGCACGCCGCCGAGCAGCACGCCGCGACCACCCATCGGCTTCTCGAGGTACTTCGCGCCCTCCTGCACGGCCATGCGGCCCGCGACCTCGGACATGGGCGTGAGCAGCGGCAGCGTGCCGCCGACCTGCACGGTCTCGTACGCGATGCAGTGCGAACCCGACTTCAGCATGGCGTCGGTGAGCGTCTCGCTCGCGGCAAAATGGAAGTAGGTGAAGAGCACCTGGCCCTTCTTGATGCGCTTGTACTCGACCTCGATCGGCTCCTTGACCTTCACGATCATGTCCGCCTCGCCGTAAACGGCGTCGGCATCGGGCAGCAGCTTCGCGCCGGCCCGGACGTACTCGGCGTCGGGGATGCCGCTGCCGAGACCGGCGCCCATCTGGACGCAGACCTGATGCCCGTCGCGCACCAGGACATCGGCGCCTGCGGGGGTCATGCCCACGCGGTTCTCACTGGGCTTGATCTCGGACGGGACCCCGATCTTCATGGCGGCTTCCTTGGCGTGGCGGGCAGGGAGTGGACGGCCACGCTGCGCCGGGAGGGCGCCACGGGACCGGTGGACAAACGCCCGCAGAGTTTATGGAAGCGCCGGCACCGGCGACAAGCCGCCCGCGCGGAGCGCGGGCCGGCGCGACGAGCCTCCGCACCCTGAACGTCCTCCCCGCCGGCTCGTCGGGAGAGGGCTGCGCAGATCTCCCGCAGGCCACTCGTTGATCGCGCACGCCGATCCGCGTATGACATGCGCCCTCGCGCCACGCGCGAACCCCATCCCGGGGGCGCATAGCTCAGTTGGTTAGAGCACCAGCTCGACAAGCTGGGGGTCGCAGGTTCGAATCCTGCTGCGCCCACCATGCTGGGTGGCCCGCAGACCCGCGAGGATCGCATGCCCGTAGACCTCTCGGTCGCCGTGCCGCTGGCGTGGGTCATCCCCTTCGTGCTTCTCCTGCTGGCGATCGCGGTCTTCCCGCTGTTCGCGCCGCATTTCTGGGAGCACAACAGGAACAAGGGCATCGTCGCGGCAGTCCTCGGACTGCCGGTGGCCCTCTGGGCCTGGCAGACCCAGCCGCACGCGCTGATGGAGACGGCGCACGACTACGGGGCGTTCATGCTCCTGCTCGGCTCGCTCTTCGTGGTCGCCGGCGGCCTGTATCTGGACGGCGACCTGCGTGCCACGCCCAAGGTGAACTGCGTGTTCATGCTGATCGGCGCCGTGCTGGCCAATTTCGTGGGCACCACCGGCGCCGCGATGCTGCTCATCCGGCCGCTGCTGCGCACCAACAGCGAGCGCAAACACGTACGGCACACGGTGATCTTCTTCATCTTCATCGTGTGCAACGTCGGCGGCTGCCTCACGCCGCTGGGCGATCCCCCGCTCTTCGTCGGCTACCTGCGCGGCGTGCCCTTCCTGTGGACGTTGAGGCTGTGGCCCGAGTGGCTCGCGATGAATCTCGCGCTGCTGGCGATCTACTACGTCTGGGACTCGCGGGCCATCCGCAAGGAAACGGCCAAGGCGCTGAAGGCCGACATCACGAACTTCGTGCCGCTGAGCCTTCAGGGCAAGGTGAACCTGCTGCTCCTGGCCGGAATCGTCCCGGCCGTCGCGCTTGCTCCCATGGGCACGCGCGAAGCCATCATGGCCGGCATCGCGCTGCTGTCCCTGGCGCTCACGCCCAGGGGCGTGCGCGCGCGCAACAGCTTCGCCTGGGGCCCGATCATCGAGGTCGCGGTGCTCTTCGCGGGAATCTTCGTGACGATGCTGCCGGCGCTCGAGTACCTGCGCGAGCACGGGCCGGAACTCGGCGTGAAGACTCCGCTGCATTTCTTCTGGATCACAGGCTCGTTGTCGAGCTTCCTCGACAACACGCCCACGTACCTCACGCTGCTCGCGCTGGCGCAGAGTCTCGACATGCCGCGCCAGGTGGCCGGCGTCAGTCACGAGATCCTCACCGCCATTTCGCTCGGCGCCGTCTTCATGGGTGCGATGACGTACATCGGCAACGGCCCGAACTTCATGGTGAAGGCCATCGCCGACAGCAGCGGCGTGAAGATGCCTACCTTCTTCGGATTCCTGCTCTACAGCGTGGCGATCCTGCTGCCGCTCCTGGCCGTGCTGAGCCTGGTGACCTTCTAGCGGGCGGCCCGCGCCGGACATGTCCGGCTCCGGTCAGGCCCGCTCCGGGCCGGTCCCGGGCGGCCCCGCGCGGCCGGTCGATCCAGCGAGAGGGCCATGTACGCGGCCGCAGACCCCTCCCCGCGCCTCCCGCCGGCCGGAAGCCGCCGCCATGCACCCCGCTGGTTTCGTGCCGCCACGGCTTCCCCCGCAGATCGCTTTCGTGCGGCGCCTCAAGCCACGCGGAGCATGCAACCGATGAACACCTCCGATTCGAGCCTGGCCGCGGGTGGCCGGGGGGCAGCGAGGTAGTGCGTGGGCAACACGACAAGAAGCGAGACCGGGCTGGCGGCTCTCGAGTTCGTCATCGTGGTGAGCGTGCTCGTGCTGCTCACGGGTGTGCTCGTGCCGTCCATCGACCGAGCCGTGCTCGAGAGTCAGCGCAAGGACGCAGCCGCCGCCATGTCGGGCCTCGCGGAAGGCATCCGGCAGTACCACCGAGACACCGGTGCCTGGCCGAGCGCGGGCACGCCCGAGACCGTCAAGGCGTCGTTTGAAGTGGCCGAAGCCTTCACCTGCCTGCGCGAGAACATCCACGGCCTCTCCGGCTGGAGCGGGCCGTACGTGGGCCCCACCGTCGCGGCCCTGCGCGACCCATGGGGTCAGCCCTTCGTGATCTACACGTTTGCTGCGGACTATCTGCACTCCGGCGGCGGCATCTGCATCGTCAGCGGCGGTCCCGACGGCAGCGTGCTGACGCATCGCGCCGCCATCCTCGTCGGCACCGCGACGCAGGACGACCTCGTCGCGGTCGTCACTCCCGGCCTCTGAGGTCCCGGATCCGCGGGCGCGATCCAGCCACTCGCCCAACGGCCCCCGGCCCGGCACAGTAGTGAGCCCGGACGTCCGTTCCGCTGCTCCTGTCGACCTCGAGGTGGCCCATGCCTTTCGCGCTGCTCGCGTTGCTGCTCCTGATCTGCTGCCCCTCGGTCGTCGCGCAGGCGAGCGGCGGCCCGACGCCTGAACGACTGATCTCCGAGCGCACCACGCCGGTCGTGGTCGTGGTGCGCGACGTCGGCCCCTCGGTGGTCAACGTCTATCAGGAACTCGTGCAGGAAGTCGAGCGCCCCTATCCCTACAACCTGCTGTACGGACCGCAGCGCTCCACGTACTCCAGTCTCGGGTCCGGCTTCGTCATCGATCGCGACGGCTACATCCTGACCAACGCGCACGTCATCCAGGGCGGCGACAAGGGCATCAAGATCAGCCTCTCCGACGGCACCACGTATCCGGCCGAACGCGTGGCCGTGGATCCCGACAGCGACGTGGCGCTGCTGCACATCGTGCCCGATGCCGACCACCCGCTGCAGCCCGCGCCGATCGGCACGTCGTCGGATCTCATGGTCGGCGAGACCGTCATCGCGATCGGCAACCCGCTGGGCAAGGAGAACAGCGTCGCGACCGGCATCGTCAGCTCGCTCTTTCGCGACGTGCGCGTGCCGCTGTCGGCCCGTGGCGCGCGAGGCCAGCTCTCGCCGGCCTTCAAGGACTTCATCCAGATCGACGCACCCATCAATCCGGGCAACAGCGGCGGACCGCTGCTCAATATCCACGGCGAGGTCATCGGCATCAACTTCGCCATCGCGAGCGACGCGCAGGGCATCGGCTTCGCGATCCCGATCGATCGCGTGCGCAGGAGCCTCATCGGCAATCTGCTCAACCCGCGCCTCAATCGCACCGTGGTGACGGGACTCGAGGTCGCCGGCGATCGCACCGGCAAGCACGTCACGCTCACGCAGGTCACGCCCGACGGCCCCGCCGCGAAGGCCGGCCTGCAGGTCGGCGATGAGCTGGTCGACGTGCTCGCGCAACCGATCACCTGGGAATTCGATTTCAGCAAGGCGCTGCTCGAGACGCGACCGGGCGACCGCATTCCCGTGACCGTCCAGCGCGGCGAGCACACGATCCGCGCCAGCATCGAGCTGGCGCGCGACAACTCGCCGCTGCTCACCATCTGGCGCATGCTCGGGCTCGCGGTCGTCGACCACCCGAAGTTCAAGGGCGTGCTCGTGGAGCGCGTGGACCCCGCGGGCCCCGGCGCGCAGATCGGCATCCAGGCCGGCGACCTCATCGACGGACTCGGCGATCAGCTCGCGGACTCGGCCCTCGACCTCTACTCGGCCATCGCCGAGCAGGCGCCCGGCACCCTCGTCACCATTCATGTCTGGCGCGCCAACGTGGCCTCCGCAGGCCAGCTCCGGCTGGCGCCCGCCACGGACACGCGCTGAACGGCGCCCTGCGCCATTCGTCGTCGCCTGTCCGGGAACGTGCGGCACGCGAACTCGCCCGGGCGGAGGCCTGCCCGGGAGCGCGTGGCGCACGTTGGCCATCGTCGGGTCGCGGGGTATTCTGCGTCCGACCCAGTCACTTCCCGCGGGCGCCCCGTCGATGAGTTCCTTCAAGCAGTTCCTGGCCGAGAACAAGCTCTGGTGGATCATCCCCATCGTGATCGTGCTGGGGCTCGTGGCGTGGATGCTGTTCGCCGACACGGACGCGGACAAGGCCGAAGCCGCCTCGCCCTTCATCTACGACTCGTACTGAGCGGCGGACGCCGCTGGTGTCGCCGCTGACCCCGGAGGACGCGGCCACCCGGGCTTCCGTCGCACAGCGCATCGGGTGGCTCGGCGGCAGCTTCGACCCGGTGCACACCGGGCACCTTCACATCGCGCGACTCGCGGCCGACGCCTTCGCCCTGCAGAGCGTGCTCTTCGTGCCGGCCAGCCGGCCGCCGCACAAGCAGGAGCTCCGGCTGGCCCCGGCCGCAGATCGTCTCGCGCTGCTGGCCATCGCCTGCAGGGTCGACAGCCGGTTCAGGCCGCTCGATCTCGAGTTGCGCCGCGACGGACTCTCGTACAGCTACGACACGGCGCGCGAGTTGCTCGGGCTGCTGCCTCCGGGGAGCCGGCTGTACGCCATCATCGGCGCGGACACGCTGGCGGACCTGGCCTCCTGGCATCGCATCCGGGAGCTGGCGGCTCTCGTCCAGTTCTGCCCCGTCACGCGGGCCGGCCAGTCGCTGCAGCAGCCGGCGCTCGCGCAGGTGCTTGGCCCCGATGCTGCGGCGGATGTGGCGCGCCACGCCCTGCCTGCACCGCCGCACCCGGCTTCCTCCACGACCATCCGCGAGGCCCTGGCGCGCGGCGAGCATCCCGCCTGGCTGCCGCCCGGTGTCGAGGAGGAGATCCGGAGGCGTGGCCTTTACGGAGCCGGCGGCGCCTCGTCCAGCGACAGTTCGGGCGCGCTGCGCTCGAGGCCGTAGGCGTAGATCAGCCGGCCCTGCGCCGCCAGCAATCCGGCGCGCGCGACCTCGAGGTCGAGCTTGGCGCGCGTCTCGTTGTCGATGGCGGTCAGCAGATCGCGCTGCGTCTGGCGCACCTGGAAGGGCGTCGAGAGGTCGTTTTCCAGGCGCCGCTTCTCGCCCTCGTAGACCTCGCGATTCAGGCGCGTGGTCTCGGATGTGGCCGCGACGCGCTCGATCTGCAGCTGCACCTCGCGGCTTGCGTTGCGGACCTCGAAGACCGTCGTGAGCTCCGACTCGGCGAGGTCCACGCCGGCGCGCGCGCGCGCGATCTGCGCCTGACGCAGCGCGTAACCTGCGGTGCGATTGCCGAGCGGCATCTCGAAGCCGACGGTGATGCGCTGCTCGTTGAAGGTCGTGTCGTCAAGCGCGGAGAAGGTGTCGCCGTAGCTCGCCTGGTTGGCGTTCAGGCCGTAGCTGCCCGTGAGGTCGAGGCGCGGGCGCGTCTGGTTCAGCGCACGGCGTTCCTCCACCTCCGAGCGCTGCAGGCGCTGCTGCGCCGAGGCCACGTCGGCGCGGTACTGCAGGGCGACGTCGAGCGCCGCGTCCTCGTCGATCTCCACCGCCTGCGCCGGCGCGGGCGCCGTGACGGGGCGCAGTTCGGCATGCCAGCTGTCGCGGTCCGCCGGCGCGAAGATCAGTCTGCGCAACTCGTCTTCCGCGGTCTGCGACTGGTTGCGCGCGGTCAGCAGCTCTTCCTGTCGCTGGGCGAGCTCGGCATCCACCTCGGTCACGTTGATGCGGTTCTGGAGACCCTGCTCGAACTTGCGCTTGGTGATGTCGCGCAGCTCGGTGGCCAGACTCACTGACTCGATGCGCGTCTTGAGGTTCTGCCGCGCGAAGACCAGGTTCCAGTAGGACACCGTGACCGTCTGGAGCGTGCTGGTCGCGATGGTCTCCGCGTTCAGCGCGGCGATCGTGGCGTCGGCCCTGGCCAGCTCGAGACCGCTGATCGGGTAGTCGTCCGCGCCGTTGCGCAACAGTGGTTGCGTGAGCGCAAGGCTCCACGCGCCGGTGAAGACCTCCGATTCGAAGTCAGTCGACGTGGTCTTGCTCGCGCGCGGTCCGCCGCTCAGTTCCCACTGCGTGCCGGTGAGCCACTGCCCGCGAAACCCGGTCAGAAAGTTGAGCGAGTCCGTCTTGGTCGCGGCGCTGCCGCCGACGTCGACACCACCCACGAAGTTGGAAGGCGAAGGTGCGGTCGTGCGCCGGTCCACGGTGCCGTCCAAGAAGAAGGTCGTGTCGAAAGCTCCCCACGCGGAGTTGAAGTTGGCGATGGCGCCCTCGGCATCCAGGCGCGTGGCCTTCAGCGGCAGGTTGTTCACGAGCGCCAGGTGGATGCAGTCATCCAGCGTGAGGTCGATGGGCTGCGGATCGGTGCCGGCAACGAGCATCAGGAGCAACGGAGCGATGATCATGGCCGGGATTGTCCCTTGTCGCGGCTGCTGGCCGCACGATCGGCCCGGGACGTTAGCAAAGTTGCCACGTTCTCGACACCTGCAGCGATCTCCTTGCGCAGGCAGATGCGACCCGCGGCGCGCAGCCTCTGCGTCCGGCCCGGCGTGAAGCAATCGGGGACCTCGTTCGCCATCCAGCGCAACTCGTCCAGCGCCTGCGTCGAGGTCCACTCGTCGGCCGATTGCAGCAGCGAGAGCAGCATGGTCAGCGTGGCGTCGATGCGCTCTTCGGTGTCGCGGATCTCCATCAGCCAGACATTGCGACGCGCGTAGGAAAGCTTGGCGGCGTAGTGCGGGTCGCGCGACGAGACGCGCTCCACGACCTCGTAGCGGCCGGCGCTGCGATAGGGCCTCAGGAAGAGGAGATCCTCATCGCCGAACTGGAATTCCTGACTCACGCTGAAGACGGACACGTCGTCGTCCGCGTGCACCGTGCTGCCGACCATGCGTTCCAGCACGCGGACGTGCAGCAGGGACGAGCCGAGGCCGGCGTCGCGCACCGAGATCGTCCGCCCGACTACCACCAGCGGGCAGCGCGCGAGCATCTCGATGCCGAGCCGCGTGGGCGGCACGGCGGTCTGCCGTGCCGATTGCAGTGGCGCGGCGGCCGCGCTTCCCGCCATGCAGGCGACGAGCAGCAGCAGCAAGCAGGGCAGGCGTCGCATCAGAGGGCTTCCCCGTCGGGTGGCGCGCCGCGGCGCCAGTGCGCCCGCCGCGCGGTCTCGTGAGGCCCGGCGCCCTCGGGCAGCGTGAGCTCCAGCCACAGCGTGTCGGCGGGCAGTGCTCCGCTGACGCGGTCGGCCCACTCCACCACCGCGATGGCGCCCTGCCGGCGCACGTCGGGCAGCCCGGCGCGCTGCAGGTCGTCCGCATCGCCCAGGAAGTAGGCGTCGAAGTGTGCGAGCGTCACCCGGCCGCCGAGATAGACGTTCAGCCCGAGATAGCTGGGCGAGCACACGCCGGCTTCGGCCGGAACGCCGAGCGCCGCAGCCAGCCCGCGCGTGAACTCGGTCTTCCCGGCGCCGAGGTCGCCGACGAGTGCGAGCACGTCGCCGGCGACGAGTCGCCGCGCGAGGTCGGCGGCCAGCGCATGCGTCGCCGCCGTGTCGGGCAGGAGGCGTGTGCCGGAGAGTCCGGCAGGCGCAGCCGTCGTCGCGTCGAGCTCAGAACTCATGTTCGAATCCGCCGGCTGGCCAGGGACTCTGCACGCCGTCGCGCAGCAGCCACAGGGACAGAGCTTGCGTGAGCGTGCCGATCTCGCAAAGTCCCGCGGGGGATGAAATTCCGGAGGGCAGCGCGAGCAGCAATTCGAAGTCCTCGCCATCGCCCAGCGCCGCCTTCAGGCGGTCCCCGTCGGCGGGCACGTCGGCATGGATGGGGATGGCTGCGGCCTCCACCACGGCGCCGCAGCCGCTTGCAGCGCAGAGCTGGCGCAGATTGCGGGACAGCCCGTCCGAGAGATCGAGGCAGGCATGCACCGGCACGCCGGACGCGCGCAACTCCGCGACGACGTCGGTGCGCGGCTGCACCGCGAGATGCCGCCCGAGCCCCGCGCCGCCCAGCGGCCCGCTGACCCAGAGCCTGTCGCCGGGCCGACCGCCCGAGCGCAGCCAGGGCGGCCCGCCGTGACAGCGCCCCCGGGCGGCGACGGCAAAGGCCAGGCAGCCTGGCGGGCTGCGCTTGGTGTCGCCGCCGGCGATCACGACGCCGAAACGCTCGGCCCAGCGGACGAGTGCGGCGGCCAGAGCGCGGCCGTCGCTGCCCGGCGGCAGCAGCGCGCCGACGTGCACCGTCTCCGGCAACGCCCCCATCGCGCAGAGGTCCGACAGGGGCCGCCCGAGCGCCTTGCGCACGACAAGGTCGGGGTCGGTGCCCGCAAGGAAGTGGCTGCCTTCGACGGTCGCGTCGAGACACAGCACGGTGCCGTCCGCGAACACGGCCGCGTCGTCGCCGGGGCCGACGCGCACGTCGCCCGTCGGCCCGCCCCTGCCTGCGGTGAGCCATGCGATGAACTCGCTCTCGCGGAAGGGCCGGCTCATCGCAGGCGCCCGCTGGCAGGGTCGGTGCGGGCGTCGAGCGCCGCGCGCAGGTCGGCCGCGGCCGTGCGCGGATCGTGCGCGTCGGCGATCGCGCGGATGACGGCGACGCCGGCGAGGCCCGCAGGCAGCGCCGGCACGTCGGCCGCGCTCAGGCCGCCGAGCGCGAACACCGGCGTGGAGGCGCAGCGAGCGAGCACCGAGCGCACTTGATCGTCGCGCAGCAGCGGCCGGGGCCGGCTGAGATGCGTCCCGCGGAAGGGCGAGAGCAGCAGCAGGTCGGCGGCCAGGTCCTGCTCCTGCAACGGCCAGTGCGCCGAGCGGCCGATGACAAGCCGCGGCGCGCGTTCCCGCACCTCGGTGACGGGCGCGCCGTCGAAGCCGAGATGCACGCCGTCGGCGCGGCAGGCGAGCGCCAGGGCCGTGTCGGTGTGGATGAACAGCCGGGCGCCGCTGCGGCGCACCGCGGCCGCCAGTGCATGAGCGAGTCCGGCGCGTGCTGCCTTGTCGAGCTGCCGCTCGCGCAGCAGCAGCAGCTTCGCGCCGCCATCGAGGGCAGCCCCGGCCAGCCGCAGCGTCTCCGTGGGCGCCCGCGTGCCGGGCGTGATGAACAGCAGCCCGGCCGGCGCCGTCAGGACGGTTCGCCTTCAAGGAACACGCCGAGCGGTTCGAGCAGAGCGGCGAGCCGCGCGCGCGGCAGTTCGGGGGACATGAGCAGCGCCGTCGGCGACAGGCGCTCGATCACGAAGGGCCGCAGGGCGGGGTCGTGCAGCACGCGGTCGAGGACTTCCTTGTTGCGGCCGCGCACGAGCGACACTGTGGCCTGCGTGACGAACTTGACCTTTCCGGCCCACTGGCCGATGGAGTAGATCACGTTCTGCGGCACTTCCACGCGGCTGTGCTCGGACAGCGTGCGCAGGATGGAGGCGGGATCGAGTCCCTCCGCGACGGCCTTCTCGACCGACGCGACGGTGATGCGGTAGCGATAGACGGAGTCGCTGGCCGTGCGCTCCGCGAACCGGTCAAGTTCCGTGACGAGGTCGTAGGTGCTGCCGTCCGGGAACAGCATGATCTCGAAGTCGGGGTTGACGATCAGCGGCGAGCTGCGGTCGAACTCCGACTCCGGAACGACCATGCCCAGCGCCTTGGCGCCGAGAGCCGTGAGCCGCAGCAGGCCCGGATTGCCGTCCACGTCGGCGATGTCGATCAGCCCGAAGAGGAAAAGGCGCTCCCGCGCCCACGTCGTGAGCGCCTGAGCAAGCTGATGCGGGTCGCGCATGCCGGTCTGCTGCGCGAACTGGTAGCGGCTCTGGAAGCGGTCGCGCACGCCGAAGAGGTCGAGGTTGGCGAGATAGCGATTGCGCGCGGCGAAGGCCGGTGCGTGGATGTCCACCCAGGTGTTGATCTTCAGCTCGCGCAGCCGGTCCAGATACAGCGCGAGCAGGCGTTCGCCGTGGAAGGGCTCGACCTCCAACACCCAGTGCCGGTCCGCGAATTTCAGCAGCCGCGAAAGCTTCTTCTCGAGCGGCGTGCGGTCCCAGCTGCGGCCCTTCACCGTGAGCACCACGCTGCGGTCCGGGCCGCGCTCGAGCATCGACTGCGCCTGGCTGAACTCGAACAGGTATTCGAAGAGCCACGCGCCGGTGAAGCCCGAGCTGTGACCCAGGATGAAGGACTCCTCCAGCTTGCGAACCGCCGTGCGGTAGACCTTGCCGGACAGCGTGAGCCGGATCGGGTTGTGCTCGACGTAGGAGAGGAAGGCCGACACGTCGGAGATGAGGTCCACGCCGAGGCTGTGCGCCGCGGAGATGCGCGGCTGTTCCGGCGCAAGGCAGGCGCGCATGGCGCCGACCAGCTCTTCGAAGACCACGACGACCTCATCGAACTGGTGCACGCCGTATTCGCCGAGCGAGACGTGGCGCACGGTGCCGAGCAGGTTGCTCTCGAGCGCATCCTGGAGCAGCTTGCGATTCCAGCGCCCGAGACTCTTGTGATTCTTCTCGAGCATCGTGCGACCGGCGACGCCGCCATAGGAGCACACCACCAGCTTGAGCAGCTCGAGGTGCCGCGGGTTGTCGATGCGCGCGAGGCGCTGCGCCACCGAGGCAGGCTCGGCCAGCCGCAGCGCCGCCTGCGCGTGCTCATCGAGATGCGATGAGGTGGCGGAACGCGGCACGTCGTCGCCGGCGCTGCCGAGGTGCAGCGTCAGCAGGGCCGACAATTCCTTGCGGTCCACCAGTCGCGTGAGCTGTCCGAGCAGAGTGAAGGTTTCCTCCACCGTGCGAT
Organism: Planctomycetota bacterium; assembly: GCA_038212275.1. Lineage (GTDB taxonomy): Bacteria > Planctomycetota > B15-G4 > B15-G4 > B15-G4 > JBBQUR01. The sequence goes on from JBBQUR010000014.1 coordinate 105,629, forward strand.
CGTCGTCCCAGATGAACGCCTGCAGCAGGTCGCCCAGCTCGCACGGAACGAGGTAGCTGTCGCCGCCCGGGCCGCCGGAGGGGTCGGTGTGGGCTGGCGGGCGCGGCCCGGGCTGGCCGTTGGCGTCACCGTTCGAGGTCGTCGAGACGAAGAGGAAGCCGCGCTTGAGCAGCGCGTTGATCGCGGCCTTCAGCTCGAAGGGCGACAGGTAGCCGAAGGAGCGGCTGCCTGTCACGTTGACGAGGTCCGCGCGGTAGCCCTCGCCACGCAGGAAGAACTTCAGCAGGTCCACCAGCTTCTTGGACAGGAACTTGACGCGCTTGCGGACCGACTTCTCGGACGACATGCGCCTCTGGAGTTCGCCGATGAGGCGCTCCGTGGTGTCGGGCTCCGGGCCGTGCCCGTCCCAGAACGAGAGCAGCTCGCGCAGCTCCTGCGGCGCCCGGTTCTGGAGCGCTGCCTGCAAGGCGACGCCCCTCACGGCCGCATGCACTGTCGTGATGTCCCGCTCGACCACATATTGATCCCGGGGTGCAGAATCTGAGGAGTCTAAGAGATCCTCGGGCCCAGCGGGAGGGGTTACCGGCCGGATCGCGGAGCCTGTTCCGCAGCGAGCCCTGCCCTCGCGTCCCGATCATCGCTGAGCGACCCGGGCTGTCCGCGGCCGGAATCCCGGCCCGCACCCGAGGTCGGCCTCAGCAGCGAGCAGCGCCCGAGATCTCCTCGAACCGTGGCCCCGGGGCCCACTCCCGGCCCCGCCGGCCCGGCCGCACCGGGCCCTCTCATGCGGGCGCAGCCTGCCAGCCCTCGCAACAGCCCCCACGCCGCGCGCCCCGTGCGCTGACGACGCCGAACTCCCGCAGAGCCCGCCCACCTCGCAGCCTTCGGCGGCGCCCCGCCGCCGAAGGCTGCGGGCTCTCGCGACATCGCCCGGCTACAGCCGGGCGATGTCGCGAATCTCGTACGTATATCCCTGCTCGGTGAGGAAGAGCTGGCGGTTGTTCGCGAAGTGTTCCTCGCGGCTGTCGCGGGTCACGATGGAATAGAAGATCGCCGGGCGCTTGTCGGACTTGGGGCGCAGGATGCGGCCGAGGCGCTGAGCTTCCTCCTGCCGGCTGCCGAAGGTGCCCGAGACCTGGATGGCCACGTTGGCATCGGGCAGGTCCACCGCGAAGTTGCCGACCTTGCTCACCGCGAGCAGCTTCAGGTCCCCGTCGCGAAAGCGTTTGTAGAGGTCCTCGCGCTCTTTCGTCGGCGTGCGTCCCGAGATGAGCGGGCAGCCCAGTTCGCGCGCCAGCTCGTCGAGCTGGTCGAGGTACTGGCCGATGATGAGCACGCGGTCGTCCTTGTGGCGTTCGACGAGCTGGCGCACGGTCGTGAGCTTGTCGGGGTTCTCGCTCGCGATGCGGAACTTGTCGCGGCTGCCGGCCTGCTGGTAGGTGAAGCTCGCCTCGGTCACCAGCGGCAGGCGCACCTCCACGCAATGCGCCGTGGCGATCCAGCCCTGCCGCTCCAGGATCTTCCACGGCACGTCGTACTTCTTGGGGCCGATGAGCGAGAAGACCTCGTCCTCGTGGCCGTCCTCGCGCACGAGCGTGGCCGTGAGCCCGAGCCGTCGCCGCGCCTGGATTTCCGCCGTCACGCGGAACACCGGTGCGGGCAGCAGGTGCACTTCGTCGTAGATGACCAGGCCCCAGTCGCGCGCGGAGAAAAGCGCGAAGTGACCGAACTCGCCGGTCTGGCGGCGGCGATACGTGAGCATCTGGTAGGTGGAGATGGTCACGGGGCAGACGGCCTTGCTGTCGCCTGTGTACTCGCCGATCTGATCCTCGCCGAGCGTGGTCTTGTCGAGCAGCTCCGTGCGCCACTGCCGGACGGCGATCGTGTTCGTCGTGAGGATGAGGCACTGCGTCTGCAGCCGGTGCAGGCAGCCGATGCCGACGACGGTCTTGCCCGCGCCGCACGGCAGCACCACGACGCCGCTGCCGCCCTTCTCGGTGCCGCCCGCGTGGAAGACGTCCGCGGCCTCCGCCTGGTACGGGCGCAGGCCGAAGGGGCCGCCCGAGCCGAGGCAGGTCTCGCGCAGCGCGAAGGGCAGCGCGGCGCCCGAGGTGTAGCCGGCGAGATCCTCGACCGGATAGCCGATGCGGATGAGCGCCTGCTTGACCTCGCCGCGCAACGCCTCGTGCACCGTCAGGCCGCCCGGCACCGGTCGCCCGCGATCGAAGAAGCGCTTGAGCTGCGTGTCGCCGCCGATGCGCGCGAGCAGCGCGCTGTCCGGCGACACGAGCACGAGCGCCTCGTCCTGCCGCTGCAGGCGCAGGAGGCCGAAGCGCCGGATGTTGTCCTCGATGTCGCGCTCGACGTTGGGCGGCACCGGATAGCGCGATTGCTCGGTGAGGAAGCGGATGATGCGCTCGGCCGACAGTCCCGCCGCGGCGGCATTCCAGATGGAGAGCGGCGTGATGCGGTAGGTGTGCACGTGCTCGGGACTCTTCTCGAGCTCCGCGAACAGCGCGAGCATGTCGCGCGCCTCGACGTAGCCGTCGGCGTGCACCTCGGCGAGGATGGTGCGGTCCCCCTGGACCGTGAGCGGACGTCCGCTGCCGTTCACGTGCGTGCTCCGCGCCGGCCGCGCGGCCTGCCTTTGCCGAGGCCCGCTGCCGCGTCGACTCCGCCCGGGAGCACCGGCGCCGCGCGAAGGAAGCGGCCGGTGTGGCTCTGCGCGCAGGCCGCCACGGTCTCGGGTGAACCCGCGACGACGAGCTGTCCGCCTCCGGCCCCGCCCTCGGGACCGAGGTCGATGACCCAGTCGGCCGACTTGATGACGTCGATGTTGTGCTCGATGACGACCACCGTGTTGCCCTGCTCCACCATGCGCTGAAGCACGACCAGCAGGCGCGCGACGTCAGACATGTGCAGGCCCGTCGTGGGCTCGTCAAGCACGATCAGGGCACGCCCCGTGCCGGGGCGACCGAGCTCGGCCGCGAGCTTGACCCGCTGGGCCTCGCCGCCCGACAGCGTCGTCGCCGGCTGCCCGAGCTTCAAGTACCCGAGCCCCACTTCGTCGAAGAGCGCGAGCTTGCGATGGATGCCCGTGTGGCCCTCGAAGACTCCCAGCGCCTGGTCCACCTCGAGGTCCAGCACGTCGGCGATCGAGAGCCCCTTCCAGCGCACCTCGAGCGTCTGGCGGTTGAAGCGCCGCCCGTTGCAGCTCTCGCACGGCAGCTGCACGTCCGAGAGGAAGTGCATCTCGATGATCTCGACGCCGCGGCCCTGGCAGGTTTCGCAGCGGCCGCCCGCGACGTTGGAGGAGAAACGCCCGGCGAGGAAGCCGCGCATGCGCGCCTCGGGCGTCGACGCGAAGAGCGCGCGGATGTCGTCGAAGGCCCCGCAGTACGTGGCGGCATTGCTCGTCGGCGAGCGCCCGAGCGGCGACTGGTCGATCTCGAGCAGCCGGTCGAAGCAGCTCGCCCCGTCGATGCCGTCGAGCTTGATCGCGCCCTCGCCAAGGCCCTCGAGCTGCGCGCGCACCGCCGGCACGAGCAGCCCGGACACGAGGCTGGACTTGCCCGAGCCGGACACGCCGGTCACCACCGTGAAGAGCCCGGCGGGGAAGCGCACGTCGAGCCCTGCGAGGTTGTGCAGGCGCGCGCCACGCAGCTCGATCCCCTGCGCTCCCGGCTCGCGGCGGGCGCGCGGCTCCACGCGCAATGCCCCGGACAGCCAGCCGCCCGTCACCGAGTCGGGGTTGGAGAGCAGCGCGGACGGCGTGCCCTGCGCCACGATGCGTCCGCCCCGCGTGCCCGCGCCGGGCCCCACGTCGATGACGTGGTCCGCGGCTTCGATCGTCTGCTGGTCGTGCTCGACGACGAGGATGGTGTTGCCCAGGTCGCGCAGCTCGCGCAGCGTGTCGAGCAGGCGCCCCTGGTCGCGCGGATGCAGGCCGATGGACGGCTCGTCCAGCACGTAGAGCACGCCGACGAGGCGGTTGCCGAGCTGACTGGCGAGGCGGATGCGCTGCGCCTCGCCACCCGAGAGAGTGGACGCGGGCCGGTCGAGCGACAGGTAGTTCAGACCCACGTTCACGAGGAAGCCGAGGCGATTGCCGATCTCGCGCAGCACATCCACGGCGATGTGGCGCTCGTGGGCGGGCAGGTCCAGCGCATCGAACCATGCGCGCGCGTCTCCTACCGTGAGCTCGGCGACCTGCCGGATGTTGAGGCCGCCGACGGTGGTCGCGAGCGCCGCGGGCCGCAGGCGTCCGCCCTTGCAGCTCGGGCATGGCCCGACGTGCAGCAGCTCCGTGAGCGCGGCCTGCCACCAGCCGTCATTGCCCGCGCTGCGCCACCAGCCCTCCACCGTGGTGAGCAGGCCATCCCACTCCACGCGGTACTCGTAGCTGCGCGACTGGCCGGCGCTCTTGCGCGCATAACTGACCTCCACCGGGGCGCGCACGCCCGTGCCGCGCAGCGCGGCGGCGCGGAACTTGGCCGGCAGCGATTTCCACGGATCACGCAGTTCGACGTCCATGGACTCCGCGAGGCGCACCAGCACCTGGCGCTGCAGGCTGTCGGGCCGCGCCAGGAATTTCCCGACGCGCGAATTCATCGCGCCGCCGAACAGAGGCCGGCCCGGGCTGTCGATGAGCCGCTTCTCGTCCGCGACCTGCTTGCTTCCCAGTCCCTCGCAGGTCTCGCACGCGCCGGCGTGGCTGTTGAACGAGAACATGCGCGGCGAGAGCTCGCCTTCCAGCGCCGTGCCGCAGCGCGCACAGGCGGCGCGCGCCTCGTAATCGATCGTGCTGCCGTCGGCGAGGTGGGCGCGCGCGAGGCCAAGTCCGCGCTGCTGCGCCGAGGCCAGCGCCTCGGCGAGGCGCGCGCGGTGTGCGGCATCCGCACTCGTGCGATCGATGATCAGTTCGACGCTGCGCTGCGCCGACACCTCGGGCAAGGCGTCGAGCCGCACCTCGACGCCGTCCAGTCGCGCGCGCACGAAACCGTCCTTGCGCAGCTCGGCGGACAGCGCCGCGATCTCGTCGGGGCGCGTGAGCGCCGTGCGGTGGTTGTGCTCGGCGCTCCACAGCGGCGCGGCGATGACCACCTTGGCGCCGCCCGCACGCGCGACGAGGTCCGCGGCCGCCGCCGAGGCACTCCAGGCCTTCAGCTCGCGTCCGCAGGTCCAGCAGTGCGGATGACCGACGCGCCCGAAGAGCAGGCGCAGATAGTCGTGCACCTCCGTGGTGGTCGCGACCGTCGAGCGGGGATTGCGCGTGGAGGTCTTCTGGTCGATGGCGATGGCTGGCGCCAGTCCGTCGATGGAGTCCACCGGCGGGCGGTCCATGCGCTCGAGGAAACGCCGCGCATACGTGGAGAGGCTCTCGACGAAGCGCCGCTGCCCCTCGGCGAAGATCGTGTCGAAGGCGAGGCTGGTCTTGCCCGAACCCGACGGCCCGGTGACCACCGTGAGCTTGCCGTGCGGCACGGTGACGTCCACGGACTGCAGGTTGTGCAGCGAGGCCCCGCGCACGACGAGGTCATGGCCGACCACCGCCGCCTCGGGCGACTTGCGCTTCGGGCGGATGGACGCCTTGCGCGGCAGCAGCACGGAAGCCAGCGCGCGCCCGGTGTGCGAGGCCTCCACCGCGAGCACCTGCTCCGGCGTGCCCACGGCCACGATGTGGCCGCCATCGCGGCCGCCCTCGGGGCCGAGATCCACGATCCAGTCCGCCACCTTCATCACGTCGAGGTTGTGCTCGACGACGATCATCGAGTTGCCGGCGTCGATGAGCCTCTGCAGCGCGGACAGCAGCACGGCGACATCCTCGAAGTGCAGGCCCGTCGTCGGCTCGTCGAGGATGTAGAGCGTGCGCCCGGTGCTCGGCCGCGCGAGTTCGCTGGCCAGCTTCATGCGCTGCGCCTCGCCGCCGGACAGCGTCGTGGACGGCTGCCCGAGCTGCACGTAGCCGAGGCCGACGTCGAGCAGGGCGTCGAGGACGCGCCGGATGCGCTTGTGATGCTCGAAGAAGGCGGCCGCCTCGGTGACGGTCATCGCCAGCACGTGGTCGATCGCCCGGCCGCGGTACAGGACCTCCAGCGTCTCGGTGTTGTAGCGGCGCCCCAGGCACTGCTCGCACGGCACCTCGACGTCCGCGAGGAACTGCATCTCGATGGTGTTCACGCCCGCGCCCTGGCAGGCCTCGCAGCGTCCGCCGGACACGTTGAACGAGAAGCGCCCCTTCGGATAGCCGCGCACCTGCGCTTCGGGCGTGCCGGCGAACACGTCGCGGATCAGGTCCATGAGGCCGGTGTAGGTGGCCGGGTTGCTGCGCGGCGTGCGGCCGATCGGCAGCTGGTCGATCTCCACGACCTTGTCGATGGCTTCGATGCCGGTCAGCGAGGAGAAGCTGCCCGGTGCGTCTTCCGCGTGGTGAAGCTTGCGCGCCAGCTCGCGCTTGAGCACGTGGTCCACCAGCGTGGACTTGCCCGAGCCCGACACCCCCGTGACCACCACGAGGCAGCCCAGCGGGAACTCGACGCTGATGTTCTTGAGGTTGAACTGATCCACGCCCGCGAGCGTCAGGAATTTGCCGTTGCCCGGGCGCCGCTGCGTCGGCACTTCGATGCGCCGGCGGCCGAGCAGGTAGTCGGTGGTCGGCGTGGGCGGACCGGCGAGCACATCGTCGATCGGGCCGCAGGCGAGCACGTGGCCGCCGAGGCTGCCGGCGCCCGGCCCGAGATCCACGATGGAGTCGCTCGCGCGGATCGTCTCCTCGTCGTGTTCGACGACGAGCACCGTGTTGCCGCGATCGCGCAGCGCGTGCAGCGTGTCGATGAGCCGGCCATTGTCGCGCGGATGCAGGCCGATGGACGGTTCGTCGAGCACGTAGAGCACGCCCTGCAGGCCCGAGCCCACCTGGCTGGCCAGGCGCACGCGCTGGCTCTCGCCGCCCGAGAGCGAGCGTGCCTCGCGGTCGAGGCGCAGATACGGCAGCCCCACCGCCTGCAGAAAGCCGAGCCGGCTCCCGATCTCCTTGACGAGCTGGCGTCCGATGGCGGTCTCGCGCGGATTGAGTTCCAGCGCTGCGAACCACGCGACGGCATCCTCGACGGAAAGCGCGGCGAGCTCCGTGATGGGCACGTCGCGGAAAGTCACCGCGCGCGCCGCGGCATTCATGCGGCTGCCCTTGCACTCCGGACAGACGGCCGCGGAAAGAAAACGCTCCGCGGCCGCATGGCCGGGCGTGCTCGCTGCGCGTGCGATCGCGGGCAGGATGCCTTCGAAGGGCTTCGTGTCCTTGCCGCGCACCTCCTTGCCGCCGTCCTGCGACTTCCAGCTCCACTCGAGCGTGACCTCGCGCGTGCCCGATCCGTGCAGCAGCACGTGGCGCGCGCGCGCCGGCAGGTCCTTCCACGCCTTGTCCAGGTCGATGTCGAAGGCGGCGGCCACGGCCGCGAGGCTCTTCGGTCCCAGTCGCACGTAGCCGAGGTAGCCGCTGCGATCCATGATCTTCAGCGCGCCGTTGCGGATGGACAGCCGGTCGTCGGCGATGAGCTTGTGCGCGTCGGGCTGCTGCGTGCTGCCGAGGCCGTCGCAGTCGGGACACGCGCCGTGAGGCGAGTTGAACGAGAACAGCCGGGGTTCCAGCTCCGGGAAGTCGCCGTGGCCGTCGGGGCAGGTGTTGGCGGTGGAGAAAGTCTCCGCGCTGCCGTCGTCGCCGCGCACGACCAGGAAGCCGTCGCCCAGCACGGCGGCGGATTCGATGGCCTCGGCGAGGCGCGCGCGGCGCTCGAGGTCGGGCTTGAGGCGGTCCACGACGAGCTCGATCGTGTGGCGGCTGTTGCGGGCCAGTTCGATCGGTTCGTCGAGGCGGCGCTCGGTGCCGTCGATCCACGCGCGCGTGAAGCCCTTGAGCAGCCAGCCCTGAAGATCCTTGCGGTACTCGCCCTTGCGATCGCGCACCACCGGCGCCAGCACGGCGATGCGCCGGCCGGCGTGCTTATGGAGGACGGTGTCCACGATCTGGTCGAGCGTCTGGCCCGAGACGCGCGCACCGCACTCGGGACAGTGCGGCGTGCCGAGTCGCGCATAGAGCAGGCGCAGGTGATCCCACACCTCGGTGATGGTGCCCACGGTCGAGCGCGGGTTCCTGTTCACCGTCTTCTGGTCGATGAGCAGCGTCGGCGAGAGGCCGTCGATGCGGTCGACCTTGGGCTTCTCCATGCGCCCGAGGAACTGCCGCGCGTAGGACGAGAGGCTCTCGACGTAGCGGCGCTGGCCCTCCTGGTAGATCGTGTCGAAGGCGAGACTGCTCTTGCCCGACCCGGACACGCCGGTGATGGTCGTGAGCGCGAGGCGCGGGATGGTCACGTCCACGTGCTGCAGGTTGTGCTCGCTCGCGCCGCGCACGACGATGTCGTTGAGCGTCATGACGGCGTCCCCTGCGCGGGGGATCCGGCGGGCTGCCGGCCCGCGAGCACCGCGAGGATGTCCGCGTGCAGGCCGGGTCCGCAGGCCACGGCCGAGCGACCGTGCAACCAGTCGTCGCCACCGGTCATGTCGGTCACGAGGCCGCCGGCCTCGCGCACGAGCAGCGCTCCCGCCGCGACGTCCCAGGGCGAAAGGTGCGGCTCCCACAGGCCATCGAGCCGACCCGCGGCCACGTAGGCCAGGTCCAGCGCCGCGCTGCCGCAACGGCGCATGCCGCGCACGCGCAGCACCATGTCGGCGAAGTGCCCCACGTTGTTGTCGGCCAGTTCGCGGCGCTTGTAGGCGAAGCCCGTCGCGAGCACGCTCTCGATGAGCGTGCTCTTGCGCGAGACCGCGAGGCGACGGCCGTCCAGAGTCGCGCCAAGGCCTGCTGCCGCCGCGAAGGTCTCACGCAGGCGCGGCGCGTGGACGACCGCGGCCAACGGACGCGGCCCGTCGTAGCAGGCGATGGAGACCGCGAAGAAGGGGTGCGCCTGGCTGAAGTTCACCGTGCCGTCGAGCGGGTCGATGTACCAGGTCGGGCCGGCGAGCGCCGTGTCGTGCACTTCCTCCTCGGCGCAGATCGCGTGACCGGGCCAGCGGGCCCGCACGCGCTCCACGATGAGCCGCTCGGACGCGACGTCCGCGTCGGTCACGGGATCGATCGCGCCCTTCATCCGCGGCGGCCGCGGAAAGGGAGCGTCGTGCGCCAGGAGCACCTCGCCCGCGGCGTGCGCCGTGTCGACGGCAAAGGCGAGAAGGGCTGCAGGATCGAGGCTCACGGCGGTCTCAGGATCGATCGAAGAGGGCGCGACAGATCGAATCCTGGATCGCCTTCATCTGTCCGTTGTCGTACTTCGACTGGTAGTCGTTGATGAGGATGGAGAACGCATAGGTGCGTCCCGAGCGCGAACGCACATAGCCCGAAAGCGTCGACACGCCATGGATGAAGCCGGTCTTTGCGCGGACCGCACCTCGGTAGGGTTCGTCGGTGAGGCGATTTTCGAGCGATCCGTCGCTGCCCGAGACGGGCAGCGCGCGCAGGTAGGTGTCGCGCACCGCCGCCGGCGCGTGCTCCATCGCCACCAGCGTGTCGGTGAGCAGCCGGGCCGTGACGCGATTGCCCGGCGAGAGTCCCGAGCCATCGCGCAGCACGACGCCCCCGAGCGGCGTGCCCACCTGCCGCGCCAGGAAGTCAGCCACCGCCGCCGTGCCGCTGGCGAACGAACCGACCTGACCGCCGCGCGCCCCGAGCAACTTCACCAGATGATCGCTGATCGAGTTGTCGCTTTCCTTGAGCGCGACCACGACCGCGTTGCCCAGCGGCGTCTCGAGCGACTGCAGCTGCACCGGATCCCGCAGCGCGGCCGCCGCGCCAGGACCGAAGGCCAGCCCGCCATCGATGACCAGGCCGCGTGCAGCCGCCTGCGCCAGCAGGCAACGCCCGGCGAAGTCCGACGGGTCATGCACCGGCACGCCGAAGTTGCGCAGACCCACGGAGCGCCCGATCTCGCCTTGCACGCGCACGACGCCCTGCTCGTCGGGAATCACCGCTCCGACCTTGCACAAGGTCGACTTGTCGGCGAGACGCAGCTCGTTGCGGATGCGGTACCCGCTCGCCTCCGTGATGAAGCGCACCGTCGGCGAGGCGCCGCCGTCCACCTGATATTCGAGCACGTTGCCGTGCAGCGACAGTGCCCCGATGGGAGCGCCGTACGTGGACTGCACGTCACCCGCCGGCCAGTCGGGGTGCACCCATTCGTGATCCATGAGACCGTCGTCGATGACCAGCCTGCCGGTGATGCGGCGCACGCCCGACAATTGCGCGAGATCGATGAGCAGCGCGGCCGGATCCTTGACGCGTTCATGCGCCAGCAGGTCGGCGCGCAGGCACGGGTCACCGCCGCCGACGACGATGAGGTCGCCGTGCAGCACCCCGTCCGCATCGGGGCGACTGGCGGCCACGAGGCGCGTCGTGAAGTGGTAGTCGGGTCCGAGCAGCGTGAGCGCGGCCGCCGTGGTGAGCAGCTTCATGTTGCTCGCCGGTGCCAGCGGCTCGTCGATGTGCCGCGCGAAGACGCGCTCTCCGGTGCTCGTGTCCACCACGGCGATCGCGACGTGGGCGCCCTTGAGCTCGGGCCGTCCGAGTGCCGCCTCGATGCTGTCTCCGGGAGCCGTCAGCGTGAGGCAGGTGAAGAGCAGCGCGAGCATCGAACGTGTCCCCTGGCCGGAGGCGGGTCAATCGGCGAGCAGTGCCGGACGGCCCTTCAGCGGACCAGCGGCACGATCAGGCCATCTTCTGCCAGTGTCAGCCGTCCTTCAAATGCTGTCCGTGCCTGAAGCTCGATCGGTTCGGACAGAACCGGAGGGTAGAAGTGCGTGAGCAGCAGGTGCCGAGCGCCGCAGGCCCGCGCCACCCGCCCCGCCCGGGTGGGCGTCAGGTGCCCGTCGATCGGGCGATCGTCGGGCGCGGCGGCCTCAAGCACGAACAGGTCCGCCTCCCGTCCCAGAGCCTCCAGCGCCGCGCCCTCCGTGGCGTCCCCCGAGAAAGCGACGACAAGGCCGTCCGGCAGCGTGATCCGGTAGCCAAGCGAGCCGGCCGTGTGGGCGACCGCGAAGGCCTCCACGCGCGTGGCCGATGGCGAAGGCAGCGGCAGCGCCAGCGGCCCGGGGCCGACCGACCTGACGAGCAACTGGCGCTCGTCGAGTCCCAGCCGGCCGGGCCAGGCATTCCGCAGGCGCGACACGAGCAGTGCCACCGACGCATCACCCGCCACCACGAACGGATGCGGTCGCGACGCCAGCATCGGGTTGCGCAGCGCGAACTGCAGCGCGACGAGGTCCGAGCAATGGTCCGGGTGCGTGTGCGTGATGAGGGCGGCATCCATGCTGTCCAGCGGATAACCGGCCTGCGCCGCGCGGTGCAGCGCGCCGGGCCCGAGGTCCACGAGCAGCACGAGGCCTGCGCCGTCGTCCACGAGGTAGCAACTCGTCGCGCGGTCGGCGCGTGGCAGCGCCGTGCCCGAGCCGAGGACGATCAGCCGCGCCGTGCTGCCCATGCGTGCGCCACCATGGTGTCGATGTCGGTGAAGCGCGGCTGCCAGCGCAGTTCGCTGCGGGCACGCTCGGCGCGCGCGTAAAGCTCCGGCGGGTCGCCGGGCCGGCGCGGGCCGGTGCGCGTGGCCAGAGGCAGGCCCGTCACACGCCGCACGGCATCCAGCACCTCCTTCACCGAGAAGCCGCGGCCGTAGCCGAGGTTGGCCGTGAGCGACGGGCCGCCCGCGAGCAGCCGGTCCACGGCGAGCGCATGCGCCGCCGAGAGGTCCTCGACATGCACGTAGTCGCGCACGCAGGTGCCGTCGGGCGTCGGATAGTCGTCGCCGTTGATGACGAGTTCGCTTCCGTCGCGCGCGGCAGCCAGCGCCAGCGGGATGAGATGGGTCTCGGGATCGTGCCGCTCCGCAAGCACGCCGTCGGCCGAGGCGCCTGCCGCATTGAAGTAGCGGAAGGTGACGTGCCGAAGCCCGGGCGCCGCCGCGATCTCGCGCTCCATGACGGACTTGGTCTCGCCGTAGACGTTGATCGGACGATGCGGCAGGTCCTCGTCCATGGGCAGCCGTTCGGGCATGCCGAACACGGCGCAGGTGGAGGAGAAGACGAGCTGTGAGCAGCCCGCCTCCGCCATGGCCGAGAGCAGCGAGCGCGTGCCGTCGCGATTGACGCGCCAGTAGAGCGCCGGATCCTCCATGGATTCGCCGACGTAGCAGCGCGCGGCGAAATGCAGCACACACTCGGCGTCATGTCGGCGCAGGCTGTCGGCCAGCAGGCGCGTGTCGAGGATGTCGCCCTGCACAAGCGGCACGTCGAGCAGTGCGTCCGCGTGTCCCTCGGAAAGGTCGTCGTAGGCGAGCACCGAGTGCCCCGCGCGCCGCAGTGCACGCACGACGTGACTGCCGATGTATCCCGCGCCGCCGGTCGCCAGCAATCTGCCCACGAGCCGAGTCTAGCGGGCGCATCGCTCGCGGAAAACATTTCTCGCGGAGGTCCGAAGATCGGCCGCCGGCGACACGCCGATGCGTGCCGACAGCAGGCTCTTCCGCGCACGCTCATCGTGTACCATTGCCCCGCTTCCGGGCGCCTTTCACCGTGTGGCCCCGGCTCGTGACACGTCGCACCAGCGGAGACAACCATGACCTCTTCCACCAGCGAAATACCCACGCTCGAAGGCCACCTCGATGGCCTGCACCGGCTGCACAGCGGCAAGGTGCGGGACATCTTTGCCGTCGACGACCACCGCATGCTGCTCGTGGCCACGGACCGCGTGTCGGCCTACGACGTTGTGCTCCCGCAGCGCATCGCCGACAAGGGCAAGGTGCTCACGAGCCTCAGCGCCTTCTGGTTCCGCGAGATCGGCACGCAGGTGCGCAATCACGTCATCGAGACCGACGTGCACAAGATGCCGCCCGCCATCGCCCGCCACGCCGACCTGTTCGCCGGCCGCGCCATGCTGGTGCACAAGGCCGTGCCGATGAAGGCCGAATTCATCGTGCGCGGCTACCTCGTCGGGTCCGGCTGGACCGAGTACCAGAAGACGGGCTCGGTGTGCGGCCACGTGCTTCCCAAGGGTCTTGTCGAGGCCTCGCGCCTGCCCGAGCCGATTCTCACGCCCAGCACCAAGGCGCCGGCCGGTCATCACGACGAGAACATCACCATCCAGCAGCTGGCGCACATCGTCGGCGTGAAGGAGGCCAGCAAGGCCGGCGCGCTCGCGCTCGCGCTCTACAACCATGCGTCGGCCTACGCGGCCGAACGCGGCATCATCCTGGCCGACACCAAGCTCGAATTCGGCACCTTCAACGGCGAGGTCATGCTCATCGACGAAGTCTTCACGCCGGATTCCTCGCGCTACTGGGCGGCAAAGGACTGGAAGCCGGGCAAGACGCCTGCGAGCTACGACAAGCAGATCGTGCGCGACGCCCTGGTGGCCACCGGCTGGAACAAGCAGCCGCCCGCGCCCCTGCTCGCGCCCACCGTGCTGGAGCACGCCCGCAACCGCTACCTCGAAATTCACCGCCTGCTCACGGGACACGAACTCTGATGGCCATCCCCGATATCGTCTGGGTCCTCGGCAGCGACAGCGACCTGCCCCACATCAGCGATGGGCTTGCCGCGCTCGCCGAACTCAACATCCTCACCGAAGTGCGCATCCTCTCGGCGCACCGCTCGCCCGATGCCGTGGATGAGCTGTCCCGCGGCGCACGCGCGCGCGGCGTCAAGGTGCTCATCGGCGTGGCGGGCGGCGCGGCGCACCTGCCGGGCGTGCTCGCGGCACGCACCACGCTGCCGGTGATCGGCGTGCCCATCCCGACCGACATGGCGGGCGGCCTCGATTCGCTGCTGTCCATCGTGCAGATGCCTGCCGGCATCCCCGTGGCCACCGTGGCGGCGGGCAAGTCGGGCGGCCGCAATGCCGCACTGCTGGCGGCGCAGATCATCGGAGTCGCCGACGCACGCGTGGCGAAGGCGCTGGACTCGGCGCGCGCCGCGATGACGCAGAAAGTGCTTGCCCGCGACAAGGAAAAGGGTCTGCGCCTCGGCGCGGTCTGAACGCTTCGATGACGTCGACACCAGCCGGGACTGTTCGAGCCGCACCCATTCCCACCATCCACTGGGTCGGTGACCTGCACGGCACGTGCCGGCTGATCGACCAGACACTGCTGCCTGGCGAACTGCTCGAGATCGACTGCGCCACCTCCGCACAGATGTGGGACGCGATCAAGCGCCTTGCGGTGCGCGGCGCGCCGGCCATCGGCGTCGCGGCAGCCTTCGGCACGGTGCTCGGCATCCGCGACAGCAAGGCCTCCACGGCAGCCGCCTTTCTCGCGGACCTCGCGCACACCACGGACTATCTGGCCAGCTCGCGCCCCACCGCAGTGAACCTCTTCTGGGGTCTCCAGCGCATGACGGCCGTTGCCCGGGCGGCGGTCGCCGGCGGCATGTCGGCCGTCCCGGCGCTCAAGGCGCGCCTGCTCGAAGAAGCGCTGACCATCTGGGAGGAAGACCGTCAGATCTGCCGCGCCATCGGAAGGCACGGTCAGGCGCTGCTGCAGGACGGCGAGAACGCGCTGACGCACTGCAACGCGGGCGGCCTCGCCACCGCGGACTACGGCACCGCGCTCGCCGTGTTCTTCTCGGCGCAGGAGGCCGGCAAGAAGTTCCGCGTCTTCGCCGACGAGACGCGCCCGCTCAACCAGGGCAGCCGGCTCACAGCCTGGGAGCTGCACCGGCGCGGCATCGACGTGACGGTCATCTGCGACAACATGGCCGGGCAGGTCATGAAAGAAGGCCGCATCCAGAAGGTCTTCGTCGGTGCGGACCGCATCGCAGCCAATGGAGACAGCGCGAACAAGATCGGCACTTACTCGGTGTCGGTGCTCGCCAGACACCACGGCATCCCCTTCTACATCGTCGCGCCCACCAGCACCTTCGACCTGGCGACGCCGGACGGGACCGGCATCCCGATCGAGCAGCGCGATCCGGGAGAGATCAACCGCGGCTTCTCCCAGCCCAATGCCCCGGCCGGCGTTGCGGTCTACAACCCGGCCTTCGATGTGACGCCCCACGCCCACATCGCCGGCATCGTGACCGAATTCGGGGTCATCGAGCGCCCGGACACCGCTTCCGTCCGGGAACACTTCATGCGGCACGGGGTGCTGACCGATAAGGCCTGAGGGCAGCTTCTTGCCCGAAGGAGTTTTTCGTCATGGCCACTTCGCCTCGAAAGAGCAAGCGCGTTCCCGGAACGCCCCCCAGCGCACGCGCTGATTCCGAGACGGCATCCACGCGCACCTCGTCGCGCTCGGCCAAACGCCGCAGCCCGAAGGAGCCGCCCGCGGACCCCGAGGTCCTCGAAGTGGAGCGCGTCGAGTTCCTGCGCGCGATGGACCGCTACAAGCGCAAGACCGGCAAGACCTTCCCCAGCTGGACGGAAGTGCTCGACGTGCTGCGCTCCATCGGCTGGAGTTCGCCGGCGCGCTTCGACGGCACGAGACACACGACGGGTTGAGCGGCGGTGCGACGGCTTTGTTTCGCGGTCTCACCGGGGGTGCTGACCGCGCTGGGGCCGAGGAAGATGTGAGTCGCTTGGGGCGGGGGGTGCGCGGGGCGGGAGGATTGTCCGGCGCTGCGCCCCTGGGGCAACAGGACGCGTCATGGTTCCGGGAGCGGCGCCCTTCGCGCCGGACAAACCTCCCGTCCCGCGCACGCCGACACACGTTTTTCCGTGCCGGGCGAGGCGGTCAGCACCCTCGGCGCTTGCGCTTCTCGACGCCGTCGCACGCCCGCTGAGGTTGAACGTCCGGACGGCGAGCGCGCCTGGCCGGTGTCTCGGGCGGAGCGGTGGCCCGGACGAATGATGAGGCTCTTCCGGAACGCGAGCGCTGCGCATTCGTGAGCCAGCGAACTGCGGGCCGCTTCGGCGGGTGCCTGACGTCTCCGCCGCTGCGTGACGCGTTCTCTGTGCCTGCCGCGCGCCGTGTTTATCCCGCGCAGAGCAGGACTCGCTGAGACCTGCGCGCCGAGAGGCACGCGCTCACCCTCTCGAACCGAGTGTCTCGCGCCGAGAATCCAGCGCTGCGCCGTGCACGCCAAGCATTGCCCGCTCGAGCATGGCGTGCTGAACATTCCGCACCTGAGCATCACGCGCCAAGCACCGCAATCTCCCCATCCCCGCTCAAGCGATGCCTGACCGCATCACGAGTTCACCACCACCTCATTGCGGAGAATGCGTTCCCCAAAAGCCCATGCGTGAGGCTCAGCGAAGCGCCCGCCGGGACCCGCCCCACCCCCGCATGGCGCGGAACCCCGTGCCTCGGCGTGCGTGCGCGGGACGGGAGGTTTGTCCGGCGCGAAGGGCGCCGCTCCCGGAACCGTGACGTGTCCTGTTGCCCCAGGGGCGCAGCGCCGGACAATCCTCCCGCCCCGCGCACTCCCCGCCCCATGCGACTCCCGCGCATCTCGCCACCAGGGGCAGCCCCCGGCCAAGCAAAGCCGCGCCCCAGGCTAGCTCTCCCCAGCTGGAGTAGGCTTTCCAGCAACCGTCTCTCCCGACCCGATCCGCGACACAGTGAGGCTCCCTCCATGTTCTTTCCGACGCCCATTCGTCCTGGTTCGCTCCTGCGCCCGACCGGCGCCGTGCTTCTGGTCGCCGCCGCCCTCTCGTCCGTGCCGCTCGTGGCGCAGGCCACGAGCACGAGCCTGGAGAAGTTCAAGCACAGTCCGGCCGTGACCTTCGACAGCTTCGGCAAGGCGGTCGCCGTGGAGGGCGACAGGGCGCTGATCACCGCCATTGGTGTCGACGGCAAGGGGGCCGCGTTCAGCTACCGGCGCCATGGCGACGCGTGGGACTTCTCGCAGAAATTCCGCGGCGCCGACACGCTCGCGGGCGACGCTTTCGGGTTCAAGGCGCAGATCGCCGGCGACTACGCCGTGCTCAGCGGGCATCAGAAGGACAAGGGCGCCCTGTTCGATGCCGGCGCGGCCTATGTCTTCCACGACGACGGCACGACCTGGACGCAGGTGCAGAAGCTGGAGGCCCCCGACCCCGCGGCCTCGGATTTCTTCGGCTGGTCCGTCTCGATGGGCGGCGACCTCATCGTCGTCGGCGCCATCGACGACGACGACGGCGGCAACCTCACGGGCTCCGCCTACGTCTTCAGGCGCTCGGGACCGACGTGGGTGTTCGAGCAGAAGCTGCACGCTTCCGACGCCGGTACCGAGGACGAGTTCGGCTTCGACGTCGACACCGATGGCCAGACCATCGTCATTTCCACGCCGATGGGCGGTCTCGGCGCGGTGCCGACCGGTTCGGTCTACGTCTTCAAGCACGACGGCACGAGCTGGGTCGAAGTGCAGCACATCGGGCCGGCGGACGGAGCCGCGACCGACTACTTCGGCTGGGACATCCAGCTCGACGGCAACCGCCTCGCGATCGGCGCGCCCAAGCGCGACCTCACGAAGCTCGACGGCGGCGCCGTCTACCTCTACCGCGACAACGGCACGCGCTTCGTGCTGGAAGACGAGTTCGCGCCGAGCAAGGTCTCGGCCTCGGATGTCTTCGGCTGGTCGGTCGCCCTCCAAGGCGATCGTCTCGTGTCGGGAGCTCCGAGCACGACGATCGAAGGCGGATCACCCGACCTGTTCGATGGCGCGCTGTACCAGTTCCACTTCAACGGGTCGCGCTGGGTGGAAGCGCACCAGTGGCTCAGCGCCGATGTGGCGGTGGCCGCCTGGCCCGGGCCCAACCTCGGTCAGTCCTGTGCGCTCGACGGAACGACGGTCTTCGCCGGCGCGCCGTTCCACGACGGCGGCGCGATCAACTCAGGCGCAGCCTATCGCTTCGAACTCACGGACCTCGGCCTCGACGCGCTGCCGGACTCCGTGCCCGCCGGCGGACAGCTGACCCTGACGACGGACGGCGGCCTCGCCGGAGCCAAGGCAGGACTCCTGGTGACGGCCTTCGGCGGAACGCCGATCAGCTACGTGATCTGGATCAGCGCCTTCGACGCGCAGGGAAAGTCGACGCTGGAGGTCACGGTGCCGGCCGTCGTGTCGGGCTTCGACGCCGTCATCGTCGCCGCAGGCTTCTGGCACGCCGGCCCCTTCACGCTCTCCAACCCGGTGACGGTGAGCTTCCAGTAGGCGTCACCGGGCACCGCGTCACCGGGCGCCGCGTCACCGGGCGCTGCGTCACGGGGCGCTGCGTCACGGGGCGCCGAGTCACCGAGTCACGGCAGCCACGCCGGGCGCGCCGGGTGCGCCGGGTGCGCCCGTCACTCCGCCGTCGTCACCGCGGGAGGATGCGGGTCGTACCAGCCGCCGACGTTCGCCGTGAGTTCGTCGGCCTGCTGCGGCCCCCACGTTCCGGGATCGTATTCGATGACCGGCGTGCTGGTGTGCAGGATCGGATCCACGATCTCCCACGCGCGCACGACGGCGTCGGCGCGCGCAAAGAGCATCGCGTCGCCGTTCATCGCATCGCCGAGCAGCCGTTCGTAGGCATCCATCTCGTCGGCGCTCGGCTGGCGCACGACGGACAGTTCCGTGGACTGCGCGGCCAGCACCTCGCCTGGTTTCTTGACGCGCGCGCCGAGAGCGATGACCACGTCGGGCGAGAGCCTGAAGCGCACGTGATTCGTGTTGCCGGTCGCGATGCGCTGCAGCGGCGGCCGCTTGAAGCGCACGAGGATCTCGGTGCACGAGACGGGCAGGCACTTGCCGGCGCGGATCGTGAAGGGCACGCCTTCCCAGCGCCAGCTGTCCACCGCGAGGCGCACCGCCGCGTAGGTCTCGACGCGGCTGTCCTTCGCGACGCCGGCCTCGTCGCGGTAGCCGCGGAACTGGCCGCGCACGAGTTGTTCCGGCTGCAGCGGCCTGATCGCGCGGAACACCTTGACCTGCTCGTCGCGCAGGCGCTCCGCCGACGTGCTGCCCGGCGGCTCCATCGCGAGAAAGCCCACCACCTGCAGCAGGTGATTCTGGATGACGTCGCGGATCGCGCCGGCCTCCTCGTAGAACTTGCCGCGGCCGCTCACGCCGAAGCTCTCGGCCATGGTGATCTGCACGTTCTCGACGTAGTTGCGGTTCCACACCGGCTCGAGGAAGGTGTTCGCGAAGCGGAAGAACAGGATGTTCTGCACCGCCTCCTTGCCGAGGTAGTGGTCGATGCGGAAGACCGACTCCTCCGCGAAGACGCCGTGCAGCGTCTCATTGAGCGAGAGCGCCGACGCGAGATCGCGGCCGAAGGGCTTCTCCACGATGACGCGCGCGTTCTTCGCGCAGCCCGAGCGCCCCAGCCCCTCGACCACCACCGGGAACATGCTCGGCGGGATGGCGAGGTAGTGCGCCGGCCGCTGCGCGCCGTCCAGCTCGCGGCGCAGCGCCTCGAAGGTGGCGGGCGCGTTGTAGTCGCCGTCGACGTAGCGGAGCTGGGCGACGAGCCTGGCGAAGAGCGCCTCGTCGAAGGGCTTGCGCCCGTGCAGCTCCAGGCTCTCGCGGGCGCGCGCGCAGAAGCGCGGAAGATCCCAGCCCGCCTTCGCGACGCCGATCACCTTCATGTCGAGGTGGCCACGCCGCAGCATCGACGCGAGCGCCGGGAAGATCTTCTTGAACGCGAGATCGCCGGTCGCGCCGAAGAAGACGAGCGCGTCGCTCTGCGGCCGCGAGCCGACAGCGCCGTTGCCGGCGCGCACGGCGTGGACGGCGTTCACGTCGAACGCCTCGGAGGCGTCGGACGCGCTCACTTTGCGCCCTTCTCGAGATGCCCCCCGAACGCGAAGCGCATGGCGGACAGCAGCTTGTGCGCGTACTCGCCCTCGCCGCGCGACGAGAATCGATCGAACAGCGCGGCCGTGAGCACCGGCGCAGGCACGCCCTCGTCCACCGCCGCCGCGATGGTCCAGCGTCCTTCGCCGGAGTCCGACACTCGGCCCGAATACTCGGAAAGGTCCGGACTCTTCGCGAGCGCCGCCGCCGTGAGGTCCAGCAGCCACGACGAGATCACGCTGCCGCGGCGCCACACTTCCGTGACGGCGCCGATGTCAAGGTCGTAGCGATACTGTTCCGGGTGGGAGAGAGGCGTGGTCTCCGCGTCATGCGCGCCGCCCGCCGTGCTGCCGACGTTCGCGTGGCGCAGGATGTTGAGCCCCTCCGCATAGGCGGCCATGAGTCCGTACTCGATGCCGTTGTGCACCATCTTGACGAAGTGCCCGGCGCCCACGGGCCCGCAATGCAGCCAGCCGCGCTCGGCGGTGGCCGCCGCACCCGTGCTGCCCTCGCGGCCCGGCGTGCGGGCGATATCGCCCGCGCCCGGCGCGAGCGTCTCGAAGATCGGCGCGAGGCGCTCCACGACGGCGCGCTCGCCGCCGACCATCAGGCAGTAACCGCGCTCGCGGCCCCACACGCCGCCGCTCGTTCCGGCGTCCACCCAGTGCAGCTCGCGCTTTCCGAGCCGCGCGGCGCGCGCGATGTCGTCGTGGTAGCGGGAATTGCCGCCATCGATGATCGTGTCGCCCGGCGACAGCAGCGGGACGAGCTGCTCGAGCAGGCCGTCCACGGCGCCCGCGGGAATCATGAGCCACACCGCGCGCGGCGCGGCCAGCTTCTGCACGAAGTCCGCCAGCGAGCTGCTGGCGGTTGCGCCCTGCCTGCCGAGCTCGGCCATGGGTGCCGGCGTCTTGTTGAACACCACGCACGCGTGCCCGCCCGCCATGAGCCGCTGCACCATGTTGGAGCCCATCCGTCCGAGGCCGATCATCCCGAGTTGCATCGCCGTCTCCTTGTGTCGCGGACGCGGGCAGGCCGGCTCCCGCGGAGTCTTTCGCGGCCGAGGCGGAAGTGTCCGCCGTGCCGACGCCGAGTATGCCTGTCACGGGCGCGACGCGACATGCCCGCGTGTCTCTCGAGGCCGCCCCCGAAAGGAATGGCCCGGCTCCTCACCCTGCATGTCCGACTGGCAGGCCCGGTGCTACTGTCTGAGCACGCTGGATCGGCAGGCGCTCATCACCCGTCGCGCACGGAGCAGGAGAATGGCGGTCGCCGTGACATCACGCGGGAAGTCGGGTGCCGAGTCGCTGCTGCTCGCCGTCAACGGCGGGTCCTCCAGCCTGAGGTGCTCGCTCTTCCGCAGCGAGGCCGACGGCGCCGCAGGCGAGGCGCTCGTGCGCATGCTCGGCGTCCACGTCGAGCGCGTCGGCGCTGACGATCCGGTCCTGACCGGGCGGACCGCGCAAGGTGCGGGCAGTGCCACCCGACCCGTGTCGCAGGAAGCGCCGCTGAAGGCTGCGCAGGCCGCCGATCACGTTCGCGCGCTGCAGGCCGCGCTCGACTGGATGGCTGGACATGTCGCGCTGGACGCCGTGGCCGCCGTGGGGCTTCGCATCGTGCACGGCGGCCCGCGCTGCCTGTCCACGCAGGAGGCCACGCCCGCGCTGCGAGAGGAACTGGAGCGCATCGCGCCCTTCGCACCCGAGCACGTGCCGGCGCAGATCGCGTTGCTCGACGCCTGCACGCGCCGCTTCCCGGAGGCCGCCCGGGTGCTCTGCTTCGACACGGCCTTTCACCGGGACCTGCCGCGCGAGGCGCACATCCTGGCCTTGCCGCGCCGCCTGCTGCGCGAAGGCGTGCGGCGTTACGGCTTTCACGGACTCTCGTGCGCGTTCCTCATGCACGAGCTGCAGCGCGTCGGCAGCGTGCAGGAGGCCGGCGGCCGGGTGATCCTCGCGCACCTGGGCCACGGCGCCAGCCTGACCGCCGTGCGCAACGGCGCGAGCCTCGACACCAGCATGGGTTTCACGCCCGCGGCGGGTATCCCGATGAGCACGCGCTCCGGCGACCTCGATCCGGGCCTCGTGAACTACCTCGCGCGCACCGAAGGACAGACGGCCGACCGATTCGACGACATGGTGAACAGGCGCTCGGGGTTGCTGGGCGTGTCGGAGACCAGCGGCGACATGCGCGCACTCCTCGCCCTCGAGCCCCGCGATCCGCGCGCGGCCGACGCCGTGGCGCTGTTCTGCTACCAGGCGCGCAAGACCGTCGGTGCGTTCACGGCCGCGCTCGGCGGGCTGGACACGCTCGTGTTCGCCGGAGGCATCGGCGAAAACGCGCCGACCATCCGCGCGCGGATCTGCGAGGGACTGCAGTGCCTCGGTCTGGTCCTCGACGAGCAGCGCAACGCCGCCGGTGCCGACATCCTCTCCCGCGACGACAGCCGCGTGCGCGTGCGCCTCATCCGCACCGACGAGGAGTTGCAGATCGCGCGCGAGGTCGCGCTGCTGCTCGCCCGAACTTCATCAAAGACACATGATCACGTCGTGACATGCGTGCACCCCAAGGAAGCAAAGCGCCCATGAGCACCACCGACAATCCCTCGCGGCCCGCGAAGCCCGGCCGCGGCCGTCAGCCGGCCACGTCCGCTGCAGGCGCAACCGCCGCGCCGCTGGACCCCGTGCTGCTGCGCCGCATGCACGCGTGGTGGCGCGCGGCCAACTACCTGTCTGTCGGGCAGATCTACCTGCTCGACAACCCGCTGCTGCGAAAGCCGCTGCGCCGCCGGCATGTCAAGCCGCGCCTGCTCGGGCACTGGGGCACGACGCCCGGCCTGAACTTCGTGTACGTGCACCTGAACCGCGTGATCCGCGAGCACGGACTGAACGTCCTCAACATCACGGGCCCGGGTCACGGCGGGCCGGGGCTGGTGGCCAACGCCTACCTCGAGGGCACCTACTCCGAGGTCTATCCCGAGATCTCGCGCGACGAAGAAGGCATGCGCCGCCTCTTCAAGCAGTTCTCGTTCCCCGGCGGCATCCCGAGTCACGTCGCGCCGGAGACACCGGGCTCCATGCACGAGGGCGGCGAACTGGGCTACGCGCTCGTGCACGCCTACGGCGCGGCCTTCGACAACCCCGACCTCCTCGTGGCCTGCGTCATCGGCGACGGCGAGGCCGAGACCGGTCCGCTCGCCGCGAGCTGGCACTCCAACAAATTCGTCAACCCCGCGCGTGATGGCGCCGTGCTGCCCATCCTGCACCTCAACGGCTGGAAGATCGCGAACCCGACGGTGCTCGCGCGCATTCCTCACGCGGAGCTCGATGCGCTGCTGCGCGGCTACGGCCACGCACCGCTTTACGTGGAGGGCGACGACCCGGCCGTGCTGCACCAGACGATGGCCGCGGCGCTCGACGGCGCGCTCGCCGACATCCGCGCGATCCAGAGCGACGCGCGCACCCACGGCTTCAAGGCGCGCGTGCCGTGGCCGATGATCGTGCTGCGCACGCCCAAGGGCTGGACGGGACCCAGGGAAGTGGACGGCAAGCCGGTCGAGGGCACGTGGCGCAGTCACCAGGTCCCGATGGGCGACATGGATCGCCCGGAACACCTCGCGATCCTCGACACCTGGATGCGCAGCTACAAGCCCGAAGAGCTCTTCGACGAGCAGGGCCGCCTGCTCGCGGAGTTCGCGGAGCTGGCGCCGGCAGGCACCCGCCGCATGAGCGCCAACCCGCACTCGAACGGCGGCCTGCTGCTGCGCGACCTGCGCATGCCGGACTACCGCACGCTTGCGGTTGCCGTGCCGTCGCCCGGCGCGACGACCGCGGAAGCCACCCGCACCCAGGGCGCCTTCCTGCGCGACGTCATGAAGCTGAACGCCGAGCACGCCAACTTCCGCGTCTTCGGCCCGGATGAGACGGCGAGCAATCGCTGGAGCGCGCTGTTCGAGGTCACCGAGCGTTGCTGGACGGCGCCGCCCGTGCGCGGCGACGACCACCTCGCGCCAGACGGCCGCGTGATGGAGGTGCTCTCCGAGCACATGTGCCAGGGCTGGCTCGAGGGATACCTGCTCTCGGGGCGCCACGGCTTCCTGAATTGCTACGAGGCCTTCATCCACATCATCGACTCGATGTTCAACCAGCACGCCAAGTGGCTGAAGACGTGCTCGCACATTCCGTGGCGGCGGCCGATCGCGTCGCTGAACTACCTGCTCTCGTCGCACGTGTGGCGCCAGGATCACAACGGCTTCTCGCACCAGGACCCGGGCTTCCTCGATCACGTGGTGAACAAGAAGGCCGAGATCATCCGCGTGTACCTGCCGCCGGACGCCAACACGCTGCTGCACGTGACCGACCGCTGCCTGCGCAGCCGCAACCTCGTCAACGTGATCGTGGCGGGCAAGCAGCCGGCGCCGCAGTGGCTGGACATGGACGCGGCCGTGCGGCACTGCACCGCCGGCATCGGCATCTGGGAGTGGGCCAGCAACGACAAGGGCGACGACCCCGACGTCGTCATGGCCTGCTGCGGCGACGTGCCCACGCTGGAGACGCTGGCCGCCGTGAAGCTGCTGCGCGAGCACGCGCCGGAGCTGAAGGTGCGCGTGATCAACGTCGTCGACCTGATGAAGCAGCAGCCGCGGAGCGAGCATCCGGAAGGCCTGACCGACGCGCAGTTCGACGTGCTGTTCACGCAGGACAAACCCGTCGTCTTCGCGTTCCACGGCTACCCGTGGCTCATCCACCGGCTCACGTACCGCCGCACCAATCACGGCAACATCCACGTGCGCGGCTACAAGGAGGAGGGCACGACGACGACGCCCTTCGACATGGTCGTGCTCAACGACCTCGACCGCTTCCACCTCGTAGCGGACGTGATCGAGCGCGTGCCGAAGCTGGGACCGCGCGCGGCCTACGCTCAGCAGGCCATCCGCGACAAGCTCATCGAACACAAGCAGTACATCGCCGAACACGGCGAGGACCTGCCCGAGATCCGCGAGTGGACCTGGGCCGGGCGCAGCTCCGGAGATCGGCCATGACGCCGTCGTCGCGGATTCCCGAGCGCGAACCCGGGCAGCCGGCATCCGCTCGCGGCCGGGCGGAACAGCCCTCCGAGGAAGAGGTCACCTGCGGTCTCGTGAGGCCCGGCGAGGACATCCGCGCCGGCAGCACGGCGGAAGCCTTGCGCCAGGCGCTGCTGGACAACCTGCTCTCGGTGCAGGGCCGCACGCCCGACCTCGCCACGCCCAACGACTGGTACATGGCGCTGGCCCACACGGTGCGCGACCGCATGCTGCAGCGCTGGATCGGAACGAACGTCGCGCTGCGCGGGCAGTCCGTCCGCGTGGTGGGCTACCTGTCCGCGGAGTTCCTCGTCGGTCCGCAGCTCGGCAACAACATGCTGAGTCTCGGGATCACGGAGGCGGTGCGCGAGGCGTGCGCCTGCCTCGGGCTCGACCTGCATGCGCTGCTCGACCTGGAGGAGGAGCCGGGCCTCGGCAACGGCGGGCTCGGCCGGCTGGCGGCCTGCTACATGGACTCGCTCGCCACGCTGCAGGTGCTCGCCATCGGCTACGGCATCCGCTACGAATTCGGCATCTTCGACCAGGTCATCCGCGACGGCGCGCAGGTCGAGGTCGGCGACACGTGGCTGAAGCCCGGCCATCCGTGGGAGATCCACCGCCCGGAGATCTGTCACCGGGTGGGCTTCGGCGGGAGCACGGAGTGGTTCACCGACACGCACGGCATGGCGCGCAAGCGCTGGCTTCCGGACCGCGTTGTGCTCGGCGTCGCGTACGACGTGCCGGTGCCGGGCTACCGCGTGAACACCACGAACTTCCTGCGCCTGTGGAAGGCCGAGGCCGTCGAGAGCTTCGACTTCGCGGCCTTCAACACCGGCGACTACGAACGCGCCGTGGAGCAGAAGCTGAAGTCCGAGACGCTCACCAAGGTGCTCTACCCCAACGACGAACAGCTCCGGGGCAAGCAGCTCCGGCTCGAACAGCAGGCATTCTTCACGTCGTGCTCGCTGCAGGACATGATCACCATCCACCTGAGCGGCAGGCAGCGGCTGGAGGGAGCGGAGGTCCGCTTCGCCGTGCAGCTCAATGACACGCACCCCTCCATCGCGGTCGCGGAGCTCATGCGGCTGCTGCTCGACGAGCACGGCTGGAGCTGGGACGAGGCGTGGAAGGTCACGCACCGCACGCTGGCGTACACCAACCACACGCTGCTGCCCGAAGCGCTCGAGACCTGGTCGCTGCCACTCTTCCGGAGCGTGCTGCCGCGGCACCTGGAAATCATCTACGAGATCAACCGCCGCTTTCTCGACGAGGTCCGGGCGCGCTGGCCCGGTGACGAGGCGCGAGTGGAGCGCATGTCGATCATCGACGAGCGCGGCGACAAGGCCGTGCGCATGGCGCACCTCGCCGTCGTCGGCTCCCATGCGGTGAACGGCGTGGCCGCGCTGCACACGGAACTGCTGAAGCGCCACCTGCTGCACGACTTCTTCGAATTGTGGCCCGAGCGCTTTCACAACGTGACCAACGGCGTGACGCTGCGCCGCTGGATGGCGCTCGCCAATCCCGGGCTCACGGAGTTGATCTCGTCCCGCCTCGGCGACGCGTGGCTCACGCATCCCGAAGAGGAACTCCCGCGACTGGAGTCCTTCGTCGCCGACACGGGCTTCCGCGAGGCGTGGCGCGCCGTGAAGCTGGCCAACAAGCGCGTGCTCGCCGAGGAGGTCCGCGCGCGACTCGGCATCGAACTGGACCCCGCGTCGCTGTTCGACATCCAGGTGAAGCGACTGCACGAGTACAAGCGCCAGCACCTCAACCTGCTGCACGTGATCGCGCTCTGGTGCGAGCTGCGCCGCGGCGGGGCGGCTTCGACGCGATCCAGCGGGGCGGCGGCCGGTGCGGCCGGTGCGGCCGGTGCGGCGGCTGCGGCGGGCAGGGCGGGCAGGGCGGGCGCGACGGCGCGCGGCGCGCGGCCGGCACGCACCGTGATCTTCGGCGGCAAGGCAGCGCCCGGCTACTTCATGGCCAAGCTGATCATCCGGCTGATCCACGGCGTCGCGGAGGTGCTGGCCGCCGATCCGGCCACGCGCGACCTGCTGCGCGTGGTCTTCATCCCGGACTTCAACGTGAAGCGCGCGCACCACATCTACCCGGCGGCGGACCTGTCCGAGCAGATCTCGACCGCGGGCATGGAGGCGTCGGGCACGGGCAACATGAAGTTCGCGCTCAACGGCGCGCTGACCATCGGCACGCTCGACGGCGCGAACGTCGAGATCCGCGAGGCCGTGGGCGCGGAGAACTTTTTCCTCTTCGGGCTCACGGCGGACGAGGTGGCCCGGCGCAAGGCCGACGGCTACCAGCCGCGCCGCCACGTGGACGAGTGCCCGGCGCTGCGCGAGGCGCTGGACCGGATCTCGGACGGGACCTTCAGCCGCGGAGACCGCAGCCTGTTCCAGCCGCTCGTCGACAACCTGCTGCACCACGACCCCTTCCTCGTGCTCGCCGACTTCGAGGCCTACGTCGCGTGCCAGCGCGCGGTCGAGGCCGCGTTCGCCGACACCGAGCGCTGGACCACCATGTCGATCCTCAACACGGCGCGCATGGGGCACTTCTCCTCCGACCGCTCCGTGCGCGAGTACTGCGAGCAGATCTGGAAGACCGGCCCGGTGCAGGTCGAGCTGCCGTCGCTGGATCAGCCGGGGCTGCCTCACGCCTGAGGGAACGGGGCATGCGGTGACGACACGGGCAGTTGCTAGGATCGGCCGCGCATGACCGCTGCCGATTCCGGACACGAGCTGGTCGCCTGTCACGATTGCGACCTGTTGCATCACGTCAAGCCGCTGCCTGTGGGCACGACGGCGCGCTGCACGCGCTGCGGCAGCCTTCTCGCGCAGAATCGCCGCGACAGCCTGGACCACACGCTCGCGTGGACGATGGCCAGCCTGCTGCTGTTCATCGTCGCCAACAGCTTCCCGATTCTCTCCTTCGAGATGGGCGGGCGGGTCCAGGAGAACGAGCTCTTTTCCGGCTGCATCGAGCTGTACAGCCAGGGCTGGTGGCCGCTCGCGGCGCTGGTCTTCCTGGCCAGCGTGCTGGCCCCGGCGCTGCGCATCGCGGGCCTGCTCTACGTGCTCGTGCCGCTCAAGCTGGGACGGCCGCCGCTCAAGCTGGTGCCGGTCTTCCGCCTCGTCGAAGTGCTCGAGCCGTGGAGCATGCTCGAGGTCTTCATGCTCGGCGTGATCGTGGCCATCATCAAGCTCTCCGCTCTCGCGGAGGTCGTGATGAGCACCGGGCTCTACGCGTTCATGGGACTCATCATCACGTCCACTGCGGCGGTCGTCGTGCTGGATCCGGAACTCATCTGGCGGCGGGTGCCGCAGCAGGCGCGGACCGATGCGTCCGGCGCGGGCGGATCGCGCCCGCCACGGGGGCGACAACCGGCGGCGCTCGCGGAGCCGAACGCATGAGCGCCGCGGCGGGAGGTCCCGGCGCCGCCGGAGGCGCGAAAGCCGCCCACGCCGTGCCGCTCACGACCGCGCGCGCCGCGGGCTTCGTCCGCTGCCACGCCTGCGGCCAGCTGGCGCGCCACCGCCGGCTCCCGCCCGGCAGCGAGGCAAGCTGCCCGCGCTGCGAGGCGCCGCTGCACCTGCGCAAGCCGAACAGCATCGCCCGCACCTGGTGCTTCCTCATCGCGGCCCTGATCATGTATCTGCCGGCGAACCTGCTGCCCGTGATGGCGGTCACGTACTTCGGGGCGAGCGAGCCCGACACGATCATGAGCGGCGTGAAGGTGTTCTTCTCGTCGGGCGACTATGCCATCGCCATCCTGGTGCTCATCGCGAGCGTCACCGTGCCGATGATCAAGCTGCTCGGCCTCGCCTACCTGCTGCTGTCGGTGCATTACCGCTGGGCATGGCGCCCGAAGGACCGCACGCGCCTGTACCGGGTCATCGAGATCATCGGGCGCTGGTCGATGCTCGACATCTTCATGATTTCCATCCTCGTTGCGCTGGTCCGGCTCGACGCGATCGCGACCATCCAGGCCGGCGCAGGCGCGACAGCCTTCGCGGCGGTGGTCATCCTCACCATGTTCGCAGCGAGCAGTTTCGACCCGCGCCTGATCTGGGACTCTCTGGAGGACGTGCCATGAGCAAAGCCAAACCCGACGCACCCGCTCCGGGGGACATTCCCGGCGCGGAGGACGTGCCCGACGTGACGGTGAAGGTGCGCAGCGGCCCGTCCATCGTGTGGATCGTCCCCATCGTCGCGGCCCTCATCGGCGCGTGGCTCTGGTATGCGGCCGAGCAGGAGAAGGGCCCCACGATCACCATCACGCTGAGCACCGCCGAGGACATCGAGTCCGGCAAGACCACCGTGAAGTTCAAGAACGTGAACCTCGGCGAGGTCGAGCACATCGAGATCAAGAAGGATCTCTCGGGCGTCCTGGTCACGGTGCAGACCAATCACCTCGCAAAACCTTACCTCCGCGAAGGCACCCGCTTCTGGGTCGTGCGGCCGCGCATCGGCGCGCGCGGCATTTCGGGCCTGGGCACGCTCGTGTCCGGCGCGTTCATCGAGATGGAGCCGGCAGCCACGGGCGAGCCGTGTGTGGTGTTCACGGGCCTCGAGGACCCGCCCGTCGCGCCCATCGATGCGCCCGGCCTCACGCTGAAGCTCGACGCGCAGAATCTCGGGTCGCTGGATGTCGGCTCGGGCGTCTTCTTCAAAGGGGTTCAGGTCGGCCAGGTCGAGAGTCACAACCTCGCGGTGGACCGGCAGGGCGTGGACGTGACCATTTACATCGATGCCCAATTCGCGCCGCTCGTGCACAAGACCACGCTCTTCTGGAACGCGAGCGGCTTCGATGCGTCTCTCGGTGCCGACGGACTTCAGGTGAGCATGCCGTCGCTGGACGCGCTCGTCAGCGGCGGCATCGACTTCGAGACGCCTGCGGAATCCGCAACCAGCCCGCAGGCCCGCAGCGGCGACGGGTACGTGCTCTTCGGAACCAAGGCCATCGCATTGCTGCAAAGACCGCAGGAAGGCGTGACTGTGGTGATGTACTTCACCGGCACCGTGCGAGGGCTCGCCATCGGTGCCCCGGTGGAGTTCCGAGGCATGCGGCTGGGAAGCGTCAAGGATTTCTGGCTCGAGTTCGACGCCGATACCCACGTGGCGCGCATTCCGGTGGTCTGCGGCATGGTGCGCAGCGTCAAACACCGCGTCGACACGGGCGAGAAGTCCACGCCGGAACAGGACCTGCAGGGTCTCATCGACCGCGGCCTGCGTGCGCGCCTCTCCACGGCAAGCCTCATCGCGGGCTCGCTCTTCGTGGATCTGGACCTGTTCCCGGAGCCTCCCATCGTGCTGGTCGGGGGCCAGAAGTATTTCGAGGTGCCGACCATTCCCTCCACGAGCGAGACGCTGAGCAACTCGCTGACGGAGGCTTCGGCCATCGTCGGGGACCTGCGCACCATGATCCAGCAGGTGGGCAGCAGCACGCCGCGCCTCATTGCCAACGTGGAGCAGACGACCGTCGCGATCCAGGACACGCTCGCGCAGGCCACCAATGCGCTGAAGAAGATCGAGGCGCTGGCTGTCGAGGGCGCGCAGATGCGGGGCCCGGCGCAGGATGCGCTGGCCGAACTCGGCAAGACGCTCCGCTCCGTACGCGTGCTCGCGAGCATGCTCGAACAACATCCCGAAGCACTCATCCAGGGCAAGCCCGCAGGAGACCGCTGATGAATCGCCTCACGACACCTCGCCGTGCTCCACGCACCGATGCCCCCTTCGCCCGGAGCGCGATCCGGCACTCCGTCTCGCGGGCCGCAGCGTGCCTCGCTCTCTGTCTGGGGGCTGCGGCCTGCAGCTCGCCGCCAGCGCGCTTCTACTCGCTCGTGCCGCTGGCGGAGAAACCGTCGCTCCCTGCCCGCGCCGACACCGCCGGCTCGCTCGTCGGCCTCTCGACCGTGCACATTCCCGACATCGTGGACCGGCCGCAGTTCGTGACCTCCGTCTCGGAGTACGAGCGGCGCATCGATGAGTACGCGCGCTGGGCCGAGCCGCTCGCGTCTCACATCACCGGGGTGCTCGCGGAGAACCTGGCCACGCTGCTCGCCCCCCGGCCCGTCCTGGTCGAGCCGGGCCGCGACGGTCGCGATGCGGCGATGATGCTCCGGATCGAGATCCTCCACTTCGACGCGCGGGTCGGGGGCGACGCGGTGCTGACCGCGCAATGGAGCCTCACCGGTCCCACCGACACGACGACGGTCTTTGCGGAGGCTGCCGGGACTTGGAGTTCCCCCATGCGCGGGGACGATCCATCCCTGCTGGCCGAGGCCATGAGCAACAATCTCCTGCAGATGAGCCACGCGCTCGCGGAAGCCATCACTCACCAGCCGACACCCTGATCGTTTTCACTCGGGAGGGGCGGGCCGCATCGGCCGTCGCAAGCCCGATCCCCCTTTCGGCCCTCGGATGATCGCCCCCCCGGGCGGCGGCGCTGCCTGCCGCGCATCTTGCCAGCACGCCGGCTTCCAAGCCCGCAGGCTTCCCTGCACACAGGCTTCCCAGCACGCAGGCTCGCCCGTCGCAGGCTCGCCAATTGGCCGATTGGCCAACGGTCCAAGCTGGCGACAGACAGCAAGCCGGCTGCCGATTCGCCGGCAGTGCCTGCGGATTCCGTCCCGCAAGTTCTGCATGTACTCCGGCGTTTGCGCGTCCCGTTCGCCTCGCGCGGACGGCCCGGGGTGCCGATACGTGGTATTGTTTCGGGCTTGCATCAGGTCGACGAGTGGGCAGCGGTCTCGACTCCTGCCGGCTCGTTCCCCGTGATTCCGCACGGGCACCACACCACGGAAGCGAGATTGCCATGAAAGTGCTCTTCCTCAGTCCGTACCTCGCCCAGGAGCCTCTGGGCGTCATGATGCTGTCCACCGCGCTCAAGCGCGCGGGCCACGAGACCAAGCTGATCTTCCTGCCCGACGCGCACTTCGAAAAGAAGCTCCGCGACTTCGACCCGGGCGTGCTGTGCTACTCGTTCACGACGGGCATGCAAGCCAACATCGCCGGCGTCAATCAGCGCGCGCGCAAAATCCTTCCCGACGCTGTCACGCTTTGTGGCGGCGTGCACGTGACCCTCGTGCCCGAGTTCATCAACGAGACCGGCATCGATGCGATCTGCCGCGGCGAGGGAGAGGCCGCGATCGTCGATTTCGTGAACGCCGTGGAACAGGGTGGAGACCTGCGACACATCCCGAACATCACGTGGAAGGACGCCGACGGAAAGCTCTGGGTCAACGAGCCGCGCCCGCTCGAACAGGACATCGAGGTGTTCGGCTACGCCGACCGCGACATCGTGTACGACGCGGCCGAGTTCTATCGCGACAGCGAACGCAAGGTCTTCAAGACCGACCGCGGCTGTCCGATGAACTGCAGTTTCTGCTTTCACCACGCGTGGAAGAAGAAGGTCTACAACGTCACGAACAACGAGTACGTGCGGCGCCGTGGCGTGGACCACGTCATCGGCGAGGTGAAGCTCATCCGCGATCGCTACCCGCTCACCTTCGTGCACTTCGTCGACGACATCTTCAACGTCAACAACAAGTGGCTGGAGGAGTTCGCGGAGAAGTGGCCGAAGGAGATCGGCCTGCCCTTCGACTGCATCCTCATGGCCAACATGGCCAGCGAGAAGCACATCCAGCTGCTGAAGAAGGCGGGTTGCATCCAGGCGCGCATCGCCTTCGAAGCCGCCAACGACCACATGCGCAACGCGATCATGAAGAAGAACACGACGCGTGCGCAGCTCGTCCGCGCCGCCGGCTACATCAAGCAGTACGACATGCGTCTCGCGAGCCTCAACATGCTGGGTGGCCCGGGCGCCACCATCGACGACGACATCGAGACCATCAAGCTCAACATCGAGTGCAAGGTGGACCACCCGCTGGCCAGCCTGCTGCAGCCGTATCCGATGACGGACATCAACGACATCACGCGCGAGATGGGCTTCTCCACGGACACGTGGGAGGAATTCCCGTCGCTGTTCAACCGCACGTCGTCGATCGCGCTGCCGAACCGGCACCAGTACGAGAACCTGCACAAGTGGTTCCCGATGATCGTGCGCTACCCGAGCCTGCTGCCGATCGCGCGCCGCGCGATCAAGATCAAGTGGATGCAGCGGCCGTACCTGTTCGCCTACATGCTGTACAGCGAGTGGCTCGTCACCGAGCAGAACAGCATGTATTACCGCGTGCAGGGCAAGAAGGGCTTCAAGACGCTGGCCGTCGTGGACTTCACGGGGCGCGTCATCACCAAGGGCTTCATCCGCCTCTTCACCACGCTCTTCGGCAAGGCCAACGTGCGCCTCGCCACCAAGGTGGCGCTGAACGATGAGCGGCAGATGAATCACCTCGACTGAAAGGCGGGCGCCGCCGTAGTCTGGACCTTCCCGCCGATTCCCGGCGGGAGGGAGCCCCGATCATGCGCTGCACCGGCACGTCGTCGCCTGATATCCGCCCGATGGCCGACACGCGCGTGCCGGCCGCCCGGAGCGCGCGCATGGCCGGGCCGCCCGATGGCAGCAGCGCCGCGCATCAACCGTGCCGCGCGCGTTCGGCCGGATTGCTGGCGCTGGCCCTGCTCCTCGGCGCGTGCGGCGGCAAGCCGGCGGACGTCGTGCTGTACTGCGCCCTCGATCAGGCGCACTCCGAACCCATCGTCGCCGCGTTCGAGGCATCCACGGGCCTCGACGTGGAGGCCTACTACGACGTCGAGGCGTCCAAGTCCGTCGGCCTGCGGCGGCGCCTTCAGGCCGAGGCGAGCCGGCCTATCTGCGACGTCTTCTGGAACAACGAGCCGGTGCAGACCGTGGTGCTCGCACGACAGGGAGTCCTGCAACCCTACGACTCCCCCGCCGCTGCCGACATTCCGGCCGTGTACCGGGACAAGGAACACTTCTGGACCGGCTTCGCCGCGCGCGCGCGCGTGTTCATCGTGAACACCGACGTGCTCCCCGATGCTGCCACGCGGCCGTCGCGCACCAGCGACCTGCTGGACCCGGCGTACCGCGATCGCTGCGGCATGGCGCAACCGCTCACCGGCACCACCGCCGCACACGCCGCGTGGTGGTTGTCCACGCTGGGCCGCGACGCCACCTTCGCGCTGCTCACCGACCTGCGCGCCAATCAGGTGCATTTCGGGCCGGGCAACGCGCACCTCATGCGCCTGGTGCGCGAGGGCGAACTCGACTTCGGCTTCACCGACACCGACGACTGCCAGGCAGCCGTCTCCGAGGGCTTCCCCGTGCAGTGCGTGCTCCCCGATCAGGGCGACGGCGAGCCGGGCCTGCTCGTGATCCCGAACACCGTCGCCCTCGTGAAGGGCGCGCCGCATCCCGACAACGGCCGCAAGCTCATCGACTACCTCCTTTCGCGCGACGTCGAACAGCGCCTCGCGGCCGGCCCCTCCGTGCAGATCCCCGTGCGCGACGACGTGCCGCGGCCCGCGAACGTCGTGGACCTCTCGAAGTGCAGGGTCGCCCAGGTGGACTGGCCTGCGGCGGGGGCGGCGTACGAGGCGGCGGTGGAGGAGCTCGAGGCGTTTTTTACGCAGTGAGCGACGGCTTGTTTCGCGGTCGCGCCGGGGGTGCTGACCGCGCTGAGGCGAGGGAGAAGGTGAGTCGCTTGGGGCGGGGTCTGCGCGGGGCGGGAGGATTGTCCGGCGCTGCGCCCGTGGGGCGGACGGACGCGTTACGGTTCCGGGAGCGGCGCCCTTCGCACCGGACAAACCTCCCGTCCCGCGCTCGCCGAGGCAGGCTTTTCCGTGCCAGGCGAGGCGGTCAGCATCCCCGGCGCTTGCGCTTCTCGACGCCGTCGCTCGCCGCGCAGGTTGAACGTAAGCACTGCGAGCGCGCCCGGCC
>JBBQUR010000015.1:0-122827 GCA_038212275.1 Planctomycetota bacterium
CCCCTCGGGGGGGGGGGGGGGGGGGGGGGGGCGGGCCTTTCCCTCCCCCCCCCTCTCGGGGGGCGGGGGGCGGGGCGCGCCCCCCCCCCCCACGGCACGTCCCGGCGCGCCTGGCTCCGGGAATCAGGCGAAGTCACTCAGCGCTGGGCCGCCGCCTCGAAGCCGAAGCTGACCTCGGAGGCCACCGGCTGAGCGAGGCGGACCTCGAAGAGGCCGGGCCCGCGTTCCGAGATCCAGAAGCGGCTGCCCGGATCGCCGTAGAACGTGACGACCGGCAGGTGCATGGCCGTGAGCGCGGCGTCCCGCACGACGACGCGATCGGCGCCGGCCGGAATGGTGCCGGTGCCCCGGACCGACTGCGTCCCCGCAAACTTGAGCGGGTCGGCAGGCGTGGCGGCCGAGGTCGCTTCTGCCACCGGAGAGATCTGCAGCAGCACCTCGACGGCCTCCTGCCCTCCCGTCCACGGCTGCAGCGCCAGGCCCAGCCTTGCGCCGTGCCCCGTGTGACGCAACGCGCTGCCGGGCTGGTAACCGACACCCACCACATCGCCGAGCTGCCATGCGGCGCTCGACGAGTCGACGTGCAGCTTCACGCGTCCGGCGACGGCCACGAAGACGCGATCCGTGCGCTTGAGCTGGGCTTCCGTCCATTGCCGGCGCAGCGAGCGCGCAAGATCGTGATCCTCGGCCTGCGCGGCCGCGTCCGCGAGTGCGAGCAGCTCGGGTTGCACGCCCTCGAGGGCCTCGCCCAGGAGCAGGCCCGGCGCGTCGGTGACGATGCCCACGGGAGCGAGACCATCTCCGTTGCGCGCGCGCCGAACGGCGCCCGGCTGATTCGGATCCAGCGCGACCACGTCGCCGGGAAGCAGACCGGCTTCGGCCGCCTGGAACGAGAGCGCGAGCGAGCCGAGTCCCGAGATCACGCCGCCCGACAGGTTGAGGTTGGGCTGCTTGAGGTCGTCAAGGCGCATGATCTCGCGCAGCCCGACCCGGGACTGCGCATCCACCGAGCTGGAGAACCACCGGAACCATTCGCCGTCGAGGCTGCCGCGCGGGTCGGACAAGTCCACGTCGCGGTAGAACTCCATGCTGCCGTTGGCCGCGACACGCATGTTCGTCTTGTCGGTGCCGTCGGCGAGGACGAGACCCGCGAGCGTCTCGAGCGCGCGGCCGGCCGTCACCGTGGCATCAGCGGACACACTGCCGTTGAGCGCGCGCAGCGAGTAGCCAGGTCCCACGGTGTCGAGGAAACGAACCACGCCTCCCGTGAACTCCGGCCCTGCCGCGCCCTCGTCGCCCTTGGCGCCCTTCGGTCCGGTGAGCCCGGCCGGCCCCTGTGCCCCGGCGATTCCCTGGTCACCCTTCGGGCCCGCGACTCCCTGGTCGCCCTTCGCACCGGCGACACCGGGGTCACCCTTGGGGCCGGCGACGCCAGGGTCACCCTTGGGGCCGGCGGGACCAGCTGTGCCAGCGGCTCCCGTGGCGCCGATCGGACCCTCGATGCCTTGCGGGCCCTGCACTCCGACCGGTCCCTCGGGACCAGCCTCGCCGGCGGGACCCTGCGGGCCGATGGCGCCATCAGCACCCGGGGGACCGATGAGCCCATCGAGCGGCCCGACCCAATGGCCATCCTTGATCAGCGGGACACCCGTCGGCGTGTGCACCTCGGAAGGCGAGAGGATCTGGTTGAAGCTGTACCCGGCGATGCCAAGCCCCCCGACTTCGGATTCGCTGTAGAGCGTCTTGGACGGCACGTCGCCCGGGGCCTGCCCCGGCTTGGGCTTGGCCAGCGCAGTCACCGTCGTGGCCAGCAGCACGCTGCCCTCGGACAGGTCGGACGGCAGCGGCTGCGACGTGCCGAGCTCGATGATCGCCTGCCCCTTGTCCACGGGGATGTCGAGGAACTGGGTCTCCTCGAAAATCAGCTCGCCCTTGGGGTTCTCTCCGACGGCGCGATAGAGACGGCTCTCCAGCTTGAAGAGCTTCCCGCCCTTGTTGGAGAACGGCGCCATCTTCCCCGACTTGCTGGACTTCACGAGTTGCACCGGAAGACGCAGGGTCGGCACCGTGCCGGGTGGCACCTGCGCCGCTGCCCCGACGGAGCACGTCAGGCTGAAGGTCATGGCGAGGATGATGGGCGACAGCTTCATGCGGTTCTCCACGAGTGGCACACACGCTCGGCGCCCCGACGAAGCGGGAAGCTTCGTAGATTCAGGGGGATCCCGGATGTGCACGCGCGTGAAACCGGAGAGCCGGCCGCAAGCTGCGATTCATGGTGCGCGCCAAGACCCTATCCGATGGCGACGTCGGGCGGCTACTCCGGCTCCGCGTCCTCGGTCGAGGGTCGGATCAGGCGTAGCGCGGCAAGAGATCGGACGGTGTGCGCCCCCGCGCCGCGAAACATATCGACGCCAACGCACACATGCCCGAAACGAGCCTTGCGGTGCGGACGCCGAGGCGTCGTCAGGCTGCAGGCTTGCGCGTTCGGAGGCCCTTGTCGAGCTTGCCCGACTTGATGCACCGCGCGCAGATCTTCACGCGGGCCATGCTGCCCCCGACGAGCGCGCGCACGTTCTGCACGTTCGGCTTGAACTGGCGCTTGGTGATGCCCGTGGTCTTCAGACCGATACCGCCCTTGGGCTTGGCCAGACCGCGCCGGGAAATGCTGCTGCCCACCCGGGTCTTGCGTCCACAGTACATGCACACGCGGCTCATGGCCCTGACTCCAGCTTTCGGTCGTTGACGAGCCGGGCCATCTTACGGATGGGGCTCTGGCGGGCAAGCCCCGTCCCGCGACATCGATCCGCCTGCGCTGCGGCCGGCAGGCCGGTGCGGATCGCAGACCGGCGGGACTCGCTGGAGTCGCGGGCCGGCAGGCCGGTGCGGATCGCGCCGGGAGCCGTCAGGTCTCCAGACCGTCGAAAAGGACCACGGCGAAGCTGCCACCCACGATCACGGGTATCCAGGCGGCCATCACCGGGGACAGGAAGCCGCGCGACCCGAGGTCGCGCAAGGTGGCGTCCACCACCAGGAAGAGCATGCACAGGAGGATCGAGATGCCGACCCCGAAGAGGTTGTTCCGCGCCTGCCGCTTGAGAACGAACGGCAGGCCGAGCAGCACCAGCAGCATGACCGACAGCGGGTAGGTCACGTGGTAGTGGCGCAGCAACCGGTAGCTGGCGGACTGCGGGTAGCGCTCGCTGCGCTCGAGCACGTCGGCGTACGAGAGGTCGAAGGGCTGCAGGCGCGTGTCGAGCAGGTCCTCGGGCCGCACATCCGTCTCGAAGAAGGGCGCGGGCGCGGTCAGTGGCTCGCCCTCCGCGACGAGCGGCAGCGTCTCCACGACGCCGTCGAACAGGCGCCATCCGCGTGCCTCGGCGTCGAAGACCGCGTCGTGTCCGGTGATGCTCACGTTGCGGCCCAGTTCGTCGCGACCGCTCACGTGCAATTCCTCGACCACGCCGGAGTTCACGTCGAAGTTGCGCACGCTCAGCAGGTAGCCGCGGGCGTCCTTGAGCGTGAGCTTGGGGATGATCCAGGCCTTGCGCCCGTCGGAGATCTGCGCGTCGAGCTTCTTGGCCTCCAGCGCGCAACGCGGCGCGAGCGACTCCTGCATCCAGATCTGCCCGCCGATGAAGACGGCGGTCAGCACGAGGATCGGCGTCACGATGCGGCGCGCCGAACGGCCGACCATGAGCATGGCCATCAGCTCGTTGTGCCGCTGCAGGCGCATCACGGTGAAGAGCGCGGCCATGAGCATCACGAAGGGCGAGACCTGCACCAGGATCGTCGGCAGGCGGTAGACGTAGAAGCGCGCCACG
This sequence comes from Planctomycetota bacterium, assembly GCA_038212275.1. Classification (GTDB taxonomy): domain Bacteria; phylum Planctomycetota; class B15-G4; order B15-G4; family B15-G4; genus JBBQUR01. Next base: position 3,822 of record JBBQUR010000015.1, read on the forward strand.
ACCTCGAGAGTCGTGCCGCCCTTGTCCGAGTGCTTGAGCAGGTCGTTCACGCTTCCGAAGAAGCTGATCACGCTGAACAGGCCCAGGAAGAACACGATGCTCACGAGCCACGAGGACAGATACATCCTGGCGACGTAGCGGTCGAGCCGCGAGATCATCGGCGGAAGACCCGCCAGCAGAGGAAGAGGCCGACGAACAGCAGGAAGGCATTGCCGGACCACGCGGCAAGCTCCGGCGCCAGCGCGCCGCGCTTCGTCAGCGCGATGGAGATCTCGCGCGACGGGTAGTAGACGAAGAGCGCCAGCAGGAAGGCCACGAGGAAGGAGGCCGTGCGGTCGTGGCGCCGGAACATGAGCGCCACCGGCAGGCCGAGGATCACGAACAGCAGGCAGGCCGTGGACGACGCGAGCCGCAGTTCCTTCGTCAGGTGCGCCTCCTCGATCGTGAAGCCGTCGATCGGCCCGCGCGCGCGCCGCTCCCAGGCCAGGAGCTGGGGACTGCTCAGCTGGTTCTCGTTGTAGTCGGCGATGTCCCTCGGCAGCGGGCGGATGATGACTCCCTCGACGGTCGTGAAGTACGAACCGCGGACCGTCTGCACGTCGTGCAGCGTCACCTCGATCTCCGCGCTCTCCGCGTTCATGCGGATCTCGGCCCGCGCGGCCACCACCTCGCGCTCCAGCGTGTGGTCCGGGCCGTAATACAGCACCCGCAGGTTGACCGCGCTCTCTCCCTTGAAGCCGTCGGCGGCGATGGTGACGGTGTCGTCCAGTTCCACCGGCTCGCCGGCGGAGAGCTTGGCGCGCAGCAGTCCCGGGATGTCCACGTCCTTCTGCACACGCTTCTTCGCGACCTCTGCCAGCGGAACGACGTGGTCCACGCACAGCAGCAGCAGCAGCGACATCAGCGCACCGAACAGCAGCCCGGGCGTCATGATGTGCAGGGGGTGCACGCCGCTGGCGCGCAGCGTGTCCACCTCGTTGTCGGCGGCGGCGCGGCCGTAGGTGATCACGACGGCGACCAGCACCGAGAGCGGCAGCAGCAGTTGGATCTGCGGCGCCGCGAAGGCCGGCACCGCGCGGAGGAACGTCAGCAGCGTCAGGCCGTCGGTGTTGTGCGTCACCGTCGCGCAGAGCACGAGCACCAGGATCGAGACGAGCAGCAGGAGCGTCGTCAGCGTGTTGCGCACGAGCTCCATGAAGAGGCGCCGCTGGAAGAGCATCATCGCGGACGGCTCCGGCCGCGTGCCCCGCGCACGCCGGATGCATTCCGGGCGCGGCGACCTCGCGCCGTGGCGCGCGTGGCGCGCGTGTCGCGCGGGGCTCGAGCGGCGCGCGTGCCGCGGGCGGCGTGCGGTGGGTGCAGAACGCCGCGCAGGATGGCGCGGGCGCGGGCGTTCATCGCGGTGCGTCGAGCGGGCGTGTCGTCATTCCAGCCGAGCAGGTGCAGCGTGCCGTGCGCGACGTAGAGCAGCAATTCCTCCCGCGCATCGGCGCCGCGCGCGGCGGCCTCGCGCCGCGCCGTCTCCGCCGAGACGAGCACCTCGCCGCGCACGCCGTCGGGGCCCGGGTCGTCCGCATAGGAAAAGGCGATGGCGTCCGTCGCCCAGTCGTGCCCGAGCCAGCGCGCGTTCACGGCGCGGATCGCCTCGTCGTCCAGCACGCTCACGGCGACGCACGGCTCGCCGGCCCTCTCGCGCTCGAACGCGGCCGCGACGACCGCGCGCACGTCCGCCGCCCGCACGGCCACCCGGCGCTGCCGGTTGTCGACGGGAATCAACGCCGGCCCTGGCCGCTGTCCCCGCTTCGGCTGCGCTGCTCGTATGCGTTCACGATCCGCTGCACGAGCGGGTGCCGCACGATGTCCTTCTTCTCCAGGTGCACGATCTCGATGCCGGGCACGTTGTCCAGCAGGCCCATCGCATCGGCGAGGCCGCTCTGCTGGTGATCGGGGAGGTCGACCTGCGTGTCGTCGCCGGTGACGACCACCTTGCTGCCCTGGCCCATGCGCGTGAGGAACATCTTCATCTGGCCCGGCGTGGTGTTCTGCGCCTCGTCGAGAATGATGAAGGCCTCGTCGAGCGTGCGGCCGCGCATGTAGGCGAGCGGCGCGATCTCGATCACGTCGGTGTCGATGAAGAACTTCAGCTTGCCCGGCTCGAGGTGCGCCGACAGCGCGTCGTACAGCGGGCGCAGATACGGGTTGATCTTGGCGACGAAGTCCCCGGGCAGGAAGCCGAGGTGCTCACCGGCTTCCACCGCGGGACGCACGAGCACGAGCTTGCGGTAGGTGCCGCGGCGCAGCGCCGTCACCGCCGTGGCCGCGGCGAGAAAGGTCTTGCCGGTGCCGGCCGGGCCGACCGCGAGGGTGACCGTGTTGCGCTCCATGGCGCGCACGTAGCGCTCCTGCCCCGGCGAGCGCGCACCGACACCCGTCGGCAGCGGACCGCCGCGCGGCTCGACATCGTGCGCCTCGGCCGGGACGTGCCCGCTGGCCAGCATGCGTTCCACGGTCTCGGCCTCGAGCTTCCCGGAGCTGCGCAGGTGCGCCAGCAGCGCGCGCACGATGCGCACCGCATCGGACACGCCTTCCTCCTCGCCCTCGATGAACACGCGCCCGCGCTTGACCTGCAACGCGACGTCGAAGCGATTGCGGATGGCGCGCGCGTGCGACTCACGCGGCCCGAGCAAGGCGGTTTCTTCTTCTGCCGAGTGCAGCGGAACGGTCACATCCATACAGCGCGCGCGACTCCGTGACTGGCAAGGCCGGCGCCCGGGCGCGGCCGTCATCCGGCGAGGACGGGCCCGTTCAGGCGAGGATCGCAGTATAGGCAAGCGCGAACGGACCGACCAACAGCAGTGAATCCACGAGATCGAGCAGTCCGCCGCCCTGCCCGAGGAGGTGCCCGCTGTCCTTCACGGATCGAGCACGCTTCAACAGCGACTCCGACAAGTCGGACACGATGGCCAGCACGCCGATGACCGCTCCGTGCAGCGCCGCGGAGAGCAGCCCCCCCGGCAGCACGAGCCCGGGCCGCGCCACGGGCGAGAGCTGCAGGCCATTCAACAGCCACATCGCGACCAGCGCGGGCACCAGCACCCCGCCGACCGCGCCCTCCACCGTCTTGTTGGGGCTGATCCGCGGGGCGAGCTTGTGCCGTCCGACGGCATGCCCGGCGAAGTAAGCGCCGATGTCCGAGGACTTGGCGACGAGCACCACGGCCACGGCCCAATGCAGCGCGCCGGCGAGCAGCAACGCCACGAGACAGGCCAGCCCGCCGACGTACGGGAGTTGAAACCAGAGGCTGCCCGCAAGCCGGTGCGTCGCCGGCCCGGGTCCCGCCGGCAGCTGCAGCGCGACGAAGACCGACGCCATGATCGACGCGCCGATGAGCACGTCGCCCCACAGCACCGCGAGCTGCTCGTCGGGACGGAGCGCGGGCAGCGCGAGGATCGCGATCCACAGCATGCCGAGCAGCCGGCCGAGCCGCCGACGGCCGCCGCGCGCCGCGCCCATGACCTGCAGCTCGTCGAGCGCTCCGAAGAAGACCAGCGTGCCGAGCGCCGCGCAGAACCAGGCCGGGCGTCCGGAGCTGCGCTGATCCGCATACCACGCCGCGAGCAGCACGCCCGTCACGACGATGCCCGTGAGGATGCGCTTCAGCACGCGCCGTCAGTGTCCGCGCGGGCTGCGCGACAGCGGCGCGGTCGTGGGCGGGGGCGCAGCCGGCGCGGCCGCCGGATCGGCGGCATCCACGAGGCCGCCGTAGGTGCGCTTCCGCGTCGCGTAGTCCGAGATCGCGGCGTGCAGCTCGGCCACGCCGAACTCCGGCCAGCAGGCACGCGTGACGAACAGCTCCGCGTAGCTGATCTGCCAGAGCAGGAAGTTGCTGATGCGCAACTCGCCCGCCGTGCGGATGAGGAGGTCCGGGTCGCGGCCGGGCTGGTAGAGCGCCGCGGAGAGCGCGCTCTCGTCGATGTCCTGCGGCGCCAGCGTGCCGGCGGCCACGCGCGCGGCCAGCGTGCGGCAGGCATCGACGATCTCGGCCCGCCCGCCGTAGGACAGCGCGAGGCAGAGGTTGAGGCCGGTGTTGCCCGCGGAGAGTTCGATGCTGCGATTCAGCTCGCCGCGGGCCGTCGGAGGCAGGTCGTCCAACCTGCCGATGGCCGTGAGGCGCACGTTGTTCTCGGCGAGCGTCGGCCGCTCGTCGATGAGGAAGCGCGTCAGCAGCTTCATCAGGAAGTTGATCTCGAGCTTCGGGCGCTTCCAGTTCTCGTGACTGAAGGCGTAGAGCGTGAGCTGCTCGAGCTTCAGCCGCGCGCACTCGGTCGTGATCGTGCGGATCGTGCGCGCCCCGGCATCGTGCCCCGCGGTGCGCAGCAGGCCGCGGCCCTGCGCCCAGCGGCCGTTGCCGTCCATGATGATCGCGATGTGGCGCGGCAGCCTCGCGGCCGGAACGTCCATCAGCGCGGTTCCCGGAGAATCGTGTCCTCGCGGCCCGGGCCGACGGAGAGGATCTCCCACGGCACGCCGACGCGCGAACACAGCTCGTCCACGAAGGCGCGGCAGGCGGGCGGAAGCTGCCCGAAGTGCCGCATGCCGGAGAGCTTTTCCTTCCAGCCGGGAAAGAGCTCGGTGACCGGGCGTGAGCGCTGCACGAGCGGCGTGTCCGCCGGGTAGTCCTCGGTGGTGGCGCCGTCCAGCTCGTAGGCGGTGACCATGCCGATCTGCCGCAGGCCGGAGAGCACGTCCAGCTTGGTGATCGCCAGGCCGTGGAAGCCGCAGAGCTGGCTGGCGTAGCGCGCGGCCGGGACGTCGAACCAGCCGCAGCGGCGCGGACGGCCCGTGGTCGCGCCGAACTCGCTGCCGCCCTCGCGCAGCCGGTCCGCGGTCTCGTCGTTCAGCTCCGACGGGAACGGCCCCTCGCCGACACGCGTGCAGTAGGCCTTGAGCACGCCGATCTGGTGCCCGATGGCCGATGGCGGCACGCCCGCGCCGGCCGCGATGCCGAGGCTGTCGGCGTTGCTGCTCGTGACGTAGGGGTAGGTGCCGTGATCGATGTCGAGCATCACGCCCTGCGCGCCCTCGAAGAAGACGTGCTTGCCGGACGAGAGCGCGTCGCGCAGCAGCGCGCCGGTGTCGGCGACGAGACCGGCCAGAGCGCGGCCGTGCGCGCGCGCCTCCTCGAACACGTCGTGAAAGCCCAGCGGTTCGCCGCCGTAGACGAGCGTGATGAGCCGGTTGCTGTCCTCGAGGTTGGCGAGCAGCCGCGCGCGCAGGCGCTCCTCGTCGCACAGGTCCCACATGCGGATGCCGGAGCGATTGGCCTTGTCGGCGTAGGCGGGGCCGATGCCGCGGCCCGTGGTGCCGATGACGAGGCCGGCCTTGCGCCCCTCGCGCAGCCGGTCGAGCACCTTGTGATACGGCATGACGCAGTGCGCCGCGCCCGAGACGCGCAGGCGCGACGAGAGCTCGAGGCCCTGGTCCGCGAACTGCTGCATTTCGGCGAGCAGCTGCGCCGGGTCCACCACGAGCCCGTTGCCGATGACGTTCAGCTTGCCCTCGTGCAGCACGCCCGACGGCAGCAGGTGGAAGACGTGCTTGCGGCCCTCGACGATGACCGTGTGGCCCGCGTTCGCGCCACCCTGGAAGCGCACGACCACGTCCGCGCGATCCGCGATCAGGTCGATGATCTTGCCCTTGCCTTCATCGCCCCACTGGGCGCCGATCACGCTGGTCGCAGGCATGGTGTGGAGGGCAATCCTGGGCAGAGAGTGGATGGGGATTCGCGCGGCAGCGGCGGCCGTGGCCCGCTCCCGCTCCGTGCGTGCCGATCCGGAGCAGGCACGCGGCGCAAATCAGATTAAGAGGCGCGCCCCGCCGCCCGCAAGCGAAGTCCGGAAGGACTCGACCCGGGCAGGCCCCCGGCCTGCGCGCTCACCCCGCGGTCGGATCGGTCGGCGGGTCGTGCCAGCGCTCCTTGGGCACGACGACCGGCTGGCTCGGGTTGGCCATGAAGTGTGGCGACATGATCTGCACGCCGTGCTCGTTGAACTGGTCCTGGATGTTGCGGTGCAGGACGCCCAGCACCGGGATGCGCTGCTCGGGCACCTCGATGCACGCCGAGAGCCGGTACTCCACGTAGAAGTCCGACAACGCCGTCTGCTGCACGTGCGGCGCCGGATCCGCGCGCAGGCCGGGCGTCATGGCGGCGGCGTGCAGCAGCATGCCGTGCACCTGTCGCCACGGCGCGTCGTAGCCGATGGTGACCTCCGTGGTGATGCGCACGCCGCCCTTGTCGCGGAAGCGCGAAAAATTGAGCGTGGTTCCGCCCATGACCACCGAGTTGGGAATCACCAGTTCTTCGTCGTAGACGGTGCGAAGGCGCGTGGCCACCAGGCCGATGTTCGTCACGGTGCCTTCGGACCCGCTGATGCGGACGTAGTCGCCAATGCTCACGATGCGAGAATACATGAGCATGAACCCGGCCACGATCTGGCCCACCGTCCCCGTGGAACCCAGCGAGAACACCAGTCCCAGGAAAACAGTGATGCCCTTGAAGGCCTCCGTGCCGCTGCCCGGCAGGTACGGGTAGGTGAGCACCAGGCCGAAGACCCACAGCGCGAAACTCACGATCCGGCGCGTGGGCCTCGCCACCTCCCGATCGATCCAGCCGATCGAGACGCGCCCTTCGTGCATGGCGTTGAAGAACGAATTGGCGCCGCGCACGGCGAATCGCGTGGCGGTCAGGATGAGAGCGGCCACGATGAGGTCGGGAATGGCCGTCAGCGTCGCATCGAGCGCCCGCAGCACGAGCGCCTTGATCTTGTCGTCGAGCGACTCGCCGATGGGCCGCAGATACGGGAAGCGCAGCAGCGTGAACGTGAGCCAGGCCCACAGGCACATCATGGACACGATGAACGCCAGCAGGCGTCCCGCCCGGAGCAGCGCGACGCGCAACCAGTGCGCGCCGTAGCTCGTGACATCCGCAGGGCGGCCGGCCAGGCGCTCCGCCTCCCAGGCCGCGTGGCCCTTCAGGCGCCTCGAGAAATTGGCGGACAGCGCACGCAGGCCGAACAATGCCAGCAGCACCAGCATCAGCGCGACGCCGGCCCACAGGAAGCCGAAGAGGAGCTGGCGCGGCGAGCGCACCTCGAGCGCCTCCTGAAGCGCCTGGTTCAGGTTGCTCTCGATGAGTGCGAAACTTTCGGCGGCCGCCTGATCTCCCCAGGCGATCAGGTCGCCATCGGCGATCCCGATCACGCCGACGCCGGCCACGAAGACGAACGCACCTCCCGGAATGCGGCGCACGTTCACCGGCGTGATCGTCTGTGCGGCGACGAGCTTGTCCAGCAGGGCGGTCGCCGCGTCGGCCCGCTCTGCCGGCGTGCGCCCGAAGATGCGCATGCGCAGCGGGACGATGTCGCGGTTCTCGTAGCTGAGGATCACCCTGCCGGCATCGTCGGCGGCTCCGATCAGCGACTGCACGTCCTCGAAGCTGTTCGGAATCGGCTCCTGCGCGACATCCGGCGCGACATCCTGCCCGGCGTTCTGCCCGGCGTTCTGCACGGGCTCCTGCACGGCGCCTTGCACGGCATCCTGCGCCGTGACTTGCGAAATCGCGCCGCCGAAGCCGAGCACCGCGAGCAGCAGCACCGCCGCGCGCGTCGAACTCATCCGGCCGCGATGGCTTGCCATTCACTCCTCCACGTTCGCCCGCACCCACGCGCTCGCGGGTCCTCTCTGCCCGCCCTCTCCGGAGGGCGCGCGTCAGGAGGCGGAAGGATAACCGTGGCGGGGCGCCCGCTCACCTGTCCTGAAAGCACCGCAGCCGCGCCCGAGCTTCTGCTCGAGCGCGGCTGCGCGTGCGACGACCGACGAGGGTCAGTTCAGCTCGTCTTCCAGGTAAAGCTTGCCGCCGCCGGCGGCCACTTCGATCGAGAAGCCGGTGTGCGTCCAGAGCCACGCGTTGCTGGAGATCTCGGACGTGTCTCCCGCGCTGGCCGAGCCGCCCGTCTCGCCGAACTTGAACGACGCGTCCGCGAAAGCCACGCCGTACCAGGTGCCCTGCTCGAGTTTCTCGAGGGCTTCCGGCGTGTCGATGGTCACGACGCCGTAGTAACCCTTGATGGCGAGGCCCGGCCCAACGGCGAAGCGCGTCAGCCGCACGTAGGTCTGCTTGCCGGTGAGGTTGTTCTGGATCACGCCGTAGGCGTTGCCAAGGGTCATCAGGCCCGGGTGCAGCGAGAAGCCGCTCATGAACACGTAGCCCGGCGCCGAAGCGATGAGGGCCTGCGACTCGGGCTCGCGCACGGCCAGCTCGGCGAGGGCTTCATCGCGCACCTTCAGCGTGTAGGCGCGCTGGTCGGCGGGCGTATGGCCCTCCGGCGACGCGCAGCCGGTGACGAGGAGCAGCGTGGCGAACAGCGGAGCAAGGATGCGTGCATGCATGGACATGAGACTCTTGAGGAAGGAAAGTAGCGGCCGATTCCGGGCATGATTAAAGCAGGGCCGGAACCGCGCGTGCAACCGGGGCCGCATCCTGGCCGGCACCAGCAGCTTTCGGGCCGACGCGGTCCGCACGACTCCGTGGCAGGCCCGGCTTGCCGCACTCCACGATCCGGCGACTCACATGCCACACGATCCACCAGCCCGTTGGCCCGTTTCCCCGCTCCTGCACGACGTGACCGGCGCCGCCCGGAAGTCCGCGCGCCGCGCTCCGTGGTGGCGCGTCGTGACCTGCCTGGCCCTCACGCTGGCGGCACTGCCCTCGTGCCGCTCACCGCTGGGCGTGGACAACGTCGGCGCCGACAAGGTGCGCGCGCAGCTCGAGGCCAGCGTGCTCACCGGCGACGAGCCGTCCGCCTCCACGCGACAGACGGTGGCGATGCTCGGTCTGCAGGAAACCTGGGAGGACGACCCGGACGCCGCACTCGTCCAGCTGCGCGAGCTGGCCATGCTGGAGGACGACCGGAACATCTGGTTCGCGCTCGCCGAACTGCACTTCGTCCGCGCGCGCGACACCGGCCGCCGCAGCGAATACATGGCCTCCACGGTCAGCGCCTGGTGGTACCTGACCAGCAAGCACCTCGGCAGCCCCGCCGACCCGTTCGACCGTCGCTTCCGACTCGCCGCCGATCTCTACAACCGCAGCCTCGTGCGTGCCCTGCGCGACGAGGAGAGCACGGACGATTCGATTCGTTTCACGCCCGGCCTCTTCGAACTCCCGGGCGGCTCCATCGAGGTCAGCTCCGACAGGAGTCACATCTCGTGGGACCCCGGACTGATCACCCGCGTCGTCCCCGCCGACGACCTCATCGTGCGCGGCTTCGACGTCCGCATCCGCGACTACGGGCTCGGCGCGCCCTTTGTCGGCGTCGGCGAGAACAAGGATCCTTCGACACCGGAGACCAGGTATCTGCCCGCGCGGCTCAGCATCTCGGGCACGGCCTTCCTGCGCGTGGAAGATCGGCCGGAGTCGTGGGCCGACGGCACCCTGAAGGCGAGCCTCGAGATCTACGGCGACGACGAGGTCCCGACGGTGGACATCGACGGGCGCACGGTGCCGCTCGAATCGGACCTCACCGCGTCGCTGGCGTATTCGCTGGAGACCTCGCACGCCTGGGACTTCGAGCTGGCCGGCTTCATGGGCGAGGTGCTCAACTACAAGACCGGCATGTTCATGCTGCGGCCGTACGTGCCCGGCAAGATCCCGGTGGTGCTCGTGCACGGCACGGCCAGCAGCCCGGCGCGCTGGGCGCCGATGTTCAACGGACTGCTGGCGGACCCGGTCGTGCGCTCACGCTGCCAGTTCTGGTTCTTCACCTACAACACGGGCAATCCGGTGGCCTACTCCGGTGCGCTGCTGCGCGAGGCGCTGAAGGACATCGTGCACGCGCTGGATCCGCAGGGCCTGGACCCGGCGCTGCAGCAGATCGTCGTGATGGGACACAGCCAGGGCGGCCTGCTCACGCGCATGACCGCGACGACGACGGGCAACGTGATCTGGGACGCACTGACAAAGGTCCCGCTGGCCGACTTCGACCTGGACCCCGAAGCGCGCACGCTCATCGAGCGGACGCTGTTCTGGGACCGCGTGCCCGAGGTGACCCGCGTGATCTTCCTCGCCACGCCCCACCGCGGCAGCTTCCTCACGACCGGCTGGATCGGAAGCATCGCGGCGAGCCTCGTCAGCATCCCCAAGCAGCTCGGCGGCACGATCTCCGACTTCGTCACGCGCAACCGCGAGAAGTTCCCGCCTGAACTGCGCGACAAGATCCCGACGGCCGTGGACAACATGAAGCCGGACAACCCCTTCCTCATGGCGCTCGCGTCGATCCCGATCGACCCGGCCGTGCGGCGCCACTCCATCATCGCCATCGAGGAAAATGTCGAGCCGCCGCTCGGCGACGACGGCGTCGTGCAGTACACGAGCGCTCACCTCGACGACTCGGACAGCGAGTTCGTCGTGCGCTCGGGTCACTCGTGCCAGGCCAACCCGCTCGTGATCCGCGAGGTGCGCCGCCTGCTGCGCCTGCAGGTGTCCACCTGGGATGCCGAGCGCACCGCGGCCGGCCTCCCGATCGTGGGAACGAAGCCCTGAAGCCCTCAGGCGACAAGGGCTTCTCCGCGCCCGGCGCCGCGCCGCAGGCGCCACGCGCACCCGGCGCGATGCCCCCCGCAGCCCGGCCGCGCCGGCTCGTGAGCCGGTTGCTGCGCGCGCTCGTCGTCGTGTGCACTCTCCTTCCCGTGTTGGTCTGGGCGCCCGCCGCGATCTGGTTCGACGGCCCGGCCTCGCGCGCAACAGCTGGCAGTCTGGCCGCGGCGTGGTGCCTGCTCCTGGCCGGCGTGCTCCTTCTCACGAAGCCGTGGTGGCGGAGCCTGGCCCTCGCCTGGGCGCTCTTCGCGCTGCTGCTGTCGTGGTGGCTCGCCATCCCGCCAAGCAACACGCGCGACTGGGCGCCGGATGTCGCGCAGCTTCCCGGCGCCGACATCGACGGCAACCGCGTGACGGTGCACGGCGTCCGCAACTTCGAGTACGCGTCGGGCGAGCCCGTCGCCGAACGCTGGGAGACGCGCACCTACGACCTCGACCATCTCGTCGGCTTCGACCTCTTCATGTCCTACTGGGGCCCGACGCTCATCGCGCACACGATCGCGAGCTGGGAGTTCGACGACGGCCGCCACCTGGCCATCTCCATCGAGACGCGCAAGGAGGTCGGCGAGGAGTACTCCGCCATCGCCGGCTTCTTCCGGCAGTTCGAGGTCTACTACGTCGTGGCGGACGAGCGCGACGTCATCGGCGTGCGCGCCGCCGAGCGCGGTGAAACGCTCTACCTCTACCGCCTGCAGATGCCGCCCGGGAAGGCGCGCGAGCTGCTGCTCAGCTACCTGCGCGAGATCAACCGGCTCACCGAGGAGCCGCGCTGGTACAACGCGCTGACCTTCAACTGCACCACCGCGATCCGCTGGCAGACCAGGCAGATCGAGGCCGCGCGCCCCTGGGACTGGAAGCTGCTGGTCAACGGCTACCTCGACGAGCTGGGCTACGAGCGCGGCCAGATCAACACGAGCCTGCCCTTTCCCGAGCTGCGTGCACGCAGCGATGTCACCGAGAAGGCACGCGCGGCCATCGACTCCGACGACTTCTCCACGCGCATCCGCGAAGGTCTTCCCGACCGCCCGCACTGAACCGGCGCGACCGAGGCCGCGCGAGGTCGCAACGGGCATGCGCGTCGACGCAACGGGCTTGCGCGTCGACGCGGCCTGGCGCGGTTCAGCTCAGCGCGGGGCCTTCGGGGCAGGCGCTCCGTCGCCGATGTATCCGAGCGACTGGAAGGACTGGAGCAATCCCGCATCGCCTCCGGGCAGCGGCGAGGACGCCAGGTGCTCCCCGGACCATTCGAGCGCGTGCAGCAGCTCCTGCCACAGCGGCCTCGCTGCGTCGCTGTCGGCAGAGAGCGGGACGAGGGCGCCCGGGTCCGTGCGCAGGTCGAAGTACTGGCGCTCGCCCGGCTGCGGCTCGTCGTCCACGGGCTCGCGCCACAGCAGCAGTCCGTCGGCGCTGCGCACGCGGTGCAGATGGCGCCGCAGCGGATCGCTCGTGTCGCCCGGCGCAATGCCCTTGCTCGTCTCGGAGTAGACGGCGCGCTCCGGTGCGTCGAGCGGCGGGCGCACGGAGGCCGCGTCGAAGGGCGCGTCCAGCCAGCGCAGCACGGAGGCGAAGAGCCCCACGGTGCTCACCGGCGTGGTGATGCGCGTGCCCGACAACGACAGGCCCGGCAGCCCGCGCGGCCCGGACACGAAGAGCGGCACGTGCAGCGTCTCGTCGAAGAGCGCGCTGCCGTGACCGTACAGGCCGTGCTCGAAGAATTCCTCGCCGTGATCGGAGGTGAGCACCACGAGCGTGCTGCCGGAGAGCCCCAGCGCCTCGATGCGCTCGAGCAGCGCGCGGAACTGGCTGTCGAACCACGCGACCTCGCCGGCATAGCGCTGGCGCAGGAAGCGCACGTCCGCCTCGTCGGGCGCGGGCGGCCGACCCTCTTCCCTCGCGAGCTTCATCTCGGCGACCATGCGCTGCTCCACAGCGTGGAGGTCCAGCCCGCGCAGCGCCTCATCCACGTAGCGATCACGCCAGGCGCCCGGCGCGTTGCACGGCGAGTGCGGGTCGAAGTAGTGCAGGAAGAGCAGGAATTGCTCGCCGGCGTGATTGGCGAGGAAGGCGCCCGCGAAATCGTTCACCTGGCGCGCGTTGGCGTACGGCACGTGCACGAAGCTGTCGAAGCCGCGCGCGAAGCCGGCCTGCGGGCGCACGATCTCGCTCGCAACGACGGCGCCCGTCGCGACGCCGGCCGCGCCGGCCAGCTCCGCCAGCGTGGCGACATCGCCGGGGACGACGAGCCGGTCGTGATCCACCGCACCATGCGCCGTGGGCGTCAGGCCGGTGAGCAAGCTCACCGTGGTGGGCTCCGTCCACGGCGCCGGCGTGAACGCCTGCTGCCAGACGGTGGAGTGCGCCGCGAAGGCATCGAGGTTCGGCGTACGCGACAAGCCGGCGCCGGCCACGACGTCCGCTGCGGGTGCATGAGTCTGCGCGCCCGTTGCGCCCGTTGCGCCCGGTGCGCCGGTCGCAGCGCTCGCGCCGCGCGCCTCGTCGACCGCGGCGAGCACGCCCAGCGCGTCGGCGCGCAGCGTCTCCACCTGGATGAGGATCACCGAGGGCCGGCCGCTCGTCGCGCGGCGCACCGGCACCTGCCGTTCGCGCACGAGTCGAGGGTCGGCGAGACCGACGCGCATCAGCCGCGCCGTGTAGCCGAAGACCCTCATCACGCCGGCCACGAAGTCCGGGTCGTCATGCCGGACCTCCGCAGGCTCCAGCCGCGGCGTCACGAGCGCACACTCCAGTCGACGACCGGGGCCCGCCTGCGCGCCCAGCGGCAGCGACAGCTCGCGCCAGTGCACACTGTCCACCGGCGTCGAGGCGATGAGCGCGCCGTCCACGCGCACCTCGATGCTCGCGCTGCTTCCCGGAGGCAGGCGGTCGTCCAGCGCGAACGCGGCACGCAGCACGCTGTCCGGTTCGAGGTCCACCGTCCACGAGACCGAGGTCTCGCCGGTGAGCGCGACCGCGGGCCGCCCGTCCGCGACGGGGCCGGTGAAAGCCGCGAGCGCCTGCACGGGCGGCAGCAAGACGTCTTCGTATGTGTCCGGGGCTTCAGCCGAGCGCCGCGTGGCGAAGAGCCGCTGCGGAACGTCGACAGGCGCTGCAGGCACGTCCGGCAGCAGCCGCTGCTCGACCAGCACGGTGCGGCTCGCCTCGGCCAGCGGCGTGCGCAGCGGCTCCATGTCCACGCGCGGCGAGAGCAGCACCAGGAAGCTGTCCCCGGGGACGCGGTCCGCGCCGACGTCCGGCGACGAGATCTCGATGCGCAGCGTCCGCGCACCATGCGGCAGCTGCAGTTCCAGGCGGCAGGCCGGGCCTTCGCGCCACAGAGCGGGATCTGCGCCTTCGAGCGCCGGGCAAGGAAGCGCATCCACCTGCGCGCTGCCGAGCAGCGCCGCCTCGTCGGCGGAGGAGACTGCGCGCATGGCCTTGACGGTGACGGTGCACGGCGTCGCGTCCGCCGCGGGGCCGTAGGCGAGCCGTGCGACCTCCATCGTGAACCGGCCGGGGCGTGCTTCCACGTCCCACTCCAGCGCGGAGCGACGCCGCACGGGAATCGCGATCGCATCGCGGTCGGGGTTGGTGGCCTTGGCGTCATGCAGGACGCTGAGCGCGTCGGCGCCCTCGAAACCCTGGAGCAGCCGCACGTGAGCGGCGTCGAGCAGCAGGTCGCGCCGCACGTCGCGGAGCAGTTCCGACTGCAGGCCGCGCCACAGCATCGTCCCCGTGATGACCACGGCCAGCACGAGCAGCACCGTGCTGGTCACTCGCGCCTTGCGCACATGGGAGTGCGACACCGTCATGACGCCGTCGCCCTCGGGCCGCGGCAGGCATCACGCACGCGGCGCATCACGGCGTCAGCGTCGCGTCGCTGCGCGCCAGGAGCTCCTGGATGATGGCCTGGTAGATGTCTTCCTCGAGCAGGACGTCCATCATCGGCTTCAGCCAGCCGACCTCGCCGCCCGTCGCGCCCATCTCGAGGTGCTCGACGAGCGCGAGCATCTCCACATCGAGGTCCGGCGGGTTCGGCACGACGTGGATGTAGAGGCGCATGCGGCGGCGGCCTTCGTACACCGGATCGAGCGTGAGATTGCCGGCCTCGACGTCCAGCGAGATGCCGATGCCGCCGAAGTGCTGCACCGCATACCGGCGCACGGCATCGTTCACGATCTCGATGCCCTCGCCGTAGCCCACGTTCTTGAGCGTGTAGGTGCGGAAGCCGACCGGATCCTCGTGCGAGAACAATCCGCAGCCGGGCAGCGCGGTCACGGCCAGCAGCAGGCAGGCCAGGAGCGGCAGGCGTGACATGACGTGCGGACTCCGCGGGACGAACGACAGGCGGCCATTGTCGGCCCCGGCGCGCGGCACCTCAAGCGGGCGTTCGTCGCGACATCGGGGGAAGCGTTCAGCGCTCCGCGAGCCGCGCGCGCGCCGCACGCAACGCGTCCAGGCCTGGAATTTCCGAGTCTTTCGCATCGGCAGCGGCCTGGTCACCGGCCTCGCCCGCGCCGGCCTCGCCCGCGCCGGCGGCGGACGGAGCGGCTGTCTCGCCCTCCCCGCCGGGCGTGTCGTCGGCCGTGTGCTCCACCGCGGCGAACCACGCCTTCATGGCGGCGACGCGCAACTCGGAGGCCTCATAGGCAGCGTCCCAGTCCGCGGCCGTCTGCTTCGCCGTGCGGCGCTGCAGCCCGTCGAGCACTTCGCGTTCGAGCGCGAGGAAGCTCCTTGCGCCGCGGTTCCAGCGCGCGCCGTCAAGCGCCTCGTCGAGCTGCGCGATGGCCTCGTCCACGCGGCCGTCCAGCAGTGAGAGCAGCGCCCCGTCGTGCAGCGCGAGCGCCGCCGCGATCGAGGCCGGCAGCCGCGAGCCGCCGTCGCCGGGGAGCCACGGGCTGGCGCGCATGCCGAAGTCCGCCAGCTCCGACAGCGCCGCGAGGCGCGTCTTCAGCGCCTCGCCCTGCACCGGCGTGAGCACCGGCGTGAGCGCAGGAAGCGTCGCGCGACCGGTCGGCTGTTCCTCGGCACGGCTGGCCTGGGTGCGCGCCGCCGCCTCGGCGAGCAGCGTGGCCAGCACCTGCGCTCTGCGCGCATCCCGTGGCGCGTCGGGCGCGGCGCGTAGCGGCAGGCCGACGAAGCGAAAGCCACCACGCCCGAACGGCAGGTCGGCATCCGGCACGCCGATGCGATTGCCCAGGTGCCCCAGCGCGAGCATGTGTGCCTCGGCGCCATCGGGCAGGTCGCCGACGAGCATCGCGCGCGGCGACAGCAGCGCATCGTCCCGGCCCAGTGCGACGACGTCGCCGGCCGCGCCTGGAGATCCGGCAGCCACTGCGGCGCTGTCCGCGCCGCGCGGGCCCGCGTCCTCGCGACGCAGGAAGAGTCGGCCCATGAAGTTTCCGGGCGCGGAGCCGACAGCCACGCGCAACGGCAGCGCCGGGTAGACCTCGACGCCCAGCGAGAGCCCGAGCATCTCGCCGAGCGGCGCCTCGGCCGGATGCCGCATCAGCACGAGGGCGTGCCCGCCGTCCGCGACCCAGCGCCAGAGCTGAAGCTGCGTGTCGAGAGCGAGCTCCGCGCCGAGCGCCTCGGGCCGCTCGATGAGCACGACCGCCGCGGAGGCCAGCGCCGTGGGATCGTCGCCGGGCGTCCAGACCTGCGCAGCGACGACCGCCGGCGCCGCGATGACCGCCACCCTGCGTGCAGAGCTCGTCTCCACCGCGCCGTCAGCAAGCTGAAGCGTCGCGCGCAACTCCAGCGTGCAGGCCTCGCGCGGCACATGCAGCGTCTGCTCGACGGAGGTCACGCCCGGCGGGAACTCGCGCAGCGGCACGGCGGACAGCAGGTCGTCCACCGGGTCGTCTTCGCCGCCGACGCGGCGCGCGTCCAGCGCAAGCGCGCCCTGCACCGGGGCACCCGTGTCATTCACGACGGCCAGCGTGCAACTCAGCTCCTCACCGCTCAAGACTGACCAGCGCGAGGGCAGCACGACCGCCATGAGCGGGCGCAGCGCGCGCTTCAAGCGCTCGCGCACGGGCCGCTCCTCGCCCCACGGCGCGAGCACGCCGGCGCTGCTCTCCGTGGACACGGCGCGCCACTGCGTGTAGCAGAGCAGATCCACCGCGGGGTTGGCGCGCAGCGCTTCGACCATCTCCTCGGCGGCATCGGCCTCGTTGCGGTCGGCCTCGGCGCGCCAGTCGTGGTCGGTCCAGGTCCTGCCGCTGCGCGCCATGCGCCGCTCGATGGCCGCGCCGAGTTCGAAGAGCGCGCGCTCGTCGCCGGTCAGGCCGCGGCTCTCGAAGCCGGCGACGGCCGCCGCGGAGTCGACGAGCGTGCCGTAGCCGAACTCCGAGACGAAGACGAGCTGCGGCGCACCCAGCGTCAGCAGGCGGTTGCGATCCTCCAGCGCCAGCGGATACGGCGGGTATTCGTGCTTGTCGACCATCGGCAGGAGATCCGCAGCGGTTGCTGCGGTCGCAGCGGTCGCGGCAGTCGCGGCGGTCGCGGCGGTCGCGGCGGTCGCAGCAGTCGCGGCGGTTCGCGTCGCGCGCGGCGGCATCACGCGGCCCTCGCCGAGGAAGCTGCCGCTGTCCTGCAGGATCGGGCGGCTGTCATCCAGCGCCGCAAGCTGCACGACCAGCGCATCGGCGTGGCGGAAGGCCCGGCCCGAGAGCTCGTTGAGGACGCCCCACAGGATGATCGACGGGTGATGCGCATCGCGCTCGACCATCCAGTCGATCTCGTGCAGCAGGCGCGGGAGCAGCGCCGGATCGTCGTTCACCCAGCCGATGGCGGGCTCTTCCAGCACGAGCAGCCCGAGCCGGTCGCACGCGTCGAGGAAGGCGGGCGGCGCGGGCCGCACGTGAGCCCGCACCAGGTTGAAGCCCGTGTCACGGATGGCTTCCACTTCGGCGACGAGTGCCGCGTCGGACGGCGTGACGCCGCCGGCGCCGGTGGCGTGCGGCTGCCAGAGTACGCCCTTGAGCACGCGCCGCACCCCGTCGATGAGCAGGTCGCCGTCGCGGATCTCCAGCGTGCGCAGGCCGATGCGGCGCGTGAGCAGTTCGCGCGGACCGTCCACGTCCGCGACGCTCAGCCGCACCTCGTGCAGCGCGGGATCCTCCGGACTCCAGCGCGCCGCGCCGGGCAGCGACACGTGCGCATCGAAGTCGGCGCGACCGCGATCGATCGGCACCCGCAGCGCAAGCTGCTCGACGCCGTCCACGGAGACGAGGATGTCCACGGACGTTTCGGCCGCGTGCGCCGGCGACAGCTCCAGCGCGCCGCGCACCGACACCGCGCTGGCGACGTCATCCACGCGCACGGAGCCGTCGCGCAGGCGCAGCCGCGGCTCGACGTGCAGTGTCACCGGCCCGAGCAGGCCGCCGACATTTTCGTACCAGCTCTCCTTGGCGTGCGGCGTCGTCTTCAGCGTCACGCCGTCCACCGGCGTTTCGCCCGGGTCCGTCACGCGCAGCACGAGCCGGTGGCGTCCGGGACCGGCGCGGCCCGTGAGCTCCAGGTCGAAGGCGTCGTAGCCGCCCTCGTGCGCGCCGAGCTCCGCGCCGTCGAGCCACGCGCGGCAGGCCCAATTCACCTGCCCGAAGTGCAACCAGAGCAGCGCGCCGTGCGCCTCCGCGGGAATCTCCACGTCGCGCACATAGAAGGCGACGCCGTCGTAGCCGCGCGTGGCAGGGCTTCCCTCCAGCGGCCCGGGCACCGTCAGCGTCACCGGCTCCGACATCGCGCTCGCCGGGCGCCGCGACGCGGACAGCTCCGTCACCCAGCCGTCCGCGAGGCCGACATCGGCGGGGTCCAGCCACACGGTCCACTCGCCGTTCAGCGAAAACTCCAGCCGCCCGGCGGCGCGCAACGTGGCCAACGTGGCCAACGTGGCCAACGTGGCCAACGCGGGCAGCGCGGGCAGCGCAGGCAGCGCGGATGGCGCGGAGGACGCGGAGGGCGCGGGAGCGACGAAGGCAACGGGCGGTGCGGGTCCGGCAAGCCACGCAGGTGCGGCCGGCGTCGTGTCGGACGCAGGCGCTCCCGCCAGGGCAGGCGCCGCGCACGGCAGCAACGCGGGCAGAAGCCGCATGAGCACTGCGGCAAAGGCGGGCGACACGGCTATCCTGCGCGGGGTCCGCCTCGCCATCCGGGAAGTCATGCCGATGTCCGCCGCTCGAGACGCCATGAGACTGCGCGCGCCACGATACCGCGCCATCCGTGCGCGGCGCACGGTGCGGACGACACGCGTCCTGCACCACGCGGCGTGCCGGGCCGCGTGCCTCGTGGCGTGCATGCTTGCGCTGCTGGCCGGATCCGTCGGCGCGCAGGCGGCGACGGCGCGGGAGGCGCTGTGCCGCGCGCTGGTCACGGAGCCCGCCGGGCTGGCGCGCGTGCGCGAGCCGCTGACCTTCGGCGTGCCCTTCCAGCAAGGCGTCGTGCACGACGTCGCCGCGCTGCGCTGCTGGCGCGTCACGACCGGCGCCGCGCTGCCGGTGCAGGCGCGCGTGTTGTCGCGCTGGCCGGATGGCAGCGTGCGCTGGGCGCTCGTCGACACGCAGCTGGCGCTGGAGGCGCGCGGCCGCGTGCAGCTCGCCGTCGGACGCGCCGCGGACCTCGCGCCCACGCCGGCCACGTGGCAGCTGCCACCCGGCATCGACCTCGCGACCAGCCGCCGCATCGTCCTCGGCGACGGCACGACCGAGTGGCCGCTCATCGAGCGTGGCGCGCCCGGCACCGTCGGCGGCGATCGCGTGGCCGGACTCGCGCCGCGGCTCGTGGACCGCTTCGGCCACCTCTACGGCGGCGTGCTCGACCTGCGCTCCGTGCAACTGCTCGAATCAGGGCCGCTGCGCCTCTGCTTCCTGATCCGCGGCGAGCACCGCTCGCTGGACGGCAAGGGCCTGGCCGAAGGCTTCCACACCTTTGCCGCGCGCGTCTCCGTGCTGGCCGGCTGCGAGCGCGCGCGCGTGCAATGGACGCTGGAGAACTCGCCGCTCACGGACCCTCCCGGCGCACTGGCCTTCCGCAGCTACGAACTGCTGCTCGACCCGACCTCGCCCGCCGACACGCAGCGCATGCACTGCGTGCTGCCCGCCGTCGCCCCGCGCATCGCGCGCATCACGCCGCCGGACGAGACCTTCCTGCTGCGACAGAACGGCCCGACACCCGACAAGTCCGTACTGCGCCTCGGCGACAAAGAGCAGCAGCTCACCAACGCCGACGATCTCTGGGCGGGCGTGCTGCTGCCCGCCGCCGCCGTCGAGGGGCGCGGCGCCGGCGCGCCGGAGGCTGGCATCTCCGGGAGCTTCGTGCATCGCTTCGATTCCGCGCACAATCATCCGGCGGCCTTTCTTCACGGCGACTCCGGGCCGCTGCGCGTCGCCGTGCTGCCCGAGAGCAAGGGCGCCGAGTTCTGGCTCGATGACGCGACGCAGAAGACCTTCCGCCTCGACCTCGCGCGGATCGCCGGCGACCTCACGCGCGGCGCCGGCGGTGCGGCGGCGCTCGAGGCCACGGCCGACGCGGGCGCCGCGCTCATGGCCCGCGCCGGGGCGCCGGCTCTCGTCGCGCTGGATCCGGGCGACGTCGCGGCCAGCCTCGCGTGGGGTGACACCGGTCTGATGTACGTGCCCGACGCCGCCTCCACGGCACGCGCCAACCTCGGCATCCCGCCGCAGGCCCCCACCGGCTGGACCGACTGGGGCGAGTGGCATTCGCGCAACACGCACACCACCGGCTCGCCGCGCAACCTGCTCTCCGTCTACCTGGAGTTCATGCAATCGGGCCGCGCCGAGGCCTTTGCCGCCGGCCAGGCCCGCGCCTTTCATGCGATGGACCTGCGGCCCTTCCACATCCGCGGCTTCCGCGCGAGCGACTTTCCGCGCGCCAACCTCTACGAGGGCACGCCGCACGTCAACGAGCAGCCGGCCAATCGCCTCGGCCGCAGCGAGATGTCCGCGCGCTTCCCGGAATACAAGACCGGCCTGCCCCCCGCCGGCCACGGCTACAACGGCTTCGACAGCGAGCACATGACGCTGGACGACATCTACGAATGCTGGCTGCTCACCGGCGACTGGGTCGCGCACGACGCGCTGGTCTCCGCGGGCGAGGCGATGCTCACGTGGCACACGGTGCAGCCCGGCGGCGATCTGTGGGCCGCGCGCAACATCGGCTGGACGCTGCGCGCCCTCGTGCAGGTCCACCGTGCGACGGGCGAGCGCCGCTACCTCGACGCCGCCGCGGACATGGTGGCGCGTGCGGACCGCGAGCGCGGCCACGGCGCGGTGAAGTACCTGCGCAAGGGCGCGCCCGATCCGCGCCACATCGCGGACGCCACCAGCGAGGCGCCCTGGATGGTGGCCATCGCGATCCACGGCCTGTGCGCCTACTGGGCCGAGAGCCACGACCCGGCCGTGCCTCCGCTGCTCACGGACCTCGTGTCCTTCGTGATGTCGGGTTACCGCGGCGAGGGCTGGTTGCCGGATCTCCCCACGGAAGGCGGAACGGCCGGCGCCCGCCCGCCCGAGAAGCTCGGCACCTCGCTGTGGATTCCGGGCGCTCTCGGCGCCGCGGCCTTCGTCACCGGCGACCACGACGCGGTGGACCTCACCTATCCCTACTACACGTACGTCTCGGCGCAGAGCCAGCACTCCGCGGAGTTCGGCGGCGCGACATGGAGCTGGTGGCAGCCATGGCTCGTCTCGGTGCAGTCGCGTTACGGCGAGCCGGCCGTGCGCCATCCGTCCAGCTTCAGACTGCCCGCTCAGGCCGGGCGCTGAGGGCCCGCTCCGCGCCGGCAAGGTGGCGTGCCCGCGCGCCGCGGTGCTAATCTCGCGGCCATGAAAAAGCTGTTCATCGGCTGCGGAATCGTCGTGCTGCTCATCGTGGCGGTGCTGGGCTACATCACCTATCAGGTCTATCCGCAGGTGAAGGAGTGGCAGTCGCAGTGGGAGACGGCCTTCACGCAGCTGCAGGCGCTGGAGCGCGAGCACCCCTTTGACGCGCAGGCGCAGCTGGCCGCGCCGCTGGATGCCCGGCGCTTCGAGGCCTCGCTCGCCTTGCGGGCGGACCTCGCGGACCGCCTCACGCGCGTCGGCGAGACGTTCAAGACCGTCGTCGGCAAGGACTCCGAGGGCGAGTCGCTCGGCGTCGTGGACCTGCTCCGCGAGATGTTCCGCACGGCGACGCCGCTGCTGCCCGATTTCCAGGCGCGGCTCGCCGAGCAGCAGATGTCCTGGCCGGAGTTCGCCTTCTACACGCGCCTGCTCTGGGCCTGCCTGTATCGGGTGGACGCCGGTGTCGGCCCGCCCGAGCTGGCGTCGCTGCGCGGCGCCTACGAGAAGCTCAACCAGAACTACGAGACGCTGCGCGCGGACAACAACGGCGGCAAGGACCTGCCTCCGCTGGAAGACGTCATCGGCAAATTCCCGCCGTCGCTGCTCAACGAGGCCAGCGCGCTGCTTGCGCGCGAGCTGCCGCTCGTCGAGAAGGGCCTGCAGGTCACCGCGGTGGATCACTTCTACATGCAGCCGATCGCGCGGCTCGAAGACCTGCAGGGGCTGCAGGCCGCGCAGGAGGACATCGCGCGCCAGCACATGAAGAGTCTTGCCGACGAGGGAGACGCCGTCGCCGCGCCCGCCGGTGCGCCGGTGCCGCTGGGCAAGGTGCCCGCGGACGAACTCGACACCGACCCGACGCCGGCCGCGCCCGGCACGCCCGGCGACAAGTAGCCGGAGGTGGGCCGCACGCTCGTCGTCCCCGTGCGCGGCATGACCTGCGGCGGGTGCGCCGCGACCATCGAGCGCGGCCTGAAGACGATGCCCGGCGTGCGCAGCGCGGCGGTCAGCTTCGCGACGCGCACCGCCACCGTCGACGGCGACGTGGATGAGCCCGCCGTGCTCGCGAAGATCGGCAGCCTCGGCTACGAGGGCGTGTCCTCCGTCGACGCCGCGGCGGCCGCGGGCCGCGCGCACGCCGAGGGCCGCGACGCGGACGACGGCCGGGCCGTCGCGCGGCGCCGCGCCTGGCTGGCCGGCGCGCTGTCCGTGCTCTCGCTGCTCGCCGCGACACGCTTCCCCTGGCTCTCGGCCGCGTTCGCGCTGGCGGCGCTGGTCTGGCCGGGCGGCCGCATCTTCGTGCAGGCGCTGCGACTGCTGGCCGCGCGCCACGCCGCGATGGACAGCCTCATCGCGCTCGGCTCGGCCGCGGCCTTCGGCCTCGCGACGTGGTTGCAGCTCGTCGCGGACGGCGTGCTCGCGTCGGATGCAGCCGGCGCCGCGCACGGCGCACTCGGCGCGGCCGGGGCCGCTGCGGGTGCGGCGGGTGCGGCGGATGCTGCCGGCGCCGCGCATGACCATCCGCTCTTTGCGATGGCGGCGCTCATCGTGACCTTCGTGCTCATCGGGCGCGCGCTCGAGGAGAACGCGCGCCACAAGGCCGCCGCCGCGCTCACGGCGCTGGGCGCGCGGGCGCCGGACGAGGCGCGCCTCCTGGAGGATGGCCTCGAGCGCCGCGTCCCCGCCTCCGCCGTGCAGGTCGGCGACGTGCTGCTCGTCGGCGCGGGGCAGGCCGTGCCCGCCGACGGCATCGTGCTGGAAGGCCGCTCGGGCTTCGACGAGTCGCTGCTCACGGGCGAAACCATGCCGCAATTCCGCGTGCCGGGCGATGCGCTGGTCGCGGGCAGCACCAACGTCGGCGGCGCGCTCGTCTCGCTGCGCGCCACGGCCGTCGGCAGCGAGGCCACGCTGGCGCGGCTGCTGCGCCTGGTCGCGGAGGCGCAGGGCAGCAAGCCGCCGGTGCAGCGCCTCGCGGACCGCGTGGCCGGCATCTTCGTGCCGGTCGTGCTTGTCATCGCCGTGGCCGTGTTCGTCTTCGGGGCGGGCGACCTCGGCGCGCGCGCGCTGGCCGCGGTGTCGGTGCTCGTCGTGGCCTGCCCCTGCGCGCTGGGCCTCGCCACGCCGACGGCCGTGCAGGTGGCGACGGGCCGCGCCGCGCAGCTCGGCCTGCTCGTGCGCGACGCCGCGGCGCTCGAAGCCTGCGCGCACATCGACACTCTGCTGGTGGACAAGACCGGCACGCTCACGATGGGCGAGCCGCTGGTGGAAGGCGTCGCGCTGCTGGACAGCCGCCACGCCGAAGGCGGACGACTCATCGAACGCACGAGCCACACCTGGGCCGCGCTCGTCGGCGCCAGGCTCTCGGCCGCCGCGACGGCGCAGTCGCCGGACGCAGCGCACGGCGCCAAACGAGCCGCGCTGGCCGACGCGGCGCACGATGCCGAGCGAGCCGCGCTGGCCGACGCGGCGCTCGTCGCGCGAGCGCTGGCCGCGGCCGCCGCCGTGGAGGTCGCCTCGGGCCACCCGCTCGCCGCCGCGATCCGCGGCGAAGCGCAACGCCTCGACTTGGCGATTCCGGAAGTCGACCAGGCCACGCTGCACGCCGCCGGCGGTGGCGTCGCAGGCCGGTTGAAGACGGCGCATGCGTCGGGCGCGTCGGGTGGCGCGCGAGTCGGCGCTGCCACCGGCACCGTCGGCGCCCTCGGCGCAGGCGATGCGCGGGCCGCGGACGCCGCACGAGTCGGCGGCACGACGGTCCTCGTCGGGGCGCCGGGGTTTCTCGCGGAGCGCGGCGTGGACGTGTCGGGCGCTGCGGCGCTCGCGGACCGCTTCCGGCGCCGCGGCTGGACGCTCGCCTTCGTGGCGCTCGACGGGCAGCCGTGCCTGCTGCTCGGCCTCGCGGACCGCGTGCGCCCCACCAGCCCGCGTGCGGTGCGCGTGCTGGCCGGCCTCGGCGTGCGCTGCGTGATGACCACCGGCGATCACGCGGCGGCGGCCTCCGCCATCGGCGCGCTGGCGGGCATCGACGAGATACACGCCGCCGAGACGCCCGCCGGCAAGGCCACGCGCGTGCGCGCGTTGCAGGCCGACGGCCGCCGCGTCGGCATGGTGGGCGATGGCAGCAACGATGCGCCGGCGCTCGCGGCCGCCGACGTCGGCTTCGCGGTCGGCGGCGCGAGCGACCTCGCGCGGCTCAGCGCGCCGCTCGTCCTCGTGCGCGGCGACCTGGCGCGCGTCGCGGTCAGCGTGGAGCTCGCGCGCGCGACCATGCGCATCATCCGCCAGAACCTCGCGCTTGCCTTCGCCTACAACCTCGTCGCGATTCCTGCCGCGGCCACGGGCCGGATGGATCCGCCCTTCGCGGCGGCGGCGATGGCCGCCAGCTCGCTGCTCGTCGTGGCCAACGCGCTGCGCCTGCGCCATTTCCGCTCGAAGCTGGAAACCGGCTTCGGCCTCGAGAGCTGACGACTGCGTCACGCGTCGATGCTGCGCCGCCGCGCGGATCCGGCGGGCCGCCGCACCGAAGTCCACTACAGCCGGCTCGGGTTCCGGACCGATACGTTCGAGGCAGACGACTTGATCTCCGTGGTCAGGTCAGCACCACGCGACGTCCCACCTCGCCCCTCGGCGAGTCGCCCGCACGGCCCCCGCGCGGGCGACCGGTCCGGAGCTCTCCATGCGCATTCTCGTCGTCGAAGATGAACCCGTCAGCCAGCGCCTGCTCGTCCGCGTGCTCACGAGCATGGGCCACGAGGTCTCCGCTGCGAGTGACGGCGAAGAGGCCTGGCTCGCGTTCAAGCGGCAGCCGTACCGCGTGGTCGTGACCGACTGGATGATGCCCGGCACCGACGGCCTCGAGCTGACGCGCCGCATCCGCGCCGCGCGCGCCGGCGGCTACACCTGGATCGTCATGCTGACCGCGATGGACTTCGGCAGCAACTTCCGCCACGCGATGGAAGACGGCGTGGACGACTTCCTCACCAAGCCGCTGGACCACGAGCTGCTGCGCGTGCGCCTCTCCGTGGCCGAACGCATCCTGAAGCTCGGCGAGCAGGTGGACATGCTGGCCGCCGCGCTCCCCATCTGCATGCACTGCAAGGCGGTGCGCGACGGCGCGGACAGCTGGAAGCGCGTGGAGGACTTCTTCCACGACGTGGACTTCTCGCACGGCTACTGCCCGGACTGCTACTACGACCACTCGCTGCTGCCCGAGCTGCAGCGCCACCGCGCGGCCGGCGCGACGCCCTCCCCCGACCTGCACGCGGTGCTCGACCTCCCGGTGCTCGACGCGCTGCTCGCCTTCGAGGACCACGATTCGCCCGGCCTTTTCGATGATCTCGTCGAGGGCCTCGACGAGGCCTCGCGCCGCCTGCGCGCGGACATCGTCACCTTCGGCGGCAGCAGCCTCGTGAGCGACGACATGCGCCGCCGCTGCCAGCGCTTCCGCGACCGCTGCATGGACCTCGGCGCCGGCGCGATGGTGCTGCAGCTCGACCGCCTGCTCTCGCTCTCGCCGCAGGACCAGCTGCAGCAGTACTCGGCCATCGCCGCCGAGGCGCAGGCCACGCTGGACGCGCTCCTCGACGCCGTGCACGCGCGGCACGCGGCGCGCAAGCCGGCCACGCCGTCGCCCACCGCGGCGCGCTAGTCCTCCGTCGTCGACGTCTCGCGATCGCCGAAGAGGAAGAGCAGCGGGCGCTCGGATTCCTTGCGGCCGATCCAGTCCCAGTAGCGCAGCAGGATCTTGTAGACGAGCAGGCCGACCTCGCCCTCGCCGAGCAGCAGGTAGCGCATCGACTCGGTCATCTGGTCGCGGCCGGTGAGGCCGAGGAAGATGCGCCGCGGGGCCAGCAGCTCGCTCACGTAGGCGATGGTGTTCGCGATCGCGATCGCGCCCGAGACGCTGATCACGTAGTTGTCGCCGTCGCGGCAGACGTCGATGGTGAGCGGCGCGAGGAATTCGCTGCGGTTGTCGAGCTGGCCCACGCGCAGGAAGGCCACCGGTCCGTTGACGTGGTAGTGCTGGCGCAGCTCGGTGACTTTCTCCGCGCGCGAGCTGGCCGAGACGCCCTTGAGCGGCACCAGGTTGACGCTCGCCGCCGCAGCGCCTCCCCACAACTCCGCAGCCTTCGTGCTGGCGAAGTGGATCGTGGAGACGCGCAGCTCCGTGGCGCGCGTGTAGCGGCTCACGCCGCCGACCACCAGGAAGGCGAGAATGAAGAGCGACGCGATGACGACGCCGTCGGGCCGCTCATAGACGTTGTCCACGAGCGCAAAGAGGAACACGCCGGTCACGACCCAGAAGTAACTGCTGTGCAACCGGCCCTGAAGGCGGCTCACCAGCGAGCCGGCCGCACGGGCCTCGCGCCACAGCGCCAGCGACACCGCGAAGGCCGCGGAGGTCATGAGCACCAGCACGCCGGTGGCGTAGGCGCCGGCCTGCGCCTCGACATCCGCGCGGAAGGCCAGCGTCACCAGCACGCTCACGCCGAAGAGCACCAGCACCAGCGGGCGCTGGTGCGCCGTCCAGCGCGGCGCCATGCCGTAGCGCGGCAGGTAGCGCGGCAGCACCGCCAGCAGTCCCGCCATCGCCGAGGCCCCCGCGAACCAGAGGATCGCGATGGTGGCGCCGTCGTAGACGCTGCCGAAGCCGTGGCCGAGCATCTCGTGCGCGAGCCACGCGATGACGCGGCCCGCCGCGGCGCCGTCCGCCGCGTAGGCCGCCGGCGGGACGAGCAGCGTGGTCACGAAGCTGCTGAGCAGGAGCATCACGCTCATGATGAGCGCGGCGACGAGCAGCATGCGGCGCGTGGAGCGGATGCGGCCGTGCGGCGGGCCCTCGGGCGGGTCGTCGGCGTCGCCCGCGATGTGCGGCATGACCGACACGCCCGTCTCGAAGCCGGACAGTCCCAGCGCGAGCTTGGGGAACAGGAACACGGCCGCGACGAGCAGCATGGTCCAGTCGCCGCTCGCGCGCAGCTCGCCGTTCCAGTTGGAAATCAGTTCGGGCTGCTGCGCGATCTTCCAGCAGCCCCAGAGCAGCACGAAGAGATTGAGCAGCAGGTAGGGAATGGCGATGGCCGCGGCGACGCGGATGGCCTCCTTGAATCCCTTCAGGAAGACGGCCGCGAGCAGGCCGAGCAAGAGCAGCGTGAGGCCGATCTGGTGGCCGCCCAGGTATTCGTGCAGCAGCGGATTTTCCGCCGCGTGCTCAGCCGCGTCCGCCGCCGAGAGCGTCATCGTGATGATGAAGTCCGTCGCCGCGAAGCCCAGCAGCGTCAGCACGAAGAGCTTGCCGTACCAGCCCTTGAACAGGGCCTCGAGCATGGCGATCGAGCCCTGCCCCGCGTACGAGCGCCGCGCGACCTGGCCGTACACCGGCACGGCGCAGAGCAGCGTCACGACGATGAGCACGCCCGTCGCGATGGGTGCGATCACGCCGGCCGCCAGCAGCGCGATGCCCGGCTGGTAGCCGAGCGTCGAGAAGTAGTCGACGCCCGTGAGCCAGAGCACGCGATGCCACGGCTGCGTGGAGTGCGCGGCATGCGCCACCGATGCGCCCTGCGCGGCCTTCGACGCCCTGACCGGCTTGAGCGGACCGGGCTCGTGCTCGCTGCCCTCTCCGCCGGCAAGCCAGCGGCCGATCGCGGTGCGGGGCGCCGAGGTGCGCGGCACAGGCAGCGGCGGGATCTCGTAGATCACTTCGCTGCTGCCGGGGCGCGCAGGCACGGCGACAGGGTCGTTGCCGTTGCCGGCGTGCTTCCCGGATCGTCGTCTGGTCATGCTGCGTTCCTCTGGCCCGGCCGCACGGGCCGCCGCGGGGTGCGCGCGGGCCGGCCGGGGCGAAGCGGCGGCAGGTGCGCCCGCATGCGGGCCAGCGTCTCGCCGCGCCACCCGCTGATCGCGGATGGCGCGGCGTCGTCATCAAATCCGTCCGGCGCGAGGCTCGCGCCTCACGCGTCGTAGTACATCGCAAACTCGAGCGGATGCGGCCTGGTCTTCATGATCAGGACCTCATTCTCATACTTGTACTTGAGCCAGGTAGCGATGAGTTCCTGGCTGAACACATCCCCGCGCAGCAGGAACTCATGATCCTTCTCGAGCGCGAGCAGCGCGGCCTCGAGGCTCGTCGGCGCATCCACCACCTGCGCCATCTCTTCCGGCGGCAGGTCGTAGATGTTCTTGTCGAGCGGGTCTCCCGGATCGATGCGCTTCTGGATGCCGTCGAGACACGCCATCGCGATGGCCGAGAACGCGAGGTAGCCGTTGGCCAGCGGATCGGGGCAGCGGAACTCGAAGCGCTTGCTGCGCGGCTCGCTGCTGAACATCGGGATGCGGATGGCCGCGCTGCGGTTGCGGCTGCTGTAGGCCAGCTTGATGGGCGCTTCGAAGTGCGGCACCAGGCGGCGGTAGCTGTTCGTGGTCGGATTCGTGAACGCGATGATCGCGTGCGCGTGGCGCAGCAGGCCGCCGATGGCCCAGCGGCCGGTGTCGGAGAGGCCCGCGTAGCCGCTGCCCGCGAACAGGTTGGTCTTGTTCTTCCAGATCGAGAAGTGCACGTGCATGCCCGAGCCGTTGTCGCCGAAGATCGGCTTCGGCATGAAGGTGGCCGTCTTGCCGGCGCGGTGCGCGCACTGCCGCACGATGTATTTGAACCACTGCAGCTTGTCGCCCATGACGACGAGCTTGTCGTACTTCATGTCGATCTCGGCCTGGCCGGCGCACGCCACCTCGTGGTGCTGGCGCTCCATCTCGATGCCGACGCTCTCCATCGTGCGCATCATCTCGCCGCGCAGGTCCTGCAGCTGGTCCACCGGCGGCAGCGGCAGGTAGCCGCCCTTGACGCGCGGACGGAAGCCGTGCGGCGCCGCGGTGCCGCCCGAGTTCCACGGACCTTCCTCGGAGTCGATCGCGTAGAAGGCGCCCTGCGGATTGTTGTCCCAGCGCACCGAATCGAAGATGAAGAATTCGGGCTCGGGGCCGACGTACATCGTGTCGCCGATGCCGGTGGAGAGCAGATACTGCTCCGCGCGCCGGGCCACGCCGCGCGGATCGCGCGCGTAGTCCTCCTTGGTGATCGGGTCGACCACGTTGGCGACCATCGTCATCGTCGGTTCCGCGAAGAACGGATCGACGACCGCCGTGTTCGGGTCGGGGACGACGAGCATGTCGCTCTCGTCGATGGCCTTCCAGCCGCGGATCGAGCTGCCGTCGAAGCCGTGGCCGTCGGTGAAGCTGGCCTCATTCACCATCGTGCTGGGCAGGGTGAAGTGATTCCACTGGCCCAGCAGGTCGCAGAAGCGGATGTCGACCGCCCGGATGTTGCCCGCCTTGATCATCGCGAGCACGTCCTTGCCGGTCTTGCCTTCGTTCAGTCCCACTCGGTGCCTCCTTTCGGTTGTCGGTGTGTGTGGTGTCGTTGGATGCTGTGTCGTTGGATGCGGTGTTGCTGCATGTGCTGTCGCGAGAAGTGCTGTCGCGAGCTGTGCTGTCGGAGTCTGCTGTCGTCGATCGGAATCGCTGCGTGGCCGGTCGTTTCGCTCAGATCGCTTCGGGGCCGGTCTCCCCGGTGCGGAGGCGGATCACGTCGTGAAGCTCCCACGTGAAGATGCGCCCGCGCTCGCCGCCGGCCTGCTCGATGGCGGACACGGCCGCCTCGACGAAGCCGTCGTTCACGCCGATCTCGATGCGGACCATCGGCTCGGGCGAGAGCTCGGAGAAGGCCACGGCGTGCATGTCCGAGACGCCGTGCACCTCGCTGACCGTCATGCGGAAGATCTCGGCATCCGCCAGCAGCGCCGTGACCGCCGCAAGGCGCTCGGGTGCAAGGATGGCCTGGATCATGCGCATGTCGGAACCGCCGCGGGGAGCAAGGACCTGAGGAGGGCTGCCCGGCGGTCCGCATCCGGGCCTCGCGATCAGAGGTCCGGGGCCGGAATGTAGCGGAGACACGGGGCCGCCCACAATGCCGGCCGCCGCGCATTCCCGGAGCGCGCGCCGGCGCCCGACGGAATCGCGTGCAGCCGCTGGAGTTGCGCCGGAAGATGGCTACGCTTTGCGGTGCATGGTCCCGTCGCAGGCGGTGGCGGACATGCACTGCGCGCGTTGCAGCGTGCAGCCGATGGCGGCGGCCGACGAGGCGCCGTGAGGCAGAGTCGAGGTCGAGCTGCGGAGACGGACTCCTGGCTGCAGGGGTCCGGGCGAAGCCGCTCACAGGGAGGGACTCGTGAGATCGGACACCAGAGAGCTGGAGCTGCGCTGGGCCGCAGCAGCGTTCGTGCTGCTGGGCATCGCCGTCACGCTGACCGTTTTCAACGGACTGGCGCAGACGGGCTGAATCGGGCGCCGGGGCCCGCCTAGCGCGCGGCCTCGGCGTTCATCTCCTGATTGCGGACGTGGTCGGTGTAGCTGGCCGGGTTGCTCATGCCCGTCGTGTGGCACCAGCCGGCGACGTGCCCCATCGAGTGGGCGCCGGGAAGCTGGCAGCGGGCGCGCTCCACCGTGCCGTCGTTGGGGCTGCCCAGGACGAGGTTGGTGAAGAAGCTGCACGCCGAGCCGGAGTTCTGCGTGGTCCAGTAGAAGACCTCGCCGCGCGCCCAGCTCGGGATGCCCGCCAGCCACATCGGCGCGCCGCTGGTGGTCATGTCGTTGTTCACGCCGCAGGCGAAGAAACCCAGCGACGCCAGCGGCGTGCCCTGGTAGGGCGAGGCCAGCGACTGGATGCGCCGCGGCCCGATCGCGTAGTCCAGGCCGCTGTTGTAGTAGGTCAGCAGGTGCAGCGCGGCGAGGCCGCCCTGGCTGTGCCCGACGAAGCCGAAGGAGTCCTTGCCCGCGCCGGCCGCCGCGAGCAGCTGCGCGAAGGCGTCGTTGCTGCGGTTGGCATTCGGGTCCAGGAACTCCAGCTTCGGCGATGAGAAGTCCGCCGCCGGCCAGATGGAGCCGTTCGAGCAGTAGCCGTGCGAGAGCATCAGCGCGCGCTGCCACGTGAAGTCCAGCAGCACGCTGCTGGTGAAGTCGGTGAGCAGCCCCGGCGACGCGCCGATGGTGACGGCCGGCGCACCGGGCAGCGGCGCGCCCAGCAGCATCGCCGGCGTGATCGCGCCCGCGGCCTGCAGGCCCGAGGCCGGCAGCGCATTCGCCGGCAGCGCATTTGAAGGCAGGGACAGCGCCGCCAGCTCATCGAAGGGCACGTGACTGTCCGGGTCCTGCACGCGCACGCGGCGCAGCTCCAGCGGGCCGCGCGTTCCGGCGCGCGCCAGCCAGCGGCCGTCGAGATGCAGGTGAAGACTGGTGGTGCCCCACGTCTCCTCCGGCAGGCCGATCGTGGAGAGCCACGCGACAGGCACTGCCGTGCCCTGCGCGTCCGGGCCCCACACTTCGGCGGAGAGATGCAGGCGTCGCAGCGCCGTCAGCGGCTGCAGCGCGATCTCGATGTCGAGGCGCTGGTCGTCCAGCGGCGCCGCGTTGGCCCAACCACCGAGACGCACCGCCGGCTCCTCGATCACGAAGGCGTGCTGGACGCTGCGCACGAAGGCCGCCCCGCCCGTTGCTCCGCCTGCCGCGCGGCCCACCGCCCCGCCTGCCGCGCCGCCTGCTGCTCCGCTCGGTGCGCGGCCGCTCATGACCACGGCCACGCGCGTCGCGCCCGGCGGCAGCGGGCCGATCCACGCGCCAGCCACGCCGTCGCCGGGCGCGCCATCATCGTGCAGGCCGTCGTCCAGCAGCGGTTGCGTCCAGCGGCCGGCGGCGGACTCGATGCGCGCCTCGCCGAAGCCGTCGGCCCGCGCGCCCGCCGCGCCCTCCAGCGACGCGACGACGGAGAAGGCGCGGTCCGAGAGCAGCGCGGTCGTGCCGAGGTGACTGCGCAGCACGACGTCGGCGCCGCCCGCCGTGCGCACGGCGAGCCACGCCGACGACGGAGCATCGCCTGCGGCTGCGCCTGAAGCCGCGGGCGTGCGCACGCGCACGCGCCAGCTCCCCGCGTCGGCCGCGCCGAGCGCCAGCCCCACCGCGTGGCGCGGGTCGTCGGCGGCCAGTGTCTCGACGACGCGACGCGACCCTGCGTCGGCCGCCCAGCTCGCGGCGTCGCGCAGCTCGCCGCCCGGTGCGGCCAGCTCCCAGGTCCAGCTCTCCGCGCTCACGCCGAGCAGGCCCAGCGACAGCGGGCCGGCGCGCTCGACGGGCAGGTCCAGCGCCGCCACCCACTCGCCGCCCGCGCGCTGCCACGACAGCTCGAGCACCGCGCCGGTCGACGCGACCTCCAGCGCCGCAGGCTCGGGCAGCACGACGAGCCCCGAGAGGATGTCGCTTGGCGGCGCCGCGAGATGCCGCGCCACCTGCGCGCGCGGGGCCGCAGTCAGCAGCACGAAACATCCAAGGGCGGCTGCGAGCAAGGTGTGGCGACGCATGGCAGTCTCCCGAAGCGAGCGGGCTGCCATCCTAATGCGCCTGCGCCGACCGCGCCCGCGCCTCTACCCGCGCCCTCACCCGCGCCCTCACCCGAGCCCGCACCCGAGCCCGCACCCGCGGTCGGCGACAGCGCTCCAGCCCGCACAGCGCCCGCGTCTCTGCCCGCGCCCGGCCGCAAGCTCCGGCGCCCCGTCGGCCGATAGGGGCTGGCCGGACGCCTGCGTCGCCGCTGCGGAAACACGAGCCCACGATGTCCACCTCGAACCGATGCATGCTCCTGCTCGGCGCCCTCGCGCTGGTCCTCTCGGTGGCCGGCGTGCTCGTGCCCCGCGCCGCGCCCGAGGCCGCGCCGCAGCCGTCCGCGGCACGCAGCGTCGGGACGCCCTTCGAGCTGCTGCTCTTCGGCACCTCGAATGACAGCGAACGCCTCAAGGGCGGCACGCCACCGCTGCTCGTGCATCGCGTGCCGGCCGGCGTCGAGCTCCGGCTCACGGACGTGGACGCCACGTCGGGCGGCCTCGTGCTGTGGCGGCGCTCGCAGCAGCGCCTCGTGCAGGTGGGCTTCGTCGTGGACCGCGCCGCGGTGGGCCTCGGGCAGAGTTCGCGCAGCTACGCGACGGGCATCCGCTTCGAGCCCGGCGACGAACTGCTGATCCAGGCGGCCGGCGGCGACGTGGAGTGGGCCGCGCTGCGCGGCGTCGTCGTGCCGGTGGCGCCCGCAGGCGAGTAGCCGGCGCGCCGCGCGCTACGACGGGAAGACGAAGAACTCGAGCAGCTGCCAGCGCATGTCGTCGCCGGCCATCGCCATGAGCTGCACGAAGCGCGCCTGCACGGGCCCCAGCGCGACGTTCCACGCGTCTGTCTCCGGCGCCAGCACGGTGAAGGGGCTCCAGCGCACGCCGTCCATCGAGGTGCGCACGCCGATGCGTTTCGGGTGGCCGAGCCACGGGAAGAACAGGAAGCCGAGGCGTCCGATGCTGCGCGCGCCGCCGAGATCCACCGTGAGCATCGGCGGGTCCACCGCATCGAGCGGCCGCTCGAAGGCATTCCAGCCGGTGCGCGGATCGAGGTCGATCGCCTTGCCCGCCATCGCCGGCGAGCTGTTGGAGTCCGCGGCCCATTCGCGCGCGGGGTAGCCGGTGTCGTCCAGCAGCGCGATGCGCTGGCCGTCCACGTCGCGCTCCTCGAAGACGACGCCTGCGCCGGCAAGCTGATCGAACACCGGGCCGATCGAGTGGGCGTCTTCACCGTCACGGAAGACGGCCCACGCGTGACGTGAAGCGGCGCGGTAGCGCGCCAGCTGCGACGGGTCGCGCGGCGGCGCGGGCACGATGCGGTCGCCCGAGAGGAAGTTGATCGAGTAGCCCATCCAGTGCGGGCCGGCGAGGCCCTCAATGCCGTGCTCGTCGAGCAGCGCCATGCAGCGCTCGGGCGTGCCGCCGTGCAGATAGGCCGCAAAGGTTTCGCCCGTGTACGCGCCGTCTCCCGTGCCGACGTGCTGCCACAGCGAGTGCAGGTTGGCGACGAGCAGCGCCGCGAACACGCAGGCCGTGAGCGCGCGCACCGCAGCCGTGCGGCGCTCCCAGCCCCACGCGACGCCCGCGCCGAAAGCGAGCGCCATCGCGGGGTAGAGCACGATCGCGAAGCGCGGCTCGGGATCCGAGCCGAAGCGCGAGAAGGCCATCGCGCCGGCGTAGTAGATCGGCACGGTGAGCAGCAGCAGTTCGCTGCCCGAACTCGCGCCCGAACTCGCGCCCGGTGCGCGGCGCCTCCCGAGGCGCAGCAGCTCCGCGAGTCCGCCGCGCTCGCGCCACAGCAGGCACGCGACCGACACCGCGAACAGCGCGGCAATCGCCCAGACCCAGGCCGGCGAGTCGCTGCCGTCGGACCACGGCGCCTGCATGCCGAGGAGCTGCGGCGGATGGCGCAGGAAGCTGTTGGAGAGCTGGAAGCCCGGGCCGCCGGGCGGGCGGTGCAGCATGAAGCGGAAGGTCTCGCCGCCGCTGAGCACGTTGCTCACGAGCAGCGGCGCCGCACCGACGAGAAAGCCGCAGCCCGCGACGACGAGCATCCCCACGCGGTTCACGAGCTGCCGCCGCGCGATCAGGGAGATGAGCGCCGCGCCGAGGAAGGGAAAGGCCAGCAGATTGAGCCACGTGGCGAGGCCCATGAGAACGCCGAGCCACGCCGCGCGGCTGCGGGTCGCGCCGCGCGTGCCGATCGTGTGCGCCAGCAGCAGGATCGCCAGCCCGAGCGCAAGCAGCGACGTGTAGCCGCCGCGCAGCTTCAGCGACCACTCGCTGAGCATCATCGGCGGCAGCGCGAGGTAGAGCCCCGCCGCGAAGCCGCCCGCCGCGCCGAGCACGCGGCGCGCGAGCAGATAGCCGAGCGCCACCGTGGCGAGAGCGAAGGCCAGGGCCGTGAGCTTCAGCGCCACCGCGCTCGCGCCGAACAGCGCGACAGGCAGCGCCGCGACCCAGGCTTCCAGCGAGCCCATGTAGGGCTGGCCGTAGTAGAAGACGGGGAAGTCGGTCAGCCGCGCGATGTGCAGCGCCATGAGGCCGATCGTGCCCTCGTCGCCGTCGATGGCGAAGTCGGTGCGCAGGAGGATCGCGAGGCGCCACGCGAAGGCGAGCAGCAGCAGCAGCAGTGCCGAGGCCATCGTGCGTGTGCGGGAGGTCGTCATGTCGCGCTCGCCGGCGTGCCTCAACGGTCCGCGGCGGGCTGAGCTTGCGGTGGAGCCTCTTGCGGTACCTCTGGCGGAGCGGCGGACGGAGCGGCGGGCCGGGCCGCGGGCGGCGGCAGCACGTAGCGATCGCCCGCGGCCGCGCCGTCGCCCGCAGCGCGCGCGCTGTCGTGCTGGAGGTAGCCCAGCGCGCCGAGCTGGCTGCTCAAGGCATCGTCCTTGATCGCGCCGGGCGCTGCGACGCGCCGCGCGACGGCCTCACTGTACGCACGCCGGAAGTCCTGCAGCGCGGCCGCCGCGTGCGCGTCGGAGAAATCCGGCGACGACGCGGCGTCCCGTTCGAGCCGCTCGCTGCCCAGGTCCTGCCACACGACGCGTTCCTCCGCGCGCTGCTGCTGGCCGGTGCGCTCCAGCTGCGCCTGCTGCTCGGGCGAGAGTCCGCTGCCGGAATCCAGCCAGTGCCGCTCGCGGAGGAGCTTGAGCGTGCCCGAGTAGAAGGCGTCGTCGACGTAGGCCGTCAACAGCTTGCGCTTGTCGTCGGGCTGCGCCGGGTCGAGGGCCACGGCGCCCTCCTGGAAGGCGACGAGGCGCGCCATCACCGCTCGCGGCGCAGCGTCGGCGCGCCCCTGCAGCAGCGACGCGAAGCTCGCGCCGAGCGTGGGCCGCGGCGGCGCGATGTCGAGCAGTTCGAGCAGCGTCGGGAGCACGTCCGTGTTGGAGACGAGGCCCGGCACGGAGCGGCCTTCGGGCAGTACGCCCGGCCACGCGACGATCAGCGGCACGCGCAGCACCTCCTCGCACAGGTTGCGCTTGTGGCCGAGGCCGCCGTGCTCGAAGAACTCGTCGCCGTGGTCCGCCGTGACGATCACCAGCGTGTTCGCCGCCGCGTCCCCCAGCCCGTCGAGCAGCCGGCCGATCTGCTCGTCGGTCCACGCGATGTCGCCGTCGTAGAGCGCGAGCAGGTGGTCCAGGTCGCGCTGGCTGCAGGTCTGCGTGCGCCCCATCGGCCGCGCGGGATCGGGGACGCTGATCGCCCGGTTGCGCGGGACATTCGTGCCGTCCAGCGTGCCGCGATAGTCCGGATCGAAGCGCGTGTCGAAGGGCGCGGGCGGCACGTAGTCGTAGTGCGGGTCGAAGTAGTGCGCGAACACGAACCACGGCTGCCCCGGGCCGGCGTCCGCGCGGATCTCCTCGAGCGCCGCATCGGTGACGGCCGCAGAGCTGACGTCGCGATGCGAGAGCTCATCGATGCGACGGCCCGCCGCGCCGATGGCGGCGGCGATGCCCTCGGCGTCTGCCGGCTCTTGCGCCTGCGCCGGGGTCTGCGCTTGGGTCTGCGCCTGCACGTCTGCCTGCACGCCTGCCTGCGTCTGCGCCTTCGTCTGTGCCTCCACGAGCGCCGCGCGTTCGTTCGCGACGGCCGCGAGCTCCGGGCCGTAGCAGGTCCGGTAGACATCGAAGCCGCGGTCGAAGCCGAAGCTCGCGTCGAGGTATGGCCCCGACACGAAGCCCGCCGTGCGATAGCCCTGCTGCTTCAGCACGCCCGCAAGCGTCGGCGGTTCCGGGCCGAGACGGCTCTCGTCGATCTCGACGCCGTGCACGAGCAGCGGCTCGCCGGTCAGCAGCGAGATGTGCGACGGCAGCGTCCATGAGGTCGGCGCCAGCGCTTCCTCGAGCTTGCAGCCGCGCGCTGCCAGCGCATCGAGGTGCGGGCTTGGCGAAAGCTCCGGCGCGAACTTCGGGCGACCGCCGTAGCAGCCAAGCCTGTCGCGGCGCGTGCTGTCGAGGGAGATCAGCAGGATGTTCGGCCGGCGCGGCGCCTGGTCGGCCTCGTCCGAGACGCGCGAACAGGCCGCAGCCAGCAGGCAGCACGAGAGGGCGAGGGCGAGGGAAGCACGCACCCCGGAATCCTAACCGCGGCGGATGCGCAGCCGAGGCGGGGGCCTTGAAGGCCTGCCCTTCGCACGTGGGCGCGGTCACTGGGAAGATCGCGCCGCAGCCTTCAGCTCACGGCAGGCCCGCGGCAGGGTAGGTCTCCTTGAGCGCCAGATAGATGGAGTCGGCCATCGCGTTGCTGACCGTCGTCTGTTGCGAGCCGATGTCCGCCAGCTCTGCATTCAAGGGCATCGGGAGAGCCACCGAAACAGCCTGGCCGTCCTGCGTGTGCGAAAGGTTGAGGGTGAACGCTGAAACCCAGCTGCCGCCATTGATCCGGATTTCCTTCGTGTTCGCGGGCCCGTTGTACCGGGCCATGATGACCATCCACGCATCCAGCGAGACGGGCGTCGTCACGGGGGCGAGGTCCGAGTCGGCCGTCGTCCCGTTGATGTAGGAAGGCAATCGGAACTTGGCGACGCCGCCTGAGTCGCCGCTCAACTCGATCTGAGGTGCACCAAGGCCGCCGAAAGCCCCGACGAGCGGCCAGTCACCCGCCTCGATGGAGGGCGGGGTCCTGACAAGAACCCAGAGAAACCCCTCGGAAGCCCCATAGATGTTCGCAACGTTGTTACCCGCTGGGATGGTGTTGTCGAGCCGGTCGACATTCAGTCCCGTATCCCCGGCAGTCCTCTTGAGAGTCGACAGGCCACCGAGCAATCCCGTGTGCATCGGCTGCACACCGCCTACCGTCGGGTTGAAATCCCAGGAGAGATACCCGGCCTCCCGGTGCACGGAGTTTCCCGCGCTGGCCGTTCCAAACCAGATGAATGAGACGCGGACAGGGAAAGCCGGGAAGCCGATGGTGGGCAGGACGTAGACGGTCTCGTCGTGAGGAACGATGCTCGCCCCTGCCGCGAATCGCATCGTGAGGTCAAGCGCCGAAAGGTCGGCCGGGGCGACGTAGGTAAAGGCACTCACGAGTGGCGCACTCGGCCCCGTCCCGTTCGTCGTCGTCACGTCGACCGCACCCGCCGCGTGAGCACCGGTGATCCCGGTGATCGTGGTGGCACCCGTGATGAGAAGGGAAGTCAGGTTGACGCCGCCAACGGCCGCGGAAGTCAATCCGACGGTGCTGCCAACGAACACCGTGACCGAGGACCCTCCATCGACCGACCCGATGCTCGGAACGATCGCCAAGGGTGCGCCCGTGGAAGTCGGCGCCAGGATGTCCGCCAGCTGGATCGGGTCACTTGTCCCGCCGAGCTTCAGCTTGGCCTTGGTGGGCGCGTCGAGGACGCCCTCGCCGTCGGTCGTTCCGGTGAGCTTGAAGGCCGCCTTGAATTTCGCGGTGGCAGTGCCTGTCTTCTTGTTCGGCACGAGGCTCATCGTGATCTTGGCAGTCGCCACGACGAGCGTGGTCTCGATGTCCAGGCCGGCACCGACCGCGGCTTCCTCGAGCTTGCTCTCGATCCAGTCCTGGACTTGGATCGTGCCCTCGGGGCTCAGCTCTGCTGCAAGCTTCAGACTGAACACGTTCTTGCGGGTGTAGGTGCCCGAAGCGACGACCGTTCCGTCGAACTGCGCCTCCCACGTGGCGTTCGGCAACAGCGTCACCGTCGCTTCGTAGAGTGCCTCGTCCTTGACCTTGCCGATGCCCTTGGCCGTGCCCGAGGCCGTGGCCTTGAGGCTCATCACGTGGCAGGTCGTGTCATCGAGGTCATAGGCCGGCTTGGAGGGTGCCCAGGCAATGGCGCAGAGAGTCGCGAGAAAGACGGCGCTGTACACGCGGGTGCTCATGGCAGGTGCTCCAGTGCCGGGCGGTTGCCCGACGCGGTATCCACCTGATCGTAGTCGTCAGCGCGCGCGGTGGCTTGTCATTTGAGGGCCGATCTGCGGAAGCGCGTCTTCGCGGCGGACGTGCCCGGCTGCCGGTGCTCGGCCCCGTGTCCACGGAAACGGGGCAAGGTCAGGGGCGCGCGGGGCGCGCACCCGCCCCCCGGCGTGTCACACCGGCGCGTGGCTCCCGATTCCATCGTGCCGGGCGAGCGGGCGACATTGCGCCTGTTCCCTCGCTGCGGTCGGCGGCGCCACGTGGCGCCGCGACGC
This sequence comes from Planctomycetota bacterium, assembly GCA_038212275.1. Lineage (GTDB taxonomy): Bacteria > Planctomycetota > B15-G4 > B15-G4 > B15-G4 > JBBQUR01. The sequence goes on from JBBQUR010000015.1 coordinate 43,396, forward strand.
AACTGCTTGCCACACGTCTCGGAGTCGCTCGCCATGCTTCACGCCCTTCGCCACGCCTTGCCGGCCGCCGCCTGCGCGCTGCTGCTCACCTCCGGCGCAACCGCCGGCAACCTCGTCGTCAACGGCAGCTTCGAGACCGGGCCGGTGGTCAACCAGTTCATCGACCTGCCCGCCGGTTCGACGGCGATCGCCGGCTGGACCGTGGGCGGCTTCCACATCGACTACGCCGCTTCGACAACGTGGAACGCGTCGGACGGCTCGCACAGCGTCGACCTCGATGGCAGCGTCGCGACCCAACCCCGCAACGGCTCGATCTTCCAGTCCTTCGCGACGACGCCCGGCCAGCAGTACAAGGTCACGTTCGACCTGAGCGGCAACACCTCGGGCGCCCCGACCGTGAAGCAGCTCGAAGTGAGTGCGGGCAACGCCGTGCAGGTCTACTCCTGCGACATCGGCACGATCGTGGCCTACGTGCCGCCGCTGGTGATCGTCTACAAGCCGCAGACCTTCCTGTTCACCGCGACCTCCACCATGTCGACGCTCACGTTCAAGAGCCTCACGCAGCTCGGCCCGGCGCTGCCCGGATATGGCGCGGTCATCGACAACGTGTGCGTCGAGCCAGCCTCTCCCTGGACCGACCTCGGCTTCGCGCTCGCCGGCGTCGCCGGCCTGCCGCAGCTCGTTGGCACGGGTCCGCTGACTGCGGGCTCGTCCGGCTCGATCGTGCTGAGCCACGCCGCGCCATCAGCGCCCTCGCTGCTCTTCATCGCGCTCGCCGCGCACCCGACGCCATTCAAGTGCGGCACGCTGCTGCCGGTGCCGTGGGTCTCCACCTTCGCGCTCGGCACGAGCCCGGCCGGCGGCATCCCGCTCGGATGGGCCGCGTGGCCCGCGGGCCTCTCGGGCCTCTCGCTCCACTTCCAGTACGCCGTGAAGGACAACGCCGGCATCTGCGGCGTCTCACTCAGCAACGCGGTGCGCGGCAACGTGCCGTGAGGCCGGCCGCGCCGCTGCTACGTCGCCCCACTCTGCCTCCCGTCCATCACTCGATCAGGGATCTGAGAACCATGACCCGACTCATCTCCCGCGCGCTGACCTCCGCCGCCTGCGCGCTGCTTCTCGCCTCCGCCGCGTCCGCCGGCAATCTCCTCGTGAACGGCAGCTTCGAGAGCGGGCCGCCCGTGCCCGGCCTCTACGTGAATCTGCTGGAAGGCTCCACCGCCATCCCCGGCTGGACCGTGGGCGAGCACCAGATCGACTACGTCGGGCCGTCGGCGTGGAACGCCTCGCAGGGACAGTTCAATCTCGACCTCGACGGCAGCGTGGGCCAGCCGCGCAACGGGTCCATCTACCAGACCTTCGCGACGACGATCGGGCAGCAGTACGTCGTGAGCTTCGACCTGAGCGGCAACATCTGGGGCCTGCCGCTGGTGAAGCAGGTGGAGGTCAGCGCCGGCAATGCCGTGGAGGTGCACTCGTTCGACATCGGCGCGGTGGTGCCGTTCGTCACGCCGGGGACGCTGTCCTACACGCACGAGACCCTCGTGTTCGTCGCGGTGTCGACGAGCACGACGCTCACCTTCAAGAGCCTCACGCAGCTCAGCTCCACCGCGCCCGACCACGGCCCGGTGCTCGACAACGTCGTCGTCGAGGCCGGCACCGCCACGTGGACCGACATCGGATTCGCGCTCGCCGGCGTCGCGGGCAAGCCGCAGCTCGACGGTACGGGCTCGCTCGTCGCAGGTTCACCCGGTGCGCTCGTGCTGAGCCACGCGGCGCCATCAGCGCCCGCACTGCTCTTCATCGCGCTCGCCGCGCACCCGACGCCATTCAAGTGCGGCACGCTGCTGCCGGTGCCGTGGGTCGTCTCCTTCGCGCTCACCACGAGCCCGGCCGGCAGCCTCACGCTTCCATGGGCCGCGTGGCCCGCAGGCCTCTCGGGCCTCGGCATCTACTACCAGGTCGCCGTGAAGGACAACGCCGGCATCTGCGGCGCATCACTCAGCAATGCGGTGCGCGGCAAGGTGCCATGAGCCCCGCAAAGTGCTCCGCCCGCTGTGAGTGACGACCGCCCGCGAGAGGGGCGCAGGTCAAACAAGCGCCCCCCACCGTTCCGCAGCGCCCGCAGGGTGCCCTCCCTTCGGCCGTGAATGCCGGCCCGCCCGCGAAACGGCGCCACCTGGCAGCGGCAGGGCCGCAGCCGGACCGCGCGCGGGCCGATCCGTCGATCCGGGCCCCTTCGGAGGGCGCTCCGGGCCGAGGGCGAGGTCAACTCGGGCGCTGGCCTCTGCTAGCCTGCGGCCGTGATGCGCAAAGGGGCCATGATCGTTGCGGTGCTGCTGGTGATGGTGGCTGCCGCGCTCGTGTTTCTAGGCCGGCCGCAGGATGCGGCGAATGACGACGTGGCCGTGCTGGCGCCGGTTTGCAGCTCGGTTGTCGAAGCCGCGACCCACGCACCCGATCTCAAGAGCGATGACACGTCGCGGTCGGCGCAGCCGCTGCACGCGCCGTTCGTCGTCGCGTCGCGCGCGGTCGATGCGCTGAACGCGGTGACAAACGCAGGCTCCGCGCGCGCGACCGCCGACGGCGCCGCACCCGCCTCCGCGTGGCGCGGTGTCGTCGTCGATGCGGATGGCGCGCCGCTGGCCGGCGCGCGCGTCGGGCGACTGCCGGCGCAAATCACTTTCAACTTCATCGCCGGACCGAGCGCGACGAACCCGACGCTGTTTGCCGACGCGACGTGGACCGACACCGGCGCCGACGGCTCGTTCGAGCTGCCATGGGCGCGGCCCGACAAGGACAACATGCGCTGGGATGTCGTGGTGATCGGCGCCGGCCACGTGCCGCGACTGGTCCAGTGCGAGGACGCGCTGCTCGAGGGCGGCGACCTCGGCACGCTGGCACTGAGGCGCGGCGCCACTCTCACGGCGCGCCTGCTCGAAGCCGATGACACGCCTGTCGTCGGCGCGACGGTGACCGCCTCGCTGGGTCCATTCGGCGTGCGACCCTTCACCGGCGCCCCCCCGCCGCCGCTCGGCCTGAACGAAGCGCTGCTCCAGGTGCGCACGGGAGACGACGGGCGCTTCACGCTCGCCGGGCTGCCGGGCGCGGACGTGTCGCTGCACATCAAAGCGGTGGGGCACGAGGACCTCGAGCTGCCCGTGCAAACGCTGGCGGCCGAAGGGGCGCTCGATCTGGGCGACCTGCGCATGTCGCGCGGCGGCCGCGTCTCGGGGCGCGTGCTCGATGTGCTCGGCGCACCCATCGCCGGAGCCGAAGTGCGCGCCAGCATCTCGGGACTCGAGACACTGAAACTGTTCGAGCACGGCGTCCACTACGAGCTGGCGTCGGCGCGGTCCGGGATCACCACCGGGATTGACCGGTACAGCCTGCACGAGGCAGCGGCCTGCGTGACGGCAACCGATGCGGACGGCCGCTTTACGATCGACGGCCTCGTCAAGCCGATGTGCGCGGTGATCGCCGTGGCGCCGGGATACGAGCCGGTAGCTGCGGGCGAGTTTCCCATCGGCACGAGCGGCATCGAGCTGCGCCTGCAGCGCCTCGGCATGCTGCACGTGCGCATCGTGGACGATGCGGACGGCTCGCCGCTGGAGGACGCGACGCTGTCTCTCGTGCGCCGCCTCGGCTCCGATGCCAACTCGGAGGACGATCTTGGTGAAGCGATCGTCGTCGAGCGCTCCGGTCCGGGAGAGTTCATCGCGCACGGCATCTGCGACACGTCCTTCCTCGCGCTCGTGCGGTCGCCGGCGCTCGGCCTCGCCTTCGTGCCGCTGGACGGCCTCCCGTTCGGCCAGCTCCCTGCCGAGGCCTCGGTCGTGGTGCGCGTGCCGCGTGCGGCCTCGATCGAGGGTCGCGTCGTCACGTCGGCGGGCGAGTCCGTGCCGAAGGCGCGCGTGACACTCGCGCCCGGTTCGTATGCACAGTGCTTCGGCAAAGTACGCGAGGTCATCCTGCCGGTGGACAGGGAGGGGCGCTTCGCCTCCGGGCCGCTCCCGGCGGGACGCTGGGTCTTGACCGCCTCCGCGAAAGGACTTCACGTCGAAGCGCTCGACCTCACCCTGGTGCCGGGGCAGTCGGAGAGCGATGTGTCGCTGCGCCTCTGCCGCGAGGTCTCGCTGTCCGTGCTGCAGCTCGACGCGGCCGGGCAGCCGGTGGTCGGCGCGCAGTTGAACGTCGTGAATGCTGCACGCCCCGCGGGTGGTGCCGATGTCCTGGGCTGGCGGAGCACAGACGCCACGGGCCGCGCAGAGTTCAGCGTGCCGGCCGGCGCGCTGCGCCTCGAGCAACGCAAGCCGCCGCTCGTCGTGGAGCTCGGCGTCCTGGCGGAGGGCGAGCAGCGCGTGTTGACGCTTCAGCAGCCGCGCGCGGCGGTGCTGCAGGGCACGGTGCGCGCCGCTGCGTCGCCGGTTGCGGGCGCGGTGGTCTCCTTCACGCACGCCATGGGCCTGGTGCACACGACGACCGACGGCGCCGGGCGTTACCGCCTCGAGATTCCCGGCGACATGAGCGGCCGGGTGCGCGCGGTGTCGCCGCGCGGCGGCTTCGCGGTGCGGCAACTCGACACGCCGGCCGGCGCGACGCTCGACGTGGACCTGGATTTCGGCGACCTCGTCCTGCACGGCACGGTGATCGACGTCGTCACCGGCGAGGGCGTCGCCGGGCTGTCCTTCCTGGTGTCGGGCCCCTCCGACTCGCCCTTCGTGCCCTCGGTCAAGAGCGACGCCACCGGCCGCTTCACGCTGGAGCATTTCGATGCAGGCACGTGGACCATCGGCGTGCGCGGCGACGACATCACGACGACCGAGCCCGTGGCTGTCACGTTGCCCGCCGCGCAGGACCTCGTCGTGCGCGTCGTGCGCACCGGCTCGGTGAGCGGCGTCGTGCGCCAGGCGCAGGGCTTCCCGGCAGCGAGCTTCCACTCGGTCTACCTGCTGGGTGCGGACAGCGCCGAGAACGCGGACCTGAACTGGGCGGCGCCGGGCAGTGCCGCTGCGCCGGACGGCGCTTTCCGTTTCACGGGCGTCGCGCCCGGCGACTACGTGCTGTGTGTCACGCGCCCGATGCATCGGGGAGGTCCGGGCAGGGACGTGATCGAGGCGCTGGCCTGGACGCGCGCCACCGTGCACGTGTCGTCGGGCGCCGACACCCAACAGGATCTGGTGCTGCCCGCCGGCATGCCGTGACGCTGCGCGGTTTGCGCCGGTATGCCTGAGGCTGCGCGGTGTGCGTCGGCATGCCTGAGGCTGCGCGCGGTGCGCCGGCTCAGCGCGCGCTCAAGGCCACTTCAGCGAGCCGCCAGCCACGCGCGCCACGCGGCGGCGAATGTCCTGTTGGAGTTCGGCGGCGCACTGTCGGGCCCGTCGGCGAAGTCCGGGCCGCCGCCGTACAGCCAGCGCAAGGCCTTGTCGAAGCCGGCAAGCTGCGCCTGCCTGGCGGGCGCCTGCTCATCCGCGGCGAACACATCGAGACACCGACCCACGAAGGGTTTCGCGCCGGCGGCGAGTCCCTGCATCAGCATCAGGGCGTCACTCGCATTCAGTCGCCGGCACTCATCAAAGGTGGGAGCAAGGTCGCGGCCCAGCTCCTCGAAGGCCTCGGCATCGAAGGCCGCCGTCCGCGTGCAGTCTTCCTCGTGATGCTCTCGCTCGCGATGCGCGGGAATGTGGACGGCGATCCAGCGCATCGAGGCAGCGTCATCGTCGCGGTAGACGGCGACGACCGCGAAGCCGGTGCACGGGTCGCCCCCGTTGAAGTTGACGGTCAGCAGGCGCGCGCGCTCCGCGCCGTCGAGGGCGCCGCGGCGCGCCAGTTCCGAGCGCGCGACCTCGGGCCCCACCGACTTCGGGAAGCGAGTCGTCAGCGCCGCCAGCAGCAGCGTGCCTTCCTCGACGTGCCCGGTGCGCAGCAGCAGCAGACCGTAGCGCGCGAAGAGCAGGTCCTCGCCGGCGATGCCGCCGCGCTCCGGCTCCGAGATCACCGAGGCGTCCAGGGCGGCCTCGTGCAGGAGCGCCAGCGCGCCGCCGAAATCTCCGCGCCGCTCCGCGAGCTCGGACTTGCGCTGGAAGACCACCACGGTGTTCTCCGCCGTGCACCAGATGCACGCATCGGCGCCCCAGGTGTCCACGTCGTCGAGAATGCGCTGCGCCTCGTCGAAGCGCCCGAGGAGGTCGAGCAGCACGTAGCGATCCATCTGCGACGACACGCTCTGGGTGGCGCCGGTCTCCGGCAGGCCTTGGTCGCCGACACTTTCGAGCAGTTCCTGTGCGGCTGCCTGCAGCGCCGGCCACTGCGGCGCGGCGCGCGGATCACCGCCGAAGCGCTGCGGATACAGAGCGAGCCGCGCCGCGAGCACCGAGCCGGGATCAGGCGCACAGAATTTGCGGCTCGCGCCGAAGCACTCGCGCATCTGCACGAGCAGACCCTGGAGTTCGAGGAACTCCTGTTCGACGGCGCCGTCCGGGTTTGTCGCCGCAACGTGCGGGTCGCCTGCGGCCGAGGCGTCCTGCCCCTGAATCGCCTCGGTGGCTCCGCGCGGTGGGTCCTGTGCCAACGCAGCGCGCGAGCCGCAGACGAGCATCACCACCGCGAGGGCCCCGAGCGCCGGCTTCATCGCGCCGCCAGCCATGCGCGCCACTCACCGGCGAACTGCGCACCGTCACCTTCGTTCAGCGAGCGAGACAGGCTCGGCCCGCCGCCATGCACCCAGCGCAGCACTGCGTCGATCGGACCGGTGGTCGCGAGGGAGGTCTCTCCGCCACTCACCTGCGCGAGGAGCGGCTCGACGTACGGCGCCGCACCACCGCGCAGGCCCTGCGCGAGCCGCAACGCGGGGCCGACCATCCACGGTCGCTGCTCGTTGCCGAGCAGATTCGTTTCGAGTGCCGGCCGGAGCTGCTCGAATCCTTCCGGGTCGAAGGTCGCGGTGTGCGAACCCCACTCGTCTCCGGTGTTGGGCAGGCGCGCTGCGAGGATCTGCAGCCAGCCGGGGCGGGCCGCGTCGGTCAGCACGAGGGCGGCGGTCATCCGGCAGTAACCGCCCCACTCGAGGATCACGACGTCGAGTGCGGGCTGCGCCTCGTCGACCGCCACGCCGCGCCGCGCGAGTTCGGCCTGCGCGAGCTCGGCACCGATGCTGCCTGGGTAGACGCGTACCACGAAACGGAGCACGCCCTCGCCCTCGGTGCCGTGGCCGGTGCTGCACAGCAGCAGGCCGTAGCGGGCGTGCATCAGGTGCGCGCTCGGATGCTGGCCGCCGCCGATCACGGCATCCGGCAACTCGAAGCAGGCCTCCTGCTGCCAGCGCAGCGCGCCCGCGAGGTCTCCGGCGCGCTCGCAGGCCTCCGAGCGGCGCTGATACACGACGAAGCCGTTGTCGGCGGTGCAGGTGTGGCAGCCGTCCGCGCCGAAGACGCGCACGTTCTCGAGGATCGCCTGCGCCTCATCCGCGCGACCGACAAGGTCGAGCAGTACGGAGCGGTCCATCTGGCGCGCCACGTCGTAGTCGCTGAGCGGCGCACGCGTGGCCGGGTTGTCGAGGCGGTCGAGGAGTGCCTGCGCCGCGGCGGCCAGCGCCGGCCACTGCGGCTCGAGCCGCGGATCGGTGCCGAAGCGCCACCGGAACACGGCGAGCCGCACGGCAATATCGGAGCACGGATTGGGCGCGCACCATTTGCGCGAACGCCCGAAGGACTCGGGGACCTGGGCGAGCAATGCCTGGAGTGCGCGCAACTCACGCGCGATGGCGGCATCGGCAACGGGCGCCGCCGGCGGCGCTGCGTCCTGTGCGGCGTGCGCGCTGATCGACAGCGCGGCCGCCGCCAGCACGACTCCACGAAGCCCGGTCATCAGAGTCATCATTGCGGGTGCCCTTGCTGCGCCGCTGCGCGTGTTCCCGGAGTGCCCGGGCCAGGAAGTGCCCGCGGCCGGGCGGGAGGTTACCGGAGGCTCCCGTGTTCGCGCTGTCCAGCCACTCGTGCCACGCCTGCGCGAAGGCGTCGAACGCATCGAGGACTCGATCGCATGCGGGCCGCCCGCGCCGTAGGATCCGCAGGCCCGGTGAAGTAGTGTTCCGCGATCGGCCGATCGCGCGGTCTGTGCGGCTCGGGGAAATCACCATGCGTCACCGCTTCCTGCCGCCGCTGGGTCCGGCGCTCATGCTGGCCGCGCTGCTGCTCCCCGGTTGCATCGGTCTGCGGACTTACGGCGAGGACCGCGTGCGCGACCTCTCCGACGTGATCGACGTGCGCTACGGCACGGGCTTTGGGCTCGGTGCCAGCGTGCAACTTGGCCCCGCGTTCTCGACCGGCCTCGGCTGCTCGCCGGAGTGGTACACGCGGGAGTGGTTCGGCCGGAAGTCGGTGGAGGTGGACGACGGCCTCTTCGCCGGCGGGCTCCTCGTCAGCTACGACGGCGACTATGTCCGGCGCAGAGGCGAGAGCGCCTGGGTGCGCAGGGGGGACTCGACGACCGGCTCCTTCAGCGTGCTCATCTTCACGATAAATACCGGCCGCGGCGGCCCCTTCGCCGGCGACGCCGCCTGGTTCGAAGAGCCCGCAGGCAGTCCGCCCCTCTTCACCGCCATGCGCATGGGCGGCACCGTCTACCTGCCCGGCGTGAACGGCGGCCTGTACTGGAACATCGGCGAGACACTCGACTTCTTCTGCGGCCTCGTCACCTACGATCCGATGCACGACGACGGCTACCCCAAGTTCTTCACGCCCGGCGCACCTGCGCCCGTATTGGCGCCCGCATCGATCCCGGACTCGGCGTCGTTGTCGGACTCGGCCCCGCCGTCGTCGCCGTGAGCGGCTGCGGCTGAGACGCGACCGCGTGCGTCGCGGCCAGTGGTTGCAACGGCCGTGCAGCGAATGCCTGAAAGGTTCATCCCTTCGTCGGCGATCGCGCACGAGTGCTCTGAAGCCAGGCGATGCGGTGCGCGCTCTCGCCTCTCGCGCGGACGCAGGAAGATCCGAAGGCCGCCGCAGATCAGGTCGTGCACTGGATCGTCGAGCGCCAGAATGCGGACGGGAGTTACGCGCCGAGCTCGCCGACATGTGCCGCGTGCTCGACCTGCTCGGCCGCTGTCCGCGCCGCTACACGGAGCTCGACGGTCCGTTCTTCCGCCGCGCGGCGAAGCGCGTTGCCGAGGCGGCCGCTCGCACGGACGGCAAGCCCTCCACCGACGCGACGTCTGCCGCCATGTCCGGCGCGCCTCCCGACGCGCTCGGTCTCGCCGCGATGCTTTCGCCCGCTTTCCAGCAGCCGCGCGATGCCGCGCGCGCGCGCCTGCGCGCGCAGTCGCCCGACGGCGATTACGACCGATGGTTCGCGCTGCGCTCGTTCCCCGACGACACCGCCCCGCTGCCGACGGGCTCGGCCGCAACGGCTGCCGCACCGGCCATCGACTCGGCGCGCGCCGTCGTGATGCCGGTGCGGGCCGGGTAGCATTGCAGCAGATTCAGCATTCAGCGTTCAGCGTTCAGCATTCAGCGATCGGCCTTCGCCGGCCACTGGCGTCACACGCATCGGGACCTCATGCCGAAACCCGCAACGACCCGCCGCCGCCGGCTCCACGTCCACGTTCCCGCTGGGCAGGGAAGCGTGGTGCTGCGCACCGATGCCGATTGGGAGCGCGACCTGCAGCCCGTCTCCGTTTCCGCGGACGGCAACACCTCGACCTTCCAGCTCGAGAGCCCGCGGCCGTTCGTGTACCTCAAGCCCTGCCTGAGGACCGCGACCGGCGCGTTGCGCTGGGCGGTCGGGCCCAACCTGCTCGCGCTCATGACCTTCACCGCGGAAGCCCACGTCCACCCGTATTTCGACGGCAGCGAGAAGGGGTCGTTCTCGGAGCTGGTCGAGCTCGACAGCAGGATCCTCGGCCGCAAGCATCGGCTGCGCGTCTACCTGCCGCCGGGCTACCGCGAGAACCCGCTGCGAAAATACCCGGTGTTCTACATGCACGACGGCAAGAACCTGTTCTTCCCGGCTGAGGCCTTCATGGGCCGTGACTGGCAGGTCGACGACAGCCTGCAGATGCTCGACTCGATGAGCGCGATCGATCGCGTGCTGATCGTGGGTGTCCACTCCGGCGACCGCAACAGCGAGTACACGAAACCCGGATACGAAGCCTACGCCCGCTCGATCGTCGAGGAAGTGCGGCCCGTCGTTGCCGCGAAGCTGCGCGTGCACGACAGCCCCCGCGAGACCGGCGTGATCGGCTCGTCGCTCGGCGGTGTCGCCGCTTTCTACATGGCGTGGCAATACCCGCAGGTCTTCGGCTTTGCGGCCTGCATGTCGAGCACCTTCTCGTACCAGGACGACCTGATCGAGCGCGTGCTCTCCGAGCCCAGGTCCACGTCGAAGTTCTATCTCGACAGCGGCTGGCCGAACGACAACTACGAGGTCACGCTCGCGATGGCGATGGCGCTTTCCGAGCGTGGCTACAAGGTGCGCGAGGACTTCCTGCACCTTGCGTTCCCCGGCGAGCAGCATGACGAACGCGCCTGGAGCCGCCGGCTGCACCTGCCGTTCCAGCTCGCGATGGGCCGCCCCGTCGTCGGGCAGCGGCGCAGCAAGCGGAAAGCCTGACGATGCCGCGGACTGACGTGACCCCCGCAAAGTGGTCCACGCGCTGTGAGAGACGACCGCCCCCGACAGGGCAAGGCGTCCCTCGTGAAGAAGCGCACGCAGCCCGCGCGCCACCAGGCGCTACGGCTTCAGCGCGATCACCAGCGCATTGCTCAGGCCGATCGGCTCGCTGCCCGCATAGCCGGTGATGACGAACTGCGCGTAGAAGTTCGCCGGGCCGCCGCCGCCCGGGAAGCTCGGAATCAACAAGTTGCCTGTGGGCAACGGGGGGAAGGTGAGCAGCACCGAGCCCGCGAGCTTGGGCACGAGCGTGCCGCCCTTGAACGACGTGAGGCCAAGGCCCGCCGAGAGAAGCAGGAAAGGGTGGCCGCCGAATGGCACGCCGGTCAGCTCGAAGTCGGCCTTGCTGCCACTCTGGAGCTGGCCGCCGTAGACCGAGAAGGTCGCGAGGTGCGGGCCCTGGAAGCCGAGGTTGGCTTGATAGGTGAGCTGGCCGATGCACTCCGCGCCGCCGGCGTTGCTCGCGATCGCATCGCCGTCGGGGAGGCCAACGAGCAGGTCGGGCCAGCCGTCGTCGTTCACGTCGAGGCCGCCGTCGAAGCTTGCGTGCTGGCTCACGCCGGAGCCGGTGAAGAAGTCGTGCTGCTTCACGAGGCTGCCGTCACCGCCGTCGAAGACGCGCACGAAGCCGCCGCCCGAGGGCACGCCCGCTTCCGTGCCGCCGATCGCCACGTCCGGAAGGCCGTCCTTGTCGATGTCGCCGGCCTTGCAGAGCCACGTGCCGAAGCGCTCGCCCGCGTTGACCCCGGGGTAGACGCGCACGAGGGTTCCCGCGGCGCCTTCGTAGAGGTATGCGGCGCCGACGCCGGAGCCGGATGCGCCGTCGCCCGGCGCGCCCACCAGGAGTTCGCGCACGCCGTCGCCGTCGGTGTCGCCCACGGCACAGAGGGCCGTGCCCAGGCTCTGGAAGTCCTGGCCGAACTCCTTGTAGAGCACGGCGTGCGTGCTGCCGTTGTAGACGGTCACGCTGCCCGCAGCCTCGTTGAAGATGAGGAACGGAAAGAGCTGCAGGAAGTCTTCCGCCGGCGCGCCGATCGCGTACTCGCTGCGGCCGTCGCCGGTGAGGTCTCCGAGCAGCGCCACCGACCAGCCGAAGAGGTCGCCGTCCTTCAGGCCCTCGTGGTGCATGAGGAGCGTGCCGGTTGCACCGTTGTAGAGGTTCGCGTAGCCCTCGTTGTTGGTCGTGCCGGTCTTGTCCCAGTGCGGCGCGCCGATGAGGATGTCCGGGATGCCGTCGCCGGTCACGTCGGCGTTGCTCGCGATCGAGTCGCCGAAGCGCGCGCTCGTCGAGCTGCCCTGAAACGTGCGCAGCACGGCGCCGGTCGAGCCGTTGTAGAGCGTGACGCGGCCGGCGTCCGTCAGGATCTGGAAGCCGGAGGGCACGTCGGCGCGCGGCGCGCTCACGAGCAGGTCGGGCACCGAATCCCCATTGATCAGCCCGGCCACGGCCACGACCTGTCCGTAGGTGCTGCCCGCGCTGTCCCCGTGAAACTGCTTGAGCAGGATGTGCGGCGCGCTGCCATTGATGAGGTACGCCGAGCCGTTGGAGGCATCCTGCGGCGCGCCGATGAACATCTCGGCGTGGCCGTCGCCGTTCACGTCGGGCACCAGCGCGACCGACTCGCCCCAGTGGTCGCCCGCGCTGACGAAGCCGCCGCCGAGGCCGTACCAGGTCTGGTCCTGCGCGGTGGCCGCGGGTGCTGCCGCCAGCAGGAGTTCGATCGCCGTGCAGCAAAGCAGAAACGCATGGGAGGCAGAGTTCTTCATGGCTGGCGTCGACCAAGGGGAAGGAAGGGAAACCGGAAGCATCCGGCCTTCGACCCAGAGCCGGAATCCGCGCGGGCCGTTACACCGCTCCCCGCATCGGAGCGTCGGACCGGCGCCCGCACGGCACGGCCCCAGCAGCCGCCGCGTCCCGCCGCGCCTCGCACCGGCCCCGCACCAGCGCCGCACCAGCGCCGCACCGGCCCCGCACCGCAGCAGCCTCCGACCGACGGGTCGCGTTCCCGGATAGAGTGCGTCGCGAAGCATCGTTCGGGCCATGGATCCAGCCAGTGATGATCAAGCGCGTCCTTCCGACGTCCCTTCTGCCGCTCCTGCTCTGCGGCCTCGCGGCTCAGGTCCCTGCGCAGATCGCGGCGTGGCCCGCCGGCCCCGGCGTCGAGATCGGCCACGAGGGTCTGCCCGGCGGCCTGCCAGCGGCCTTCGAGAGCAGCGGCATCGCGTGGCATCCGGGGCGCAACAGCCTGCTGGTCGCGAGCGACTCGGGCCTGATCGCCGAGCTGCCGGCGGGCGGCGGCGCGCCGACGGTCTGGTCGCTGCCGGGCGACCTCGAAGGCCTCACGATCAAGGACCCGGCGAGCAACCTCGTCTACGTCGGCGTCGAGAGCCCCGACAGCATCGTGGAGTTCAACCTGGCGACGGGCTCGACCACGGGCAACTCGTGGAACCTCACCACGTGGATGACCGGCCCCAGCAACGAGGGCCTCGAGGCGCTCGCGTACGTGAACGGCGAGTTCTGGGCCGGGCTGCAACTCAACGGCAACATCTTCCGCTTCAAGCTGATGCCCGGCGGCGTGGTGCAGTTCCTCGGGAGCATGCCCAGTCACCTGGGGCGCGCGGATCTCGCGGGCCTCGAATGGGATCCGTGCACCGGCGTGGTCTACGCGCTGCACGACACGGCCAACGTCCTCGTGGAGTACGACAGCAACGGCACGTTCCTGCGCGAGTACGCCGCGACCGGCACCGACCAGGAGGGCGTCGCATTGCAGCACGGCTCGCCGACCGCCGCCGCGACGATCTGGTTCGCGCAGGACACGGGCGAGGTCACCCGCTACGAGGGCTACCCCGTCACGCCGTGCCCGCCCGGGACGTGGACCGACCTCGGCGGTGGCACGACGGGCAGCGCCGGCGCGCCGCACCTTGCAGGCAGCGGGCCGCTGCAGGGCGGCTGGAGCTTCGCGCTCGACCTCGCGTCGGCGCCGCCCGGCGCGCCGATGCTCGCGGCGCTGTCGTTCGCGTCCAATCCCATCGCGGCGTTCGGCGGCACCTTCCACGCGCTGCCCATCGCGAGCCAGTTCATCCTCGCAGCCGACGGCGGCGGCGGATTTCATATCGCATCGACCTGGCCGGCCGGCGTGCCGTCCGGCACGACTTTCTGGTTCCAATTCATCGTGAAGGACACGGCGCACACGCCGCAGCTCACGCTGAGCAACGGCCTGCGCGCGACGGCGCCGTGAGCGGCCGGCGCGGCGCGTGAGCCAGGCTCGCGCGAACGCCCAATCGCTCTTCACCGTGCGGTGGTCGTTCAGGACTCGCGCGTGGTGGAGACGGGCTCGGCGAGTATCGGCGGAGCCACTATTCATGAATGTCGGCAACGGGAGCCGGGCGCGGGCGCAGTGGCTTGTGCGTCCTCCCCGTCCCGACCGCGGAAGCCGGCCTGACTTCGCTGAGATCCCCGCCCGCGGCACGATCGCTGCCCGCAACTCCGCCCGGCAAGTGTCCAAACCGGGCACATGGGTGACAGAAACGTCCGGGCACATGGGTGACACATCAGGCTGTTCGGCAGGAGGGCCTGCCGATGCCGTAGTTGGAGTCACGTGTGGACGATCGATTGAAGTTCATGAAGGAGTACGGTTCTGGGCGCTGGCCGGTGGCCGAGCTCGCGCGCCGACACGGGATCAGCCGCAAGACGGCGCATGAGTTCATCGCTCGCTTCAAGGAGCGTGGCGCCGAGTGTCTGTGCGATCTGTCGCGAGCGCGGCATGCACAGGATCACCAGGTCACGCGACACGTCGAGCAACGGATCGTCGCGGCCGCACGCCAGTGGGGCTGTTGGGGGCAGCGCAAACTAGGCGCAATTCTCAAGCGCCGCGCGCCCGATATCGATTGGCCCGCGAAGAGCACGGTGGGAGACACCTTGAAGCGCCATGGGCTCGTGACGCCTCGGCATCTGCACCGGCCGACTGCGGCCTCATCCCGCACCCGGCTCGCGCCGGCCAGCGAGCCCAATGACCTGTGGTCGACCGACTTCTAAGGCTGGTGCCTGAGCGGCGCGCGCGAGCGCCTGGAGCCGTTCACGCTGGGCGACACCTGCAGTCGCTACGCCCTGGCGTGCACGCTCGTCAGCTCGATTCACACGGAAACGGTGTGGCCGATCTTTGCGCATTGCTTCCGCGAGTACGGTCTGCCGCGGCGCATTCGCAGCGACAATGGGCCGCCTTTCGGCAGTGGCGGGCTTGCCGGCCTCTCGGGCCCGAGCGTGCGCTGGCTGCGCCTGGAATCCGCCCGGAGCGCATTCAGCCCGGCAAGCCGCAGCAAAACGGAGCGATCGAGCGCTTCAATCACGTGCGTCCACACGAGGCGCTCGGTGATCGCACGCCGGCGGAGGTGTACACGCCGTCACCGCGGCGCTTTCCCAGGAAGCTGCCGGAGTTTCATGACGGCCCGCAACGGCGCGGAGACGGCGACGTGGCCCGACGGCGGCACGACGCCCTTCAAGGGCGAGAAGGGCACGACCTGGGAAGGCGGCTTCCGCGTGCCGATGCTCGTGCGCTGGCCGGGCGTCATCAAGCCGGGCACGATCATCAACGACATCTTCTCGCAGGAGGACTGGCTGCCCACGCTGCTCGCGGCGGCGGGCGAGCCCGACATCGTGGAGAAGTGCAAGCAGGGCTACGCGGCCAACGGCAGGGACTTCAAGGTCCACCTCGACGGCTACAACTTCCTGCCTTACTTCAAGGGCGAGGTCGCCAAGGGCCCGCGCGAGGAGATCTTCTACTTCGGGCAGGGCGGCGATCTGAACGCCGTGCGCTGGAACGACTGGAAGGTGTCCTTCGCCGTCGAGAACGGCAACATCGCCACCGCGACGCGCGACGTGCCGGGCTGGCCGGAGATCGTCAATCTCCGCGCCGACCCGTATGAGAAGGCGCCGCACGAGTCGGGCATGTACATCCGCTGGTACGCCGACAACATCTGGCTCTTCGTGCCGGTACAGACCAAGCTCAAGGCTTTCCTGCTCACGCTGCCGGAGTTTCCCTTCCAGCAGGGCAGCAGCCTGAACGCGGCGGGCATCAACTACAACTCGCTGAAGGCGATGCAGGCCATGAAGCGCCTGAACGAATTGGAGACGCTGCCCGCTCCAGGCAACTGAGCGGAACTCGCCACTGTCGGCGCCGAAACTCTCACGCCGCCCGGGAGCGCGCCGATCGCGATTTCTCCGACCTGCAAGCACATCGACCTGAAGGAGCAGGATGGCGGCATCGAGGTGCTCCTCGGAACTGTCGCCGTGACCAGCAGCACGGTGCAGAACAGGAGCCTCCCGCCCGCCGTGCAGCCCGCCCGACTCCCCACGGCACGACACGCACCGCCGTCACGCGACTCCTCAGACCTTCCCCCGATGTGAACCCTCCCATGGCGTTCCGCCGGTTGCCGAAGGTTCTTTCGTCCTTGTCCGTGGCCCTCGCCTGCGCGGCGCCGCTCGTCGCGCAGGGCACGCCCACGCTCGACTGGGTCGCTGCAGGCCACGGAGCATTGGGAATGCAAGCGCCCCCACCCTGCCGCAGCGCCCGCAGCGTGTCCCGCCTTCTGCCGTGAAGGCCGCTTCAGGAGCGCCGCAGCAGGAAGAGCAGAGGCGATCCGTCGCCGTCCTTTGCTTCGGCGTCGAGCGTGATGCTCTGCGTGGAGCTCTCGTAGCCGGGAGCTTCCACCGTGACGGTGAGCGGCTCGCCGGCCGGCACCTCGAGGCTGGCGATGATGGACCGCGTGGCTTGCGGGACGAGGCGTTGCGTCATGGCGAGGGCCATGGCCGAGGGGTTGCCGTCCAGGCGAGCCTCCGCGCGAAGGCCGCGCGCGGCATCGAGGACGGTCGCGTGTGCATCGCAGTCCAGTGGCCAGACCAGCCCCTGCGCCATGAGTGACTCCAGAAGCGGACCCCACTCCTCCATGCTGCTGCCGGCGGGCGGCGTGCTGACGGAGGGGGCTGCGCCCAGCACCAGCGCCATCACGCGCAGCGTGCCGCGATCCGCGAGCACCAGCTCGACGGTGCCGCGCGGCTCGGTGCGCAGATCCAGCGGGAAGGATTGCGGCTCGCTGAGAAAGTCGCGGCGCACCTCCACGGTGAGTTGCTCTGCGGGCAGGCCCACGGCCAGCGCTTCTCCGCGCTCGTCGGTGCCGAGCTGCGTGGTGTGCGCGTTCTGTCCCCAGGCGACCTTGAGCGGTGGGCCTCCCGCATTCCGGAAGGACAGGTGTGCGCTGAGCGGCTCGCGCCGCGCGTTGACGACGCGGAGCCGGACCTGGCGCGCGGCGCTGAAGCGGATGTCGAGGACGTGCTCGCCGGCTTCAAAGGCCTGCAGCGGTGCGGACCACGGCGCGTAGCCGGCGGCGTCGGCATTCACCTGCATCGCGCCGGGCTGCAGGCCGGTGATGCGCCACGCGCCGTCCGCACTCTCGAAGTCGTGGCTCTCGCCGATCATGCCCCCGCCGCCCACCGGGATCATCGTCGTCACGTCGAAGGCCGTGACCGGGCGGCCGGTGAGTGCGTCCGTCGCGCGTCCCAGCAGTGTGACGCCGCTGGTCGCATCCGGGTCCAGCACGAGCAGCAGGTCCTGCGTGCCCGACGGCGCGGTGAGCATGGCGATCAGGCCGCTCTCGCGCGGGTGCGTCGCCGTGACCTTGAAGTTGCCCGCGTAGAGCTGGTCGAAGCGGAAGCGGCCGTCCTCGCCGGTGCTGGCGCTGTTCAGCGATTCGACTCGTGATTCCCAGGTGGGCACCGGAAAGCGGGCGCCGGGGCCGAGGTCCACGAGGCGGTCGCCTTCGATCTCCACCAGAGCGCCGCGCACCGGCGCGCCACTCAGGTCCACGACCTGGCCGGCGAGGGTGCGCTCGGGATCCAGCGCCAGTTCCAGAGGCATGTTGGCGGTCTCGGCGATGACGACGGGCTGGCGCACGAACACGGCATGACCCTCTGCGGTGACCACCACTTCCGCGTTGCCATCCGCGTGCAGGCCCGTGAACGTGAAGCGTCCCTGATCGTCGGCGAAATCCGTGCTGGTCAATGTCGAGCGGGTGTTCGGGTCGGACGTGACCAGCGTGACCGTGGCTTCGGCGATGGGCGCACCGTCGGCCGCGGCGCGGACGTGACCGCTCAGCGTGGCGCCCGAGTCGAGTCGGACGACGAGGTCGGGATCGCCGGGCGCGTGCCGGCCGCGCCAGGCGAGGAAGCCGGGCGCCGACACGCTGACCTCGTAGACCTCGTCGCAGCAGTGGTCGCGCCGGAAGCTGCCGTCGGCGCCGGTGCGCGCCGGGCCTCCGAACTCCGCGAGCCGGCGGTAGACATCGGGTGCCGCGGTGACCTGCGACGGCGCCGCCTCGCCGGGGAGGCTGAACCCGATGGCTGCCCTTGGCACCGGCGCACCGCCGGGATCAAGGACCACGCCGCGGATCTCGCGCGCGGGCGAGAGCACCACGGTCAGCGGCGGCTCGACGGGTGCGCCGCCCGCGAGCGCGCCGATGCGCGCGCCCTCGGGAAGCGTGCCGACGAGCTGCTCGCGCAGCGCGTAGCCCGGCGCCGACGCCGTGATCACGAAGGGCGGCCCGATGCGCGCGAGCACGAACTCGCCGGCGGCATTGGCGGTGGTGGTGCGGTCCGGCTCGTAGCTTTTCTCGAAGTTCAGCGTGGCGGCGTCGGTGGTGGCGCCCACCAGCGCGCCGGCGATCGGCTGTCCGTGCGTGTCCACGACGCGGCCCGAGAGCGCGCCGCCGCTGCCCACGGCGAGGTCGAGCGTCGTCTCGGTGCCGGGTTGCAGTGGCAGTTCGACCTCGCTCCTGCCGCGCACCGTGTCGGGGCCGACGCCGGCGCGCAACTGATCCAGCGTGCAGGCCCCGGTGAACACGAGGCGGTAGCGGCCGTCGGCGCCGGTGAGCGCCTGGCTCGCGGCTTCATCGAGAGGCGCCTTGATGCGCGCGCCGCCGCTGGAGACCAGCGCTACCACGGAGACGTCCGATGCCGGCGAGCCGTCGGTCAGGCGCGTGATGCGACCGGTGAGCACGGCGGAGGGCGCGAGAGTTTCCGACGAACCGAGGGTCGCGACGGCGGCCTGCCATGCCTCGCCGCTCAACGAACTGGCGGCATCCTCCGGCAAGCGTGCACGCGGCGCGGCGTCGAAGCGCGGTGCGCTGTCGGCACTGCTGCTCGGCGCCGCGATCGCAGCGGCGTTGCGGAGCCCGTCCTCGCGCGGGTCCTCGCGCTGCACCAGCCAGATGCCGACCCCCAGCACGACGAGTGCCGCTGCAAAGATCCAGACCGGCCGTGAACGCTGCGCCATGACCCGAACTCCCGCGCGAGAGACGGACGGAATCATGCCGCACGGGCCGCGCCCGTGTCAGGCCCGCCCCGCTCACGGCCCGGGCGCGACGTACAGCGTCACGTCGCGCGTTTCACCGGGCGCGAGTGACACCACCTGCGCCGCGAGGCCCAGGCCATCGAGGGCCGCCGCGGTGTTGCAGCTTTGCCTGTCACCGGTGGAGAACACGGCCACTCGGTACTGGCCCGGCGGCAGATTGCCAGATGACAGCCATCCCGCGAACCGAGGAAAGTGCCGTACCACTCGTACGTCGTCGCCGGGAGGCGGGTTGAGGCCCCAGGCGACCGTGGAGGCTTCGGCAGTTTGCCCGTTGGGGCCAAGCACGGTGATGCGCATGCAGGCTGCAGGCGGCAACGCGATGCGCAGCCCGCTCACGACCTGACCCGCGGCAACCGTCACGGGTACGGGCTCCAGCGGGAAGTGCCCGGGCGCGCTCACCAACCAGCGGAAGGTGCCCGCGCCCACGCGTGGCACCACGAAGAGACCCTGAGCGTCGGTCCTCACCGCATCGGCACCCGAGAGACTCACCTGCGCGCCCGGCAGGGGCTCTCCGGAGAGCGCATCGAGCACCAGGCCCTCCACGCGCCCGCTGCCGAGCTGCAGCACCAGCAGGATGTCCGCATCGGGCACGAGATCGACTCGCCCGACCTCGCTCGCTGCGCCGCCGTCCAGCAGCGCCCGCACCACGATCAGGCCCATTTCGTCGAGCGTGAGCCGCGCCTCGCCCTGCGCGTCGGTGACCGGCAGCCTGCCGGCCTGCTTGACGGACGGGAGGACACCGGTCCGCTGGCTATTGTCATCGAGGTGCGCCCAGTGAATGCGCGCACCCGCCACGGGCTGGGCTCCGTCCAGCACGCGCACGCGGAGCCGCGGTGGTGGCGGCACCACGAGCCGCACGCTGCTGACCTCTCCCGCCACGACATCCACCGGACAGCGCGTACCCCTGGGTCCGCGCAGAACCCAGCCACCGGGCATGAGCCCGGTCGCGCGGAAGCAGCAGCCGGCATCCAGATTCACGTCGACTCCGGGCAGTCTCCGGGAACTCTTGAGGGGGTCGTCGAACGCCCGCTCCACCAGCCTGACGGTCCAGTCGTGGAGCAGTGGCGAACAACTGCCGTCGACATCGACGATGCAGCCTTCGACAGCGCCGGTGCGCTGCACCGTGAGCACCACGTCGGCGCGGGATTCACCTGCCGCGAGAGTCAGCTCGGTTTCCTCGGCCTCGGCCAGCTCGTCGCCACTCGGTGTGATGCCCCACTCCCCTGCGCCAAGGCCGCGGGCGGCGAACGCACCCGCCGCGTCCGTGACAGCTTCGTGCACGATGGCGTGGTCGGGGTGCATGCCCTCCAACTGGAAGCGCAGTCTCACTTGCGGCATGCCTGCACCTCGCTCGTCCACGACGCGGCCCTGCACGCGCGCCTCGGGCGCCAGCACGACGTGCACGTGCGGGGGCAACACCGCCGACGACGATGTGTCACGCGCGGAACATCCCTGGAGCTCGACAGCCTGCTGCTCGGACACGAGCAGTTCCAGATTGATGCATCGCGTCGCGAAGCCCGGCGCCTCCACGCACAGCGAAACGCCGCGATCGACGCGCCGGTCCACTGCAAAGGCGCCGGGAGCGGTGGGCCTCACGCCGCAGGGGTGGTCGCCGAACTCATCCTCCGACTCGCCCGTGGCCTGCACCCGCGCCGCAGCGACGGGTTGTCCATCGGGCGTCTCGACGAACACGACGATCCCGGGCGACTGCCCCGGCGTTTCCAGCGGCACGAGCTGCAGCACGACGGGCACGCCGCCCGGCCAGACACCGGCGACCGGATCCGCTCGACCGCTGGAGGCGAGCGCGGCCACCACATGCGCCGTGTTGTCGAGGCCGCGAATCGTGTAGCGGCCGTTCCCCGAGGGCGAGCCCCGGCGCGGGTGGTAGTCGTTGTCCTCGACCGGCAGTCGCAGCAGGTCGGCCGTGGACGGCCGAAGAGAACTCGAGCGCAGCGGCGCTGCGACCACCGTGGCGTCGTCCACCGGCTGCTGCCGGCTGTCCAGGACGATGACGTGGACGACCAGGCCTTCCTCCGCGATCAGGTCGGGCATCTCAACGCTGGCGCCGGGTGTCAAGACGTCGATGCATTCCTCGGCGTGCTGCCAGTCGTCCGAGGTGATGGCGGCGCACACCTCGCCGGGCCACACGCTGCGGAAGCCGTAGCTCCCATCGTCCTCGGTGACGGCGTCCCGCAGCGCCAAGGGGAGCCCCCACCATTCGTCGAAGCCGAGCCGCGCCGCCACCGCGTCGTCCACGTCCACATCCAGTCGCACGTGGATGCCACCGACCGGCCGACCAGCGCCGTCCACGACGCGCCCGCGCACGAACGCGCCTGCGAGCACGATCAGCGTTCCGACATCACACTCGGCGATGTCACTCTCGGGGCATTCGTGCCACAGCGCGGTGCAGCGCGGGTCGTCCACCACGATGGCGCGCGTGGAGGCGTCAAGCTGGCGCCACCGCGTGCCGGCGCCCAGCAGGCCGCGGCGCGTCTGCAGGTCGAAGCTGCCATCGGGAGCAGTGCGCGTGGAGGGCCCGGCGCCCGGCGTGCGCCCCGTGGCCTCTTCGACCACCGCGCGCGTGGCCGGGTCGGGAACGAACACGATGTCCGCGTCCACGAGCGGCGCACCGAACTCATTCACGACGCGGCCGTGCACCCGGAAGCCGGTGGTCCACTCCGCCGGCACGCCGGCGAAGTACGGATCGTCGAGGCCGGTGCGGTCCAGCGGAGAGTCGGCAGCGGCCTCGAGCTTGATGCTGTCGCCCAGTTGCAGCGGCTGCCGCGCAGCGGCGTCCGCGCTGTCGCCAAGCGGTCCGCCCCTGCTGGAGTCGCCGCGATGCGCGGAGAGGACCGAGCGCGCCCGCGAGTCCGGCTCATCCGCCAACCTCACGAACCACGCAAAGGCCAGCACGAGTCCGGCGCCTGCGCCCACCATGAGCGCCAGCGCAAGACGCCGTCGTGCTCGCAATGTCTTCGCTGGCTTCATGCGTACACGTCGACCCCTCGGTGCCTGTCCGCCTCCGGCGCCAGCACGTCTACACCGGAAGTCGCCCGGAGTAATGCTTTCGCGAGCGCGGGGCGCGTCGGCGGGCCCGCTGTCCGGCCCGAGCACGGTGACCACCATCCGGGCGGCGGGGTCCAGCGCAACACGCAGTCCGCTCCACAGCCCTCGCAGTGCAGCACGTCCGGCGCAGTTTTGTCATGCGGGCAAAGCTAGCAGGCCAGGCACCGGACACTTGAGGGGCAAGCGCCTCATCCCGCGTAGAATCCGCCGCCTATGTCCGGCGGCCAGTTCAGCGTCACGCCCCACCAGTCCGCCTACTTTGCGCACGCCCTGACGCTCGCGTCGCCGGCCGGCACCGTAGAGGGGCTCTCGCGCTCGATCGCCAGCGCCCGCGTGGACCTGAACCCGCACCAGGTGGACGCCGCGCTCTTCGCGCTGCGCTCGCCGCTCAGCCGCGGCGTGCTGCTCGCGGACGAGGTGGGCCTGGGCAAGACCATCGAGGCCGGCATCGTGATCTCGCAGCGCTGGGCCGAGCGGCGCCGGCGCGTGCTGCTCGTCGTGCCGGCCACGCTGCGCAAGCAGTGGGAGCAGGAGCTGGCCGAGAAGTTCCTGCTGCCGGCGTTCGTGCTGGACTCGCGGAGCTTCCGGGCAGCCGTGGAGGCGGGTGTCGCCAATCCGTTCGAGGCCGGCGGAGCCGAGAGAGCCAGCGCGGCCGGCCCCGGCACGCCGGACCGCATCGTGATCTGCTCCTACCAGTTCGCGGCGGCGCGGCAGGCGGAAGTGGCGCTGGTGCCGTGGGACCTCGTGGTCATCGACGAGGCCCACCGCCTGCGCAACGTCTACAAGACTTCGAGCAAGATCGCCCGCGCGCTGGTGGACGCGATCGGCAGCCGCAACAAGCTGCTGCTCACGGCGACGCCGCTGCAGAACTCGCTCATGGAGCTGTACGGCCTCGTCAGTGTCATCGACCCGCAGGTGTTCGGCGACGCGCGGGCGCGTGCTCCACAGGGCGTTCATCGCGCCGCGGATGCGCTCGTTCTCCTCGCGCAGCCGATCCTGCAACGCGTCCTTGCCGTGGTTGCGGCCGGCGAAGGCGATCAGCGAGAAGTCCCACGGCATGTCGAGCCGCGGATCGAGGAAGCGGTAGTCGGCCTCGAGCGCCGGGCCTGTCAGGCGTCCTTCCGCGCGCATCCGCTCCTCCATCGGCGTGCCGACGCAGGGCAGCGTGCGGCAGAAGCCCGCCACGGTGTCTCCGTCGGCGCAGAAGTCGCGCAGGAAACGGAGGTGGTTGCGCACGGTCGAGAGCGTGCTCCACGGCTCGAGCAGCATGAAGCCGACGTCGAAGCCGAGGTCGAGGCGCTGCAGCACCGCGCCGGCGCGATGATGGACCTCCGGCTTGATGCGCCTGTTCAGCGTCTTCAGCGCCTCGGGATCGCCCGCCTCCACTCCGAGGCAGACGTGCGACAGCCCGGCCTCCATGAGCGGCGCGAGCACGTCCTCGCGCACCTCGTCGGAGCGGCACGAGAGCTTGAAGCGCACACGCCACAGCCGGAGTTCGGCGTGGCGCGGAAGGACCACGACCGGACGCGCCTCGTGAACAACGCCAGCGGCTGGACCGACATGCAAGTGGGCGACGTCTCCGACGTGCACGACTGCCCCGGCCCGAGGCTGCTCGCGACGGAAGATGGCCGCGCGCTCGTGCTGGGCGAGTTCGGCGGACTGGGGCTGCCGATCGCCGGTCACACCTGGGTGCCGCAGAACAGCCAGGGCTGCCGCAGCTTCGAGTCGAAGGACGCGCTGGGCGACACCTGCCGCGACGTCGTCGCGAAGCTGCCGGACGATGCTTCCGCACTCAACGCCGCCGTGATCCGGCTCTCGATGGACGAGGGACGCTGAGCGCGCGCGGCGGCGTCAGGGCGCTGCCGGATCGAGGCGCGTCTCCTCCAGCGTGTCTACGGCCAGCCGATAACCGGCCCAGCCGTTCTCCAGCGTCGCGTGCTCCGGCACGATGCGGCCCGGCTGCCCGCGCACGC
The DNA here is from genome assembly GCA_038212275.1 of Planctomycetota bacterium. Classification (GTDB taxonomy): domain Bacteria; phylum Planctomycetota; class B15-G4; order B15-G4; family B15-G4; genus JBBQUR01. The sequence continues at coordinate 67,505 of JBBQUR010000015.1, forward strand.
AGCGCACGGTGATCGTCCCCGCCGGATGGCCGTCGAGGCGCGTGAAGCGCCGCTCCACCAGCGCGCCATCCTGCCACACCTCGACGAGGTGCTCGTCGCCGCGGTCGCCCTCGTGCGTTCCATCCGCCAGCGACCCGCCTGCGGGCGCCAACCACGGAAAGAAGACGCGCTGTACGTCCAGCAGAATGAAGCGCGGCGGGAAGGGCATGTCCTGCTCGGTGCGGTTCTCGAAGGCGATGCGGTCGCCGTCGAGCGTCACGACGAAGCCCGCCGAGCCGAGCGGCGAGAGGCCGAGCAGCGTCAGCTTGTCGCCCTGCTTCTGGAAGGCGCCGTCGAAGCCGCGCGACGAGCCGTCGCCCCACGTGGCGGTGACGCGCTGGCGCAGCAGCACGTCCGCCGGAAAGGTCGAGGGCGGGCGCAACTCGCCCGGATAGTCGGCCTCCGTGAGTTCTGCCGGCACGCGCGGCCGCGACTGCGACGTTTCGGCGGCGCACGCGCTCAGCAGCAGCGTCACGCACGTCGCGAGGAGGCAGCGCACGGCGAACGCTGTGAACGCGCGGTGCAACACGGGCGCGGTTCGAGCGGACGTCATGCGTCATCCTTTCCGCGCCCGCCGATGAGCAGATGCAGCGTGGGAGCGAGGAGCAGGCACAGCGACACGCCGATCGCGGTCGTCGCGCCGATGCTGAACAGGGCGGGATTGTCCGAAAAGGCCAGCAGCCCGAAACCGAGAATCGTCGTGGCGCCGGCGAAGAACACGCCGAGGTGCGTCGCCTCCAGTTCGGCCGGGCGCGCGCCGGCCTCCGCGAGGAACACGCCGTAGTCGTCGCCCATGCTCACGATCATGAGCAGCGCGACGAGCGTGAGCACGTTGAGCTCGATGCCGAGCAGCCCGAACGCGCCCACCGTTCCGAAGGCCGCGAGCAGACCGGGCAGGCACGCGGACACCGTCGGCCGCACGGCCCGATGGCGCAGCGCCACCAGCGCGATGACCGCCAGCACGCCGACAAGCAGCAGCTCGAGCATGCGCGACCGATACGCGCCGTAGGCCCGCGCGAAGGTCGCGCCCATGTTCACGAGCCGCGCGCCGGGCACCACCGCGAGGCGCCGCTCGAGCGCCGGTGCGTCGTGCAGGTCCTGCAGGAAGCTCAGCACGCCCGTGCCGCCGTCGAGCGTGACGAAGAACGGACGCACGAGCGCGGCCAGCGGCGAGGCCTGGAGGTCGGCGGCGTTCAGCGGCTCGGGCGCGGAGCCGGCCAGCGCGTCGCGGAAGGGCTCGAAGGCTTCGGGGACGAAGCCCTCGGCGACGAGCGCGTCGCGCACACGCGGCCACAGCGTCGCGTCGGAGCGCACGGCGGCATCCACCGCGCGCTGGCGCGCCGCGCTCGGCAGCAGCTCCGCGATCTGCCGCGAGCCGCCCAGCTCGCCGGCGCGCTGGGCTTCCGCCAGCACGTCGGCAATGCGCTCATTGACTGCCAGCGCGGCTTCGGCGTCCGCGCCGACGGCGACGACCATGCGGCGCTGCTCGAAGCGCGCCACCTGCTCGCGGATGGCTGCGTCCTCGGCAACGAGCGCCGGGTCGAGGCGGTTCAGGTCCGCGAAGTCGTCGTACCAGCGCACGCGCGGCACGCCGGCCACGCCGATGGCCAGCACGAGCAGCGGCAGCGCGCACGCGAGCCGGCGCCGGCGATGAAGCGCCGCAGCGCCGCGACCGATGGCGGCCGCGACACGTCGGCTGGCCACGGTCGCCGGCGCGACCGCAGGGAGCAGCTCGGGCAGCAGCAGCGTCGTGCCGGCCAGCGCCGCCGCGATGCCGAAAGCGCCGAAGACGGCCAGCTCGCGCAACGCCGGAAACGACGAGGCCACGAGCGCGACAAAACCCACCACCGTCGTCGCCGCGCCGAGCGCGAGGCCCGGCCAGATGCCTCGAAGCGTGGCGCGCGCGCCACGCGGATCCGGCGCGAGGGTGTGGTGACAGTAGAAGTGGATCGTGTAGTCCACGCTCACGCCGATGAGGCCCGAGCCGAACGCGAGCGTCAGCGCGTGCACCGAGCCGAACAGCGCCAGGCACGCGGCCGTGGCGACGACGAAGCCCGCACCCAGCACGAGCAGCGTCACCACGCCGAGCCGCAGCGAGCGGAACAACCACAGGAAAAGCGCCACCACCGCGATGACCGACCAGGTCGACACGCGCTGGATGTCGGCGCGGATGGATTGCTCCGAGCGCACGGCGAAGCGGTTGGCGCCGGTCTGCGAGAGCTGCAGCGCGCCGCCGTGCGCCGCGTTCACGCGCTCGAAGGCCGCTCGCACGCCGTCGAGGAACGGCGCCTGACGCGCGTTGTCGAACGAGTCGGCGCGCGTCGCGAGGAACAGCACCGCATGGCGGCCATCGGCGGTGATGAAGCGGCCGGCGGCGAGCTGCAGGCCCTCGCCGCGCAGGGCCGCGAGGCGTTCGAACAGTCCCGGGATGACGAGCAGCGGATCGCCGGGCGCGACCCGCGTGAGCAGGCTCGACAGCGGCAGCGCGAGCCGGCGCTTGAGCCGCTGCGCCGCGTCGCGCAGCGCGTCGGGCGTGGTCGCCGCGGCCACGCCCGACGCGTCGTGCGCCAGGAAGGCGAGCCGGCGCGGCTCGTACAGCGACCACAACGCCTCCTCGATCCCCTGCGGCGGCCCGGCGTCGAGTGACGCCAGCTCCGCTTCGACCGCCGGCGTCGCGTGCAGCGCCGCCTCCAGCTCGCGGCTCGCGGCGACGGCGCCCGCCGTGTCGGGCGCGCCGACGAGCAGGATCATCGTGCGGCTCAGTTCGCTCGACACGAGCTGGCGCGAGAGCAGGAGGTCCGGGTCGGCCTCTCCTGCGGGCAGGAACTGCGCAATGTCCGTCGTGACGTGCAGCCGCGCGACGACGAAGGCCGCGAGCGCGAGGATCACGACCGCGCTCAGGCCCAGCGTGAGCGTGCGACGCGCGCGACCGTCGCGCTCGTCGCGCCCGCCAGTGCGCGGCGCGTCGGCGGTCAAGGCGCCTTCCAGCCGAACAGGCGCAGCTTTTCCTCGTCGCTGAACGTGCGCGCCACATCAGCCTGCAGGATGTGCGTCACCGTGCGGTCGCCGTTGGGCTCGCGCACCTCGATGCGCGTGACGGGCACGCCCTCGCCGTGCAGGCTCAGTTGCGCCATGAGCTTGTCCAGGGGCGCGCCGCGCGGGACGAGCGTGAGCGTCCAGCCCGTGGCGTCATCGGGCGACGTCTCGAACGAGACCTCGAACGACGCCTTGAGCGCAGCTTCGTCGCCCAGAAACACCTGCACGAGCGACGTGATGAACAGGCGCACGTTGTCGCTCTGCCGCAGGTCGATGCGCTCGACGCCGTCGCGGCCCGAGAGCTGCAGCTCCGTGGGCGAGATGCGCAGCGTGGATTCCTCCGGCGCCTCGACGAGGCGCGCCAGATATCCGGGCCGCATGAAGTACAGCCGCCCGCGGCTCTTCAGCGGCGCGGCCAGCAGAGCGAGGTGCTTCTCCTCTTCATATGCCGCCTCCAGCCCGCCCATCGTCGCGAAGCGCGCGAGCAGCTCGGAGGCATCGCGGGGGCGCCCCGCCGGTGCACCGACGGCCGGTGCGGCCTGTGCGGCCTGTGCGGCCTGTGCGGCCGGTGCGGCCTGTGCGGCCTGTCCCGCCGGTGCGGCCTGTCCTGCCGGCCCGTCCTGCACGTGCGGCGCCGCCGGTGCGGCGAACAGCGCGCACAGCGCGAGGACTGTCGCGACCTCAGCGGGCGGGAAGGCGTTCCAGGATCGCATCGGGAGTTCTCGGGAGGAGTCGGCCGTCGGCATCGGTCGTCGCGAGCTCGGTGACGGCGCGCGCGCACCACGTGCCGCCGCCGGACAGGCGCACATCGTAGGCCACGCGCAGCAGCGGCGACACCGCACTGAACCACGCGGTGACCGCCGCGATGTCGCCGTACCGCAGTGGCGCCATGTAGCGGCAGCTCGCCTCGGTCACGACCATGCGGAATCCCAGCGCGGCGATATCCGGCACGTCGAGCCGGAAGCCGGCCAGCAGCGCGCAGCGCGCCACCTCCAGCAGCTCGAAGGTGCGGCCGTGCCACACCACGCCGAGCGGATCGCACTGGTGGAAGGCGACGCGGATCTCGGTCGTGACCGCATGCGCGGGTCGCTGGATGCCGCTCACGGAGAACTCCAGAAGTCGTGGAAGTTGAACCAATTGTCGGGCGCGAGGCGGGCGCAGGCCTCCAGGCGCTCCGCGTAGCGTCGCACCTGCTGCTCGAGCGCGGCAGCCCGGTTTCCGCGCGGCAGCTCGATCCGCTCCGCGAACGGCTCGCAGTGCAGCTCGTAGCGGTCGGGCGCCTGATACAGGCCGAACACCAGATAGACCGGGCAGCGCAGCAGCGACGCGAGCAGGAAGGGGCCGGCCGGAAACGATGCGGGCTGTCCGAAGAACGGCACGCGGACCGTGCGGTCGTTCAGACCCGTGCGGTCGCCGAGGAGAGCGACGAACTCGCCCGCCTCCAGCCGCCCACGCACGGACGCCATGACGCTCACCGGGTCGTCGCCCAGATGGATCACGCGCGCCGCGAGGTCCGGGTTCATGCGCTCGAGGAAGGCGTTGATCATGCGCGCGTTCGCGAAGTGGCCCAGCACATTGATCGGCACGCCCTTGGCCGCACCGCTCGCGCGCATCGCCTCGAAGCTGCCGAGGTGCGCACCGAGGAGGATGGCGCCCCGGCCCGTCGCCCGCTGCCGGACCAGATGCTCGTTGCCGGTGCTGGAGACCGTGAGCCCCGCGGTGCGCCCCTGCAGGAAGAAGCAGCGGTCGAGCGTGACCTGCGCGAAGCAGCGGATGTGGCCGTACGTCGCGCGGAAGCCTGCCGGCCGGCCGTGCACGCGCGTCAGCCAGTCGCGCGACGCGGCCACGGAGCTGCGATCGAAGAGCCGGTACCACAGCGCGAGCACCGCGATGAAGGGTTTCATCGGTCGGCGCCCGAAGCGCGTGGCCAGCAGGATTGCGAAGCGCATGCCCGCCAGCGAGCCGCGCTCGCGCCGGTTGAGCCACGTCGTCACGGCCGGATCCCGCGCGCCGTGTGCACCAGCCAGCGCCACGCGCCGGACGTGCACAGCCGCGCGTGCATCGGGAAGAAACTCAGGTTGTCGCGCACCGGGCGGAAATGCGAGACGCCGCCCTCCGCCGCGCCCGGATACCGCACCGCCACCGGCAGATTGATCACGGGCGTGCCGGCGCGCACCAGACGCACCACGACTTCGATGTCGAAGTCCATGCGGTCGCCGCGCACCCCCGCCGCGAGCGCGGCCGCCACGGGATACAGCCGGAAGCCCACCATCGCATCGGCGACGAGATCGCGGCGGCCCAGTTCCAGCGCCACCCAGAAGGCCATGAAGCGCCGCGCGGAGACGCGCATCGGCGGCGCGCTCGCGTCGTACACCGGAGCACTGAGCACCAGCGCTTCCGGCTGGCGCGCGCCGGCCTCCAGGAAGGCCGGGATGCGCGCGGTGTCGTGCTGGCCGTCGGCGTCCACCTGCATGGCGTGCGTGAAGCCGCGCGCGGCGGCCTCGCGCAGTCCGTCCTTCACGGCAGCGCCCTTGCCGCCGTTGCGTTCGCGGCGCAGCACGGTGGCCAGCCCTTCCGCGGCGAGAGCCGCGCAGGCGGTGCGCCCGGCGAGGCCGCTGCCGTCGTCGACGACGAGCACGTCCGGCAGATGCGCGCGCACGGCCTCCACCACCGCGCGCACCGTCAGCGGGTTGTCGTACGCGGGGATCACGGCGCACGCGCGGAAGGTGTCACTCATGAGCGGTCCGCGCCGGCATTCGCGCCGGAATCGTCCCCCGCCTTGCCGGCCTGGCTCGCGCCAGTGGCGGCGCCGTAGTCGAGGCGGCCGAGCGAGCATCGGGTGCCGTCGCGCACGATTTCGAAGTCGACGATCTGGCTGCCGGGCCGCCAGCGCAGGCGCACGTCGAGCGTGTCACCCGGTTCGATGCGCAGCAGGAACTTCAGGCCGGCGAGGCGCGTGGGCGCACCCGAGGCCGCGCGCACGCGGGCCACGCACGGCAACACGAGGTCCTGGAGCTGCACGGCCGCGGACAGCACCGGCGTGCCGGGAAAGTGTCCGCGGAAACAGGCCCAGTCGCGCGGGATGCTCGTGCGAAACGCCGCCGTGCGCGCACCGTCGGCAGCGCAGCTCGCGTGGACGGCGCTGCCTGCGTCACGCACCTCCCACGCCAGCGCAGACTGCGCGTCGCCTGGCTGTGCGATGCCGGGCTGCGAGTTGCCGGGCTGGGGCTCGTCGGCGCGCGCGTCCACCTCAGGGCGTCCGGGCTGCGCGGCGCGACCGGCCGAAGCGTCGCCGGCGGCCGAGCCACTCGGCGGTGAAGAGCAGGCCCATGAGCACGTAAGCGAGCAGTCCGGTGTAGAGCGTCCACCACGAGAGCGACGCGGCCAGCGCGAGCACGAGCGCGGTGGCGCCGTTGAGCAGGAAGAAGGCGCACCACACCACGGTCCACGCGCGGCACCAGCGCATCTTGGGCGGCGACAGGCCTGGATCGGCGAGGCGCGCGAAGCGCTCGATCATCGGCACGCTGCCGCGCCGCAGCGTGCTGCCGAACGTGGCCAGCAGCAGCACGTTGACCGCGACGGGGACGACGAGCAGCAACCCGCGTGCGTCCAGCACGGCGCCGAGCACGAGCGCCGCGACCGTGACCAGCGGGATGAGCGCCAGCCCGCGCAGTGCGCCGGCGCCGCCGTGCTGCATGCGCACGGCCGCCACCGGCAGCAGCACGCACAGCAGACCCAGCGCCACGGTGCGCGAGCTCCAGCGCGTCATGCCGAGATACACGAGCATCGGGTACGCGATCATGAGCACGCCAGCCAGCACGTTCCACGCCACGGCCGGCCCGCGGCGCGGCGGCGGCGGCGGCACGGCCGATCCGGCGTCAGGCGCCAGGAGCTTCTGCCTTGGGCTTGGCCTGTTCGACCTGGATGAACTCGGCCAGCGACTTCACGGAGTGATAGTGCGCGCGGTTGTCCGGGTCGTCCTCGCGGGTGCGCACGCCAAACTCGGCATGGATCGCGAGCGCCAGCTCGAGGGCGTCGATCGAGTCGAGCCCGAGCCCATCGCCGAACAGCGGCGCGTCGGTCTCGATGGTCTTCGGATCCACGTCCTCGAGCGCCAGCGTCTCGACAATGAGCATCTTGATCCGGTCCTCGAGCTGCTCGGTCATTGCGGGTCCTTGTCGGCCACGGCATGCCGGGGCACTGATTCGGGGCAGTCGGGCGCACCATCCATCCAGCGCCCGAAGCGGGCTTCCACGCACTTCCGCAGTGCCCTGCTGTCGAAGTTTACGCCCGCCGGTTCATCGGTCGCAAGCAGGTGGAGGCGGACGCGCGGCGTGGGTTGCGGCGGATCGAAGAGCCTGCGCTCCTTGGTCAGCCAGGGCGGGTCGCAGCGCACGCCGATCGACACGACCGGCACGCGCGCGCGGCACGCGATCTCGAACGCCGTGCGCCCGAACGGCAGCAGCCCGGACGGCGGCGAGCGCGTGCCCTCGGGAAAGATGATCACCGGCAGACCGTGCCGCAGCCGCTCCACCGCGGCGTTCACGACGCGGCCGGTGTCGAGCGGATCGGCGCCGCTACCCTCGATATGCCACGCCCCCAGCATGATCGCGCGCAGCAGGCGGAGCCGGTACAGTTCGGGCTTCACGACCGTGCAGCCGCCGCCGAGCGCCGCCGTGATGCTCGAGATGTCCACGCGCGTCGGGTGGTTGGCCACCACGACGCACGGGCCGGCCGGGATCGCCGGCAGCGCCCCCCGGGCGTCAAAGTCCAGAATGCCCAGCACACGCAGCACGTCGTGCATGAAGCGGAATCCGCGCCCGGTGGCGCGCTGGACGCGCCGCGCGCGGCGCACCGGGTCCCGCGGCCCGAGTGCGGACAGCAGCCAGAAGGAGCCGACGGCCAGCGGCGCGGCAAGCGACCAGACCGCGAACGTCAGCGTGATCCGGAGCAGGCGCGCCCGGCGCCGCGCGATGTCGCCGAAACGGGGAGCCGGCTCCGTGTCCGTCGTGCCGGTCGTGCGCAGGTGAGTGATGACTGGCCTCGTGGAAGTCGCGGCAGAGGGATTCGGCGCACGCCGCAGGATTATAGTGGAGCCGCTTCGGTGGCCCACGGGCCACGCGCCCCCGGGAGACGGACATGCACGCGGATCTGCCGGCCCCCTTGCGCGATGCGTCGCACGACGCGGCGAGCGACGTGGTCATCTGCGGCGGCGGCCTCGCCGGCCTGCTGCTCGGCCGGCACCTGCGGCGCGACTTCCCGCAGCTTTCCGTCACCATCCTGGAGCGCACGCGGCGCCCGCTTCCCGACGCGAGCCACAAGGTCGGCGAGTCCTCCGTGGAGCTGGGCTCGCAGTACCTCGAGCGTCTCGGGCTGCGCGAGTACCTGCTCGAGCGCCACCTGGTGAAGTTCGGGCTGCGCTTCTTCCCGGGCGGCGGGCACCTGCCGCTCGCGCAGCGCTGCGAAATCGGCCCGTTCGCCGAGCCCATCGTGCGCTCGTACCAGCTCGACCGCGGGCGGCTCGAGGACGACCTGCGCGGCTTCGTCGAGGCCGACGGCGTCACGCTGATCGAGGGCGCGCGCGTGCAGGAGATCACGCTGGGCAGCGGCGGCGCGCGGCACCTGGTGCGCTTTGAGATCGACGACGCGGCGCGCACGCTCTCCGCGCGCTGGGTCGTGGACGCCGCCGGGCGCAGCGCGCTCCTGCGCCGGCAGCTCAAGCTCACGCGCAGCTCGCCGCACGCCGCGAGCGCGGCCTGGTTCCGCGTGCGCGGCCGGCTCGACATCAACTCGCTCGTGCCGGCGAGCGAGACCGCGTGGCACGCCCGCCCCTTCGCCGCCGACCGCTGGCGCTCGACCAACCACCTCATGGGCCGCGGCTACTGGGCCTGGATCATCCCGCTGTCGACGGGGAACACGAGCATCGGCATCGTCACGCACGACTCGGTGCACGACTTCCACGAGATCTCGGCGCTCGATCGCGCGCGCGACTTCCTCGCGCGCCACGAGCCGGTGCTCGCCGACGCACTCGCCGGCGCGGACGTCATGGACTTCCTCTGCCTCAAGGGCTACAGCAACTCGATCTCGCGCTGCTGGTCTCCGGACCGCTGGGCGATCGTCGGCGAGGCGGGCGCGTTCGTCGACCCGCTCTACAGCCCGGGCACGGACTTCATCGCCTTCGCCAACTGCTTCACCGCCGAGATGATCCGCGTGGACCTCGCGGGCGGCGACCTGGCCGCCAAGGCGACGCAGCTCAACACGCAGTACCGCGCGAGCGTCGGCGGCACGATCGACCTGTTCCGCCAGGCCGCGCCGGTCTACGCCCACGCCCGGGCGATGGCCGCGAAGATCTACTGGGACAACTTCGTGTACTGGGGCTTTTCCTGCCAGTACTTCCAGCAGGACGTCTACCGCCTCGACGCGGCGGGGCACGCTCCGTTCGCGGAGGTCGGCAGCCGCTTCCTCGAATGGACCAATCGCATCCAGGCGCTGCTGACCGGCTGGGCCGAGCTGCAGCCGCTCGCGCCCGAGCCGATCTTCCGACCGATGCCCGCCTTCCCGTCGATGCTCGTGGACGCGCACATCGCGGTGGCGCGCCGCATGTCGCACGCCGAGGCGCTGACCTACGTCCGCGCGCGCGTCGACGAGGGCGTCGAGATGGCGGGCGAGCTGCTGCTGCGTGTGGTGCAGGAACTCGGCCCCGAGCTGGGCCGCGAATTGAACGAGCGCATCCACTTTGACGCATGGCCGCTCGAACTGACGCGCAGGCGGCTCGAGGCCGAGGCGCTCGACAGCCGCACGCGCCGCCGGAGCCTGTCGGCCGTCGGGCGCGACGTCGCTCGCTGCCTCGGCGTCGTCCACCGCCACGCGGACGCGGAAGCAGCGCGCGACCTTCTCGCCGCGCGGCTGCCGGCTTGAGCGGCGCGCCACTCGACAACGCCGCGGCCGACACTGACTCGGCTGGCCGGCTGCTCGAGATCCTGGCCGGCAAGTGCCGCGCCCAGGCGGTGTCCACGGCGGCCGCGCTCGGTCTCGCGGACCGCCTCGCTGCCGGCCCGCGCACGGCCACCGCGCTGGCCGCCGAACTGGATTGCGACGCCGTGGCGCTTGGCCGCCTGCTTGCGGTGCTCGCCGACCTCGGCGTGTGCGAGGAATCGCCGGCCAGCGGCTTCACGCTCACGCCGCTCGGGCAGCAGCTCCGCGGCGACGCGCTCGGGCCGTTGGCCGCCTTCCTCGGCGCGCCGGAGCAATGGGACCCCTGGTCGCGACTGCGCGACGCGCTGCGCACCGGCGGCGGCATCGCCTTCGAGCGCACCTTCGGCAAGCCGCTCTACGCCTTCCTCGCAGCCGACGACGACGCCGCACGACGCTACGACGCGGCGATCGACGCCTTCACGCGACACGAGATGGCCGCCCTTCGCCCTCACATCGACCTCGCCGGCCTCGGCACCCTGGTGGACGTCGGCGGCGGCCGCGGCACGCTGCTCTGCGCGCTGCTCGATCAGTGGCCGGGCCTGCGCGGCGTGCTCTTCGACCTGCCTCACGTCATCGCGCGCAGCGGCCCGCACTGCGCCTCCCGCCACGGCCCGCGCATCGACGCCGTCGCCGGCAGCTTTCTGGAGCGCGTGCCGGCCGGCGGCGACGCCTACCTCCTGCAGCGCGTGCTGCACAACTGGGACGACGACGACGCACGCACCATCCTGCAGCACTGCGCCGCGGCGCTGGCCCCCGGCGGTCGCGTGCTCGTCATCGAGGGCCTGCTCGCACCGGGCGCCGCCGTCTCAGCCACGCGCTGCCTCGATCTCGACATGCTCGTGCTCACCAACGGGCGCCAGCGTCGCAAGCCCGAGTTCCGGCGCCTGTTCCGCGAGGCCGGCCTCACGCTCGAGCGCACCGTCCGACTCACCAGCTCGAGCTACCTGCTGGTCGGCTCGCCGCGCGCCGGTGGATCGCGCGCGGGCTGAGCGAGCGCCTGCTGATCGAGAACAGGCTGATCGAGAACAGGCCCGCCGTGGAACAGAGTCATCATGGCGCGTGACACGACGCGCCCCCCGAGCTCGGCCTCGGTCTCGAACAGGCTGATGCTCTTCGTGCCGCGGACGCGCCGCGCGCGCAGCAGCAGCTCGGCCCCCACCGGCACCACGTCGCAATCGACGCTCATCGAACGGCACGCGATGACCATGCCGGCACGCACGCTCTCGCCCACCGAGCTCGCCTCGCAGCCCAGGCACGCGGCCACCGCCTGCGCCATGAACTCGAACAGGCACACGCCGGCCACATGCCCGTCGCGCACGAAGGGATGGTCGGCGCGCAGCAGCATGCGCGCGGTGCAGCGGCCCGGCTCCCAGTCCAGCAGGCTCTCGAGCACGAGCATCGGCGCGGCGTGCGGCAACAGGTCGGCGACGGGCGGCAGGCCGCTCACGATGCCTCCGGTTCCGACAACTCGGCGCACCAGCCGGCGCCGGCGCCACGATCGAGGCGCACGCTCCCGCGCCGCCCGGCGAGCAGCGCGTCGATGAGGTCGACGAGGCCAGCCTGCGGATGGCGCGCGAGCCGCGGCGTGTCGGCCGCGGGCTGCAGGTCCGGCGCGCCGCCGAGCACGACGCGCAACCCGGCCAGCCGCGGGCCGGGATGCCACGCGGGCGCGAGCACGACAGCGGCCGCGAGCAGGTCGAAGCGCAGTGCTTCCGGCACGAGATGCTCGGGCGCGACCTCGTCTCCGCATGCGACGAGCACCGGCTCGCCGCGCGCCGCAACGAGCCCGGCGGCCTCGAGCAGCGCCGCGGCCGGCGTGTCGAAGTCGGCCGCGAGCGACGTGGTGAAGCCGCGGTTGCCGTTCGAGATGGACAGCAGCCCCGACGCCGCGTTGTGCACGCTCACGGTGAACGCCGCCGGGGACATCGGCGTGTGCAGACGCCACATCTGCTCGAGCAGACCGATCATGGTGGCCGCCTCGCCGAGCGACGAGCCGACCACCGTGGGCACGCGCGCCGGGTCGACACCCGCCGCCGCCATCGCCTCCGCCGCGGCATCGGACAGCGCGCGGCCAAGCAGGCTTGCGCGTCGACGGTTCACGCGATCGAACGCCAGCCCGCGCGGCTTCTCCGCCGCCGGGTCCTGCATGCGCGAAGCCCACGCCGCCGCGTTCGGGAACCCCGGCATCCACAGCCCGACGCCCGCGACGACCAGCGCCGCCGACGACACCGCGCCACCCTCATCGTGCGCGCCGGCCTCGCCTGGCGCGGTACGCGCGAGGCTCGCGTCGTGTGCGCCGCCGTCATCGTGCGCGCCGTTCATGGCGCCCTCAGCAGCACACTGACGTTGTTGCCGCCGAACGCGAACGAGTTGCTGAGCGCGCGGCGGAACATGCCGCGCGTCAGCACGGTCGGCACGCGGATGGTCACGGCCGGATCCAGCGGCGCGGCGTTGAGCGACGGCGGGATCCAGCCCTCCTCGATCGCGTACGCGGCGAAGGCAGCCTCGATCGCGCCGGCTCCGCCGAGCGTGTGCCCGGTGTAGGCCTTGGTGGACACGACCGGAACCTCCGCGCCGAAGAGCGCGCGGATCGCGCCCGCCTCCGCCACATCGTTGAGCCGCGTGCCGGTGCCGTGCGCGTTGATGTAGTCCACGTCCCCGGGCCGCAGCCCGGCCTGGGCCAGCGCGGCCGACATCGCGTCACGGGCGCCGCGCCCCTCGGGGTGCGGAGCGCTCACGTGATACGCGTCGGATGACTCGCCGACACCGGCGAGCAGCACGCGCGCGTCGCCGTCGCGCTCGAGCAGCAGCAGCGCGCCGCCTTCGCCGATGTTGATGCCCGCGCGCTCCGTGCCGAAGGGCCTGCAGATGCCGCGGTCGAGCGCGCCAAGCGACTGGAAGCCGAGCAGCGTCATCGAGCACAGCGTGTCGATGCCGCCGACGATGGCCGCGTCGATGGTGCCGGCGGCAATGAGCCGCTGCGCGGAGGCCAGCGGCTTGGCGCTCGACGTGCATGCCGTGGACACCATCCACGTCGGGCCGCGCGCGCCGGTGAGCGTCGCGACGACGTGCAGCACGGCGCCGAAGGTGTGCTGCCGCCGGAAGTCGAACGCGGCGGGAAGCACGCCCTGCTCGACGTAGGTGCGGTAGGCCCGCTCGGTGGTTTCCGCGCCGGCCGTGCTCGTGCCCAGCAGCACCGCGATGCGTTCGGGGCGCCAGCGTTCGCGCGCGCGGCGCAGCGGCTGATCCAGTTCCGCGAGCAGCCACGCGGCCATGCGCGCGCAGCGCGTGTCCCATCGGGCCAGCGCACCGTCGAGCGCGGGCAGCTCGGTGCGCACGGCGCCCACCATCGTCAGCACGGGGAAGGGGCCGTCCCACGGCACGAGGCCCGAGCGGCCCGCGGCCAGCGCGGCCAGGATGTCGGCGCGCGTGCCGCCCAGCGCGTTGAGGTTGGCGTACGCGGTGATGGGCACCGGCCGGATCGGTGGCCGAGTCGGTGGCCGGGTTGGTGGCCGGGTCGGTGCGCGATGCGGCGCGAAGTGCGGCACAGGCTGCAGCGCGTGAGGGGGCGGGCGCGTGTCGTCGGCGGTCATGCCTTCAGCCCTGGCCCCGCCGCGCGGCGAGCAGCTGGTCCTGGAAGGGGTTGTCGTCGCGCCAGACGTCGCCGGCCAGCACGCTCAGCACGCCGGCTCGCATCGGCATGCCGTCCGTGTCGCCCAGGAAGACCGACTCCGCGAAGCGGCTGTTGTAGAAGCGGCCGATGAGCGCGCCAAAGGTGCGGTAGGCACGGTCCATGCTCCTGCGATGCGCGTCGAGCAGGCCGGGCTCCGTTTCGGTGCCGGCCTGCAGCGCCGGGCCGATCGCATCGGCCAGCGACTCCGCGCCGCGCAGTGCCAGCGTGACGCCCGACGAGAACACCGGGTCGAGGAAACACGCCGCGTCGCCTATGCATGCGAAGCGCGGGCCGCAACTCGCCGTGTTGCGGTAGCTGAAGTTGCTCGCGACATGCGTGGCCAGTCGCTCCGCGCCGGCCGTGCAGCGCGCGGCGAGCGGGTCCGCGAGCAGCGCGTCGAGCTGCGCGTGCGTCGCGCGCTCCTGGCTCACGAGGCCGACCGAGAGCCGCGCGCCCGGCAGCGGAATGATCCAGCCCCAGCCATCCGGGCGCAGCAGCACGCGGATCGCGAAGCCTGGGCCCAGCTCATCCAGCGCCTCGCGGCGCAGGCCGGCGAAATGCGTGAACACCGCCGCCGCACCGAAGGCGCGATACGGCTCGACACTGCGCGACTGCTGTGCGAGCAATCGGTCCTGGCCTGTCGCGTCGATGAGGTAGCGCGCCGCGAGTCGATCCGACGCGGTGCGGACGTGCACGGCGTCCGATGCATCGAGTTCCGCCTCCAGCACGGCCTCGCCGTGGCGCACTTCGGCGCCGGCTGCGCGCGCGACGTCGCGCAGCAGCGTGTCGAAGCGCGCACGGTCCACGTGGAAGCTGTGGTCAGGCAGCCCCGGCAGCGCGCCGTCGAAGCTGAACACGCCGCGCCGCCCGCTGGCCTCGCACAGAAACTCCGCACCGCGCTTGCGCAGGAAGGCGTCCGCGTGCGGCTCGACGCCGAGGCGCGCGAGCACGGACAGCCCGGCGGGCAGCAGCGATTCGCCGATGTGGAAGCGCGGGAAGTGCGACTTCTCGAGCACGACCACCGACAGGCCGCGCCGCGCGAGCAAGGCCGCCGCCGTGGAACCGGCGGGGCCGGCGCCGACGACCGCCACGTCCCAGCGCGGCTCGCCGCTCACCCGAGCCCGCCGTCGATGCCGATGACCTGGCCGGTGATGTACGCGGCGTCGTCCGATGCGAGGAAGGCCACCAGCGCCGCGACCTCGTCGGCCTTGCCGAAGCGCCCGGCCGGGATCATCGCCTTCAGCTCCGGCGGCACGCCGGCGGTCATTCCCGTGTCGATGAGCCCCGGTGCGACGGCGTTGACGGTGATCTTGCGCTTGGCCAGCTCGAGCGCGAGCGAGCGCGTCGCCCCGATGAGGCCCGCCTTGGCCGCTGCGTAGTTGACCTGGCCCCGGTTGCCGCGCAGCGCCGCGAGCGACGAGAGATTGATGATGCGCCCCCACTTGCGCTGCACCATCGGCATGACGAGCGGGCGCGTCACGTGGAAGAAGCCGTCGAGCGAAGTGGCCAGCACGTCGCGCCACGCGTCGACGGACATGGCGGGGAACGCGCCGTCGCGCGTGATGCCGGCGTTGTTGACCAGCACGCCGATCGGGCGGCCGTCCTCGAGCAGCGTGGCGAGCGCCGCTTCGGTGGCCGCACGGTCCGCGACATCGAAGCGCGCGGCCACCGCCTCGCCGCCGCGCTCCGTGATGGCCGCGACCACCGCCGCCGCGCCGGCCTCGTCGCTCCGGTAGTTCACGATGACGGCATGCCCGGCGGCCGCGAGCCGCTGCGCGATGGCGGCGCCGATCCCGCGGCTGGCGCCGGTCACGAGTGCGCGACTGATCATGCGGCGATCGGCTCGAGGGGGACGTGTCCCGTCGTCGCGCCGGGGTGCGCGGAAGGGCCGGTCATTCTCGGCTCGCCGCGCAGATCGATCAAGGCGACGGAGCGGATGGCGGCGGCGTGGGGCGCGCCGCGAGCCCGGCCACCGCAGCCGCAAGCCGCACAAACGGCTGGCGCGCCTCGCGCAACACGTGCCACGGCACGAGCGGCACCGCGGACGCCGAAGCCGGCGCAAGCAGCGCGACCACCGCATCGCACGTGGACGAAAGGTCGCCGCGCACGTCGTCGCCGAGCACGTCGAACGCACCCGTGACGACCAGCGCCGCCTCGCCGTCCTCCAACAGGCGCGCCGCCTCCGCGAGGGCCAGGCCATCGTCCGCGCCGTCGACGTCGTCGACGCAGAGGCAGAGCGTCGGGCCGCGCAGGCCGAAGCGAATGGCCAGCGCGCCGGGCGCGGCGCTCGGCAACGTGCCGGGAAACAGCGAGGCCGCGCCCACGTCGGCCGGCCGGCACGCGGCGAAGCGGCGATCCGCGTCGAGACAGCCGAACCCGGTCTGCACGACGAGCGCCACGTCGTCGCGGTCGGCCGACGCGAGGGCGCGGCCGAGGCCTGCCGCTTCCGCCGCGAGAATGAGCGCGCGCGACGCGCGGTCCAGACGCCGCCAGTCCGGGTCGATCACGCCGAAGAGCTGCCGCAGGCTGCGCGCGGTTCCCGGCGGCGCCACGCCGAGTGCGCTCCAGGCGGCCTGCACTCCGGCGCTGCCGCGCACGCCCTGCGCATCGACGACACCCACCGCGACGACCACGAGCGCCGTGCTCACGCCTGCAGCACCAGCGCGGCCTGGATGCCGCCGAAACCGCTCGACACCTTGAGCGCGCAGCTGCTGCGAGCCAGCGTCCTCGGCTCGCGCACGAGGTCGAGGCCCGCATCGACGTCGGGCTGCTCCAGGCCGACGTTGCGCGACACGACGCCTCGCCGCAGCGCCTCGCAGGCGAGCAGTGTCTCGAGCACGCCGGCCGCACCGAGCGTGTGGCCGGTCTGCGCCTTCGTCCCGAACGCGGGCGGCGTACGCCCGCCGAACGCGGCGACGAGACCGCGCGCTTCGCACGCGTCGTTGGCCACCGTGCCGGTGCCGTGGACATGCACCAGGTCGATCGCCGACGCGTCGATGCCCGCGTGCTGCAGCGCACGGCGCACGGCAAGTGTCAGGCCGGCGCCTTCACGATCGGGCCCGGTGACATGGCATGCATCGTTGGCCCCGCCCCATCCGGCGATGGAAACGCCCCGTGATTCCTTCGCGTGCGCCGAAAGCAGGATCGCGCCGGCGCCATCGCCCAGCGACATGCCGTGGCGGCGCGCGTCGAACGGCCGGCACGCGCCGCGTTGCAGCGCGCCCAGCGACGCGAAGCCGGCCTGCACGAAGTCGTGCGCCACGTCGACGCCGACGACGAGCAGGTGCTCGGCCTCGCCGCGCACGATGCGCCGCGCGGCGAGCGAGAGCGCGGCGACGCCCGACGCGCACGCGCACGACACGGCGGCCGTCACGCCGCCGAGTCCCAGCTCCGCGGCGAGACGCCGTGCGAGACGTGCGGGGCTGCCGAGGCCATCGCCCAGACCATCTCCCAGGTCGGCGACGCCCGAGAGGTCGGCCTTCGCGGAGGCCAGCACCAGGCCGATGTCGCGCGGGTCGACGCCGGGCGCCTCGGCCAGCGCCTCCCGCGCGGCGAGCGCACCGAGCGCGAGCGCGAACTGCGCGTCGCGTCGCGCCGCCCCGATGACGTCCGGTGGCACGCGGGCGATGCAGGCGCCGTCCGCCAGGTCGCGCAGTGCGGTCTCGCCCGCCGTCACGCCGGCCTGCAGCACGTGACGTCCCGCTCCGAAGCCGGTGACAGCTCCCCGCCCGGCGATGTGAGCCTGTCGCTTCAGCGGCCGACTCCGCGAGCGACTGTCCGTGCGCAGCGCGTGGCGGCAGCGCTCAGAAGAAGTCCTTCATGAACCCGTCCATCGGCAGCGGCAGCAGCGCCTTGGCGTGATCCGCGCCGGGGGATGGATGCCGGCTGGTGGCGGCGACGCTGTTGGAGTTGAGCACGTCGTCCGAGGCCGCGTCGAGCATCTCGCTGGCGATCTCGACCGAGTCGGGAATCTCGACCGAGTCGGGAATCTCGACCGAGTCGGGCATCGCGGGCGAGTCGGGAATCGCGGGCGAGAACATCGGGCGATCCTCCCGGCGGAGGAGCTTCGAGCGGACCACGTCAGGTGATTTCCGCGACGCGCGCGTTGTGCATGGCCTGGTCGACGGATTCGGGGCCCGCGCCGATCAGGATGCGCTGCAGGTGCGGGCGCAGCGCGTCGACGATCGCGTCCGTCACCTGGTCGCCCGACTTCGGGAACTCGATGCCGTCGTAGCCGCCCGGCGCGGGAGCCATGACGCAGGCCGAGTGTCCCGCGAGCCGCAGCCCGGTTGCGCCGTCGCGCATCCACGTGTCGTTCGAGGAACAGCCCGCAGCGCAGGCGAGCAGGCATGCCAGGACAATCCGTTTCATCACGCGCACCCCGGGGAGGGCGTAGCTCACAGAAGCGCCCTCCACCCTACCGCAGCGCCCGCACCGTGTCCTCCCTCCGGCGGTGAACGCCGCCCCGCTCGCGACATGGCGCCACCGCTCCCCGCTCCGCTTCGCGCGCGCCCGGCTCCAGGCGCCGTCATCCCGGCCAGGTTGGCCCGGCTTGTCGCCCGGCGCACAGAATCGCTCCGCTCACGTCTCCGGCGATACGCTGAGCAACTCCCCGCTCTCCTCTCTTCACACCCCACCACTCATATCCCTGTGGCGGCCGCGCCGGGTGCCGCGCCGGGTGCCGCGCCGGGTGCCGCGCCGGTGCGTCGGCCGGCAGCCCCAGCGAGGTCAGGATCGCCGTCACCACCGCGGCCTGCGTGAGCGCCGTGAGAGTCACGCGCCGGCCAGCGCAGCGCTCGCCGTGCAGCACGTCCAGCGCAGCACGTCCAGTGCAGCACTCGATAACCCGATCCGACGCGAGCCGAGAATATGCGTCGCACCGGATGGACTTGCTTGAAGCGCAGGCTGGGATGAAACGGATCCTGCCTGAACAGTCGATCGCGGCCTGAGCCTGACCCCGGACGGCGGGAGGCAGACTGTCGAGCGCCTTGCGAGAGCAAAGCGTGGTCCGTGATCTCACGGCTTGTCGGGATCGAGCTCTTCGGTCTTGCCGTCGCGGAACTCGGCGAGCGCCTCATCGGCGAGAAGCTCGAGCGCCGGCGACGTCTCTGCCAGCCTGCGCTGCGCTCGCCGCTCGGATCACCGCGCGGCTGGGGCTCCGGCACTTGTCATGCCGCCCGCCTCGAGCCGACATGCGTGTGCGAGCCGGACTCCCTTGGTAACGCCCTCGTGGATGTCGAGCGTCTCGATGCGAAGATGGGGGCAACTGCGGGGCATGGTCAGCCGCGGAGAGCTGGTCCGGGCAGCGCAGGCCTGTCGCATCGACGCCGTGATGAGGCCGTACATCGAGGCCGTCATCGCTTGACGAGGCCGGTGACGAACTTCGCGGCCTCCGTCCGGGCGAGGCTGCTCGAGGCGACCAACAAGCGCAGGGGTGACTTCCAGTTCACGCTCCAGCGCTACGCCGCCGAGCGTGAAGCCGTCGGCGCGCACGCGCTGAGCGCTGCCGGGGCCGGCGGGCGGAACGCCGTACCACCGCGTCGCGTTCCACACGCCCCAGCCGCCGACACTGAACTTCCAGGCCACGTGGCGCTTGTTGGCGAGGTGGCGTCCCGTGTTCCGGAAGAGGAACTGGAACGTGTCCGTGCCATCCATCAATGTCACGAAGTTCGCGGCGTGGCGATCGAAGGAGGAAGGCACCGTGACGTTGTTCGTGTCGACGCCGAGATCGAGGTCGTCCCCGCTCGGCCAGAGTCTCGCATTGATGCTGAAGGTGTCCATGTCGCCTCGCGAAGAAGGGCTCGGGCAAGCGGGCCGCATCCTGGTCGCGCTTGCGCGTTCGTGTGGGGATTCCTCGCGACCTCGTGCCGTGCGATTCGCTCGTCCGTTGGAGAGCGCGTCACCCGCGACACATCCATCGATGGATCACTCGACTTGCGAACTGCGCCTGCGAGTCCACGCACAAGTCAGGATGCAGACTCGGCCTTGAGTTCCGGCCGGTGGCGCGCACGTCACATGCGTCGCCCGCCACAGCTCTCGGACCATGGTGTCGTGCCGCTGATCGAGTTGCTGGCGCCGAAGCCGAACGGACCGGCCGGATCCTGCTGCCAGCACTGCACGCCTCCCGGCCATGAGCTGGGCAGTTCGATGAGGCCGGCGGGCCCGATCGGAATGTTCGCGACGACGAACGCGGCCGCCGGCACCAGCGCGTGTCTTGCGACTTCCCCGATCAGCCATTCATCGGGATGTCGCCGGGCGCGTGCAGGCGGTCGGCGAGATAGGCGTCAGCGTCGATGCCCGCCGCGCGCGTCGCCCGCACGAATGCGTCGCGCTCATGCACCATGACGTCGATATCCCAGATGCAGAACGACTCGCGCTCATTCGGGCCACGAAACCGCGCGACGACAGGCGGCGAAACGAACAGGCGGACAGGAAGCTCGTTGCCGTTGTCCCACCATCCAAAGACCAGATAATCACCCACCTGCGCCTGGTGCATGATGATGAAGCCCAGCCCGGGGCGCAGCGAATCCGTGGCTGGCTGCGGGAGCGCGCCGCAGACCAGGTCCTCCCATCCCGCGAAGCGATGCATGTTCAAGGCGCCATCGCCCTGGACGATCGCATAGAGCTTCAACCGGTAACCCGCGAGCTCGACGATCCCGATGCAATTGATCGCACGCGGTCGCCAATGATCGCTGCGGAACTCGGCGATGGTCATGTGCAGGTCCAGTGCCCGGGTGTCTCTCGACGACAGCGGGGAAAATGTAAGACAAGCGCCCCCCACCCTACCCCGGCGCCCGCGCTGAACGCTTCCCGGACCGCGAGCCTCGCGACGGAATCGGCGCGGGCGTGCATGCTGCCGTCCGCTCGCGGGTCCACGAAGTCGTATCACGGCCGACTGTCGCCTTCGGCTCCCACGCGCCACGGAGGACCCTACTTGCCGAGCGTGGTCACCATGCCCTGGCCGGAGAGTTCAGGCACTCTGTCCCACACCCCCGGTGCCGAAAGTTTCGGCCGTGTTTCGCGAAGCCGTATCCCCGCACCGCACGCGCACCGCCCCGGTCGCCGGCGCGACGAGATCCGCTTCGAGCGATGTGTGCGCTGCGCAGCAGGCGCCACGATCGTGCGGCCGCCGCCGGAGCTCCTAAGTTCCCTTCGTGAATGCGAACCGGATCGTCGGTGGCATCGTCCCGTCTGCAAAGCGGAAGTCGATGCCGCCGAAGCGCAGCGCGCCCGAGAGCGCGCCATCCTTCAACTCGCCCTCGAAAAGCAGCATCCCGCGCGGGCGCATCCCGTTCATGAAGCCGTACGTCATGCCCGACGGCGTGAGTTTCAGGTAGGTGATCGGCTGCACCATCGTCTCGCCGGGTGCAGGCTCGTTCGTCACGTCGCCTTGCACGCGACCGTCGACGACGCGCAGGCTCAGGTGGTGGCGTGGCCGGCCCTCGTACAACTCGTCCTCGTTCATCCACACGTCGCCGATCCATTCGCCGAGCCAGGCCGCCGCCGCTTCGGGGGTCGGGAACGGCGTCGCGAGCAGGCTCTCGACCGTCTCGGTGGGTGCGGGCCGGGCCTCCACGTCGGCGATGCGTGCGAGCTGCTCGTCGGCGTCGGGCGGCGGGCCATATCCCGTCACGAGCAGCTCGTAGGCCTCGCGCGCCGCCGCACCGCGGCCTTCCATGAGCAGATCGTCCACGACATGTGCGAGCAGCGGCCGCGGCGGGACGACGAAGGCGCCGAGCGAGTCGCCCACGCGCCGGTAGTAGGGCAGGATGCTCGTCGTCGGCGCCTCCGGGGCGGAAAGCATCGAGTAGTCGGCGAAGGCCTCGCGCAGTCCGAGATAGGCGCCGAGCATCACCATCGACTCGTGCGACTCTCGCGACAACCGCTCGCGGTGAAGAATCCACGAGGCTGGCGCGGCGGAGACGAGGGTGTTCCACGTGTCATCGGACCACGTGAAGCGCGCCTCGCAGGCCACGTAGCGCAGCGGCGGGCGCGTGGCAGCAGTGGCGGCGGCCGTCAGCTTCACCGCGAGCCAGTTTTCGCCGAGATGCACTGGCGTGTCCAGCGCAACGACCGCCTTCCACTTTGCCCGCGTCGCGGCCGCATGGGTCGCGAGGATTCCACCCGAGGAATGCCCGATCAGCGTGCGCGGCTCCGCGCCTCGAAACTGGCGGTCCACGGCCGGCAGCAGCTCGCGCTCGAGGAAGTCGAGGAACAGATCGCCACCTTCGTGCGTGCTGCTGCCACTCACCGACAGGCCGGGAGGCGTGAGATCGCGCAGGCGGTCGGTGTTCTCGACTCCGACGACGATCATCTCGGGCACCTGGCCGCGCAGACTCAGCTCGGCGCAGACCGCGGCGACCGCGGGCAGATCGGCCTCGCCGTCGAGCACGATCGCGACCGGGTAGCGCCGCGTCGCAGCGCTGTGCGTGAACGATCGAGGCAGCGCGATGCCGATCGGCCGGATCTCACCCAGGATCGACGAGTCGATCTGAAACGCCAGCATCTCCGCGCCGAGCGGGGACTGCGCCGTGCGAGCCGGGTCGGCGACCAGCGACGGGAGCTGCGCGGGCGCCTGCGATCCGGCGAGCGGTGGCGCTGCCGGTGCGGGCGCCGGTGCGGGCGCCGGTGCGGGCGCCCGGACGCTGCCCGAGCAGCCGGCGAGAACGATGAGCAACAGGCAGCGCAGGGTCATGGCGTTCAAGAAAGAGGATGCAGCCCGGCGAGCGATCAGGCGATGTTTCTCGGGACGCCCATCGGGTGTGCCGCTCCATCCCTGACTCGCGATGCCCGCTTCAGCTTGCCGAGCGCACTCCCGCGCGCTGTAACAACGCCGCGCGGGGGGCGCACCGGCGGGCACGGGCGAGGCCCGGCCTGGCCGAAGCGGCCCGGCCTCGCCCGAGCCGCGCCTGCTCTGCTTGCTTCTCTTCATCACTGTCTCCTTCCCGGGATCCGCCCGGGCTCAGGAGGCGGTGCTCTGCTCCATGCTCTGCACTTAGAAAAGCGAAGGTGTTTCCTTACGCCCTACAACCTCGATCAGGTGGCTCAGCATGTCCGAAGCATACGGAGGCCCCGCCCTGCTCAGAACCTGAAGTAGATGAAGGGCACGATGCCCGGAGGCCGCAGACCGGTCAGCAGCAGCGCGGCCGCCAGCACCGCGAGCCCCTGCGCGAGAGCTGGCAGCCGGCACCAGCGGCGCTCGGTGCCATCCACCCACGACTGCGGCATGAAGTGCGTGACGAAGGCGGCGGCAAGCACCACGTCGACCTGCCAGGGAATCTTCGGTACGACGCCGCGCAGGCTGGCCATGCGTCCCATCAACAGCCACCACGTGGACGTGTCCGGCGCGCGATAGAGCAGGCCGATCAGCGCCACCCAGTGCCACGTCAACAGGAAGCCCACCACCATCCACCACCGCCGCTCGCGGAAGCGCGCGAAGCGGAAGACCGTGCGCCACAGCCGCGTGACGATGAGCCCGACGCCCTGCGCAACGCCGTAGATCACGAAGGTCCACGTCGCACCGTGCCAGAGCCCGACGAGGACGAAGGTCACGAAGGAGTTGAGACACGCGCGAACCAGCCCGCGCCGGCTGCCTCCCAGCGGAAAGAACACGTAGTCGCGGAACCAGCTCGACATCGAGATGTGCCAGCGGCGCCAGAACTCGTCGAGGCTGGACGACTTGAACGGCGAGTCGAAGTTGGGCGTCAGCTCGTAGCCGAGCAGGCGCGCGGAGCCGATCGCGATGTCGGTGTAGCCGGCGAGGTCGCCGTAGAGCTGCATGGCGAAGGCGTAGCCGAGCAGCAGCACCGAGGGCGCGTCCAGTTGCGCGAGCGTGGCGCGATCCGCCATGACGGGGTCCACGAAGTGCGTGGCCAGCAGGTCGGCGATGAGCAGCTTCTTGGCCAGGCCCTGCAGGATCTGGAAAAGGCCCGAGCCGATGCGCTCGCGCGTGAGCGGCGGCCAGCGGTCCATCTGCGGCAGGAAGTCCACCGCACGCACGATGGGCCCGGCGATGAGCTGCGGGAAGAAGGCCACGTACAGCGCGAAGTCGATGAAGCTGCGCGTCGGCTCCAGGTCGCGGCGGTAGATGTCCAGCGTGTAGCTGAGCGTCTGGAAGGTGTAGAAGCTGATGCCGAGCGGCAGCGCCAGATGCAGGAAGGTCGGGTGCGCGTCCACACCCAGCCGGCCCAGCAGTTCCGCGACGCTGCCCACGAAGAAGTCGTAGTACTTGAAGGTGCCCAGCATCCCGAGGTTGCCGGCCAGACTCGCGGCCAGCCAGAGCCTCGCCCGTCCGCGGTCGCCGCGCGCGTGCGCCGCGTGAATGCCCCGCCCGACCGTGAAGTCCAGCATTGTGCTGGCGAACAGCAATGCGAGGAAGCTCGGGTGCGCATGCCCGTAGAACCAGTAGCTGGCGATGAGCAGCATCGCGTGTGCGACCGGGCGCCGTCGCCGGAGCGTCCAGTACAGGACGTAGACGGTCCACAGAAACAGAAAGTAGGAGATGCTGCTGAAGACCATCGTTCCCCGCGGTGGCGCGACCGGAGTAACCTAACATCAGGCTCGACCCGAGTACGCCATCCGCCACGGTGCACGCCGCCTGCGACGCGCGGGCCGGGCGTGCGCCTGCAGCTGGCCGCGGCGCACGGCGGCCGCGCTAGACTCGGGGCCCGCGCCCTCGGAGTTCGCGATGCAGACCCCACGCCGCCTGCGACGACAGCGTGGGAGCGCATGGCCGTCGCGCCGACGCGCCACGCTGCTCGCCGTGCTGGGCGCGGCGGTGCTTGCGGCGTGCGGCGGTGAAGCAGCCTCGTCTCCGCCCGCACCGGCGGCCGCGTCGACGCAGGCACCACACGCCGCGACCGCGGCGTACGCGCCGTCGTCACGGGCGCCGCGCGAGGTGGCCAACGTGCTCCTCGTGAGCATCGACACGCTGCGCGCGGACTCGCTGGAGTGCTACGGCTACGACCGACAGACAGCACCGCACCTGGCTGGGCTGGCCGCGCAGGGCGCGCTGTTCGAGCAGGCCATCGCGACGTCCGACTGGACGCTGCCCGCGCACTGCTCGCTGTTCACCGGCCTGTACCCGTCCACGCATCGAGTCGAGACGCAGGACGACACGCTGGACGAAGCGCGCGGCACGCTGGGCCAGGACCTGCTGGCCAGGGGCTACCGCACCGAGGGCTATGTGACCAACCCCTTCCTCGACGCGCGCTTCGGCTACGCGCGCGGCATGCAGGTCTGGGCGCACCCCACGGTGCGGACAATCGAGCCGGCCGGCACGCTCGCGGGCGCGCGGGCCGGCTTCCGCACCAGCCACCCGCGCATTCGCGCCAGGGACTACTGGTTCGACCAGACCAGCGCGTGGGTCGCGGACCGAGGCATCGACTTCCTGCGGCAGTCCGGCCACGCCGCGCCGTTCTTCCTCTTCCTGCATTTCAACGACGTGCACGCGGACTACATCCCGCCCGCGCCGTACGACGAGATGTTCGACCCGGGCTGGAACGGCGACCTGGTCACGGAGGACTATCCGCGCAACGCCGCGATTCACGCCGGCATGGATTCACGCGACCTGGCGCACGTGAAGGCGCTGTACGACGGCGAAATCCGCAGCGTGGACGAGCACCTCGGCCGCGTGCTCGCCGCTCTCGACGCGCTGGACCTCGCACGCGACACGCTGGTGATGGTCACCGCGGATCACGGCGAGGGATTCTTCGAACACGGCGAGAAGGAGCACCGCAAGGGACTGTTCCGCGAGCTGGTGCACGTGCCGTGGGTCGTGCGCTACCCGGGCCGCGTGCGGGCCGGCCAGCGTGTCACGTCGCTCGCCAGCCAGGCCGACGTCGCACCCACGCTGCTCGGACTGCTCGGCGCGGACGGCCTGCCTGACGCGGAAGGCGTGGACTGGTCCGCCGTGCTGCGCGACGGCGCGGCGCCACCCGTGCGCGTCGGCGTCCGCAGTCAGTGCCTCATCAGTCCCGAGGGTGGCCAGCCCGCTGCCGCGTGCTTCTCGCTGCGCACGCCGTCCTTTACCGTGCTCACGCACTGGCGCGACGGCGCGTCGCAGCCCGTGACGCAGGTCTTCGACTGCCGCGCGGATCCGCAAGAGCTAACGCCGCTGGCCGACACCGACCCGGCCTGCGCGGACGCACGGGCACGGCTGGCGAGCGTGCGCGACGAGGCCGCGCAGCGCAGCCGCGCCCTGCCCCATGTCGGGACGCAACCGCCGGCCGATGATGACGCAGCGCTGCTCGAACGCATGCGGGCCATGGGCTACATCCGCTAGCTTGCGGCGCGAGGCGCGCGGCGCGTCAGCGCGGCGCGACCGGGTCGACGGGCGGCGCGTCGCCGAGCAGTTCCCCGAGCACGCGCGCAACGCGACCCATCGCGTTTGCGTCCGCGAGATGGCCCTCGCGATCGAGGACGAAGGTCGCGGGCGCGTCGTCCAGGCCCCACTCGAGCGCGATCGGGCTGTCGAGACCCGCGCCCGGGCAATCCTGCGGCCAGTCCACGTGCCAGTCCACAAGCCGCTGGCGCAACGCCTGCTGCCCGGCATCGTCCGCGCACGCGTCAAGGTTCACGCCGACGAAGACTTCGCCGCGCGGCCCCGCCTTGGCGCTCAGCGCCGACAGCTCGGCCAACTCGTCACGACTCGTCGCCATGTCCGAGCGCCAGAAGTGGACGACCACGATCCGGCCGCGCCACGCCGCCACGTCCACGGGCCGGCCCGTGCGCAGATCGTCGAAGGCCAGTTCGAACGGCGCCCCGCGCTGCTCGATGCGCCGCACCTTGCCGGGGATGAAGCGGGCGCGCGCGAAGCCCGGGTAGTCATCAAGCACCTCGCGGTACAGCGCGAGCGCGTGCTCGGGTTGATGCCACGCGCCAGCCGCCAGCAGCATGAGCATGCGCGCCCCCTTCATGTTCGATGGGTCGTGCCGCCGGAAGGTCTCCACCGCCGCCTCGATCGCGGCGCGATCTCCGCCGGCCACCGTGGCCTGCACGCGCCAGTACCAGGCCTGCGCCACCAGCTCCGGCGACGGCTGCGTGCGAAGCACCTGCGCCATCTCCTCCTCCGCACGCGCGCGGTCCGTCACGAGCAGCAGGTGCCAGCGCTGCGGCATGAGCGTCGCGAGTTGCGGATGCGAGGGCTGCGCGCGGAACAGCTCCAGCGCGAGCCCGGCGCGACGTTGCTGCAGCGCCTGCCGCGCCGCTTCGCCGGCACCATTTTCGGGCTTCGAAGCCGACGGTGACGACGCCTCCAGCTGCACAAGGTCCGCGAGGATGGCAGACACGTCGCGGCTGGGAGGCGGCAGGTCACCCGCCGGCGACGCGGCCGGAACGCCGGGCGCGGGACGCGCCGACTGCTCAAGCGGCGCCGACTGCGCGGCGGCCGACGCGATGAGCAGCGCGACGAGCGTGACAGCCGGCAGCAACACGGTGCATGCCCGCAGCACGCGCGGTGGATGCTTCATCGGGGCGCCTCTTCCCCGCTGGACACTGTTCGCCGCGTCGCCAGCGACTGGTCGCGATCCAGCACGAGCACGACCTTGCCCATCGTGCGACGCGCCTGCAGCGCCGCATGCGCCTGCGCTGCCTGCTCGAAGGGAAAGCGCGCGCCGATAACGGGGCGCAGCTCGTGCGCCGCGCAGAACGCGACCAGCTCGTCCCACTCGCGGCGACGCGTGTGTGCGGCGAGCGCGTCCAGGTCCAGGCCGCCCACGCTGATCGAGCGGTGCAGCAGCGTGAGCGGGTGCAGCGGTGCAAGACGCGCCCCGTGATCCGAGCCGATGGAGCTGAAACCCACGAGAACCATGCGCCCGAGCGGCGCGAGCACATCGAGGCTGCGCTGCGCGACCTCGCCCCCGACGGACTCCACGCAGACGTCCGCGCCGCGCCCGCCGGTGAGCCGCCGCACCACGGGACCGAAGTCCTCGCGCGAGGTGTCCACGCAGGCCGTCGCGCCGAGCGCGAGGACGTGCGCGCACTTGGCCGCGAAGCCGGCGGCGCCGATGACCGGATCGCAGCCGAGCGCGCGCCCGAGCTGCACCGTCGCGCTGCCGACGCCGCCCGCGGCCGCTTGCACGAGCAGCGCCTCGCCCGGCCGCACGCGCGCCAACTCGTGCAGCGCGTACCACGCCGTGAGGAAGCACGCCGCGAAGGCCGCCGCCTCCGTGAAGTCCAAGCCGGGCGGTGGCGACAGGAGCTGCTCTTCGCGCGCCGCGATGGTCTCCGCGTAGCAGCCGTCCTCGAAGCGCACGACGATCACCGGGTCGCCGACGGCAAAGCGCGTCGCGCGCGCGCCACGCGCCGCGACCACGCCCGAGGCCTCCTTGCCCGGCACCTGCGGCAGCACCTGGTCGCGCCGGTAGTGACCGCGGCACAGCACGATGTCGGCGAAGTTCACGCCGATCGCGCGCGTCTGCACGAGGTAGCCGTCGGGCGGGCACTCCGGCTCCGGAGCGTCCACGAGAAGCAGCGTCTCCGGCCCGCCGAACGTGTCCTGCCGATACGTGCGCATGGCTCTCCGCCGCGGGCTTCCGCTCAGGGACTGCCGGTGCAGCGGAACAGCGCGCTGGCCGTGGTGAAACCCGCGCCAAAGACGGTGACGAGCACGAGCTCTCCGGCCCGCAGCGGCAACTCCTCGGACTTGCGGATGAGCGTGGCCGGAGCGCCGGCCGCACCGCGATTGCCGTAGAGCTGCACCGTGTGCCAGTGCCGCTCGCTCGGAATCCCCAGCTCCTCGGCCACCTGCTCCAGCAAGCGGAGGTTGGCCTGATGGCCGACGAAGGCTGCCAGCTCATGCGGCGCGACGTGGCAGCGCTGCAGGAGCGTGCGCGCACTCTGCACGAAGCCGCGCAGCGCGAACTCCTTGACCTTGTGCGCGACCTGCGTCGCGACGCCTGACAGCGGCAGGCTCGTGTACCGCCCTCCCTCCGTCATTGCGCCGACGTCCCAGTCCAGCAGTTCCAGCGCGCCGGCGCGCGCTTCGGGCTGAAGCAGCACGCACGCGCCGCCGTCGCCCCAGTAGAGGCCAAGACCGTCGTCGTCGTAGCTCGTGAAGCGAGTGTAGTTGTCCGCCGCGACCAGCGCGATCCGCCGGAAGCGCCCGCTGTCGATGAGCGCCGAGGCCACGCCCAGCCCGTAGACGAAGCCTGCGCAGGCGGCGTTCACGTCGAGGCACGGCGGTGAGATGCCCAGCTTGCCGCCAATGACGCACGCCGTCGACGGCACGAGCGCGTCCGGCGTGGACGTCGCGCAGAGCAGCAGGTCGATGTCCGCCAGCGTCCAGTCGGAGTGCGCGAGCGCCTCGCGCACGCTGGCGACGCCCAGATCGGAGGTCCTCCAGTCGGCCGGCGCGCGACGGCGCTCGCGGATGCCGAGGTGCTGCTCGATCCACGCGCCGGTGACTCCCGAGCGGCGCGACAGGTCTTCGTTCGTGATGCGCTCGTCCGGGTGATGCACGCCCGTACCGGCCACGTAAGTCGTCACCTCGGCTCCTGGATGCGTTCCGAGCGCGCCTGCCTCACCTCGACAGGTCGGACTATAGCAGTCGCCTCGCGTGCGCGCTGTCACGTCTGTCGCGGCGCGTGCGTTCCTTGACAAGGCGGCGGGCCGGGAGTAGCGTTGCGAGTGATCGTTCCTGCGTCGCGCCGCGCGACCGAAAACCGAATGGGGTCCGACATGATCCTCCTCGCGTCCTTCGCCTGCGCCGTCTTCTCCGCCGCCTTCGCCTGCCCGCTGCAGGACGCCGCCGGCACCGCACCGCCCCATGGTGCTGCGTCCGCCGCGCCGCTCTACCTCGACGGAAACGTGGCCGCCGTGAACGCGCTCGACAAGGGCGAGCTGGATCCGTCGGCCATCACCAGCTTCGACCACTTCTGCGAAGACGTCATCACCAGCAACGACAATGCGGTGACGGCTGTGGAGAACGGCATCACCTGGTACGGCCGCTGGGAGGATGCCGTGGCTGAAGTGCAGCGCACCGGCAAGCCGCTCCTGGTGCACTTCGGTTCGCCGCGCGTCATGCAGGTCTGCGGAGTCTGGTGAAAGGGCACTGAGTTCGTGAGGAGGCGTGTCTTCCTCAATCAGTCCTTCATCGCGGAATCGCGCCACTTCGTGTGCGTGAGGCTCAACGCGTGGCAGGACAAGCGCAACGTGGAGCGCATCGTCCGGCTGCAGGGCGTGCACCAGAACTCGTGCCTCGCGCTCGTGCCGCCCGACGCGCCGGGCGTCGCCGTGGACTCGTTCCCGACGGCGAAGGAGTGTGCGTGGGGCCCGCTGGATTTCAACGGATCCGACGGAAGCTCACCTTGGGAAGAGGTCGGCCGACACCTGCGCTCGCTCCCGGACGCCATGCGCACATTGGCCCAGGAGCACCCCGCTCGGCCGGCCGCCGGGTCCCGCCCCGTGCTTCCCGTGTTCCCCGACCTGACGCAGGTGCTCAACATCGCCGCGTGCGACTGCCGTGCGGTCATCGTGGCTGTCGCGGACGAAAGCGACATGGCAGCCCTCGACCACCTGCTGGTCGGCGCGATCGCGGCGCCGCATGTCGTGGGCCGGGCGCACGTGGTGCGCGCCACGCCGGCCGAATGGCGCGTGGCGCTCGACTCCGGGCAGATCGTCGCCGCGCCCGACGACGCAACGGGCGGCGCGATCGCCACCGACATCCCGGGCATCTTCGTCGTCGGGCCCGAGCCTTACGGCTTGCATGGGACGCTGCTCGCGCGCATCGACAGCGCCCATTCGCCCGCCGATCTGCTCGCGACGCTGCACGACGGCCTGGACCGTTTCGCGGCCAGCTTCCACAAGCTGGACCGCTCGTCGCACATCATCGAGGGCCGCCGCGACGGCAAGCGCTGGAAGGAGTTCCAGCCCGGCGACTGGCGCCTCTTCGCGGACCCGTCGGACGACGCTCCGCCACCGGAATGCGAGGACCATTGAGGCGGCCTGCGCCGACTCCGCGCATCACCGCGCCGCTCGGCCGCCGCTCGCCGATGCCGGCGCACGCGGGCGCCGCCGTGCTGCTCGCGCTTATGGGCGTGGCGGGCGCCGCGCGGGCGCAGGATCACCTCTTCACCCATGACGGCTCCACCACATACGCAGGCTTCGGCTTCGCGGTGGCGGGACTCGGCGATCTCGACGGTGACGGCGCGCCCGACTACATCGTCGGATCGCTCGCCTGCACATCGCCCAACGGCAAGCTCGCACGCGTATTCTCCGGCGCCACCGGCACGCTCATCCGCGAGCACGTCGGAGAGCAGAGCGGCTGCTTCGGCATGTCGGTGGCCAACCTCGGCGACCTCGATGGCGACGGCGTGCTGGACTACGGCGTCGGCGACGTGCGCGTGGACTCGCTCCTCGCGCCGCAGGCCGGCCGCGTCTTCCTCTACTCGGGCCGCGACGGCTCGCTCATCCGGATCCTGGAGGGCGACACGTCGGCGGACCGCTACGGCATGTCGCTCAGCTCCGCGGGCGACGTGGACCGTGACGGCGTCCTCGACGTGCTGGTGGGCAGCGGCTGGGACAGCACCAAGGGCACGGAGGTCGGCAGCGCGGACATCTATTCCGGCGCGACGGGCGCGCTGCTGCACCACTTCGACGGCGACGCGCCGCGCGACTGGTTCGGTGCGAGCTGCGCGGCGCTGGCCGACGTCGACGGCGACGGCACGACGGACGTGGCCGTCGGCGCGCCGATCCGCTGGTACGGCGCCACCGGTACCGAGCCCGCCGGCTACGTGCGCATATTCTCGGGCCGGACTGGCCTGCCGCTCGCCACGTACCACGGCGTGCCGCCCGAGGACCACTACGGCCTCTCGATCGCGGGCCTTGGCGACCTCGATGGCGACGGCGTAGGCGAACTCGCGATCGGCGCGCCGCGTCGGCGCGTCGACATCCACGACATGCCCGTGGAAATCGGCGTGCTGGAGGTGCGCTCCGGCGCCACAGGCCAGGTGCTTTTCACGGCGTACGGCACGGACAAGTCCAAGTACGGCACCTCGGTGCGCGACCTCGGCGACTTCGACGGCGACGGCATCGACGACGTGCTCGTCGGCGCCTGCTACTGCCAGAACAACATTCCCCTGAACGGCGGCAAGGGCTGGGTGGAGATCCGCTCCGGCGCAACCGGCGGGCTGCTCGGCAAGCTCGTGGACGGCAAGGCGCTGAATTCCTTCGCGTATGCGGTGTCGGGTCTGGGCGACGTCACTGGCGACGGCGTGCCGGACTTCGTCGTGGGCAACACCTTCGACGACGTGAATGGCTACCAGACCGGCAGCGCGTGGGTCTACTCGGGCGCCGATCTCTCGCTGCTCCTGGACACGCAGCAGATCTCGCTGCAGCAGGGCGGCGCGCAGGAGCTGACGCTGGATGCAGGCCCCGAACATGCCTCGTCCGTGTTTCTGATGCTCGGCAGCATCTCGGGCACGACCCCCGGCTTCCGCCTCGGCGGGCAGCACGTGCCGCTCAACCCCGATGCCTACTTCAACCTGCTGCTCGACAATCCCGTCAACTCGCTCTTCGGGACCACGGTCGGCACGCTGGACGCGCAGGGCCAGGCGCACACCGCGCTGACGCTCCCCGCGGGCCTCGTGCCGGCCAGCGCGGCCGGGCTCGTGCTGCACCACGCCTACATCCTGCACGGCCCCGGCGGCGCCAACTTCTCCAGCAACGCCCTCCCGCTCACGCTGCAGCCCTGATGCGTGCGCGATGCGTGCGGCGCATCGACTCCCAGGATCTCCCCCGGCGCCACGCGGCGGGACCCGCGACGCGTGACTTCGTTACGCATGGCGACTTGCCGCAACAGGAACTGGAGTCTCCGTAAACCTGCTCGCGCTGCGCATCGTCGTCGTCGCGATCATCCTGGCGCTCAAGGTGGCCGGGCTTCCTGTTCAATCTGCTCTTCGTGCTGGTCGTGCTGGGCGGCCAGTACTGGCTGCTTGCCCCGCACGTCGGGTTTGGCGTAGGTCATCCAAGCGCCCCCTCCCTGCCGCAGCGCCCGCGCCGTGCCCTCCCTTCGGCCATGAATGCCGCCCCGCCCGCGACACTTTGACCTTGCCCCGTTTCAGTGGACTCGGGGTTAAGCACAGTGCATGAAACTGCACGTCGAGATTGAGCGCCCCGCCGAAGCGCTGCACGAACACCACCGCGCCCGAGCGGCCGTCCGCCACGCCCTGCCGCCACGCGCGGCGGTGCTGGTCCGCGGAGAGATCGCGGCGCACGAAGGCCGGCAGCCCGGCTCGGCTCTCGCCTTGCTCCACGCGCTGCAGGAACGTCGCGAGGTGCCGCGCGACCACCTGATACAGCAACGTGGTCTCCGGCTGGCGACGCCGGTAGCCAGCGGCTGCGGATCCATGGCTGGGCACCGCGGCCGGAGTCGAGTCTCTGGCCCGTGCCGCGGCCACTGCGCTGACGGTCTCGGTGGCACGCGCGGACATCCCCGACCACACGACGAAGCGCAGCCATGTCCATCACCTCGGAGACCCGTGCTCGTGCCGCCGTCAGTTGCCCTGGATGCGCAGGCCGTTCGTGAGGGAGACGCCCTTCACGGCGCCTGCATCGATGAAGCCGGCCTGGAGGTAGATGCTCACGCCCGAGAGGACCGGGTTGGTGACCAGCACGGGCAGGGCCAGCGAGCCGGCGCCCGGCGTGCCCGGCGTGCCACCGAGAGTGAGCGGGAGCTGCAGAGCCACGCCGCCTACCAGGAACGTTCCGCCCTTGAAGGGCACTGACGTCGGCGACGGACCAGCAAAGAGAAAGCCGCTGGCGCCGCCCACGACCGAGGTGATCGAGAGCGTGTAGGTCTCGCCGATGTCCACGCAGCCGATCGCGCCGATCACCGGCACCGGGCTGCCGAAGCCGGCCAGTCCCGTGCCGTAGGGGATCTGGAAGCCGTCGCAGGCCGGGCCGTTGGCGTCGATCTCGATCATGGTCTCGACCGGGCTGTAACCATCGCCCTGGGGCAGGGCCATGCTGGTGGGGATGACGCCGCCGAGGCCGCCGCTGCCCGCGCTGAACGTGCGGAACTGATCCAGGCTCTGGTAGCGGGTGTAAATCACCGCCTTGCCGAGGCGCCCGGACCAGCAGCCGCCATTGATATCGTTCTCATCCGGGTTGGCCCAGCCCGTGACCGTCATCGTCACGGGGTCGAACGAGGCCAGGTTGGCCGGCGCGAACGCGCCGCCGCTGGCCATGGTGACCAGCACTTTGCCGCCCGGCATGTGGTCGAGGCTCATGATCTCCTCGAAGTTCGCCACGTTGGAGCTGGGCGCGCAAGTGACCGGGCCGTCAACGCGCAGGCCGTCGGCCGAGAGCGGAATGCGGTAGAGGCTGCCGCCGAGCGGGCCGCAGTCGGTCAGCGCCCAAAAGGCGGAGCTGCTGCCGATGAGCGAGTTCGTCGGCGCGTGGTAGAGCAGGTGCTCGACCTCGATCTGGAAGGGAGTCACGCCGTCAGCCTGCTTGAGCGTGTGGATCACGTTGTTCGCGTCGAAGTACTCGACGGTCTTCGGACCCTGCGACGAGCTGGTGTGCAGGATGAAGAAGATGCGCCCGTCGCCGGTGGACGCCAGGGCCCGCACGGAGCCCGTGACGCCCTCGATGCCCGGCAGCGCCACCTTCGTGCCGTCGTGGGACACGATCCACAGTCGCCAGTTGAAGAAGCCGTCTGGCGCAAAGGAGCAGTTGGCCACAACGCCGCCGCGATGGCTGTCGAACGTCATCACGCCGGGCCCGGTGGCCCAGCCGAGAGGCATCGCCAGTACCGCCGTGTTGCCCGTCTCGGGGTTCACGCGGCAGAGGATCTGCTGGCCGAGCATGTTGACGGTCCGCACGAGGAACTCCCCCTCGGTGAAGGGTCCGGTCTGGGCCATGGCGGGGGCCGGAAGCAGGCTCGCGGCGAGCAGCAGGGCAAGGCAGGTCTTCATCGGGGTCGTTCCGTTCCGGGGTGAGGAAATGGTGGGTGCCGGACGATTGTGGCATTGCGCAGCGCGAGCGCGCCGAGCGACAGCCACCGGATCGCCTGCCCGAAGAAGCCGCGAATCGCGCCAGGCGTTACAGCCGGAGCGCAGGTCATTCAAGCGCCCCCCCCACCCTGCCGCAGCGTCCTTGCCGTGTCCTCGCTTCTACCGTGATTGCCGCTCCGCCCGCGATGCGGCATCGCCGCTCCCCGCTGCCCTGCGTCACGCGGGATCTGCGCATCCGCGGCTGGCACGAGCATGCGGAGAAATTCGGGGAGCTGGCGGGCTGGGGCGCGGACGCGCCGGCGATCCTCGAGTTGCAGCGCTCGCGGCCGGAGCTCGCGGTGCCGCTGGCTGTGTCCGGCGTGCGCGCGCCGCTGCCGTACTCGGGCGCCGAGGTGGTCTGGGCCGCGCGGCGCAGGTGCGCGCGCTCGGGACGCCGGCGGAGGCGTACATCGTCAAGGCCTGATCGGCCGGCCGGCGCCCAACGCCCGGCCGCGCCACGTATCGCGCCAGCGGCTCGACACCGTCGCGGCAGGCGGGCAGCACGGCGACGACGGAGACGAAAGAAGCGAGGATGCGCGCGGCGTGCGACTGAGAGACTCTGCGGGATCGCTTCACGGGTCGCGACCAGCGCACATCGTCCTCAATCATTTCCGTACAGGCTCGCAATGCGCCGAGTTCCTCCCGGAACGACATGGGAACCGAGAATTTCAAGCGTCGGCACGGCGAGGACGAAGACGCGAGAC
The DNA here is from genome assembly GCA_038212275.1 of Planctomycetota bacterium. Taxonomy (GTDB): domain Bacteria; phylum Planctomycetota; class B15-G4; order B15-G4; family B15-G4; genus JBBQUR01. Next base: position 102,925 of record JBBQUR010000015.1, read on the forward strand.
GACTGATCCGTGGAATCCAAATGACCCGCTTCCCCGATGACGAGCAGCCGGTCCTGCGGCGCGACGTCGCTCCAGACAAACTCGGGGCTCGTGGTGAACACGAGATCCCTGAACACAAGGTCCACGGGCAGCGCGGCCGGATCGATGGCGACCGGTTTCAGGTCGCCATCGAGGCCTTCGGTGAGCAGTCCGAGGAAGTGTTCGCCCATCAAGGCCACGCACGAATCCGTCCACTCCACCCGAATGTGAGAGAGGATGATTCCGTCGGGGAGCGACAACTCCCTGACGCGCCACGGTTCGGGCTCGAGAGGATGGTCTTCACCGAGGGAGGGAGCCCAGCGAGGGTGATCATCGCGCACGAGCCGGCAACGCGCGACCGCCATGCGGCCGTCGGAGCGCTCGATGAGAGCATAGAGGACGCCACGACCGGGCGGCATCGCGACATCGACCACCCTGTCGCCCTCGCCAAGGATGCTTGACGGCAGCGACGGCAGGCTGACGTTCTCGTTCATCACGCACGGCGACACCGCGCCGGCCTTGAGAGCGAAGGCGAACCAGACGCCGAATCCGTTGCTCCACAACGCGCTGTTGCAAAGGATGCCATCGGGCGCGATGGACAGATTGCATTGGAGATCCGTGGTCATCGTGAAGGACGTATCCGACTCACCCGCCGTGACCGTAGGAATGGCGCGCCGGAGTTGCCACGGTTCCTCATCGGAGTCACGCTCGATGGTGACAAGGTCGATGGCGTCCGCGATGTGCGCGACCTGCCTCCCGGTCCACACCGCTCGCAGCTTCTGACCCGCATGCCTGTCCTGCCTCCGGTCGGGACGTGGATGCATCGCTCCCGAAGTCGTTCCGGGTGCGAGCGCCCACTCCTCTCCCTCGACCAGCCCGCTCAGCGGCTTCCCGGACGAGGCGAAGAGGCGCTCGACGCGATCGTCCACCAGCGCGAACACCGTGGTCACGCCACCTCCTCTGTCTGGCAGGCGCGCGACGTCGCGCACCTTTCGGCTCGGAGCGAACCAGGTCGTGACATCGCCGTTGCTGGCGTTCACTCGATGGAGGCCGTCGCCGAAGACCAGAAAATCGAAGCTCGGGGCCGAGTCTGGCACCGCCGCCCGGGTCTCCATCCCGTCGGGCGTCTGCGCAACTGCGTTGGAGGCGGTCGCGCTCGCGAGCAGCAACCCCAGCGTGAGCGCCGCTCGAGTGGCGCCCTGCGCCAGAATCTGCACGAGAGTCATCTCGTTCCTCTCCTGTCGTCGTCGGGAAGGCGGACTGAGTATAGGTGTCTCGATCGAGGCGCCAGTTACTCCAGGGAAGCTCGTGACCGCCGCAGGTACGGCGTCCACGCGACCGGTGGATCGAGTGGCGCGATTGGAACTGCGGGTATGAATCCTGGGGTGACTCAGCGTCATTTCGTTGCTTGGAGTCGGCACAATCCTGATGACGTCGCCAGTGAGTCGGCCGCCTTCCAAAGTGATCAGCAGCCCGGTCGCTGACGAGCCACCCGAGGCGGTTCCTGATGTGCTGCGCGCACGCGCGGTGGAGATGGTGGATCCGCAGGGGCGTGTTGTTGTACGCCTCGGTGCCGCACACGGGACACATTCCGACTCACATGGTGGCTTCCTGGAGGTCTTCCCGCCGCCAATCCTCAGAGTGCGTAGGCATTTCAAGCGACCCCCGCCCTCCCGCAGCGCCCGCGCCGAGTCCTGCCTCCGGCCATGAATGCCTCCCCGTCCGCGACACGGCGTCACCGCTCCCCGCTCCACGGCGCCCGCGCCCGGCTCCAGGCGCAGACATCCCGGCCCGGGTTGTCCGTTCTGCCGCCCCTCGCGCAGACCCGCTCCGCTCACGTCCCTTGCGATGCGCTGACCAAGTCCCTGCACGCTTGGCTTCTCACCTCACCATGCAAATCCCGGTGGCGGCGGCGCAGGATGCCGCATCGGCACATGGGCCAGCAGCCCCAGCGAGGTCAGGATCGCGGTGACCACCGCGGGCTGCGTGAGCGCCGCCAGGATCACGCGCCGGCCGCCGCAGCCAGGGCAATGCAGCATGTCCAGCGCGAACACGCGCTTCTTCAGCTCGGCCCACGGGTAGCGCCGCGCGTGCGAGGCAGGGTGCCTTCAGCGACACGCAGAGCCCCGCGCGCTGGAATCCGCGCCCCATGAGCGCAGCACCCGGGCAGGCATCACTCTTCGGCGCCGAGCAAGAGCCGGACAGCGCTCAGGCAGGCGCCGACGGCGGACCCGGAACCTCGCGCCCCGCTCGCTCGTCGCTGCCCGGCCGCACCGCGCTCCCCGCGCTCCCCGCGCGGCCCGACGCGCGGCCCGCGCGCGCGCCGGCCGCGACCGACAGCGGCAAGACCTCGCCGAGGATGGAGCGGTCTCTGCGCGCCGGACGATGTCGTCTCGTGGTCGGCCTTGCTCACGTCGGAGGGGGCATGTTCGGTGCTCGTCGAGCACTGGAACGAGGAGCGGAACAAGTGGGTCGGCACGGGCGAAGTGCGGCCGGCACTGACGGCCGCGCCATGCGAGGCGCTGCGCGACGCGATGCAGGCGAACAGCTTCACGCAACTGGTTTCCCTGCTCCCCGAGGGCGACGGAGGCAAGGCCTGTCCAGCGGTCGTGTGCAGTGACCTCGACACGATGTCGCTGGAACTCATCGCCGGTGGCGCGTCGCATCGCGTCGAGGTCTGCGGCCCCGCGCTGGCCGCGCAGGATCCCGACAACCCGCACCGCGCGGACGTGCAGCGCTTCCTCGTCGTCGTGACGCAGCTGATGCGCTGCGTGGCCTCGCCCACCGCCCACCAGACCTCGGCGGACGACGAGCCGCTGCTGCGCTGAGGCCAACTCGGTGGCGGTCTCCGGAGCCGCGCTGTGCCGCGGCGCCGGAGCTCCGCACGCGCGGCTCATTGGATCGTCGCGAAGACCGGGTTGGAGAGGTTGCCGGCGCTGGTGGACATGTTGCTGGCCAGGCCCAGCTCCTGCACCACGAGCGGCAGCGGCACGGGCAGGTCGGCCGGGATCGCAATGGGCAACGTGCTCGGCACGGGGAGCCACGCGACGAGGATGTACGGCGCGCCGAGGTTCACGAACAGCGGGCCGAAGGTCTTGAACGCCGCCTCGGTCGGCACGACGCCGATGAACAGGTAGGTGCTGAGGCCTGCCGTGCCGGTCGTGGTGAAAGTCATGCTGCCGCCCGGCGTCAGCGTGCCGCTCAGCGCGAGGTGCACGCGGTCGAACTCGTGCGCGCCCATGTCGACGACGCGCAGCTTGTCGAGGTTGCCATCCATCAGGCGCGGGAAGCCCGCGATGTCGAGGCCCGTGGGCGCGTCGGCCGGGTCGCCGGCGTCGATGCAGGGCGACGTCGGCTGCAGCGTGAGGTCGCCGCTCGCGAGGTCGGTGAACTTCGGGTCGCTGACGATGTTGCCCAGCAGGCCGTTGAAGGTCACGGAGCCGTCGCCGTCGATCCACTGGCCCAGGTTGAAGGCCGACACGTCGGTGCCGTTGGCCCACGCGATCGAGCTGTGCACCGAGCCGGTCCACGCCGGCGCGTTGCGGATGAAGCCCACGCCGGAGTTGCCGGCCGACGTGCAACGCAGCAGATTGAAGGCCCCGCCCTGCATCACGAAGCCGCTGCCGCAGTTCCACGCGACGAGATCCGTGCCCGGACCCGCGAGATCCTGCAGCCAGAAGCCCCAGAACGCGCTGTGCTCGGTGCGCACGTCATGCAGGCTCAGCAGCGGCGAGTTGCTGTACAGGCCGGCGCTCCCGCCGTAGCCGAACCAGCGCTGCAGCAGGTGACTGATGGTCGAGGGCGCGGCGGCGGCGCTCACGTTGATGCCGAGCCAGTCGCTGTTCCCCGGCACGCTCGCGACGCCGTCCGCATTGCTGTCGCCGTCGATCGTGTCGTCCTTGGCCGAGGTCAGGACGATCGGATCGACCGCCGTGCCCTGCCAGTCCACGGCGCCGCCGTTCACATTCACCTGCGCGGTGCCGCCGAATTTGATGTGCGTTCCCGGCAGCAGGTGCAGCGTGCCGCCGGTGTTCACCGCGATGTTGCCGGCCATGACCAGCGAGCCGCCGAGGATGTTGTGCGGGCCGATGGTGATGGAGCTGTTGATCGTCGTTCCGTTGATGAACATGACGTTGCCGCCGGCATTGCCGCTGGCCGAGTTGTCGAGAAACGCCGGCACCTCGTTGAGGTCGATGTTCGTGATGGCGACCAGGGCGTTGTCATCGATCTGGCAGTGGCTCACGGAGGGATGGGTCGGGCCAAAGGCGAAGTTCATGCCGTAGCCCGAGCCGTGGCGCACCGAGCTGTTGCTGACCGTGAGGCCCGCGGTGGGTGCGTCGGTGTTCACGCCCGTCGTCGCGTAGCGGATGTCGGCGTGGTCCACGACGCTGGCGCCAGAGCCGGCGTGGAACATCAGGCCCATCCAGGCGCCGGGTGCCGGTGCGGTGGAGTTGCCGTCGCCGTTCGTGTCGCCGCCGGCCGTGTCGTCCTTGATCGTGGTGAAAACGACGGGCGCGAGCGCCGTGCCGTTCACGTGCAACGTGCCGGTGACACCGATTAGGAACACGCCGTTGAACTTGAGAATGGCGCCCGGCTGGATGGTGAGCATCTTGCCGGCCGCCACCGTGAGGCTGCCGGTGACCTGGTGCACGCCGGGCGTGACCGGCCCGGTGGTGTCATCGGAGAGCGCACCGTTCAGCGACTGCGCGCGCGTCGCCGGGGCGAGGAAGAGCAGGCCGAGAGCCGACGCGAGGCAGCAGGTCCGAAGCGACCGGCGGCCGAAGGAACGGAAGGACGGACGAAGGGGCGAACAAACGAACGGACGGAACGACATGGTGAACTCCGGGGAGGAACGACTCAGTTCTCAATCCGGAGCGCGCTGTCGGTGTCTCGCGGACAATCCGCGCCGACCGCGCGCTGCTGGAGCGGCCGTCCCAGGGCGCGATCGAGGTCGGCGCGGTGCGTGCGGCTCTGGGAACTGGCCGATGCGCTGCTCGACCGGCACGACGAGATGAGCGACTTCGCGTCCAAGGCGCTGGCCGCCGTCGCGCGGCGGGCGCACCGGAGCACGAGCCGCCGCGTCGACTGGGAACCGGCGCGCGACACGCTGCGACGGCTCACGGACGGGACCAACCTGTTCGAGTTCGACACGCTCGTCGAGGTGCTCGTGCTCACGGACGTGTCGCCGCGGCTCGCGGCCCCGTTGCTCAGCGGCGGCGGCGGCGACCTTCTGCTGGCTGCGGCCGGCTCCTCGGACCGCGTGACCCGCGAGCATGCCCGTGCCCGCGGAGGCGCCCTCGCGCTGAGCATCGCGCGCGGCATCGCGCACCGGGCCCCACCCCATGTCCGCTGTCACTGATCGGCCGCGCGACCGTTGCGGGGGCGTAGGTCATCCAAGCGCGTGGCGCAGGTGATTCGTGCCGGGGACGGAGCGCAGGCCCGGTGCCGGAGGAGACACGCGGCGAGCGCCGGGGCAGGGAGGGGGCGTTTGAAATACCTACGCCCCTCCCGACGCTGGCCGAGGATCTCGGGCGGGACTGATCGCCACGCCTCGCGGGCGGCGCGTTCGGATACGCTCGCCGCATGCGCACCGCACGCGCCGTGCTGTCGCTGCTCGTCCTGCCGGCCGCAGCCTGCCGGTCGGTCGTGGTGTCGCCCGCCGTGCTGCGCGAGCCGGCCGACCGCGCCACCGACCGCGCCGCGGCGCTCACTCGCTGGGCCGACGCGGTGGCGCTCGCGAACGACTTCCTCGCGTCGCCGTGGCGACGCACGCTGCCGGCGGGGCGCGTCGAGCTGACCGACGACGGCATGCGCTTCACGTCGGACGGCGGCTGCAGGTGGCCGCTCACCGTCTGGTCGACCACGTGGGGCGACCTGGCCGTAGCGACGGGAGCGCGTGCGCAGGAGTGCGACGGCGGCTTCCGCGTGGGCTCCATCGACACGCCGGAGGGCGAGGCGGCCGACCCGCTGCTCGACAACACCTTCTTCAGCTTCGAGGACGGCTCGTGGCACGACGCGGAGTCACTGGCGCGAGTCACGCTGCACGAGGCCACGCACGTCTTGTCTCGCACGGGCACGGTTGGCGCGTGGAATACGCTGGCGTACTACGTGGTGGCGGTGGTCACGCTGAGCAGCGCGCACCACCCGGCCGAAGACCGGCCGCGCGCGACCAGCGAGGAGTTCGCCTGGTTCGCCCTGCCGCGGACGACCGATCCGGAATATCTCGACACGCTGGAGGCCGTCCGCGACGAGCACATGGCCTCGCCGCACGATCACTGCGAGCACGGCCCGTTTCCCGAACCGCCGTGTGGAGACGGGTGAGTCACATGAAGATGTGGCTCGTGCGACGCGGGGGCACGATGGACTAGATCCGGCCGATCCGGCTTCCGATCTCTGCGGACATGGCACGCCGCTCACGCAATGTCCGCTCGCTCTTCACGCTCGCCGAGTGGACGCCGCTCGCGGAGCGGGGCGACGTCGAGCGTCACGCCCTGAGCAAGCGCTGCATGCCGCGCGCGAGCAGCACGCCGAGCAACGCGGCAACCGTGCCGATGCCGCCGGCGATGGCCACCTCGAACGGCCACAGATTGTGCGAGGTCGGGTCGCGGCCGGTCTCGATCGCCACGCGCAGCATGACGGCCAGCACGAAGCCGGCCGTGACCGCGAGCACCGGCGTGCGCACGCGCGCGCGCAGCATCCAGCCTGCGAGCAGTCCCGCGAGCGCACCCAGCACCAGCCAGGTCATCCCGGACGGGCTGGAAGGCATGCTCACCTCGCTGTACGGGATGGGCCACAGCGGCAGCCCGCACGCGAGGCAGCCTGCGAGCATCGCGACCGACACCTGAATGGCCTTCGACATCCGCTGCTCCGTCATGGCGAGGGCGCCCCGCGCGGATCGGCAACCCGCGACCAGCCTCTCCATCGGACGCAGAGCCTGCGCCAGTGAAGTCCGCCGGTGGCGGGGCGCGGCTCGTGCGGGCGGCGTGTGCCCGGCGGGCCCGCCCGCAGGCCCATGAATGGATCGGCGGTCAGCGACTGCGCATGAGCTCGGGCAAATGCTCGGGCCGGGGTGAGTCGGGCCCCTCACGACTCGGACCTCACAATCCCCGTGTCGCGGTTCAGGTCACGAACGTGCGTCGCGAGCGGCGTAAGTCATCCAGGTGCCCCCCCACCCTGCCGCAGCGCGCGCAGTGCAGCACGTCCACCGTGAAGACGCGCTTCATCAGCTCGGCCCACGGGTCGCGGCGCGCGTGCGGGGCGGCGCAGCGTCCACCGCGACCATCCCGCCTCGCGCGCAACGGCCGCCCCGAGCGCGCCGACTTCCCCGCCCGCGGCACGATCGCCGCCCGGAGCTCCAGCAGCTACGTGAGCGGCATCCGCTTCGGCCCCGGCGACGAACTGCTCGTCGGCCCCGCCGGCCGTGACGTCGAGTGGGCCGCACTGCGCGGCGTCTTCTTGCCGAGCCTCTGAGGCGCGCCGACCCGGCGGACGAGCCCGACACGACGACCAACTCCCCGGTCAGTGAACTTCCGGGGCGTCGCCGGTGATCCGGTGCACGAAGAACGTCTTGCGGAAGTGCTGCTCGTCGAACGGACGCGATCCACGCACCGAGTCGAAGAATGCGTCGATCATGCTCAGGTGCTCGGCGTACAACGAGAGCTGATCGCGCAGCAGGTCGGCGTCGGGCTGCGGGAAGCGCTCGGCCACCCGCAGGCGCAGGAAGCAGGCGCTCGTGTAGGCCTCGTGCTCGAACGGCAGCTTCGCGGAGACCTGCAGCATGTCGGCCGTGCTGCGCCCGACGAAGTACGCGAACGGCTCGTCGCGGCGCGTGTTCGCGAAGTGCAGCACGGGGATCGCGAGCTTGCTGTCGCGCAGCGTGAACGCCTCGTACAGGAACGGCCACTTGTCCGCGATCTCGTTCAGGTCGGTCTTGGACTCGAGTGTCGTCTCCATGGAGACGAAGGCGCGGGCCAGCCCCGGTTCGCGCAGGCTGCACCATCCGACCTGCGCGCCCCAGCTGTGGCCGACGAAGAACAGATCGTCGCTCGTGGTGAGTGAACGCGCGAAGGCGATCACCGCGCGCAGCGCCGCGTGGTCGTCGGTCACGCCTTCATGCAGCCCGTACGGCATGTCCGCCCGGGGCAGGTGGAAGTTCGCGGAGACGAAGCCCCAGCCGCGCGACGCGAAGTGCTCGGCCATCGCGACGTTTTCGTCCGAGAGGCCCTGCGAGCCGTGGTGGTAGACGATCATCGGCACGTCGTGCGGCCCGTCGGGACGTGCGCGACGGCTCGTGGTCGGAAGGCTCTGCACGGCCTCGAGCACGTCCCGCGCGGTGTGCGGGGAGTCGTCGATCGGCTCGTGCGTCGCCACCTGCTCGGCGAGGTCGCAGGCGACGAAACTCTCGTCCATGCGCGCGAGCAACTCGGCGTAGACCTGGGCAAGCGGCTCGGGGACCTCGCGTTCGCGGAGCTCGCCATAGGTCAGCGGCTCGCCGTCCACGGGCCGCGCGAGCGGATACCAGACCTGCACGAAGCGTGGCGCGGGACCGTCGTAGCCGTACTGCGCGTAGCGACCGTCCGCGTCCTCGACGAGCGCCGTGAAGTAGCCGACGGGCTGCGGGCCTGGCGGGAGCGCGCGCGCGAAGGCGTCCTGCGCGCGGACCGCGGCCGCGAGGACGAGCGTGAGTGCGAGCAGTGCGGGGCGTATGTCTTGCAAGCGCCCCCCACCCTACCGCGGCGCCCTCGGCGTGTCCTGCCTTCGGCCATGATGGCCGCTCCGCCCGCACCACGGCATCGCCTGCGCGGCCGCCAGCTCCGGGGAGCGCTCCACCATGGCCGCCAGCGCCGAGTCATCATCGCCGGGCGAGAGGCCCCAGCGGCGAGGCACGCCGAGCACTCGCACCTGGATCGCCTGCAGGACGTCGGCCATGTCGCCCGAGATCAGCCCCGCGCTCGGTGAAACTCCGGCGGCGCGGCGGTGGCTCCGCTCCCGGCCTGCGCTGCAAACACCTCGTCCAGCACCAGCGCGTGGACGTGCACGTTGAGATTCAGCGCCCCGCCGATGCGCTGCACGAACACCACTGCGCCCGAGCGATGACCGCCGCGCCGAGGCCGCGATGAAGCGACGCGCTTCGGACTGAAGCCGCCAGGGTATCCTCGGCATGCGCCGACCAGCGGCAGGGAAGACTGGCACCGTGGTATCGTCGAGCCCATGGCGATGCAGTTCGGAACGGTGCTCGACCGGATCACGAAGCACATCGAGCAGCAGGGCCAGCGCTGGTTGATGGCGGGCGGCCTTGCCATGCAGGCTCACGGGTCGTCCCGCACGACGCAGGACCTCGACCTGGTCGTGGACGCTTCGGCGCAGGCTGACTTGCTGGCCTTCATGGAATCACTCGGCTACAGGACGCTGCATGCCTCCGCAGGGTTTTCGAACCACCTTCACGCGGACAGCGCGTTCGGCCGAGTCGACTTCATCTATGTCGATCGAGAGACCGCGGATCAGATCTTTCCGGGAGCCGCGACTCTCGCATGGGAGGGGCGCAGCCTGCCCGTGACCTCGGCCGAGCATCTCATCGCCATGAAAGTGCACGCCATGAAGAACGATCCGTCCCGCACGTTCGGGGAGCTGGCCGACATCCAGCACCTGATGCGGCAGCCCGCCGTGGATCGGACGCGCGTGCGACGTTACTTCGAGTTCGCCGGGCTGCTGGATCGCTTCGATGAACTGCTCAGACTCCTCTGATCCACTGCTGCTCGACCTGAGCCGCGGGCTGCCGGTGAGCGCCGCCGACGTCGAGGCGTTGCGACGACTTCGCTCGCCGGCGATCGCGGACTTCGCTGAATACCTGGCTTGGCTGGAGTCGTTTCCCTCGCCGTCCTGCGAAGAATTGGCGTCGCGCCGCGGTCCGTGCGGCGAGCCGTTCGTGCTGCGCCGCGACTAGCGCCGCGCGGCAGCCCGCGTCGCGGATGGCACTGGTGGTGGCGGCAGCGATCTCCTCCGCGCCTCGCACCTGCCGAACGCCCGACCACCCCGCCGGCGCGCGCGCTGGAAGTCGGAGCGGCTTGAGGAACTGTGCCTGGACTGCGCCGTCGCTGACGGCTTCACGCTGCATGCCGGCGTGTCCCTGGCCGGCGGCGATCGCGACTGCGTGGAACGCCTGTGCCGCTGCATGGCGCGTCCTGCGATTGCGAGCGAACGGCCGGCCGCCCCGCTACGCTCGCAGTGCAGCACGTCCAGCGCGACACGTCATCCTGTGGAGGCTGCGCTCCATTCTCGGGACAGACACCCGGCGATGTCAGGACCGCTGCCACCACCGCAGCCTGGCGCTCAGCCATCGTGCCCAGACGGCGAGTTCAGCGCAGCGGCCGCCGCAGATCGAAGATGTGGATGGGCCCACAGCAATCGCTTGGCACGACGTCACACGCATAGGCCTCGCCCAGCAGCCGGAGCAGCCGCTCGTGGTCGTGCGGCGCGAACATGCGTTCGGGAATCACGATCGCCGCCCCGGGCCCGAGCGAGTCGGGCAAGCCGTGCTCGGGGATCAGACTGTCGGAGAGGGCGAAGATGACCCTGCGACGGGCGTACCACATGAGCGGGTTGGACTCGAGCTCGCACGTGCCGACGATGTCGCCCGGCCGGGTGTGCTGCTCGATCACGATGCCGAGCGTGTGGAAGTAGTCGTCGCGGATCGACTCGAAGCGCTCGCGCGTCGCCAGGGCGCCGGGCGCTGCCGCGGCGGCCGCCAGCGCGACCAGCGCCGTCGCCTTCAGCGCGCCCGGCCGCAGCCGCGCGAGCAGGCCCGCCGCACCCGCGCCAGCCAGCACGAACACCGCGGGCGACAGCGTGCCGATCCAGAACTCGTGGCGCACCACGCCCTCCACGAAGACAAGGAAGTCGCAGGCCGCGAAGAGCAGCATCAGGATCGGCAGGGACGGATGGCGCGCCGTGCGCAGGCGCAGCAGGCCGACAGCCGCGAGAGCCAGCACCGGCACGGTGAAGAGAACGACCGCGTTCTGCGCGGGCTTGGCCAGCAGCTCCGCCACGGAGAGGCCGCTCGACTGGCTGAGTCCCGGCAGCCCGCCCCACGACCGGGACCAGAAGATCCCGAGCATGCTCGCGTTCTCTCCGATCGACGCGCCGGACGACACGCTTTTCGCAGCGAGCACGAGCGCCCCGTAGAGCGCGAGCGAGACAAGCAGCGCGCCGCCGATCGACGCGGCCCGCGCGCCCCGGCCGAGCCAGAGCTGGTGGCCGGCGAGGACTGCCATGAGCAGGTAGCCCTGCCAGTCCGTCGCTGCCGCGAGCATCAGCGCGAGAAGCGCGACGCACCAGCCGCCGCGCGTCGGCCGATCCAGCTGCCGCACGTAGAGCAGCAGCGAGAGCGAGACGAAGAACAGCAGCAGCGAGCCGTTCTCGCAGGCCTGCGATCCGTAGAAGGCTGTCATCGGGACGGCAGCGGCGAAAGCGGCCGCCGCGAGCGCCGCGCCGGCGCCGAAGAGCCGCCGCGTGAGCGCCCAGAGCGCCAGCAGCGCGCCGAGCGAGGCCGTCACCATGGCCAGCCGCCCGCTCCACTCGTGCACGCCGAAGGCGAGGTAGGCGAAGGACAGCACGAGGTTCACGAGCGGCGGATGATTCAAGTAGATCATCCAGCGGCCGTCGGCCGGCGGCACCGGGTCGGCGGCCGGCGCAAAGTGCGTCGTCGCGTAGCCAGCCTCGGCGTAGTTGCGCCCCATGATGCCGAGGCGCGCGCTCAGGTGCTGCCAGCCGTTGCCGGTGAAGGGCTCGTTGAAATCGCCGAGGCGCAGCCAGAGCGCGAGGGCCAGCACTGCGAGCAGCGCGACGACTTCGGACGCCAAGTGGCTGGTCGGCTCAGCGGGTCGCTGCGTGCGCCCTGTCGGCGCCCTGTCGGCGCCCTGTCGCGCCCTGTCGCGCCCTGTCGCGCCCTGTCGATCGAACTGGCCATGGCCGCTTTCCCCCGACGCGGTCATGCATCGGAAACGAGGGCACAGGATAACGTGTGCGGCATCATGAAACTCCTTCGCGTTCGCTGATGCCGAGCGTGTGACATTGTCGGGCGTGCGGGGACTCCTTCGCTTTTCCAAGTGCAGAGCATGGAGCAGAGCACCGCCTCCTGAGCCCGGGCAGATCCAGGGAAAGAGGCCGTGATGAAGAGCAGCAAGCAGAGCAGGCGCGACTCGGGCGAAGCCGGGCCGTTTCGGCCAGGCCGCGCCCTCGCCGCTGCTCTCCGTCGCATACGCCTCGTCGAGCACCAGCGCATGAAAGTGCACGTTGAGATTCAGCGCCCCGCCGATGCGCTGCACGAACACCACTGCGCCCGGCTCGCGGTCGAACGCCACCGCGAAGCGCAGCGCGAAGGGCTGCGTCAGCACCCACTGCCGCACCGGCACCGATGGAAGTACCCGGTTTCATCGTGAGCGTTGAGCAGGCACGACGTCGTCAACGGCTGCGTCCGGGGCCGGTCGCTCGACAGCAGCGAGCCGGTGCGCTGCGCTGGAGCTGAGCGCCGGAGCGCGGGCTCTCCTGTTCTTCGGGACGCTACACTCACGCGCATGCTCCAGCACGTGACGGCCTGCGCCTTCCTCCTGCTCGTCCTCGCGCTGCCCGCGTTCGCCTTCGTCGGCGCAATGCGCGGCCCGGAGAGCCGGCACCCGCCCCGAGTGAGCGGCGCGAGATGACGAGCTCCCGCGGCGGCCCGCGCAGTCACGCCGAATACCTGGGCCGCACCTACCTGCCCGAGCTGGACGGGCTGCGCGCGATCAGCGTCCTGCTCGTCATCAGCTGCCACATGCGCGACCGCTGGCTCTGGGAATGGCTGGGTGGCTGGCAGGGCGTGAGCATCTTCTTCGTGTTGAGCGGCTACCTCATCACGATGCTCGGGCTGCGCGAGGAGTCGCGCCACGGCCGCGTGTCGCTGAAGGCCTTCTACATCCGCCGCGTGTGCCGCATCCTGCCGCTCTATTGGATCGCGCTGGGCACGCACGCCGCGCTGATATGGGGCGCGGGCTGGGCGCGGCCGTTGCGGCAGAACTTCACGGACGCCTTCCTGTCCTACGTCTTCTACTACCCCGAGATCGCGCTGGCCTTCCAGTCGATCGCGCAGGGCAAGGGCAGCCCCTTTTCGCACGCGTGGACGCTGGGCATCGAGGAGAAGTACTACCTGCTCTGGCCCGCGCTCGCCTTCCTGCTGCTGGCGCAGCGCTCGCGCGGACGCGTCCTGGCGGCCGCCATGCTGCTGACGGTGCTGCTGCCGCTCGCCGGCTGGAGCGCGTGGGCCAGCCCGGCGCTCGCGGCGTGGAAGCTGGACATCTGGGTCTTCCCGTACGGCCAGATCCTGCTTGGCTGCCTGGTGGCGCTGCTGCTCGAGAGCGCGCGCGGCTGGAGGGTGCTGGACTTCCTGGGTACACGGGCGGCCACCGTGGCGACGCTGCTGGCGCTCGTCGCGCTGCAACTGGCGAGCTGGCCGCTCGCGGAGCAGTCGCCGGGCCAGTGGCCGACGCAGCAGGTCTGGTACTCGATCGCGGTGGCGGCCTTTCTCACGAGCCTGCTCGTCGGTGAGGGTCTGGTGCAGCGCGTGCTGCGCGTGCGCTGGCTCGTCGCGGTCGGCAAGCTGTCCTACGGCATGTACCTGTTCCAGGGCATCGCGATCTACGTGGCGCAGAAGGTGATCCCGCCCCGCTCCGAAGAGCTGCCCATCGCGCTGGCGACCTTCGTGGTGGCGAGTCTCCTCTCGATCGCGCTGGCGTGGGTGCTCGCGGTGATCGTCGAGCGTCCGCTCATCCGGCGCGGCCGCGACTGGGCGCGGCGCGTCGCGACAGCCTCACGCGTGGGAGCCTGAGCGCGCGCGTCAGCCGTCGATGTCGCTGGAACACACCGTCAGCGACTGCGCATGAGCTCGGGCAAATGCCCGGGCCGGGGCGAGTCGGGCCCCTCGCGAAACAGGTCGAGGTAGTCGGCCAGGGGGCCCATGCCCATCTGTGCCCGTCGCTCGTCGATGTGCTCGATGTCCTCGCAGGGCATCAGCACGCTGCCGAAGCGCTCGGAGCGTCCGATCTGCGAGCCGTAGCGCTGCCGGTAGCCCAGGTTCAGGCGGTAGCGATCGAAGAGCAGCGCGTAGGCCTGTGGCCGGAGACGCGCGAGACCGACGCCGGCGCGCAGGGATCGCGCGCCCCCAGTATGCCCCGCCGTCCTCTCAGGGGGCCCAGGTCATCCAAGCGCCCCCACCCTGTCGCTGCGCTCGCAGTGCAGCGCGTCCAGCGCGAAGACGCGCTTCATCAGCTCGGCCCACGGGTCGCGGCGCGCGTGCGGGGCGGCGCAGTGGCCACCGCGACCATCCCGCCTCGCGCGCAACGGCCGCCCCGAGCGCGCCGACTTCCCCGCCCGCGGCACGATCGCCGCCCGCAGCGACGACGCCGGCGCCAGCAGGCCGTGATACGTCAGCAGATGCGCGCGCGGCGACGGCACCGAGCCGAAATGCCTGCTTCGTGATCGCGACAGCATCTACGGTGAGTGCTTCCGCCACGAGATCCGCGCGATGGGACTGCGAGCGCCGCTCAGCGGTCATCGTTCGCCCTGGCAGACCCCCTTCGTCGAGCGCGTGATCGGTACGCTCCGCCGCGAGCTCACGGACCACGTCATCGTCACGGGCGAGCGACACTCGCTCTCCCTGCTCCGCGACTTCCAGCGCGAATTGTCATGCTGTGGAGGCTGCGCTCCACTCCCGGGACAGACTGGTGGTCCGCTCCATGCTCCGCACCCGGAAAAGCGAAGCCGTTTCCTTGCGCCCTGCATTGTTGCAGTGCGCGGAGCGCATCGGCGCGCGCGGACTGAGAGCCGCTACGGGAGATTCCGCGGATCGAAGCCCGGGTTCGTCTCGAGCATCAATCCATCCGCGGCCGCCGCCTGGACGACGCTGTCCCACGGGACCAGCTTGAAGTTCTGCTTGCCGCCCTTGTTGGAGTTGTCCTGCGCGGCGAACACGCCGGCCGGATACAGCCCGCCGAGACTCGTCGCCAGCACGTCGATACCGTCCGTGCCTTTCACGCCATCGATCGCAGCGTCGGTGATGCGGAAGCGCCCGAGCAGCTCGTACGGCGTCCCGTTGTCGTTCTCGTCGAAGCGCTCGATGACGGCAAACGTGCTGACCCTCTGCTCGCTTGCCAGCAGGTATCCGTGATCGGCATCGGCGCCATAGAAAATGCCCAGACCCTCGATGTCGTTGAGGTACAGGTTGCCGGCGGCGACGGCGATGCGATCGCCGGGCGTGGCCGGCGCCGCTGCGTGCGCGTCGTAGGCCCACAGGCCCTTGTCCTCCTCGGCGATGAACAGCGTCCCTCGCTGATCGTCGAGCGCCATGCCTTCGCAGATCTTGCCCACATCGAAGTAGCGCACGAGCGTGCCGGTGATGGCCGTGCCGCCGTCGGTCAGCTCGTACTGCCTCACGCGGCCGTCGGACTTGTTGGTCACGAACGCGTGGAAGGCGTCGTTCGACTGGTCGTACCAGAGGGCGAGGCCGTACGGATCCTTGAAGGCCTTGTCGGTCTCCTGACCGGGCAGCGAGACGACGGTCGCGAGGCTCACGTCGTTCAGGTGCACGAGAGCGGGCTGCGCGCCCGTGTCGTCGAGCCTGAAGAAGCTCAGGCACTTGCTGCTGCGGTTGGTCGCGACCACCAGGTCGATGGACTCACCACCCAGCGGGAAGCCGTAGCGCAGATCGACGTTGTTGGCCTTGAAACCCGTGGCTGCGGCGACCTGCTGACCCTGCAGGTCGTAGACGTACAGCCCTCCGTTCTTTCCCGAATTCTTCTTGTTGGTGCCGATGATCAGGCTCGCGGTCGGATCGACGGGATCCAGCCAGATGGCCATGTCGTCGGCCGCGTCGCCGCCCGCCGGCACCGGCGTCGTTTCCGCCGTGGCCGCGACCGGGATCGCGGTCACCTTGCTCCCGCCGGCGAAGGTGACCGGTACGGCCATGAGGCCGGCGGCGAGGCCGAGCAGGAGCGTGGAGCGTCGTGTCATGGGATGTCCCTCGGAAGAAACTCGCGTGACGGGATGCCGGCGGATGCCAAGACCATAACGCACCGTTCTCTGCCGGTCTCGCGTGCGGGCCGCCTGCTTGTCCAGCGCGTAGACCCACTGCGTGAGCCCAGCGGACGGCTCGCTGATGATCGCCGGCTTGTGGCCGTCGGGCCTGGCAGCGGGCATGCATCTCGCGCTGCAGTTCTGGATTCCGGACCCTGCGGGCGTACACCATTTTGCTGCCAGCACGGGTGTGCTGCTCGGACTCTGAGGCCCGGAGCCTGAGGCTGGCGTGACGGGTCTGCGGGAGGCGCATCGAGATGACGGTCACTATCCGCCGCGTCGAGCCGGACGACTTCGAGGTCGTGCGGCAGATCTACTCGGGGCCGCGCGCGGTGTGGGGCACGCTGCAGCTTCCATTCCCGCCGATCGAAGCGTGGCGCAAGCGCCTCGCCGAGTCGGCGAACGAGAACGTCGGGCTGCTGGCATGCACCGACGGCGACGCCGTAGGCCACATCAATCTGCACACCTTTCCTTCCACGTCGCGCCGCCGCCACGTCGGTCAGATCGCGATGGCGGTGCGCGACGGCTGGCAGGGAAAGGGCGTGGGCACCGCACTGCTGCAGGCCGCGCTCGACATCGCCGACCGCTGGCTGAACCTGTCGCGGCTCGAGCTCGAGGTCTACGTGGACAACGAGTCCGCGTTGCGCCTCTATCGGAAGTGCGGATTCGAGCTCGAGGGCACCCTCCGCCGCTACGCCTTCCGTGACGGCGAGTTCGCGGACGTCCACGCCATGGCTCGGCTCCGGCCGCCAGCAGCTGGCTCCTGAGAGACAGACTTGTCACGAGCCGGTTGATGGCGACGATCGGCCGGCGCCCGGGCTCCGCGGTCAGCTTCCCCACCAGGGCCAGCGTGCGCCTGCGACGGCATTGCCCAGGAGCACGGCCGCGACGAGACCCACGACCACGTCCCTGCGTCCGGCCGCGACGCGCAGTCGCCACGCGAGCAGCGCGCTCCACGGCAAGGCCCACGCCAGGGTGTAGGCGAAGTAAAGATGCCAGTTGTCGATCATCGTCGCCTGTCGATGGCCCGTGATGGACTTGGCCGTCTCCTCGAACACCTGCTGCACCACGCTGCCACCGAGAAGCACCCACACCTGGAAGGGCAGGCCTATCAGCACATCGTCCATGCCGAAGGTCGTGGGCGTCGCGCCGGAGAGGAGCAGCGCATCCTGGACCAGGATGGCGGGCGCCGACATCCCTGCCCGGCCGTACTGAGCGGCGCGCGGCCGGCGGCTCGCGAGGCGCTCTGCGAGGCGACAACTTCCGGGCTTTCTCTTATCGTGATCCGCTCCCCGTGGAGCCCGGCGTGATGGACGAGTTCGAAGCGGCACGACTCATCGAGAAGGCAGGGCCTCACTTCCACAGCCGCTTCGGCGGCTTGTGGACGGATCTCAGCAATGCCGTCGAGGTCGTGAGCGGCAAGCTCGAGTTGGGCATGATCACGCCGAAGGACGCCGACGATCTGCGGTTCTGGATCGAGAACGGCTATGTCGTGTTCGAGCAGGCGGTGCCGCACGAGTTGATCGACCGCGTGCTCGCCGATGTCGAACTCGCCTGGCAGGGGCGCTGGCCGTCCGTGAACGTGGAACACGAGGACGCCACCGGCATGCAGATCGCGCCGATGCGCGCCGACCTGCGCGGCAAGCGCACGAAGATTCTCGACCTCAATGCGGTCAGCAGTGCCACGATCACGGCCTCCTATGCGGACCCGGTGCGCCGCTTCCTCGGGCTGCTCTTCGAGCGGCCGGCGCTGGCCTTCCAGACGCTGGTGTTCGAGCAGGGCACGTCGATTCCGCTGCACCAGGACACGGCTTTCGTGGGCGTCCGCTCGCCGCTCGAGCTCGTGGCCTCATGGATCGCGATGCAGGACGTGCTGCCGAACAGCGGTGAGTTGCAGTACTACGTCGGCAGCCACCGCATCCAGGAGCTGCTCTTCGACGACAAGTACAAGCTCATGCCGATCGGCTTCCCGCAGCCGGAGCTCTACCTGCAGTCGCTGCACGACCGGGCGCGCGCGCTCGGGCTGCCGCTGGTCAAGTTCCAGCCGCGCAAGGGTGATGCACTGCTCTGGCACGCCGAGCTGATCCACGGCGGCGCGGCCGAACGCGATCCGAAGACCACGCGTCGCAGCCTGATCTCGCACTACTGCCCGATCAACGTCGAGCCCGGCTACTTTGCCTACTGGAAACACAGCGGCGTGCAGTCCCACGACAAGGGCTGCTTTCACTGCTGGGCGCTGCGCTGAGCCTTCGCGCTCACGGCCGGAGCCGGCCACGCGCGAGACGACCCACATCGGCGTTCCGTGCGAAGGCGAATTGTCATGCTCTGGAAGGTGCGCTGCATTGTCGGGATCCACACGCTCTCTATCGGCCTGCCATCATCTTCCGTGCAGCTCGGCGCTGTCAGTCGGCCATGATGGACCTGCCGACAGTGCCTTCGTGGCACACCTTGAACTAACACAACCCACAACTACAGCGGACAACGACAAGGTCAGCGACGTTCCTTAGGTCCTTCATCGACGCTTCGCACATAGTTTACTCGAGAAGTGATTACGGAGCCGGCGGGAATTGTCTTAGGATAGAAGTCCGATTCGTTCCCATATTTATACTCCGCGTCACAAGTCTTCGTCGTAACCCTATTCACGACAAGCGGAACATGATCTATGTCAACTTCACTTCTCTGCCAGCGCCAGAACAGATTCATACCTTCAAAAACGCCATCAACCTCGCCGAGATCAATGCTTTGACCGCCCGCGACGCTCTCCGCCAACACGGTTCCCGATATTGGCTTGTCCAGAACGTAGCGTTGCCATACGCGCGGCAATTCCGCTTTATTGATGCTACCGACAATATCCCAATCGCTCTCTCGGAGAAAAAACTTTCCCCATTTGCCATTGCGTGGTTCATCACCTGCATTAATAGCTTGGCAGAATGACAGAAATCCGGCTTCCTCCACTAAATACAGTCGCCCCCCCGCCATCACTTGGCACAGATTCAGTAATGGCTTGCCGGACAATGTTGAAATGGCCTCTCGGGGAAATGCCAGCCTTACTATATCGAGATCAATTGACCAAGATCCAATCGTGTCACCGATAGGAGCATGCTCATCCCCCTCTTTGATGACCACTCGCCCGTCACCTGTACCACGAAAAGTTGCCGATCCGTCAGCGGAGAGCGAAAGCGTTTCATTTACCCTTCCCCGGTTGCCGCGGAAATAAGACCCGACGACAGAAGGGCCATCGCCCTTGCCACTGCGATCCTGTTCCTGCACTCCCACGCTCGACGTCAGCAGGAAGGCAAGGCAGGAGAACATGATCGGAATGATCATTTTCATGATTTACCTTAAGTGAGACACGGAACCACGAATGCCACTGGAATTTGCAAACTCATCTGAGGGGCCCTCAAACGGAAGTCCTGATGAGGGATCGATTCCCCCACCGCTCAGGCCGTCTAAGTGCGTAAGGAAAAACAAGCGCCCCCCACCCTACCGCAGCGCCCGCGCCGTGTCCTGCCTTCGGACGTGAATGCCGCTCTGCCGGCTACACGGCGCCGCCACTCCCCGCTCCGCGGCGCGCGCGCCCGGATCCAGGCGCCGACATCCCGGCGCGGCTGGCCCGTTCTGACGCCCGGCGCGCAGACCCGCCCCGATCACGTCCCCGGCGACGCGCTGACCAACTCCCTGCACACCTCTCTTCTCACCTCACCACTGAAATCCCGGAGGTGGCCGCGCCGGGTGCCGCACCGGCGCTTCCGTCGGCAGCCCCAGCGAGGTCAGGATCGCTGCC
>JBBQUR010000016.1:0-115402 GCA_038212275.1 Planctomycetota bacterium
GGGGATGGGGAGATTGCGGTGCTCGGCGCGTGATGCTCAGGTGCGGAATGCTCAGCACTCAATGATCAGAACGGAATCCTCAAGCGGGCAATGTTCGGCGTGCACGGCGCAGCGCGGAACGCCTCGCGCGTGACGCTCAGCTCGAGATGGTGAGCGCGTGCCTCTCAACGCGTAGTTCCCAGCGAGTGCTGCTCAGCGCGGGATGACCATGACGGGCGGCAGGCACAGAGAACGCATCACGCCGTGGCGGAGACGGAACGCGTCAGCTGAAGCGACTCACAAGTGGGCAGCACACGACTTCGCAGCGCTCACGCTCCGGCAGAGCCTCGTCATTCGTCCGGGCCACCGTTCCGCCCGAGACACCGGCCAGGCGCGCTCGCCGTCCGGACGTTCAACCTCTGCGGGCGAGCGACGGCGTCGAGAAGCGCAAGCGCCGGGGATGCTGACCGCCTCGCCTGGCACGGAAAAGCCTGCCTCGGCGAGCGCGGGACGGGAGGTTTGTCCGGCGCGAAGGGCGCCGCTCCCGGAACCGTAACGCGTCCGTCCGCCCCACGGGCGCAGCGCCGGACAATCCTCCCGCCCCGCGCACACCCCGCCCCATGCGACTCACCCCTGCCTCGCCCCCAGCGCGGTCAGCACCCCCGGCGCGACCACGAAACAAAGCCGTCCCTCAGTCCTCGGCCTGCAGCAACTTCCTCGCCCGCTGCAGCTCCGCGGCGTGTTCAGGCGTGACCGCCGGGTAGTGCAGGCCGAGCGCCTGCAGCCGCAGCACGATCGTCGCGCAGACTGCGAGGCGCGTGTACCACTTGTGATCGGCGGGCACGATGTGCCACGGCGCCCAGGGCGTGCTGGTGTGCTGGAAGACGTCCTCGTAGGCCGCCATGTAGTCGTCCCAGCGCAGGCGCTCGCGGGCGTCGGCTTCGGAGAACTTCCAGTTCTTCTCGTGCTGGTCGATGCGTTGCAGGAAGCGTCGCTTCTGCTCGTCGCGGCTCATGTGCAGGAAGAACTTCAGGATCACCGTGCCGTTGTCGGAGAGGTGCCGCTCGAAGGCGTTGATCTCCTCGAAGCGGCGCAACCAGATGTTGCCGTCGCGCGTCGCGGGCGGCAGGCGCTGGCGGGCAAGGATCTCGGGATGCACGCGCGCGACGAGCACCTCCTCGTAGTAGCTGCGGTTGAAGATGCCGATGCGGCCGCGCTCCGGCAGGGCCTTGGCCGAGCGCCAGAGGTAGTCGTGATCGAGCTCTTCCGTCGACGGCGCCTTGAAGCTGAAGACCTGGCAGCCCTGCGGGTTCACGCCGGACATCACGTGCTTGATCGTGCCGTCCTTGCCGGCGGCATCCATCGCCTGCAGCACGATGAGCACCGAGTAGGTGTTCTGCGCGTACAGGCGGTCCTGCTGCTCGGCAAGCAGCTCGACGCCCTGCGCGAGCCGGGCGGCGGCGTGGCGTTTGCGCAGGTGATCGCCCGTGGAGGCCGGGTCGTAGTCGCGTGAGAGGCGGATGCGCTTGCCCGGCGGCACGAGCAGCTTGCGTACCGCCTTCTCGACGCGGCGCCGCTCCGCCGCAGCGAGCCGGCTGCCGCCGCCGGACTCTTTGTGAGCCGACGCGGTGCCCCCGCTGGAGGTCTTGCTCACCGCCGCGCCGCGCGCGCGAGGCTTGCGGCGCTTGCTGCTCACGATGTCAGGTCGCTTTCGTGGGCTGCGCCCTCGGAGGACGCGCCGTGGGCAGCTTCGCCGCCTTCGTGCGCCGTGTCTCCATGCACGACCTTCTTCCCGGAGGACTTGCCGCGGATCACCTTGTAGAAGATCGGCGTGAAGATCAGGCCGAAGGCGGTCACGCCGAGCATGCCGGAGAAGACGGCGACGCCGAGCGAGAAGCGCATCTCGGAGCCGGCGCCCTTGGCCGTGATCAGCGGCACGACGCCCAGGATGAAGGCGAAGGACGTCATGAGGATCGGGCGCAGGCGCTCCCTGCACGCCTCGACGAGGGCCTCGACGCGCTCCTTCCCTTGCTCCTCGAGCTGCTTGGCGAACTCGACGACGAGGATCGCGTTCTTCGCGGCGAGCCCGATGAGCACGACGAGTCCTATCTGCGTGAAGATGTTGATGTCGAGGTTGACCACCCACACGCCGAGCAGCGCCGCGAGGATGCACATCGGCACGATGAGCAGGATCGCGAAGGGCAGTGACCAGCTCTCATACTGCGCCGCGAGCACCATGAACACGAAGAGCACCGCGAGCGGGAAGACGAGCTTCGACAGCAGGTCCTTCGAGGCGAGGATCTCCTGCAGCGTCAGCTCCGTCCACTCGAAGCCCATGGTCTGCGGGAGGGACTCCGCCGCGATGCGGTTCATGATGGTGATGACGTCGCCCGAGCTCGTTCCCGGCGCGGGGATGCCGTTGAGCTCCGCGGACGGGTAGAGGTTGTAGTGGTTCACGAGCGCCGGCCCGGCGGAGTCCTTCACCTTGACGAGTGTCGCCAGCGGGACGCGGCCGCCCGCGATGTTGCGGACCTCGAGCCGGCCGATGTCCTCCTGGCGCGTGCGGAAGCTCGGGTCGGACTGCACGTTCACCTGCCAGTTGCGATTCAGGAAGGTGAAGTCGTTGACGTACAGCGATCCGAGGTAGGTCTGCAGCGTGTTGTTGACGTCGGCGAGCGAGACGCCCATCGCCTCCGCCTTGTCCCGGTCGATGTCCAGGAAGACCTGCGGGTATTTCACGCTGAAGGTGGAGAAGAGTCCGGCGATGGCGGGGTCCTGCGTGCCGGCGCGGCCCAGCTCGGTCACCGCATCCTGCAGCGCCGGCAGGCCCGCGCCGCGGCGGTCCTGCACCTGCAGCTTGAAGCCGCCCGTGGAGCCGATGCCCTCGACGGGAGGGGCCTGGAACACGCTGGTCACCGCGCCGAGGTGCGCCGCGAACTTCGCCTGCAGCGCCTGCTGCACGACGAACGAACTGCGCTCGGGATCGTGCTTGCGCACCTCGAAGGGTTCGAGCACCACGAACATGCCGCCCATGTTGCTGATGTTCGTGCCGAGCAGCGTCGAGTAGCCGGGCACTTCGATGGTGTGGGCGACGCCCGGCGTGCTGCGGGCCTCCTCGGCGAGCGTGCGCAGCAGCTCGTCCGTGCGCTGGAGGCTGGCGCCGTCGGGGAGCTGGGCGTTCACCACGAGGTAGCCCTTGTCCTGCGACGGGATGAAACCCTTGGGGAGAAGCTCGAAGCCGCCCCACGTGAGCGCGAGCAGCCCGCCATAGACCACCAGCATGATGACGGAGATGCGCAGCAGGCCGCGCACCATGCTGCCGTAGCCGGACGACAGCACGTTGAAGAACTTGTTGAACCCGCGCAGGAACTTCCCGAGCGCCGCGTTCACCGGGTTCCTCACGAGCCAGCCCGCTGCGGTGCCTGCGGCATACAGCCCCAGCTTGATGACCAGGACCGTGGTGCCGCCGGCCTCGCCGTCGAAGCCGAAGAGACCGAGCAGCACGCCGATGAGCAGGTGGTAGACGAGCGCGCCGCCGAGCAGCGCGATGCCCCAGAGCGGCAAGGCCTCCGGCGGGTGCTCCTTGGAGTGCGGCTTGATGAGCGCCACCGCGCGGGCCGGGGCCATGGTCATGGCATTGATGGCGGAGATGATCGTGGCGGCCGCGATGGTCAGCGCGAACTGCTTGAAGAACTCGCCGTTGATGCCCGCGAGGAAGGCCGTCGGGACGAAGACCGACGTGAGCACGAGCGTGATGGCGATCACGGGCCCGGTGATCTCCTCCATCGCCTTGATGGTCGCCTCGCGTGGCGGGATGCCCTTCGCCATCCAGCGCTCGATGTTCTCGACGACGACGATGGCGTCGTCCACGACGATGCCGATGGCGAGCACGAGTCCGAACAGCGTCAGGTTGTTGATCGAGAACCCGAGCGCGGACATGACGAAGAGCGTGCCGATGAGCGACACGGGCACGTCGATCATCGGAAGCAGCGTCGCGCGCCAGTCCTGCAGGAAGACGAGCACGACCAGGAAGACGAGAATGAACGCCTCGATGAGCGTCTTGTAGACCTCGTGCACCGACTCCGCGATGAACACCGTCGTGTCGTAGACGATCTTGTATTCGACGCCCTCGGGGAGGTTTGCGCCGATCTCCGCCATGCGGGCCTTGATCTCGTCGGCGGTCTGCAGCGCGTTGGCGCCGGGCAGCTGGTAGAGCGCGAGCGTGACGGCGGGCTTCCCGTCCAGGTAGCTGTTGACGTCGTAGTTCTTGGCGCCGAACTCGATGCCGCCGGGCACCGAGACGGCGGACTCCACGACGTCGCGTTCGCTCACCAGGTCGCGCAGCTTCACGAGCTGGCCCTGCGTGCCGACCTTCACGATGATGTCGCTGAACTGCGCGGGATCCGTGAGCCGTCCCAGCGTGTTGATCGTGAGCTGGAAGGGCACGCTGGCGCCCAGCGGAACGGGCGCCTGCCCTAGCCGGCCCGCGCCCACCTGCACGTTCTGCGCGCGCACGGCGTCCACCACGTCCTGCGCCACCAGGTTGCGCGCGGCGAGCTTCGACGGGTCGAGCCAGATGCGCATGCTGTAGTCGCGCGGCCCGAGAAACGTCACGTCGCCCACGCCCTTGATGCGGGCCAGATCGTCCTTCACCGCCGTCGTGGCGTAGTTGTTCAGGTAGAGCTGGTCGTATTTTCCCGAGGGCGAGAGCAGGTTGACGCAGAGCAGGATGCTGGTCGATTTCTTCTTCGTGGTGACGCCGTTGCGCTGCGCCTCCTGCGGCAGCTTGGGCAGCGCGATCGCCACGCGGTTCTGCACGAGCACCTGCGCCAGATCGAGATCCATGCCCAGTTCGAAGGTGACGTCCAGCGTCATCTGGCCGTCGCTGGTCGACTTCGACTGCATGTAGAGCATGCCCTCGACGCCGTTGACTTCCTGCTCGATGGGGAAGGCCACGGTCGATGCGACGGTCTCGGCGTTGGCACCCGGGTAGCTCGCGGTCACGGAGACCGTGGGCGGCGCCACTTCCGGGTATTGAGCAATGGGCAGCCGCTCGAGGGCGACGATGCCGAGCACGATGATGACGACGGACAGCACCGTCGCGAACACCGGGCGATCGACGAAGAATCGAGCGAGCATGGCCGGTCTCCTGGTGCTGTGCGGAAGCGGTGCCTTGCGGCAGCGGTGTTGTGCGGTGCCGCGGACTACTTGCCGGCGGGAGCGGGCGCGTTGGCGCCCAGCGCAACCGGCTTGCCGCTCTTGTCGAGAGCCTCGGCGGGCTCGAAGAGGCGGGCGCGAGCCTGGCCCTCGATGATCACTCGATCGGTGGCGAGCACGCCCTCACCGTCCTTCGCTCCCGGAACCGGGAGCAGCACGCGCATGCCGTCTTCGAGCAGCCGTCCGGGCCGGACGTCCTTGCGCAGCACCTTGTCGTCGGGTCCGACGACGAGCACGTAACGAAGGGTCTGGTCGGAAGCCAGCGCGACGTCGGGCACCAGAAGCGACTGGGCCGCCTCCCCGGGCGCGATGCGCACCTTGACCCGCGAACCGGGCACCAGGAAGCCATCCTCGTTCTGTGCGATGCCGCGCAGGCGCAGCGTGCCGGTGCCGGCATCCACGGTGTTGTCGTTGAAGTCGAGAATGCCCTCGCGCGGAAACCCGGAGTCCGTGTCGAGTCCGAACGAGAACGGGAGCTTGCGCGCGGACAGCGACTCCTTGAGCCGGGCCGGATCCTTCTTCTGTGCCATCTCGCGGATCTCGAGCAACGCGCGCTCGGAGATGTCGAAGTAGATCTGGATCGGGTTCAGCGAGACGACCGTGGTCAGCACGGGATCGGAGCCGCCGGCGCCGACAAGGTTGCCTGCGGTGAGCGTTGCCTTGCTGGCGCGCCCGGCGATGGGCGACGTGATCTTCGAGAACTCCACGTTGAGCTGCAGCCGCTCGATCTCGCTCGTCGTGGCGGCGATCTGAGCCTTGAGCGCCAGCACGTCCGCCTGCTTCTTCTCGACCTGCTTCTGGCTGGCGCCGCCCTTTTCGAGCAAGGCCTCGAGGCGAGCCTGCTCCTTGCTCTCCGCAACTTCCTGCGCCTCGAAGACGCGCCGGTTCGCGACGGCCTGGTCGACGTCGGCCTGGAAGGGGCGTGCATCCAGCGTGAACAGCAGCGCGCCGGCCTTCACGATGTCGCCGTCCTTGAAGTTGACCTTTTCGATGTGGCCGCGCACGCGCGAGCGGACGTCCACGGTCTCTACCGCGGCCGTCCAGCCGTTGAAGATCTGCTCGTCACCGACGTCGCGGGTCTCGGGAAAGGCCACCGTCACCTTCGGTGCGGCGCGCGGCGGCGGCGGGGCGGCCTCTTTGCAGCCCGGGGCGGCGATCCATGCCAGGGCAAGGAGGGCGGCCGTGGCGGCGCGGGCACTGCGGCTCGGGAAGTGGCTCATGGGCTGCTGTCTCCGTCGTTCACTGGGTCAGGCAACTGGCCGGCCGCCTGGCGGTCCCCTGCCTCGGCCCCGGCATCGTCTTCCATGGTGGGCGCTGCCCATCCGCCGCCAAGCGCCCGATAGAGATTCACGAGGGCGCGCGCGGCATCGCCCTGAGCGGAGGCCAACCGGTCCTGCGACTGCGTCAGGTTGCCGGTGAAGAGGAACACCTCCGAGAAGTCCACCTCTCCTTCCGCGTACTGGTCCTGGACGATCTGGACCGTGCGCATCGCGGCGGTGGAGGCCGCCAGTTGCGGGCCCAGCCGCTCCTGCGTCTTCAGCAGCGCGGCCAGCGCATCTTCCGACTCCTGCCCGGCGCCGAGCACGACCTGCTGATAGTCGAGCGTGGCCGCGCGGAAGTCAGCCTCGAAGGCCCGCACGCTGCTCGCCGTCCTGCCGTAGTCGAGGATCGACCACGTGAAGTCGGAGCCCAGGAAGCTGGTCTGCGCCCCGGACTTGCCGAGGTCGGAGCTGTGCTGCGCCGAGACGCCCAGAGTGCCCACGATGGAGATGCGCGGATAGAAATCCGCCTCGGCGATGCCGATGCGCGCGCAGCGCGCGGCCGCGATGCGCTCCGCGCGGCGGACGTCGGGGCGGCGGCGGAGCAGGTCGGCCGGGATGCCCACCGCAACGGTCTGCGGCGCGACGGGAATGGGCGCCGCTCCCAGTTCCGCAGAGAGGTCGCGCGGCGGCCTTCCCGAGAGGACGCACAGCGCATTGTTCTCGATCCGCAACCCGAGCTCCGTTCCCGGGATGAGCGCGCGCGTCTCCTCGAGCACCTGCCGGGCCTCGAACACGTCGCGCTCGGGCACCTCGCCGGCGTCGAAACGCGCCTGGGTCACATTGAAGGAGTCCTGCTGGATCTTCTCGTTCTGACGAAGGTAGTTGAGCCGCTCCTGGAAGGTGCGGTACGAGACGTAGCGCCCGGCCGTCTCGGCGTAGAGCAGGACCATGACGTCGTCGTGTTCCGCGACGGAGGCCTGCAACTCGGCATCCGCGGATTCCACGGCGCGCCGGTAGCGGCCCCAGAAGTCGATCTCCCACGAAGCGCCGGCATCGATGTCCCACTGGTTCGACGTCCGCTCGAAGTCGGACGTCGGAATGTTGGCAGTCTCCTCGCTGAGGCGCGTGGAGCCCACGCCTCCGGCCGCTCCCTGACTCTGCGGATACATGAAGCCGGCGGCGAGATCCCTGCGGGCCCGCGCCGCGGAAACCCGCTCGGCGGCAGCCTGAAGCGTGAGATTCCCGCTGCCTGCCTGCGCCATCAACCCGTCGAGCACGGGATCGTTGAACACGCTCCACCAGGTCTGGAGGTCCGCCTCCTCGGATTGCAGGCGCGGGTCCCGGAAGTCGATCCAGCGCTCCTCGACCTGCGTCGCGGGCTTCTCGTAGTCGGGTCCGACGAGCGTGCCGACGCCGAACGGCGTGAGCAGGCCGCAACCGGTGCAGAGGCCGAAGCCGAGCGCGCCAAGCAGCGTCCCGCGGAGCGCATGCGGCCCAAGCGAGAGGACACGGGTGAACGCGCCGCGATCGTGCGTGCGGAACACGCCCCGTGTCGCCGTGAGTGCAGTCCTTCTCAGAGCCTGTCGGGTGGCCGGGACCACAGGACCTCCGCCAGGAGCCGTTGTTGCGGACACCGCGGCCCGAACGCCGTCGGATGGTATTCGCGGAAGGTCGCGCGACGCAAGCGAGCCGGCCGTCCGCAGGCCTCCGGTTCACAGCCGCTCGGTGAAGCTCCGCTCGTAGCCGACGAGTTCCACGTAGCCGAAGCCCTTCACGGCGTGTCCGGCACGCTCGCCTGAGAACGAGCACAGCCCTTCCCAGTACGTCACGCCCGTCGAGGAGGGCGTGCGCAGCTCCTGGTCCAGCACCATCGGCGTCACCGTCAGCATCAGCGCCTCGGCGGGTACGCGCAGCGTCCAGCCGGACGGGTACACCGCGCCACTGCTCGGCGAGCGCCATGTGCCGGTCGACTCGAGCGTGAAATCCGGACTCCCGAGGTACGTCGTGCGCGGCTCCTGAGGCGGCGCGCCGCCGTCGCGCGGCTCGCGAAACGTGCCGGCGCTGCTCTCGTCCGCGGAGCCGTCCGCGCGCCGCATGCGGTAGAGCATCAGGTCGCTGCCGTCGTCGAGCGCCGCGGAGAACCAGTCCCAGCCGACCTGTCCGTCGGAGAGCTGGCTGCTGCCGAACTCGTGGTCGAACCACGCGTGGCCCGTCACGGCGAGGTCCGGCTGGCCGGGCCGTCGCAGCGTGCCGCGCAGCGGCAGCCGCGGCAGGCTGTAGTACCAGCTCGCCTGGCCGGGCAGAGCGCCCTTGAGCGAGAGGCCAGGCTCCGCGCCGTGCAGCAGCGGCGCGCACGCGGCGAGATCGATGACGACGTCGAGCTCGCCGTCGCCGACGCGGCAGTGCAGGTGCGCCTCGCCGCTCGACTCGTCGGCATCGACGGATCCCGGCGCGCCGTTCGCCGCACGGAGGGTCAGCGAGCTGTCCAGCAGCGCGACGTCGAGCGCGCCCGTCGCCGCATGCGCCCACGGCGGATACGCGCGGCAGCTCTGCTCGTGAAACGACAGCGACCCGGCGGCCACGTCGGTGAGCGCGCCGTGGTAGAGCATCACGTCGCGCGTGGCAAGCGGCGAGCGTCCCGCCGGCAGCTCCGCGATGAGCGCACGCCGGAACCACGTGGCCTGGAAGCCGAACTGCGGGTCGCCGTCCGCGCTGTTCGTCGCGGTTTCCCCGTCCTCAACCGCGGCGTGCAGCACGCCGGTGAGGTACCACCATTCGGTGCGCGTCTCCGGATGGCTGCCGTGATCCGCGGGCAGCACGAGCGGCCGGCCCGGCGAGGCGCGCATGAATCCGTCCGCGTCGAGCACCGGCGTGAACGGCGGCGCGACTTGCTGCACAGGCTGCGCCACGGCGCGCGTCGCCAGCAGCAGGCAGCACGCTGCCACGACGAACCGTCGCAGCCGCGCGCCTGCATGTCGCCTCATGCACGGAGTGCTCACGTCGGGTCCTCCAGCAGTTCCGCCACGCGCGCGCGGCGCACGAGCAGCCACGGCACCACGCCGGCGGCCAGTCCCGCGAGCACTGCGAGCAGCAGCACGCCGGCGACGGGCAGCAGCGGCACGAGCATCGGGTAGCTCCAGCCGAAACTGCGCGTGTTCACCACCGCGATGAGGATCCACGCGAGCGCCGCGCCGACCGGCAGCGCGACGAGGCAGTCCACGAGCAGGATCGCTCCGGCTTCGAGCATCAGCAGCAGGCCCACGGTGCGTGTCGTGGCGCCGAGCGCGCGCAGCACGCCCAGCTCCGCGCGCCGCTCGAGGTGCAGGCACAGCAGCGCGGTGAGCACGCCGACGAGCGCGAGCACCGTGGAGATCGTCTGCAGCACGTAGGTGATGGCGAAGGTCTCGTCGAAGGCCGCGAGCACGCCCTGGCGCAGCGCGCCCACCGTGCGGAACTCCGCGTCGGGCCACGCCGCCGCGAGCGCGGTGCGCACGGCTTCCGGGTCTGCGCCCGGTTCCAGCGAGAGCGCGGCATTGCTCACGCCGGGATCGCCGTACTGCGCCAGGAACGCGCCTTCGTCGAGCAGCGCATAGCCGCGGTCCAGCGCGAAATCCTGGAACACGCCCGCGACGCGGACCGAACGCGCACCGGTCGTCCCGTGCAGCTCGAGCATCGAGCCGGGCTGGAGCGAGAGCCGCCGCGCGAGCGGTTCGGTCACCAGCGCCTCGCCCGCGGCGGCGCGCCGCAGCGCATCGGCCTCGTCTCCCTGCAGGAAGCGCAGCCGCATGTGGCTCTGCAGCGCCGCGATGCGCGCGCCGACGACGAGGAAGGGCTGGCCCGTGCGCGGATCGCCGTCCTCGGCCGCGCGGCGCACGTCCACCGCGGCGACGCCGGGCGTGGCGGCCAGCACCGGCAGCAGCTCGTCGGGCAGGCGCGCCGTGTAGGGCGCGAGTTCCTGGAACAGAGGGCTCACGTAGAGGTCGCCGCGCAGCATGCCGTCGGCCCACGCGCGCACCTCGCTGCGAAAGGAGCCGATCATGATGACGATGGCGATCGTCATCGCGACGGGCATCGCCAGCGCACCGGCCGCGGCCCCCGCGCGCGGCAGCGAGCGCAAGAGGCGGTCCGCCGCGAGCAGCGGCAGCGGGCGTCGTGGCGCGAGGCGCAGCGCGCGCCCGAGCAGCACCGGCACCGCGCCCGCCGCGCCGAGAAGCAGCAGCAGCACGGACAGGGACGGCAGCAGCAGCGACGTGCGCGCCGGCAGCAGCACGAGACCCGCGCCCGCGAGCAGCACGAGCGGCCAGCGCAGCGAGGGCGCCGGATCCTGCACCGAGCCTCCCGCGACGAGAATCGGCGGCGTACGCGCCGCGGCGCGTGCCGGCGCAAACGTCGCGGCGACGGTGGCGGCCACCGCGATGAGCAGCGCGAGCAGCGCGGTGGCAGCGTCGAGCGTGACGGCCGGCGTGCCGGTCACCGGCCCGTAGAGCGTGGAGACGGTGCGCGCGACATCGCCGACGAGCGTGACGGCGAGCAGCCGTCCCGCGACGAGGCCGAGCAGCCCGCCAAGCGCGCCGAGCACGAGCGCCTCGAGCAGCACCGCGATCAGCAGGTCGCGCGCGGGGCAGCCCAGGCAGCGCAGCTTGCCGAGCAGCGGCCGTCGCCGCACGACCGCGAACTGCGCCATGTTGAACACGAGGAACGCGCCGACGAGCAGCGCCAGCATGCCCAGCGCGAGCAGGTTGAAGCGGAAGGCCGCGGTCATCGCATCGGCGCGTTCGCCGCGGCGCCCGGGGCGCTCGATCGTCTCTCCAGGCAGCAGCGGCACGGCGTCCGGGTCGCTGCCATCCGCGAGGATCAGATCGAAGCGCAGCACGCCCTCGCCGAGTCCCAGCAGTTCCTGCGCGGTCGCGAGGTCCGCGATTGCGAGCGCGACCTCGGGCAGTTCGCCGAAGACCTCGGTGGTCATCGGCACGGCGGTCAGCGTGGACAGGCCGCGCGGGCCGCGCACGGTGAGCGGCCCGCCGTCCTGCATACCGAGCGCGGCAAGCGTTGCCGGCGGCACGAGCACGAGGCCCGGCTCGGCAAGCATCCGCGTGAGCAGTTGCCCCGCTCGCCCGGCCCGCGCGGCGGCTTCGGGATCGGGCCCCTGCGCCGCGCGCGCGACCGGCGCCGGCAGGAAGGGCCGCGCCATGAACGGGTCGATGCCGAGCAGTCGCAGCGTGGGCGGCGCGGACTCGGCATCGCGGTCGCCGTCGGGCATGCCGGCGTGCGTGCCGACCTGCGGACTTTCGCCCGGCGTCGCGTGCGCGTCTTCCGTCTGCAGCCGCGCGCGGGCCTCCGGCGCGGAGTCGTCGAGCATCTGCGACAGCGCCGCGTGGCGCTCGCGTGCGGCGAGCGCGCCGCGCGGGAGCACGAGCGTCGTCTCGATCACCGGCGCGGCGGCGAGCACGCCCGGCGCTGCCAGCAGTTCCGCCAGGCGCGCGGCCGGCATCGGCGCCGCGGACACGACCTGGTGCGTCGCCTGCCCCGCAATGCCGGCGTAGGTGCGGCGGAAGCTGTCGAGCGCCGCGTTGCTCGCGAGGCGGATCGCGACCGCGACCGCCACGCCGACGACGATGCCGAGCAGCGTCGTCGCCGTCTGCAGGCGATGCGCGCGGGCATCGGCCAGCAGCACGCCGAGCACCGTGCGCAGCCGCGCGAACATCGCTCAGCGCTCCGCGATGCGGCCGTCGGCGAGGCGCACCTCGCGGTCGGCGGCGGCGGTCACCATCGGGTCGTGCGTGGCGAGCAGCACGGCGGCGCCGCGCTCGCGCGACAGCTCGGCCAGCAGGTGCATCACGCCGGCGCCGGCGGTGTGGTCGAGGTTGCCCGTCGGTTCGTCGGCAAGCACGAGCGCGGGGCGGTTCACGAGCGCGCGCGCGATGGCGACGCGCTGCCGCTGGCCGCCGGAGAGCTGGTCGGGGCGGCGCGCGAGCAGCTCGCCGAGACCGACGCGCGCCGCAAGTGTGCCCGCTTCGGCGGCGACTTCGCGGGCGTCGCGGCCCGCGAGCCGCCCCGGCAGCGAGATGTTCTCGAGCACCGTGAGCGATGCCACGAGATGAAAGGACTGGAAGACGAACCCGACGTGCCGGTTGCGGAAGGCCGAGGCCTGCGCGTCGGTGAGCCCCGCGAGATCCTGCCCGGCGACGACGACGCGCCCCGAGCTCGGCTCGTCCATGGCGCCGAGGATGTGCAGCAGCGTGCTCTTGCCCGAGCCGCTCGGGCCCGTCAGCGCGACGACCTCGCCGCGGCGCAACTCCAGCGAGACGTCCGCGAGCGCGACGGCCGCCGTGCCGCCGCGTCCGTAAGTCCGCCCGAGGCGCTCGACGCGCGCGACGACCTCAGCGCCCGCCGACGCCACGTCAGCGTCCGAGCACGGAGCGCAGCGCGCCTTCGATCTCGGGTTGGCGGAAGACGAAGCCCCGGGCCTGCGCGGCCGCGCTGGTGCAGCGCTGGCTTGCGGTGAGCACCTCGGCGACCGGGCCGAACTTCAGGCGCAGCGCGAACGCAGGCACCATGAAGAAGGCCGGTCGGCTCAGGGCGCGACCGAGCGCGCGGCTGAAGGCGGCATTGGTGACCGTGCCGGGTGACGTCGCGTTGAACACGCCCTTCACGTCGTGCGTGTCGATGGCCCAGAGGATCATGGCGACGAGGTCGTCGATCGCGATCCAGCTGAAGTACTGGCGGCCAAGGCCGATCGGGCCGCCGACGCCGAGCCTGAACGGCGGGAGCATCTGCTCCAGCGCACCGCCGCCGTCGCCGAGCACGACGCCGAAGCGCAGGATCACGGTGCGCGCCCGGCACTTTCGCGCCTCGGCCTCCCAGTCCCGGCATACGCTGGCCATGAAGTCGCTGCCCGGTGCGGCGTTCTCGTCCAGCGTCTCGCTGCCGCGGTCGCCGTAGAAGCCGATCGCCGACGCGTTCACGAGCACGGCAGGCGGATCCGTGCACTCGGCGATGGCGTCCACGATGCGGCGCGTGGCGTCCACGCGGCTGTTGCGGATCTGCGCCTTGCGGACCTTGTTCCAGCGCGGGCCGAAGATCGGTTCGCCGGCGAGGTTCACGACCGCGTCGTAGCTGTCGAGCGGCGGCAGCCAGCCGCGGTAGCTTGCGCCGGACATCGCGTGCAGGCGCGCACCCGCCGGATCGCGGCTGACGACGGTGACGACGTCGCCGCGCGCCGCAAGAGCTGCCGTCAGGCGGCGACCGACGAAGCCGGTGCCGCCGGCGATCAGGACGTTCACAGAAGCTGCTCCGACTCGCGGCGTCGCGCCTGGAACCACTCGGTGGCGAAATCGAGCAAGGCTTCCTCCACCCAGTGCGTGACGCGCTGGCGGCCCGTCGGCCCGTGCGGCTGGGCGGGCAGCCCGCCGGAAGCTTCGGACGCGGCGGAGACAGGGATGCGCGTGCGCGTCGTCTCGCGGTCGCGGCCGCGGACGGTGGAGTGGCAGGCCAGCGCGACGACGTCCGGCGAGGCGGGGTCGATCTCCACCTCGAACTCGAGGTCGATGCGGGTGACGCCGCGACCGGCGCCGCGCGCGACGTCCGCGCCGTGCTCCGGCCGACTGTGCGCGCCGAGCACGCGGCGGCCCGAGATCCGCCCGCGCCACGGGCGCAGTTGCGGGATGACGAGCTGCAGTTCCGCGAGGCATGCGCTGATGAGCGCCTCCACCTCGGTGGTCAGCGCAAAGGCGGCAAGCACGCGTCCAGCGGGCAGGCCCGAAGCCGTGAGAGCCTGCGCTCCGTGGTCGCCGTGCGTGCCCCGTGCGACGCCGAGGCCGTGCGGGTGGTCCTGTGTGTTCTGCTTCTGCATGGACTGCCTGAGGAAGTGGAGGCGGGTCGCGGAATCGCGGGAGGAGCAGGAGACGCCGGTCAGCGTGAGCCGTCGGGACTCGCACTGCAAGCGTCGAGGTGGGACCAAGAGATAACTCCGTCCGCCCGCGATGCACGTGCATTTCCGGCGCCGACGGGTGGCGGCGCGGCCGCCACCGCGGCCGCCACCGCGGCCGTCACAGCGCCCGGGAGACTCAGTGCGCGGCCGGGCGGCTGCCCTCGTGGACGCCCGGCGCAGCGTGCGCTTCGGCCGGGGCGCGCCCGGTCACTTCCTCGAAGAGCGCTTCCGTGCGGCGGAAGATGCCATCGCGTGCAAAGCCGGCCACCTTGTCGAGGCTGCGCTGGACGTAGAGCGCCGTGCGCTGCGGATCGGCCAGCAGGTCGGTGATCGCGGCGGCGATGCCTTCTTCGTCCTGGAACGCGAAGCTGCGGCCGGTGACGCGGTCTTCGATGAGTTCGGGGTTGCCGCAGACGTTCGAGACCGCGGCCGGCAGTCCCAGCCACATGACCTCGAGCAGCGTGTGCGACAGGCCCTCGTAGGCGCTGTTCAGCAGGAAGACGTCCGACGCGCGGATCCAAGCCATGACGTCGGCGTGCGCCACGTTGCCGAGAAAGTGCACGCGCCCGGAGAGGCCGAGGTCGCGCGCGACGGCGGTCCAGTTGTCCAGCTCGTCGCCGTCGCCGGCAATATAGAGGTGATGGTTTTCCGGCAGACGCTTGAGGGCGCGGATGAGGCCGTCCACGCCCTTCCAGATCATGAGGCGGCAGATCGTGAGCAGCACCACGCGATCGGCGGGGAGGCCGAGGCGCGTGCGGCACTCGGCGCGCGTTGCGGTGAAGTCGAGCGGGCCGTGGTAGGCGTTGTAGATGAGCTCCACGCGCTGCGGCGCGACGCCATAGCCCTCGACGATGCTCTTGAGGAAGGCCGAGGGCGCGATGATGCGGCGCATCCAGCCCCACCACATGCGCTGCAGCCGGCGCGCGAACGCGACCTTCCAGCCGTAGGTGCGGAATTGGTAGTCGGTGATCGTGTCGTGGTGCCAGCCGAGGCGGTGGCTGATCTCCCAGGTGCCGTCCACGCAGACGCGGATCACCGTGGGCTTGCCGCGCAGGCGCGCCGCCAGCGCCACGTGCAGCGCGAGGTGCTCGTTGATGTAGACGAGGTCCGCGTGCGCCGCCTCGCGCCACACCGCGAGGAAGTCCTTCCAGTAGCGCAGCGGCATGAAGCAGCGCGGGATCGACACCACGCGGAAGGGCCAGCCCTTCGGCTCCGGGTCGCTGCAGAACGCGACGACGGTGACGTCGTGGCCGCGCTTCGCGAGGAAGCTCGCAAGGCTGGGCACGTACGTGGCAGGGCCGCCGAGGTCGGGCGGAAAGATGGGGCTGGTGATGAGGATCTTCATCGCGTGGTCCGCGGTGCGGGGCGCTGGAGTCTATGCGCCGCGCGGGCCTCGTGCGAGCGAGGCGCGGCGCGCGGCGCCGGTGGCGCGTCCGGGTCCCGCCGTGGAAGATCAGCTCCATGCCCGAGCTGCCTGAGGTCGAGACCGTCGTGCGCCAGCTGCGGCCGCTGCTCGTCGGGCGCACGGTGACCGGCGCGGAGGTGCTCTGGGCGCGCACGATCGCGCGGCCGTCGGTGCGCAGCTTCCGCGGGCAGCTCGTCGGGCGGCGCTTCACGGCGCTGGACCGCCGCGCGAAATACCTCATCGCGACGCTTGATGACGGGCGACTGCTCGTGGGGCACCTGCGCATGACGGGACGCTTCTTCGTGCGCGCCGTGGCGGGGCGGCCGGAGGCGGGCGAGCCGGACGGAAAGTTCGTGCGCGTGAGCATCGGTCTCGACGGCGGGCGAGAGCTGGTGTTCTCCGATGTCCGCAAGTTCGGGCGGCTGGCCCTCGTGTCGGCGCTGGCAGACGCGCTGCCCGAGCTCGGCCCCGAACCGCTCTCTCCGGAAATGGACGGCGCGTGGCTCGCCGCCGCGCTCGCGGCGCGGCGCCGGATGCTCAAGCCCCTGCTGCTGGACCAGTCCTTCCTCGCGGGCCTCGGCAACATCTACGTGGACGAGTCGCTGCACCGTGCGGGGCTGCACCCGCTGCAGCGCAGCGAGCGCGTGTCGCGGCAGCGCGCCGGCGTGCTGGCGGAGGCGATCCGCGACATCCTCTCCCGCGCCATCGCCGCGGAAGGCAGCAGCTTCGACACCTTCTACAGGACGCCGGAGGGACAGCCGGGCGCCTTCCAGGACGAGTTCGCGGTTTACGGGCGTGGCGGAAAGCCCTGCCGTGCGTGCGGCACGCCGATCCGGCGCATCGTGGTGGGGCAGCGCGGCACGCACTTCTGCCCGCGCTGCCAGCCGGCGTCGCGGCGGCGCGCGACATGAGCTTCCTCGATCCCTACGCGCGCAACCGGCGCGTGCCGCTCATCGTCATCGCGCGCCTGGTGCTGCTGGCGCTCGTGGCGGGCCTGGCCGCGCTGGCGTGGTGGCTCTGGTGAGCGCCGCGCGAGCAAACCGCGCCGTGTGACCCGCGGCCCCCGCGGCCCCCGCGGCCCGCACGACCCGCGGGCCACGGGCCACGCAACGCGGGCCACGCAACGCGGGCCACGCGACGCGGGCCAAGGCGGCGGAAGTCCGCCGATCAGCGCAACTCGCGAAAGACGTGCAGCGGGTCGCGCAGGATGGCGAGGCTTGCACGCCACAGCAACGCGCGGCCGCGGCGCGCGGGAATGCCGCGTGCGCGCAGCGCCATCCAGAAGGCAAGCAGGAAGCTCACGAAAAGATTGCACGTTCCGATGGTCAGGATGCCGGCGACGATGGCCGCCCACTGCATCGCGCCGAGCGCGCCCAGCCCGAGGGCCGATGCGGAGAGCGAGAGGCCGCCGGAGACAAGCGTCACGTGGCGGACCTCCAGGGGAATGCCGAAGAATTCTCCCGCCAGCGGCGCGAAGGCCAGCGCGAAGCCCATGATCAGCGCGGCGGTGACGCCGCCGAGGTGGCGCGCGATCCAGTCGGCGCCCGCCGCGAGACGCGCCGCGCCGAAGCGCGCGCGCAGCCCGCCGTCGCTCACAAGCGTCTCGCGCACGTTGTGGAAGGTGAAGGCGTTGTCGACGCCGCTCGCGATCCAGCCCGAGGCCCAGAGGATCACGCCGGTGAACATCGCGAAGACGATCGATCCCGAATCCCACGGGCTGTTCGACTCGATCACGTGGAGCGCCTTCACGTCGCCGAGCATGTGGCTGCCGGTCAGCGCGGAAAGCCCCGCTTCCACCACGAACACTGCGGGAATCACGCCGAGCAGGTTGCCGAGCAGCGCCGCCAGCTGCGTCGTCACGATGGCCGCCGCCGTGTCGACGAGTTCCTTGTCGGCCTCGGGCGAGGCGTCGTCGGAGATGCGGCTTGCCAGCGCCGACGCGGTCATCGCGGGCATCTTGGTGGCCAGCTTCAGGTGCAGGAAGTGCATGGCCGTGAAGCTGCCGCCGTAGTTGAGTGCGTGGTAGAGCGAGTGGAAGAACGGCGGCAGGCCCGACGGCTCGAGATACTTGATGAAGGTGGTCAGCGTGATGAAGGCGCCGCCCCCCAGCGCGGAGAGGAAGATGACGCGCAGCGCCGAGGTGCCGCGCGCGATGCCTTCCTCGCCCGTCTCGCCGGCGCGTTCGACGGTCTTGCGCGCCACGAGGTGCAGGCTCTGCGCCACGACGCGCCCCGGCCTGCGGTCCTGGAGCTCGCCGTGCACGAGCTCGACGAAGAGCGCCCACAGGACGCGCGACCGCTCGACCGGCTCCGTGTGCGGCGATCGAACGGTGGCGATCACGCCCGCGAGCAGGCGGATGCGCTGAAGGTAGGCGCGACCGCGCTCGATCTGGAACACGAGGTCGAGGCTCACGCCGCGTTCCTCGAGATGCGCGCGGACGTCGTCGAAGAAGCGGTCGCCGTCACCGGTGAGCGCCAGCAGCGCTTCGATGTCGGCTTCGCCTCCTCCTTCCGCGATGCGTCGCGCGAAGTGCCGGCACGCGTCCTCGAGGCGCAGCATCGGATGGTCGGCGAGAGCGCCGTCGTGGTCCGCGCGCGCCGCGACATCCGCCATCAGCGCGATGGAGGCGCCGCGATTGCCGAGCACCCAGACGGCGTCGGCCGCCTCGCGCACGAGGGCCTGGCGACGCTCCAGGGGAATCGAGTCGGCGAGCCAGACGAGCAACGCGTCGCGGGATGCCTGGGGCATGGCGCCCAGCCAGGCGTCGTCCGCCGACGCGCCGAAGACTCGCGGCAGCGCGCCTGCCAGAGAACCCCTCGTCAGCAGCTGCGGAAAGAGCGAGCGGGAGAGTCGTCCGGAAAGCTCCTTGGGGAAGGACGCCGACGAGGGCACGCCCGATTCGCAGAAGATCCGCAGGGCCGAGCCGCGCGCCAGCACGCTCGCGATCACGGCACCCGCCGCCTGCGCGAGTTCCGCGTGCTGCCGCAGCCGCTGCAGCAGCAGGTTGACGCGCGCCTCCGGGCTGAACTCGTCCCGGCGTGACCCGCGAAGCCACGTGACCAGCGACCTCAACCAGTCGAGCTGTTCGGGCTCGTCGAGGTCGCGCGCCTCGAGCGCCAGCTGCAGGATGGTGTTGAGGTCGCGCGCGTGGCCGCCGCGCAATGCCGATCGCCAGACCTGGATCGTCCGGTTCATGGTGTCGGGATCGCGGGGGCGCGGTGCGGCTTCATCGGGCGAGGACACTACCAAGAACGCCCGGCGGCCCGACCGGTGGCTTTTGGGGCGCGGGTTTCCGAAGCTTCGCCTGACACCCGGACGTCGCCGACCGTCGCTGGCCCGGCGTCCTGTCCCCACGGGAGAACCTGCCTTGCATCACGCCGACCATCGCTTCAGCCAGGTCCGTCCTCGCCGCGCCGCCGCGGTTGCCTTCGTCGCCGTGCTCGGCCTGTCGGTCTTCACCGCCTGCGCGTCGCACCACCCGACAGCCGCCACGAGTGCCCTGACCACGGAGCACGATCCGGGCGCCGCGCCGGTCGGGCCGGCGCTTGCGATGACCCGCCTCGTCGAGGGCAACACGCGCTTTGCCACCGGCACCATGCTGCATCCGCGGCAGACAGCCGAACGGCGCACCGAGCTCGCCAGCACCCAGGCGCCCTTCGCGGTCATCCTCGGCTGCTCCGACTCGCGGACCTCTCCTGAACTGGTGTTCGACCAGGGGCTGGGCGACCTGTTCGTCGTGCGGGTGGCCGGCAACGTCATCGACGACCATGCGATCGGCAGCATCGAGTACGCCGTCGAGCACCTGCACAGCGAACTCCTCGTGGTGCTCGGGCACGAGCGCTGCGGCGCGGTGAAGGCGGCCTGCCAGGCCTACGTCACCGGGAGCGAGAGCGACGATCACATCCAGTCGCTGCTGGAGGCCATCGAGCCCGCCGTCGCGGAGACCACCGGGCAGGATGCCGAGGCCACGTGCCTGGCGAACATCCGCAACGTCGTGCGCGCCCTGCGCAGCTCCGAGCCCGTGCTGCAGCACGCCGCGGGCGCAGGCCATCTCAAGGTCGTCGGCGCCTACTACGACCTGGACACGGGCCTCGTCGCCTTCCTCCCCGACGTGGAGTGACGGAACAGCCGCAGCGGGAGCAGCGTGGTGCGCCCGGCAGGAATTGAACCTGCGACCCCCGGTTTAGGAAACCAGTGCTCTATCCCCTGAGCTACGGGCGCGTCGGGCCGTGATCATGGCCGCCGGCCGCATCGCGCGGCAAGGTCGGGCTGTGGCGGGAGGTCGGGTGATCGGGGTTCTGCAACATCCGTCCCCCGTTCTCTCGGGTTTCTGAAGTAGAGTGCGCCCGTGACGGATCCACAAACCTCTGCCTCCCTGTCGTCCGCGGCAGCGGCGCACGACGGTGACGCGGACGACTTCGACGAGCGCCTGCTCGACGCCTTCCGCCCGAAGGAAGTGCTCCTCGAGCTGACCTCTCGCTGCAGCCTGCGCTGCATCTACTGCGCGGTGAGCCAGCCGTTCTACGTCGGGCAGGACCTGAAGATGGGCCGCGACGAGATCGTGGAGCAGCTCGTCAAGCTGGCGCCGAGCGAGTTCCAGATCAACGGGCACGGCGAGACGAGCATCGTCGAGGGGTGGGACGATCTGGCGCGCAGCCTGCTGAGCCGCGGCCTGTCGCTCACGATGATCTCGCACATGAACAAGCCGATGAACCAGGCGGAGATCGACGTCTACGCCCGGCTGCAGCGCCTCACGGTCAGCTGCGACACGCACGACCCGGAGGTCTACCAGCGCCTGCGCCGCGGCGGCCGCCTGGAACGCGTCTCCGACAACATCAAGTGGATCTACGAAACCTGCCGGCGCGACGGCCTGCCGAAGCCCTACATCGCGATCAACTGCACGACCTCGCACATCAACGTGCTCGGCATTCCCGAGCTGGTGAGCTGGGCCGCAGACCTCGGCGTGGCGTGCGTCGCCCTGACGAACCTCGTCGAATACCCCGAGATTCCCAACTGCGAGAGGCCGCTGCACCCGACGAGGGTCGATCCGGCCGGCGCGCTGATTGCGGTGCGCCGCGGACGCGAGATCGCCATCGAGCGGGGCCTGGACTACTTTCCGATGGGAGACCTCGAGGAGTCGCTCGTCGCGGCCTGCCGCGAGCACCTGATCCCGTGAGCACGAACGTCTGCACGCCGCACGCGGGCCAGACGCGCGACTGCCTAGACCCGTGGAAGATGGCCTACGTGAAGGCCGACGGCGAGGTGTCGCTGTGCTGCTGGTCCAAGTCGATCGGCAATGTGAAGGACGGCACGATCAACGACCTGCTGCACAACGAGGCGTCGCGCGAGATGCGCCGCGGGCTGCTGACCGGCGCGATGCCCCACGACTGCGTGGTGTGCCCCGCGCGTCCGCTGGTGCCGGTGCCCGAACTGCGCAGGAAAGTCGAGGACTTCGCGGCCGACGACGGCCGCCAGGAGATGCTCGCGCTGCGGTCGCGACTGCACGGCGTGCAGGAAGCGCTGGTGCAGGAGCGGCGGATCCACGCCGACGTGGACAAGGAGTTCGAGAAGCTCCGCGAATCCGTCCGGAGCCTTCAGGAGCAGCTCAAGGCTCACGAAGGTCTCAAGGCCCAGCTGGACGAGATGGCCGATCGAGAGGCGCGCCTCCTCGAGCGCCTTGGCCGGCT
This sequence comes from Planctomycetota bacterium, assembly GCA_038212275.1. Classification (GTDB taxonomy): domain Bacteria; phylum Planctomycetota; class B15-G4; order B15-G4; family B15-G4; genus JBBQUR01. The sequence continues at coordinate 21,481 of JBBQUR010000016.1, forward strand.
GGAGCTGGAGCGCGGCCACCTGCAGGCCCACCTGGGCCTTCTGCTGGAGGACGCGCACGCGCTCGCCGAAGGGCGGGCGCCCATCCTGCGCATCGTCTACCGCTGGGTGCGCGGCCGGGCGCGTTCGATGTTCGGCCGCGAGCCGGCCGCACCCTCCGCCTGAGGACTGTGTTCAGGAAGTCGGGTCTTGGTACAACCCGCACCTGTTCGCGAGCGCACTTCGAGGCGCTCGCCTCGCAACTCCGGGGACACCTCATGATGCATGCACCTGCCACTCACCGCACCCGCAAGTCCTCCGCTGCCGGCCCGGTTGCATGTCTCGGCGTGGCCGTCTGCGCGGCGTTCTTCGCACAGGGTTGCGCGACGGTGGCCTCGGCGCCCCCCTCGGCGTTCCCGGCCAGCTTCGAGTCGATGCCTGCGGACGGCGCACCCGTCGCGGATCTGGGTTGGAGTGGCGCGGATGGTGACGACGCCTCCGGCGAGATCACGCTGAGCGGCGACCCGTCGCGCACGCCGAAGCCCCTCGCGGCAAAGTCCGCCGACGAGTGGGTCATCACCGCGACGCCCTACCTCTGGATGTTGGGAATCGACGGCAAGGTGACAGCCAAGGGGCAGAAGGCCGACTTGAACATGTCCTTCAGCGACATTCTCGACGACCTCAGCTACGCGGCGATGATGCATGTCGAAGCTTGGAACGGCGACTGGGGCTTTGTCATCGATCCGCTCTACGCCGCGCTGTCCGCCAGCGACCATATCGGTCCCGACGAACTTGACTCCAAGCTGAGGCTGACCATTGTCGATGCCCTCGTGATGCGCCACCTTGCCACGTCGGATGACGGCGACACGCAGCTCGATGGCCTGGCCGGCCTTCGCTACTGGAACTTGAATGCGAGCGCGGCCGTGGACTCGCTCGGCATCCACAGGTCCGACTCAACAGACTGGGTGGACGCCCTCATCGGTGCGCGAGTCATCACGAAGCTCGACAAGGACTGGACCTTCTCCCTGCGCGGCGACGTGGGCGGTTTCGGCATCGGCTCCTCCGCCAAGAAGGAGTGGTCCGCCACGACAGGCTTCGCTTACGAGGTCGATCCGACGAACCACGTCTTCTTTGGCTACAAGCTGCTGAGCATCGACAAGTCCACCGGCAGCGGCGCGAACGAGACCGGCTTGAACGCGCAATTAACCGGCCCGGCCGTCGGCTGGGAGTTCGCCTTCTAGGCCTCGCAGGCACGGCGCCCCGGCAACCCGGCAACCCGGCAACCCGGCGCCCCGGCGCCCCGGCGCTGCGAACTTGCGGCGCCGCGACTCACACGATCGAGCTGCCGCCGTCCACGTGCAGCGTCTGTCCGATCATGTGGTCCGACGCGCGCGAGCACAGGAACACGATGCTGCCTGCGAGGTCTGCGGGCACACCGTGCTTCCCGCGCGGGATGCCGGCCATGATGCTCGCGTAGAAATCCTTGTTCTCGAAGACGCCCTTCGACATGTCGGTGTCGAAGAGTCCGGGCGCGATGCAGTTCACCTGGATGCCGCGCGGCGCCCACTCGGCCGCCAGCGAGCGCGTGAGCAGGATGACGCCGCCCTTGCTCGCGCAGTAGGACGTGGCGCCCGGCGCGCCCACGTGACCGAGCACCGAGGCGATGTTCACGACCTTGCCGCTCTGCTGCGCCAGGAAGGTCGGCCCGACCGCCTTGCAGAAGAGGAAGCTGCCGATCAGGTTCACCTCGAGCACGCGGCGCCAGTCCTCCAGCGACGTCTGCTCGATGGGCCCCATGTGATAGGTGCCCGCGCAGTTCACGAGAATGTCGAGGCGCCCGAAGCTCCGCAGCGCGGCCTCCACGGCGCGAGGCGCCGTCCTTTCGTCCGCGACGTCTCCGGCGACGGCCAGCGCACGCCGACCCGTGGCGGCCACCGTCTTCACGCTGTCCGAGAGGTCCGCCTCCCGCCGCGCGACGAGCACGCAGTCGGCGCCGGCCTCCGCCAGCGCGACGGCCATCGCGGCTCCGAGGCCACGCCCGCCTCCGGTGACGAGCGCCACCTTGCCGTCGATGCGAAACAGGTTCGTGCTCATGCTCATGGCTCGGTTGCCTCGGGGCGGGTCGGCTTCACGGAATGCGTCGCACGGTGAGGATGTGGTCGCCGATCTCGAGCTGCTGCATCACGTCGGCGCCCTCGACGACCTGGCCGAAAAACGTGTAGTGGCCATCGAGGTGCGGCGTGGGCACGTGCGTCATGAAGAGCTGGCAGCCGCCCGTGTGACTCTCGCCGGCGTTGGGCATGCCCACGCTGCCGGTGAGGAAGGGCCGCGAGGAGAACTCGTCGGGCAGGCGCCGGCCGCCGGTGCCGAAGCCGTCGCCGCGCGGGTCGAGCCCCTGCACCACGAAGTCCGGCACGACGCGATGGACGTCGAGTCCGTCGTAGCAGCCGGCCTCGGCCAGCAGCAGGAAGGATGCGACGTGCACCGGTGCGCGGATGCGGTCGAGTTCGATCACGAGTTCGCCGCGCGTGGTGGAGATCAGGACGCGCGGTGCCGGGTCGCCGCGCGCCGCGAGATCCTGCGCGAGCAGCCTGTCGAGCAGTCGGCCGGGCGGCGCGGGCGCGGGGCCCTCGCCGTCGGGCGGAAGGCCCAGCGCCTTGCGCAACGCCTGGCGCGCCTCCTTCAACTCGAAGCCGCGCGCGCGTTCGAGCGCGGCGGCCATCGCGACGACGAGCTCCGGCGCGGCCGTGCCGTCGTCGATGCGCGGCGCGAGGGCTTCGGCTGCGGCGGAAAGCGTCGCTGGATCGTCGCTCCGCAGCGCGCGCAGGAGCTGGTCGTGGCGGAGCGAGGGCTTGCCGCCGGAGACCTCCAGCGCGGCGGCCTGCACGGGCGGGCTGTCGTCGGCAGCGAGTGCGGCCAGCGTCTCGTCGTCGCGCAGCGGCCCGGCGGCCAGCGCCTTGGCGGCGCGCTCGCGGTCGCGCCAGTCGTCGCTGCGGGCCAGCTGGTGCAGGAAGTAGAGCGCGCGCCCCTCGTCCGCCACGGCGACGAGCGAGGCGGCCGCCTGCCGCCGCACCATGGCCGATTCGTCGTGTAGACCCGCCTCCGCCAGCGCATCGGAGCCGACGCGGCGATCGTCGTCGGTGATGTCGGGTTGCGCGAGTCGCTCGGCCAGCGCCTCCACGGCCGTGAAGCGCACGAGCGCGGAAGCCGGCTCGGCAAGCCGTGTCGCCAGGACTTCAACGTCGCCGCCGAGTGCCAGCGCGCGCAACGCCGCGATGACGACGCGCTCGTCCTCGTCGGCGAGCAGCGGGGCGACGTCGCGGTTGTCGGCGAGGGCTTCCTTCTGCAGCGAGGCGAGGCCGTTCAGCGCGAAGAGCCGGCACAGCGGCTCGGGGTCGCGCAGACAGGATTGCAGGACGGTGGCGAGGCCGCGCCGCCCGCGCACGCCGGCCAGCGTGTACGTCGCACGCCAGCGCACGCCGGCGTCCGGGTCGCGCAGGGCGAGCTGCGCCAGCGCCGCGTCGCGCGCCAGCAACTCCGCGTCGGTGGCCGTGCGCTCGTGCGTGAAGCGGCGACCGTCCAGGCCGAAGAAAGCCAGGGCCGCTGCGCCGCGCACTCCCGCGTCGGCGTCCGCGAGCAGCGGGATGAGCGCGCTGGTCCGGCTGTCGTCGGCAAGCTTTCCGAGCGCTGCCGAGGCTGCGGCGCGGACGGCGGCATCGGGGTGTACCAGTCCCATGGCCACGGCGCCGGCCAGCGACGCGTCGTGCCGCTGGCCCAGTGCGAAGAGAATCTCGACGAGGACGGCCGTCTCGGTCTCGGTCTGAGCCTGCTGCGCGAGCGCCGCGCCGGCGTCGCTGCGTGGCCTCTGCGCGAGCCCGCGCGCCGCGACGAGTCGCACCCCGGCGTCCGGGTGATGCAGGCCCGCCACGAGCGAGCCGTCGTCCAGCGGATCGGTGAGCAGGTCCGCGGGCGGCATCGGAGTGGGCGTGGGAATGGGCGTGGCGATGCGGGACGCGGCGGAGTCGTCGCCGCGGGCCGAGACCCCGGCCTGCGGGCCGGCCTCCCGTGACGTGCCGCTGGTCGGCGCACGCGACGCGTTCGTCGCCCCGCAGCCGCAGGGCAGCAGCTGCAGCGCCGCCAGCGCGCACGACGCCAGGATCCGCATGCCGCCGCGCGCGTCGGCTCGCGCCGTCGACGCCGACGCCGCCGCCGCGCCAGTCGTCGCGCCAATCGTCGCGCAGGTCGTCGCGCGCGGGGCCTTGCTCGGAGCGTGTGTCGCGGGCCGCATGAGGGTCGAGTGTATGATCCGAGGCGCTCCCGCACACCCCGACAGGATCACGCGATGAACAGCCTCGAAACGCGCCTCCGCGACGACGTGAAAGCCGCGATGAAGGCCGGGAACCGCGAGGAACTCGATGTCCTCCGCATGCTGCTGTCGGACGGCAAGAAAATCGTGATCGACGCCGGTTCCGCCAGCGATGCGATCCCCGACGACATCCTGCTCAAGGTGCTGAAGAAGGGGGTCAAGACGCGCAGCGAGTCCGCCGCGATGTACGCCCAGGCCGGCCGCAAGGACCTGCTCGAGGTGGAGCGCGCGCAGATCGCGATCATCGAGCGATACCTGCCGAAGACGCTTTCCGAGGACGCGGTCGAGGTGGTGGTGGACGCGGTCATCAAGGACCTCGGCGCGCGCGACAAGACCGCCATGGGCAAGGTCATGAAGGAGGTCATGGTGCGGCTTTCGGGCCAGGCGGACGGCCAGCTCGTCTCGCGCCTGGTGGCTGCCCGCCTCTCGTGAGCCGCCGCGGCGTGACGCCGTGACGCCCGCGGCCTTCGATGCGCAGGCGGTGCGCGCGCGTTTCCCGGCGCTGACCGGCGGCGCCGACGTCGAGGTGGCGCTGGACAATGCCGCGACGACGCACCGGCCGCAGGCGGTCCTCGATGCGCTGGCGCACGCCTACCGCGAGCACAATGCCAACGTGCACCGCGCCAATCACCGCACCGCGCGCCTCGCCACGGAAGGCTACGAGCGCGGGCGCCGCGCCGTCGCGCGCTTTCTCGGCGCGGAGACCGGCGAGGTCGTGTTCACGCGCAATGCGACCGAGGCCATCAACCTCGTGGCGCGCAGTTTCGCCGAGCCGCGCACCGGCCGGCACGACGTCATCGCGGTGTCCGCACTGGAGCACCACAGCAACCTCGTGCCCTGGCAGCAGCTCTGCAGGCGCACGGGCGCGACGCTCCACGTGCTGCCGGTGGACCGCGACGGCCTGCTCGTCGAGCCGTGGTCGCTGCCCGAGCGCACGCGCCTGCTCGCGCTCACGCGCGTGAGCAACGCGCTTGGCTCCATTGTCGACACGACGGCCGCGGTGGAGCGCGCACACTCCGCCGGCGTGCCCGTGCTGCTCGACATCAGCCAGTCGGTGGCGCACCTGCCGGTCGACGAGGGCACGCGCGCGGCGGACTTCCTCGCCTTCTCCGCGCACAAAGCCTACGGCCCCTTCGGTCTCGGCATGCTGCGCGGGCGCGCGGCGCACCTCGCCGCGATGGAGCCCGTGAGCTTCGGCGGCGAGATGGTGTCGGCGGTGCACCGCGACGAGGCCACCTGGCAGGCGCCTCCCTTGCGTTTCGAAGCGGGCACGCCGCCGATCGCGGAGGCCATCGCCTTCGTCGCCGCGCTGGACCTGCTCGAGGAACTGACGCTGCCCGCGATCCGTGCGCACGAACTGACGCTGCTGCAGCGCCTGCTCGACGGCGTGGCGGGCGTGGAGCATGTGCGCGTCGTGGGGCCGCCGCGCGCCGAACAGCGCTCGGGCGCCCTCTCGCTCGTCATCGACGGCGGCGACGTGGCGGTGGCCGCCGGCGTACTGGATCTGCAGGGTGTCGCGGTGCGCGCCGGCTTCCACTGCGCGCAGCCGCTGCTCGAGGAGCTGGGCTGCGGCCCCACGCTGCGAGCGAGCGTGGCCGTCTACACCAGCGAGCAGGACATCGACGCGCTGCTGGAAGCGCTGCCGCACGCCGTCGCCGCGAGCCGCTGAGCCGCAGGGGCGCAGGGGCGAACGGGTGCACTGGCGCACGGACGCACGGACGCACGGACGCCACGTCGCCGACGCGTGCGGCGGGGACGACCGTGCCGCTACAATCCCGCGCCCCGCGAGGGAATGCATCCTCGCGCCGCCTGGAGATCGCCATGTCGCACGCCGGTCCAATTCGCATCGCGCCGCGCGCCGGGCGCCGACGTGGCTCTCGGACGCTCCCCCTCGTCGCCACGCTCCCCCTAGTCGCCACGCTCGCGCTCTCGCTGGTGCTGGGCGCGGGCTGCAGCGCGCCGTCGTCTCACGTCACGTCGCCTCACGTCAGCACCGAGGCCTATCTCGCCGACGTGACCTGGCTGGCGGACGACGCGCGCGGCGGTCGCGACACCGGTTCACCGGAACTCTTCGCGACGGCCGACTGGGTCGCGGAGAAGTTCCGCGAGGCGGGACTGCAACCGGCCGGAGACGATGGCACCTACCTGCAGCACTTCACCGTCAAGGGCGGGCGCAACCTGACGGACGGCAACGCACTGGCGATTGCCGGGCGCGCGCTCTCGCTGCAGCTCGAGTACATGCCGCTGCAGACGGCGCTCACCGGGTCGGTGCACGCGCCGGCGGTGTTCGCGGGTTATGGCATCACGGACCCGGACGGCGGCCGCGACGACTACGCCGGCCTCGACGTGAAGGGCAAGGCCGTGATCGTGCTGCGGCGCGGGCCCAACGCCCAGGACCGCCGCACGCGCTATGCCGAGGGCGGCAAGGGGCGCGAGCGGACCAGCTTCGCGGCCAAGGTGAACAATGCCTTCCAGCGCGGCGCGGCGGCGCTGCTCATCGTCAACGATCCGCAGAGCTGCCCGCCGGACAGCCGCGAGGACGAGCTGCCCAGCTATCGCGCGCTGCCCGGCGAAGGCGTGTCGGCGTCGCTGCCCGCGGCGCGGCTCAGCGCGAAGGTGGCCAGCGAAGTGTTCGCGTCGCGGCAACTGGACCTGGCGGAGCTCCAGGCCGCACTCGATGCAGGACAGCAGCGCGGCATGGAGCTCGAAGGCGTGACCGTGGCCTTCGAGGTGCGCGCGGCGCCGGCGGAGGTCGCCACGGTGAACGTGCTCGGCTACCTGCCCGGCAACGACGCGGCGCTGGATGGCGAGCACGTGCTCATCGGCGCGCACATGGACCATCTCGGCCGCGGGATGCACTCCGGCTCGCGGGGCGGGCCGGCCGCCGTGGGGCAGGTCCACAACGGTGCGGACGACAATGCGTCGGGCACCGCGGGCGTGGTGGAGCTGGCCGGCGTGCTCGGCGCGCAGGCCGGCCAGCTGCGGCGCGGCGTGCTCTTCGCGGCGTGGAGCGGCGAGGAGTGGGGCCTGCTCGGCAGCCAGCACTACACGGAGTCGCCGACGCAACCGCTCGACAAGCTCGTGACCGCGATCAACATGGACATGATCGGCCGCAGCCGGCACGACGCGGTCATCGTGGAGGGCATGGGCACGTCGGCCGGCTTCCGCGAACTGGTCGTGAAGGCGCGCGACGATCTCGGCCTGAAGCTGGACCTGCAGCTGGCTGACCGGCCCAGCGACAACAGCGACCACGCCTCGTTCGTGCGCCGCGACATCCCCGTGATCAACTTCTTCACCGGCCTGCACGACGACTACCACATGCCGAGCGACGACACGGCGGCGATCAACGCGGCCGGCGGCGCCGTGATCGCCACGCTGGCCGGGCAATGCGCCCTGCTGATCGCCGAGGGAGACGGCCGCCCGTCCTTCACGCAGGCCGGCGGCGGCGATCCGGCCGGAGAAGCAGCACCCGCCAATCCGCACGCAGCCAACCCGCCGGGCGCCCACGCCGGCGTGCCGAACGGCGACGCGCCGGTGCCCTACCGCGTGGTCTTCGGCAGCTCGCCCGACATGGGCTACAGCCAGGAGGATGGCGTGAGGATCTCGGGCGTGAGGGCCGGAACGCCGGCCGAGCGCGCGGGCCTGAAGGCCGGCGACCTCATCACGGCCTTCGACGGCACGCCCATCAAGAATCTCGAGGACTACTCCGTGCTGCTGTTCCGGCACAAGCCGGGCGACGAGATCACGGTGACCGTGCGGCGCGGCTCCGAGACCCTGGAACTCAAGGCCGTCCTGACCGGGCAGGCCGGGGAAGGCTAGGATTGCCGCATGGCAAGTTCCGTGAAGCGTCGTTCCACGATCCAGGTCCCCGTCGGCAAGCTGGTCCTCGGCAGCGAGCACAAGGTGCGCGTGCAGTCGATGACCAACACCGATTCGCGTGATGCCGATGCCACCGTGGCGCAGATCAAGGCGCTGGAGGAGGCCGGCTGCGAGCTGGTGCGCGTGACGATCCCCGACATCGAGAGCGCGCGCAACATCCCGCACTTCCTGCGGAACATGGACGTGCCCTTCATCGCGGACATCCACTTCAACCACGCGATGGCGCTGGCCGCCATCGAGGCCGGCGCGCACAAGGTGCGCATCAACCCGGGCAACATCGGCAGCGAGAAGAAGGTCGCGGAGGTCATGCAGGCCGCGAAGGTGAAGCAGACCACGATGCGCATCGGCGTGAACAGCGGCAGTCTCGAGAAGGACCTGCTGGACAAGCACGGCTGGCCGTCGCCCGAGGCGCTGGCGGAGAGCGCCGTGCGGCACGTGGCCTTCGCGCGCAAGTACGGCGTCGAGCGCCTCGTGGTCTCGATCAAGTCCACCGACGTGCCCAGCGCCGTGGCCGCCAACCGCCTCTTCGCGGCGCAGAGCGACGTGCCTCTGCACGTGGGCATGACCGAGGCGGGCGATCTGCAGTATGGCAGCGTCAAGTCCGCCGCCGGCATCGGTGCGCTGCTGCTCGACGGCATCGGCGACACGATCCGCGTCTCGCTCACCGCGGACCCGGTGCTGGAAATCCCGGTCGCCTACGACATCCTCAAGTGCTGCGGCATCCGCGTGATTTCGCCGGAAATCATCGCGTGCCCGACCTGCGGGCGCATCGACATCGACCTCGAGAAGATCGTGGCCGAGGTCAAGCAGCGCCTGAAGAAGCACACGCTGCCCGTGAAGATCTCCGTGCTCGGCTGCGCCGTGAACGGGCCGGGCGAGGCGCGCGAGGCGGACATCGGCATCGCGGGCGGCGCCGGCGAGGGCCTGCTCTTCCGCAAGGGCAAGGTGGTGCGCAAGGTGCGCGAGGACCAGATCGTGGACGCGCTCATCGAGGAACTGGACGCGATGGAAGCCGAGCGCGCGGCGGCGGGCATCGTCAACGACGACATCGATCCGGAGAAGCGCGGCCCGGCAGCGCGCACCCCGGCCGGCGCCGTGCCGGTCGTGGGCCAGTCCACGCCGTGACACACGGCATGCGGGCCTTCGCAGGGCGCGGCCGTGTCGTCCTCTGCGTGCTTCTCGCGCTGGCGCTTGGTGGGCTGCAGGCGCCGCTTGCAGCGCAGGGCAAGGTGAACCCGGTGCACATCACCGCGCGCGGTCCCGCCGAAGCGGTGCCCGCGGGCGATGCCTTCGTGGTCACGCTCGACGTGACCATCGACTTCGGCTGGCACGTCTACGCTCACGACAACGAACCCCCGTACATTCCCGTCTCGGTGGAGGGCGTCAGCGCGGACGGCATCGTCTTCGATTCCGCCGAGTACCCGACCGCGTCGCGCACGGTCGCGGTTCCCGAACTGGACGAGAGCTACAAGGCGCTCGAGGGCCATTTCGAGGTTCGCGCGCTCTTCCACACGGAGGGGACGCGGGCGCCGGGCGAGGCTCATGCGAAGGGCACGTTTTCCTGGCAGGCCTGCACGGAAAGCAGTTGCCTCAACCCGGCGAGCGAGAGCTTTGATGTCGCAGTGACGGTGAGCGCTCCCGCGCCGGGCGGGCCCTCCGTGAAGGAGGCCGGGACTGCGGGGAGTGCGGATCCGCCAGCCGGAGGCCGAGCACTCGCGGCGGGGAGCGGTGCGCCGCCGGCCACGACGCTCGAAGGCAATTTCGAGAGCGCGCTCGCGGCGGGGGATGTCTTCGGCGTGATCTGGCTGTCGATCGTTCTCGCGCTCGTCTCGCTGCTCACGCCGTGCGTGTTCCCGATGATCCCGATCACGATCTCGTTCTTCACCAAGCGCGGCGGCGAGGAAAGCCGCGGGCAGGGCACGCGCTACGCGTTGGCCTACGGGCTCGGCATCGTCGGCACTTACACGGGCTTCGGTGTCGGCATGGCGCTGCTGCTCGGTGCCAGTTCGCTGCAGAGTTTCGCGGCGGACCCGATCACGAACCTCGCCATCGGGGCGCTTTTCGTGTTCTTCGGCCTGTCGCTCATGGGCTTCTACGATCTGAAGCCGCCCGCCTTCCTCGCGCGCCGCGCCGAGTCGGGCATGGCCGGGGGAGCACGCGGCTACCTTCCCGTCATCGCGATGGGCTTCGTGTTCACGGTGACGGCCTTCACCTGCACCGCGCCGATCATCGGCTCGCTGCTCGCGCAGATCACGTCGAGCGGCTCGCCGGGGTTGATCGTCGTCGGGATGCTCTCCTACTCGGCGGCCTTTGCGGCTCCCTTCGTGCTGCTCGCGATGTTTCCGGGCATGGTCGGCCGGCTGCCGGGGGCGGGCGGCTGGATGATCACGCTCAAGGCGACGCTCGGCTTCATCGAGCTCATCGCGGCGCTGAAGTTCTTCAGCAATGCGGACCTGAGCTGGGACCTGCAGCTCCTGTCGCGGCCCGTGATGCTCATGCTCGGCGTGCTGCTGTCCGCGGCCCTGGCGCTGTACCTCTTCGGCACCTACCGGCTGCCGCACGACGTGCCCGGGCGGCGACGCGTGCTCTCGCTCCGGACGCTGGCCGCGCTGCTCGCCGTGCTTCTCTGCCTCTATCTCGCGCGGGGACTGCCCGGCCACGAGCTGGACACCTGGACCGAGGCCTACCTGCCCGACCACGACTATGCGGCGGGTGTCGGCGGCGCGAGCCGGCCCTCGACCGGAGCCGGCGTGAACTGGGTGGAGGACTACCAAGAGGCCCGGAAACTCGCCGCTGCGGAGAATCGGAATCTCTTCATCGACTTCACCGGCATCACCTGCGTCAACTGCCGCAAGGTGCAGAAGGCCATCTTCGACAAGTCGGATTTCGCACCGCTCATGGACCACGTCGTCCCGACAAAGCTGTACACGGACCGGAAGGGACCGCACGCGGCCGGCGACGCGGCCAACCAGCAGCTCATGGAAACCTTGGGTTCCGTGACGCTGCCGCTCTACATCCTGATGTCCCCCGACGGAAAGGTGCTGAAGCACCGGGGCTATACGGCGGACATCTCGGTGACCGACTTCGCCACTTTCGTGGAGGCCCCATGAGCAGCCCATCCCAGCCCGCCATGCCTGGCCGTGCGGCCCATGAAGGGCCCGAATCGACCTCGGCGCCGGTCAACGGCGGCCCGCTGCTGCGCGTGGTGGACACACCCCGCATCGAGGCTGCCGTGCGCGAGATCCTGCAGGCCGTGGGGGAGGACCCGGACCGCGACGGCCTGCTGGGCACGCCCAATCGGGTGGCCCGGATGTACGCCGAGATCCTGTCGGGGAACGAGGTGGACCCGGCGCGGCATCTGGCCGTGACCTTCGCCGAAGACCACCACGAAATGGTGCTGGTGAAGGACATTCCCTTCGAGTCGCTGTGCGAGCACCACATGATGCCGTTCCACGGCCGCGCGCATGTGGCCTACGTGCCGCAGGGCCGAATCGTCGGGCTGTCCAAGATTGCCCGCGTGGTGGAGGAGTACGCCCGGCGGCTCCAGGTGCAGGAGCGCCTGACCTCGCAGATCGCGGACCTCATCATGAACACGCTGGAGGCGCACGGTGTGGGCGTGGTGCTTGAGGCCACCCACACCTGCATGTCGATGCGGGGCATCCGCAAGCCGGGCGCCGTGATGGTGACCTCTGCCCTCCGCGGCACGTTCCGCAGCTGCCCCGAGACCCGCTCCGAGTTCATGAACATCATCAAGAGCTGAGCGACCGCCCGGGCCGGCGCGGGGCTGCCGCCGAGAGCCCGGAAGAATAATGCCTGCCCCGATGAGTTGCTGGAGACTCCAGCCGAGCTCAAGGTGATGACGCGCCGCGAGGTTGCTCGACGCACTTTCGCGAGCCTCGTTTCAGGCTCTGCGAGCATCGCTTCAGACTCTGCGAGCCTCGTTTCAGACACAGGGCGGCACCGAAAGGCGCTGACTCTCGTGCATCCCGGCGCCTGGAGTGCCGGCGCCCCGACCGGCGCCCCGACCGGCGCCCCGATCGGGACCGGGGCCAGCTTCCCGGGACTGGCCGGTTCACCGCGACCAGAAAAACAGTTTGGGGCGCAACCTAGCCCGATGTCGGAAACCCGCCTATACTCCGCACGCGAAGCCAATTCGCTCCCCAACTGTCCTTGGCAGCTCGACTGGTCCCCGAAACCAGTCAGGCGACCCCGAACCATGCCAATGGCAGCGCGAAATGGCTTTCCGACGTGTGCGCCCGCTCTCCCTGCGTTCTCTCCCCTCCCGGAGTCCGCTGATGAAATTCCCTCGTGCGGCACTGGTAGTGGCCGGACTTGCGCTGGTCACGGTTCCGCTTTTCGCAGCGGTGAAAGCGATGACGCTTTCCGAGCTCATGGAGCTCACCCAGGACACGGCCCTTGTGCACATCGTCGACAAGACGACCTTCACTTCGGACCTTCCGTTCGAGGGCGCCGTCTTCACGCGCCTCACCGTCAAGGGTGAGTCGCTGCGCACGGGGGACGAGGTCTCCACCCAGATCATCTTCCTGGGAAGCCACGATCCCGCAGACCACTTCGCGAGCAGCGAAATGCCGACGCTGCAGGACACGCGTGTCGGCGGCGACGCGATCCTGTTCCTGTACAGGGACGCCACGATGCCCGGCACGCCGTTCCGCGTGTCGAGCCACGCCGACGTGTATCGCGTGGAGCGCGCCTTCGGCACCGACGTCGTGATCGGCAAGGGCGAGGGCGCGGCGTTCACGGAAAACGTGCCGCTCGTCGTGGCGCGTGACCGCGTCCGCCAGACGGACGTCGCGCAGCGCGCCGCCAAGTCGCAGGCCGGAAAGTAGGGCTGCCATGAAACTCGACACCCGCAATCTGCTGGCGATCGGTGGCCTTGCCGCGACGGCGCTCGTGGTGGCTGCCTTCTCGCTCCCGACGAGCACGGCCGCGTTCGCCACGCTCGGCGGCAGCCTCGGCACCGGTCAGCGCGACTTCCGCGTGTTCAACAACTTCTCCGACTCGACCGCGAACAACAACGTCACGCCGCACGTGAACTTCCCGGGACAGACCGGCGCCGTGATGGCCATCTGGAAGGCCGAGTCCGAGTGGGCCAGCGAGCCCGTCGGCGGCAACGGACTCGGAGACGGCATCTCCGGCAACCCGATCCTGGGCAGCGGCAACGCGAACTTCGACACGATCTTCCAGGGAACGGCGACGTCGGCGGGCAACAGCAACGCCAACATCCACTCGGAGCTGACGGGCAGCGACGGCGGAGTGCTCGCCTTCACGCTGTCGCCGATCAGCGATGGCTGGACCATCAAGTACTACTCGACGTGGACCTGGCAGGACGGCCCCGGCTCCGTGAGCTCGGGCATCGACATCCAGGGCGTGGCCTGCCACGAGATCGGCCACTCGCTCGGGCTTGACCACTCCAATGCGTCGGGCACGCCGACGATGACGGCTTTCATCAGCGGCACAGGCACGAGCCAGCGTTCGATCGAGTCCGACGACATCGCCGGACTCCAGTCGATCTATGGTGTGAAGTCGGCCGGCAAGCCGCACATCTCGTCGATTTCCGGCACCAAGCAGATCGGCCAGCCGCTCACGATCACCGGCACCAACTTCGCCGCGACCGGCGGCGAGGTCTGGTTCACCAAGTTGAACAGCGACGGCGCTCCCGCAAAAGTGACGAACGTCTCGTCCACCGGCGGCGGCACGTCGATCACCGTCACGATTCCGAACGGCGTGCAGGACGGAGAGGTGATGGTGAAGAACAACACCGACACCGACTCCAGCCTCTCGAATGCCTTCCCGATCGACACGAACGCCGCGAGCGGCAATCCGCCCAACGTCTTCAGCATCAGCCCGGGCTTCGGCTTCGCGGGCGGTTTCTCCACAGTGGCGATCACGGGTGTCGGTTTCACGGGCACCACGAGCGTGAAGTTCAACGACGCGGATGCGCTGGATTTCACCGTGAACAGCGACACGCTGATCACCGCGACGGCTCCGGGCGGACCGCTGTTCGGCCTTGCCGACGTCACGGTCACCGATGGTGACGGCGCCGCCACGCTGGCTTCGGCCTACTTCTTTACCTTCGACCCGCTGGCGTCGATCTCCTCGGTCACGCCGAACTTCGGTCCGACCGCGGGCGGCACGCAGGTCTCGATCACCGGCACCTCCGTGATCGGCGTCACGAGCGTCACCTTCGGCGGCGTGCCGGGCACGCAGCTCGACGTGGTCAGCTCCACCGAGCTCACCGTGTTCACGCCGGCTGGCGTCGCAGGTCCCGTGGACGTGGTCGCGATCGCATCCAACCCTGCGACGATCGTCGCCGGCTTCTCGTACATGGATGAAGGCCTGTTCACCGTCTTCGGGACGGGCGTGCCGGGCCTCTCGGCGACGGCGCCGCAGCTCAACGGTGCGGGCGACCTCACGCCGGGCAGCGGCACGGGCTTCATGCTGTTGACCAGTGGCGCGGCTCCTCTCGCGCCGGCCGCCCTGTTCGTCAGCCTCGTGCAGGGCAACGTGCCCTTCAAGGGCGGCACGATCTACACCTTCCCGATCCTGCTGGACATCAGCCTGATCACCAGCGCCTCCGGCACCATCAGCTTGCCCGCCCAGATTCCGGCGGGCACCCCGACGGCAACGAATTTCTTCCTGCAATGCTGGGTGCAGGATGCCGGCGCCGTGCACGGCATCGCATCCACGAACGGCCTTCAGGTGACCACGCCTTGATCGGCCGACTGCGGAATTGCCGAACGGTTGGCGCGTTCGACAAGACCGTGCTCTCCCTCTCCCCCTCAGTTCCGCCAATCCCGACTTCTCTTCCTCAATTTCGTATCCACGGAGATCATCCATGAAAATTCTCAAGGCCGCGGCCGTGCTGCTTGGCGTAGCGCTCGTCGCGATTCCCGCAGGTGCCGCCATCAAGGCGATGACCCTGGCGGAGGCGATGGAGATCAACTCCGACGTCCTGCACGGTCGCATCATGTCCAAGACGACGGTGAAGACCGACAGGCCGCTCGAGGGCATGGTCTACACGCACATCACCGTGGAGGGCGAGTCGCTCACCACGGGCGAGAAGGTCACCAAGGAGCTCGTGTTCCTCGGCAGCCACGACACGAAGGACAACTACGGCACGAGCGAGATGCCCACGCAGCAGGACACGCGCGTCGGCGGCGATGCCCTCATCATGTACTCGCATGACGAGTCCGGCGCCACGCCGGTGGATCGCGTCTCCGATTTCTCGGCGGTCTATCGCGTCGAGCTCGCCTTCGGCGAGCCCGTCGTCATCGGCAAGGGCGAGGGCTTCGCCTTCCCCGAGAACGTGAAGCTCGCCGAGGCCCGCACGCGGGTCCTCAAGGCTCACGCTGACATCATGGCTGCCAAGACCAAGGCCGGAAAGTAAAGGAACACATGAAGACCATCACACAGACTCTTCTCGCAGCTGGCAGCCTCGCTGCAGTGGCCGCAGTGCTTGGCGCGCTGTCGCTCCCCACGAGTACGGCGGCTTTCACCGTCATCGGCGGCAGCCTCGGCACCGGCCAGCGCGACTTCCGCGTCTGGAACAATTTCACGGACACGCAGGCGAACAACAACACGTCGCCTCACGTGAATTTCCCGGGCCAGACCGGCGCCGTCATGGCGATCTGGAAGGGCGCGGCCGAGTGGGCCAGCCAGCCTGTTGGCGGCACCGGCACGGGTGACACGGGCGGCAGCAATCCCGTGATCGGAAGCGGCGGCGCCAACCTGGATCTCAACTTCCAGGGGCTCGCCTCGAGCGCCGGATCCACCAACCAGAACATCCACTCCGAGCTGTCAGGCAGCAGCGGTGGCGTCCTCGCGTTCACCGAGACGCCCATCAGCGACGGCTGGAGAATCCTCTACTACTCGTCGTGGACCTGGCAGGACGGTCCCGGCAGCGTGGGCTCGGGCATCGACCTGCAGGGCGTGGCCTGCCACGAGATCGGCCACTCCACGGGACTCGGCCACTCGAACACCGGGGGCGCGACGATGTTCGCATCCATCAGCGGCACGGGTGTCGGTCAGCGCTCGATCGAGGCGGACGACATCGCGGGCGTGCAGTCGATCTACGGTGTGAAGTCGGCCTCGAAGCCGACGATCACCTCGATTGCCGGCGACAAGAACATCGGCGCCAACCTGATCATCAACGGCACCAACTTCTCCGCGACCGGCGGCGAGGTCTGGTTCACCAGGACGGCCGCCGACGGCACTCCGGTGAAGGTCACGGGAGTGGCTTCCACGGGCGGCGGCACGCAGATCACGGTCACCATCCCGTCGGGGGTGATGGACGGCGAGGTCATGGTGAAGACGAGCGGGAGCGGCAACACCAGCCTCTCGAATGCCTTCCCGATCGATCTCGGCGCGCCGGCCGGCGATCCGCCGAACGTGAGCTCGATCGTCCCGAACGTGGGTTCGATGGGCGGCTTCACGTCTGTCCAGATCCTCGGGACGGGCTTCACGGGCACGACGGCCGTGAAGTTCGACGGCGTGGATGCGATCTCGTTCACGGTAGACAGCAACGTCCAGATCTCGGCGGTCACGCCGCCTGGCACGCTGTTCGCCGCGGCGGACGTGCTCGTCGTCGATGGGGAGGGCAGCTCAACCCTTCCCACGGCGTTCATCTACACGTTCAACCCGCAGATTTCCGTCTCGACGGTGCTTCCGAACAGCGGTGCGCTCACGGGCGGCACGGAAGTCACGATCAGCGGGACCTCGGTGGTCGGCGCCAACACCGTCACGTTTGACGGCGTGCCCGGCATCAACGTGGAGGTCATCAGTGCGACGAGCCTGACGGTCACGACCCCGGCGGGCCTCGCGGGTCCGGCGGACGTGGTCGTCAGCGGGAGCAGCATGTCGACGATCGTCGGCGGCTTCACCTACGTCAACTTCGGAACCTTCACGGACGTCGGTCCGGGTTTCGGAAGCATCATCGGAGCACCCAGCATGACCGGCGCAGGCGATCTGACGCCCGGCAGCGGGACGGGCTTCACGCTGACCACGACGAACACCTTCCCGTTCTCGTTGGCGGCGACGTTCGTGAGCCTCAACCTGAGTGCCGTGCCCTTCAAGGGCGGCACGTTCTATCCGTTGCCGATCCTGCTCCAGATCGACCTCGTCACGGATTCGTCCGGCACGATCGTCCTGCCGGGGCAGATCCCGGTGGGCGTGCCGTCGGGCGCGAACGTGTACATGCAGACCCTGGTTTCGGACTTCCTCGCGCCCAAGGGCCTGAGTGGAAGCAATGCGCTGAGGCTCACGACGCCGTGATGGCGTCGTGATCCGGGAGTCCCGCGCGCCCCGGGCGCGTCGGACTGCCAGTGGGCGAGGCCCGTCCTTCCTGAGGGAAGGGCGGGCCTCGCTCCATGTCGGGGCTCGTCGCGGCACATGCACGGGGCTACGCACGGGACACGCACGTCGTGCGCCGGACATCGGCGCACGCAGCGCCCGGTGAAGTGCTTGCGCGCCCCTTGCTGCACGCACGCAGCAGGCCTGCCGCCTTGCACGGGAAGTGCCAATCCCTATAGTGCCGGCTGCGTCCGGACCCCGCGCGGAGAACTCCGTGTTCCTGAGCTACCACGCCGTTCTCGTGTTCCTGATCACGGGCATGGCCATGGTGTGTACGCCGATGATTCTCGGCGTGCTCTTCCGCCCGCGGAATCCCTACCCGGCGAAGACCATGGCCTACGAATGCGCCGAGGATCCGGTGGGCGACGCCCAGATCCGCTTCGACATGCGCTTCTACTCGGCCGCGCTGATTTTCATCATTTTTGACGTGGAAATCGCCTTCATGTTCCCTTGGGCGCTTGTCTTCCAAGGCTTCCATGACCGCTGGCTGGCACTCGCGGAAGGGGTGGCGTTCATCGCGATCCTCTTCCTCGGCCTGGTCTACGTCTGGGTCAAGGGCGACGTGGACTGGGTCAAGACCTTCCGCCACCGTCGACGGGTGCAGGGCTGAGCCATGGGCATTCTGAACAACGCGCTTCCTGACATCGCACCGGTCCGCGCCGTGGATGCGGCCGTCGGCTGGGGACGCGGCTCGTCGCTGTGGCCGATGACCTTCGGCATCGCGTGCTGCGCCATCGAGATGATGGCCGTGTACGCGGCCACCTTCGACCTCGATCGCTTCGGAGCCGGCGTGCCGCGCGCAACACCGCGCCAGAGCGACCTCATCATCGTGCCGGGCACCGTGAACGCCAAGATGGCCGTGCGCGTGCGCCGCCTCTGGGACCAGATGGCCGAGCCGCGCTACGTGATCGCGATGGGAGCGTGCGTGTGCGGCGGCGGACCTTATGTGAAGTGGGGCTACAACACGGTGAAGGGCGTCCACAAGATCATTCCCGTCGACATCTTCGTGCCCGGCTGCCCGCCGCGCCCCGAAGCACTGATGGATGGCATCCTCAAACTGCGCGAGAACGTCACGCGCGAGGCGGTCTTCGCGCGCCGTGAAGCCACGGCGCGGATCCTGGACGCCCGCGGCGGCTGATCGCGCAATGAACGAACAACAGCTGCACGCCAAACTGCTGGCCTCCGGCCTGCCCGGGATAGGGGAGCTGGACACGTCCGCGAGGGATCCGTTCGTCCGCGTGGACGCCGGCTCGATCGTCGCCGTGTTGACCTTCCTGCGCGACGACCACGATTGCCGCATGGAGATGCTGCACAACCTGACCGCCGTGGAGCGGCCCGACGCGATCGAGCTCGTCTACCACGTGTGTTCGCTGGCGCGTCACCACGCGCTCACCGTGAAACTGAGCTGCCCGCGCCCGGATGGTGGCAATCACGACACGTGGATCCCCGAGGTGCCGTCCGTGGCCGGCGTGTACAGCGCCGCCAACTGGCACGAGCGCGAGCAATGGGATCTCCTGGGCGTGCGCTTCGCGGGCCATCCCGACCACAGGCGCATCCTGCTGCCCGAGGAATGGATCGGCCACCCGCTCCGCAAGGACTACGTCTACCCGACGTGGCACGACGGCATCCCGCTCGAGCTCGATGCGATCCCGCTGTACGAGCCGGGTGGCGGGCAGGCTGCGGCCGAGGCTGCGGCGGCGTCGGCTGCCGGTGCGGCGGGTGCCGCCGCCAAAGCTCCGCGCAAGGCGGGTGAGCCGCTGTTCCAGCCGCCGGCGCCGCTGAGCACGCGTCCGCTCGCGCCGGGCGGCAAGACGACGGACACGCCCGCGTCCGAGCTGGGGTCGCACTGATGGAAGCGCTCGAACTCTACGCGGTGGATGACCGCGCCGACGTTTACACCGAGGAGCTCAAGCTCAACCTCGGCCCGCAGCATCCGTCCACGCACGGCGTGCTGCGCGTGGAGTTGCGCCTGGACGGCGAGATCATCACCGCCGCGCGCTGCGACATCGGCTACCTGCACCGCTGCGCCGAGAAGATCGGCGAAAACGTCAGCTACCTGCAGTTCACGCCGTACACCGACCGCATGGACTACCTCTCGTCCATGAACAACAACCTGGCGTGGAGCCTCACGGTCGAGAAGCTGCTTGGCGTGGAGGCGCCGCCGCGCGCGCAGTGGTTGCGCGTGATCATGGCCGAGCTCAACCGCATCGCGAGCCACCTCATCGCCTTCGGCACCTACGGCATCGACATGGGCGCGGCGACGCCCTTCTTCTACGCGTTCCGCGAGCGCGAAAGCATCATGGCGCTGCTCGAGCGGCCCTCCGGCGCGCGCATGCTCTACAACTACATCCGCCCGGGCGGCGTGGCGCACGACATCGACGAACGCTGGCTGCCCGACGTCCTCGCCTTCTGCGACGAGTTCGAGAAGCGCTGGGCCGAATACAACACGCTGCTCACGACGAACAAGATCTTCATCGAGCGCACGAAGAACATCGGCGTGATCCCGAGGCAGATGGCGCTCGATTACGGCCTCACCGGCCCGGTGCTGCGAGGCTCCGGCGTGAAGTGGGACCTGCGACGCGACGTCCCCTACCTGAAGCCCTACGACGAGATCGAGTTCGACATCCCGGTCGGTGAGGGCACGCACGGCACGCTGGGCGACTGCTGGGACCGCTACTGGGTGCGCATGCTCGAGATGATGGAGTCCATCCGCATCATCCGGCAGGCGGCCGTGCGCGTGCCGACGGGCGACTTCGTCGAGAAGGCGATGCTCAAGATGTACAAGTCGCCGCTCAAGCCGGCGGCAGGCGAGGCCTACATGCGCTGCGAGAACCCGCGCGGCGAGCTGGGCTTCTACGTCGTGTCGGCCGGCGGCGCCTCGCCGATCCGCTGCCGCGCGCGCGGCCCGAGCTTCTGCAACCTGTCGGTGCTCGACGCGCTGCTGCCCGGCTGCATGATCGCCGACGGCGTGGCGATCATCGGCTCGCTGGACATCGTGCTCGGCGAGGTGGACCGCTAGGCGATGGAGACGCTCATCCGCTTCTTCAGCGACCTCTTCCACCTCAGCCCCGACGGCGTCCTGCCGCTCACGCTGGCGTACTCGGTGTGCATCGGCAGCCTGCTGGGCTTCATCACGGTCTACGCGATGTTCGCGATCTGGATGGAGCGCAAGGTGGCCGCGCACATCCAGATCCGCTACGGACCGATGGAAGTGGGCGGCTGGCACGGCTGGGCGCAGTCCATCGCGGACGCGGTCAAGCTGCTGTTCAAGGAAGACCTGATTCCGGACGGCGCCAACAAATTCATGTTCTGGATCGCGCCGGCGGTCGTGTTCTGCGGCGTGTTCTCCGGCTTCATCGCGATTCCGTTCGCGCTCGGCGTCCAGATCGTCGACATCCACCTCGGCCTCTTCTTCATCGTGTGCATCGCCTCGGTGGAGGTGGTGGGCGTGATCATGGCCGGCTGGGCGAGCAACAGTAAGTACTCGCTCTTCGGGGCCGTGCGCGAGGCGGCGCAGGTCGTGTCCTACGAGGTGCCGGCGGCGGTCGCGCTGCTCGTGCCGATCCTCATCGTGGGCAGCTTCCGCCTCGGCGACTTCAACGCGTGGCAGGAAGAGCACGGCTGGCTCGTGTTCCACAACCCGTTCGTCATCGTCGCGGCGCTGATCTACTTCATCGCGTCGCTGGCGGGCTGCAAGCGTGCGCCCTTCGACCTGCCCGAGGCGGAGTCGGAACTCGTGTCGGGCTTCCACACCGAGTATTCGGGCATGCGCTTCTCCTTCTTCTTCCTGGAGGAATACGCGTCCATGTTCGTGGCCGCGGCGCTCGTCGCGACGCTGTTCCTCGGCGGATGGACGCTGCCCTTCGTGAACGTGTCGGCGTGGCCGGTCCCGTTCGGCATCGTGATCCTGCTCGCGAAGATCTTCGCCGTGATCTTCCTGCAGATGCTGCTGCGCTGGACCCTGCCGCGCCTGCGCATCGACCAGGTGATGGCCATGGGCTACAAGTACCTGCTGCCGTGGGGCATGCTGTGTGTCGTCGGCACCGCGCTCTTCGAGACCATGGGGTGGAGGTGGCTGCCTCTCTGAGGGCGCCAGACACGCATGAGCGGCATCCGCGAATACTTCGGCAACATCAGCGACGCGCTGACCAGCACGGTGAAGGGCATGGGCATCACCATGCAGCACTTCGTGAAGGAGCCGCCGATCACGGTGCAGTTCCCGCACGAGCGGCTTCCGCTGCCGCCCAGCTACAAGGGCATCCACATCCTCGAGCAGGACAAGTGCATCGACTGCAAGCTCTGCGCGAAGGCCTGCCCGGTGGACTGCATCGAGATCGAGGCCGTCCACCACGGCCGGGTGCTCGAGTGGCAGAAGTTCACGATCGACTACAAGAAGTGCATCTTCTGCGAATTCTGCATCCCGCCCTGCCCCAAGAACTGCATCCACATGACCTCGGAGTTCGAGGTCGCGACCGACGATCCCTCGACGATGATCGAGGACCTGCTCACGTGGACGGGCCTGCGACTCGAGGACCGCCGCGCGATCGACGCGTCCGAGGCCAAGCGCGCGGGCAAGACCGTGGTCGAGCCGAAGAACGGCGGCCCGGCGCCCGGCAATCCGGCGCCGAGCGGCACCGAGTTCACTTCGAAGCACGCGGCCGGAAGCTGGGGCGCGCCGGGCGGCGCTCCCCCCAGGCCTGACGCGGCGCCGGGTGCTGCGGGCGCCCCGAAGCCCGCCGCCGCAACGGCCGCGAGCGGTGGCGCCGACAGCCTTGCCGCGAAGACCGCCGCCATTCGAGCCAAGCTCGCCGCTGCCAAGGGTGCGGGCTGATGCTCGACTTCATGTTCTTCGTCTTCGCCGGGCTGGCGGTGGTGGGCGGGCTGCTCGTCGCCTTCCACCGCAACATCGTGCACAGCGCCTTTGCGCTCGTCGCCGCGTTGTTCGGCGTGGCCGGGCTCTACTGGACGCTGGGCGCGGACTTCCTCGGCGCCACGCAGGTGCTGCTCTACGTCGGCGGCGTCACGGTGCTGCTGCTGTTCGCGGTCATGCTGACCACGCGCGACAGCACGCGCGTGTCGATCGGGCGCAACATCCTGGTCGCGCCGATCGTGGGCCTGCTCTTCCTCTACGTCTGGCAGGCATGCCAGGGCGTCGTTCAGATCGTGAGCGGCACCGGCACGGTGGTGACGGAGGACGTCGCGCCGACGACCGGCACCATCGGCACGATGTTCCTGCAGCGCGACCAGTACCTGCTGCCCTTCGAGGCGATCTCGGTGCTGCTGCTCATCGTGCTCGTCGGCGCCGTGACACTCGCCCGCCGCGGACAGGAGGCTCCATGACGCTTCTGCTCACGCTGATGGCTCAGGCCTCGGAGGCCGGCGGTCATGCGGCCGCCGCCGGAATGCAGGCGGTCGCGGGCGCTGCCGCGGCCGGTGCACACGGCGCCGCTGCCGACGGCGCTTCGGCGGGCGCGCAGGCTGTCGTCATCACGGGCCACGCCGGCCAGCTCACCAGCTACATCGCGGTCTCGTGCGTCCTCTTCGCGCTCGGCATCGCCACGATCCTCACGCGGCGCAACGTGCTGTACGTGCTCATGGGCGTCGAGCTGATCCTGAATGCGGCCAACCTGAACTTCGTCGCCTTCGCGCGCTTCGGCGGCTACGGCATGGACGGCCAGATGGTGGCGCTCTTCGTGGTGATCCTCGCGGCGGCGGAGGCGGCCATCGCGCTCGCCATCGTGCTGCGCATCTTCCACGACTTCGGCAGCATCGACATCACGCGCACCGACAGCTTGCGGGACTGATCGGAGAACGATGCAGAACCTCACGCTCCTCTGGATGTGCCTCGGGATCTTCCTGATCCCGTTCGCCTGCTCCGTCACCCTGATCTTCTTCGGGCGCAAGCTGCCGCGCGGCGGCGACTGGCTGGCGACGGCCGGGATCGTGAGCTGCGCAGTCATCGCGCTGACGCTGTTCTTCAAGTACATCGTCGGCGTGCACGAAGCGGGCTGGCACTGGGCCTCGGCCGAGCACGGACTGTCGTGGAACTGGATCACGCTGCTCGACTTCAAGCTGTCGGTCGGTGTCTGGCTCGACAACATGACCATCATCATGCTGACGATGGTCACGGTGGTGGGAAGCTGCATCTTCTTCTTCAGCCAGGGCTACATGCACGGCGACCGCGACTACCCGCGGTTCTTCGCCTACCTGAGCTACTTCTGCTTCGCGATGCTCGGGCTGATCGTCTCGGACAACCTGCTCTTCCTGTTCATCTTCTGGGAGCTCGTCGGTGTCGGGTCCTACCTGCTCATCGGCTTCTTCTACGACCAGGTCGAGCCGCCGAAGGCCAGCCTCAAGGCCTTCATGGTCAACCGCATCGGCGACGTGCTCTTCCTGCTGGGCATCGTCCTGGCGTGGCAGCTCTTCGGCACGCTGAACTACCACGAGCTCTTCGAGCGCCTCGCCGCCGGCCAGTTCGCGGACCAGGCCACGCGAGCCTTCCCCTCGCTGTCCAACCACGCGATCCTCACGCTCTCCGGCGTGCTCATCTTCTGCGGCGCGGTCAGCAAGTCCGCGCAGGTGCCGCTGCACACGTGGCTGCCTGACGCGATGGCCGGCCCGACGCCGGTGTCCGCGCTCATCCACGCGGCGACGATGGTCGCGGCCGGCGTGTTCATGGTCGGGCGCATGTATCCGTACTTCACGCCCGAGGCGCTGGGCGTCATCGCGATCGTCGGCTCGATCACCGCGCTTCTGGGCGCGACGATGGGCCTCGTCGCGTGGGACATCAAGAAGGTGCTCGCCTTCTCCACCATGAGCCAGCTCGGCTACATGATGCTGGCCCTCGGTGTGGGCGGCTTCGTGGCGGGCCTCTTCCACCTCATCACGCACGCCTTCTTCAAGGCCTGCCTGTTCCTCGGCAGCGGCTCGGTGATCCACGCCGTGCACACGCAGGACATGCGCGAGATGGGCGGCCTGAAGAAGAAGCTGCCCGTCACGTACTGGACCTTCCTGATCGCCACGCTGGCGCTGGCCGGCGTGCCGTGCTTCGCGGGGTACTACAGCAAGGACCAGATCGTCGCCAACGCGCTTGCCTGGGGTGTTGAAGATCCGCAGGTGCTGCGCTTCATTCCGGTGATCTTCGCCGCCGTCGGCGCATTCATGACCACCTTCTACATGCTGCGGCTGGTCTTCCTGACCTTCCACGGCGCGCCGCGCGACCAGCACAAGTATGAACACGCGCACGAGTCGCCGCCGGTCATGGCCCTGCCGCTGGTGCTGCTCGCGAGCTTCGCCCTGCTGGGCGGCGGAACGATTCACCCGCTGCCGCACAGCGAGCACCTCTGGTTCAACACGCTCGTCGTGAAGCCCGAGTCCGCCGCCGAGAAGGGCCTGCACCTGTACGACGACGAGCAGCAGGTCGAGATGGAGGCGCACCGCGAACATGCGCTGCACCAGTCCCACCTCCCGGCCGTCGGCATCTCGCTGCTTGCCATCCTGGCCGGCTGGCTGCTGGCCCGTGCGATGTATCTCAAGCGCAGCGCCGATCCGGCCGCCATGGCAGCGCGCTTCGGCGTGCTCTACGAGGCGGCCGTCCACCGGTACTGGTTCGACGAGATGTATGCGCAGGGCATCGTCGCCAACCTGCAACGCCTCAACCGTGCGCTGGCGACCTTCGACCGACGCGTCGTGGACGGCGTCGTGAACGCGACGGGCCTGATCGCGCGCGCCATCGCCTTCGTCTCCGGCCTCTTCGACAAGTACGTCATCGACGGTGCGGTGAACTTCTGGCGCTGGTTCGTGCGCACGCTGTCGGGCGTGTTCCGCCTGGCGCAGACCGGCAACGCCCGCGATTACCTGACCTGGACCCTGCTGTCCGTGCTGATTCTTGCCATCTACCTGGCGCAAGGTCACTGAGGAATCCCATGTCCCTGCTCAGCCTCATCACCTTCTTTCCGCTGATCGGTGCGGTGGTCCTGCTGCTCGCACCACGCGCCAGCAAGGACACGCTGCGCACCATCGCGGCCGCCACGACCATCGTGCCGCTCCTGCTTGCGTCCAAGCTGTGGATGGACTTCGACACGACCACGGCGGCGTACCAGTTCGTGGAGCGCATGCCGTGGATCTCGTCGCTCGGCATCGAGTACCACCTGGGCATCGACGGCCTGTCGATCCCGCTGCTCTGGCTCTCCACGCTGCTGCTCTTCCTGGGCGTCATCGCCAGCTGGAAGATCGAGAAGGGCGTCAAGGGCTACATGCTCCTGCTGCTGCTGCTCGAAGTCGGGATCAACGGCGTCTTCTGCTCGCTGGACCTGTTCCTCTTCTACGTGTTCTGGGAAGTGATGCTCCTGCCGATGTATTTCCTCATCGGCATCTGGGGCGGCCCGCGGCGCGAGTACGCCGCGATCAAGTTCTTCCTCTACACGCTGGCCGGCTCGGTGCTCATGCTGCTGGGCATCATCGCGCTCTACCTCGCGTGCCGCGACGTGACTGCCACGCCGTTCAGCATCCCGCTGCTCTCCGAGATGATCCGCGGCGGCACGCTGACGGGCGCAGGCCTGATCAACGGCGGCATGCTCTTCGGCTGGCCCTTCCTGAAGTGGATCTTCGTCTTCTTCTTCATCGGCTTCGCGATCAAGGTGCCGGTGCCGCCCTTCCACACGTGGCTGCCCGACGCGCACGTCGAGGCGCCGACCCCCATCTCGATGATCCTCGCCGGCATCCTGCTGAAGCTCGGCTGCTACGGCATCCTGCGCATCAACCTCGGGATGTTCCCGAACATCGCGCCGGACTTCGCGACCATCGGCGCGGCGCTGGGCGTGTTCGCGATCGTGTACGGCGCCTTCGTCGCGATGGCGCAGACCGACTTCAAGCGGCTGGTGGCGTACAGCTCCGTGAGCCACATGGGCTACGTGCTGCTGGGCGCCTCGGCGTTCACGAGCGCCGGCCTCAACGGCGCAGCGATGCAGATGTTCACGCACGGCACGTCTTCGGCCCTGCTCTTCCTCCTGGTCGGCGTGGCCTACGAGCGCGCGCACCATCGCGAGATCGAGGGCTTCGGCGGCCTCGCCAGCGTGGCGCCGATCTACACGGGCATCACGACGCTGGGCTTCTTCGCGGCGCTCGGGCTGCCGGGCATGTCGGGCTTCGTGTCCGAGTTCCTCGTGATCCTCGGTGCCTGGCAGGTCCGGCCCGTCTACGCGGCCGTCGCCGTGATCGGCATCGTGATCACCGCGGCCTTCCTGCTCTGGACCCTGCAGCGCGTCTTCCTCGGTCCGCTCAACGAGAAGTACAAGGACTTCCCCGACGTGACGGGTCGCGAGATCTTCACGATGGCGCCGCTCGCC
Source organism: Planctomycetota bacterium (assembly GCA_038212275.1). Taxonomy (GTDB): domain Bacteria; phylum Planctomycetota; class B15-G4; order B15-G4; family B15-G4; genus JBBQUR01. Next base: position 48,419 of record JBBQUR010000016.1, read on the forward strand.
TTCCTCTGCGTGCTGCTCGGCGTGCTGCCCTTCCTGCTGCTCGACTGGATGAAGCCGACGATCGACGGCCTGGTCAAGCTCTTCGCATGACCCCCAGATCCCGATGACCCCGATGACCCCGATGAACGCGGAGATGCTCACCGACCTGCGCGCGTTGCGCCCCGAGCTCTGGCTCGTGGCCGCAATCGTCGCGTCGCTGCTCGTCGACCTCGTCGGCGGAGCGCGCGCGCGCACGCTCGCCGGGCTGACGGCGCTGGCCGGTGCGGGCGGTGCGGTGTGGGCGCTGCTCGCCGCGCCGGCCAGCTCCTATCCCTACCGCGTCTTCGGCCTGCTCGCGATGGACAGCCACGCGGACTTCTTCCGCCTGCTCATCATCGCGGGCACGGGCCTCGTCATCCTGCACGCCATGGTCTTCCGCGGACTGCAGGACAGCTCGCGCGCCGAGTTTTATCCGATGCTTCTGGGCGCCGCGCTCGGCGGCTGCCTGCTCGTCACCACCGACCACCTGCTCATGCTGGTGCTGGCGATGGAGATGCTGTCGCTGCCCAGCTACCTGCTGGCCGGCTGGCAGAAGAGCGAGCGCCGCTCCTCGGAGGCCGCGCTGAAGTACCTGGTCTACGGCGCGCTCGCCTCGGCCATCATGATCTTCGGTTTCTCGCTCATGTACGGCATGGCGGGCAGCCTGTGGATGTCCGACGTCGGGCCCGCAATCGTCAAGGCCTGGGAATTCGGCGGCGAGCTCCAGTGCATCACCGTCGCGCTCTCCGTCGTGATGGTCATGGCCGGCATCGGCTTCAAGATCGCGGCCTTCCCGTTCCATTTCTGGGCGCCCGACGTCTACGAAGGCGCGCCCACGCCGGTGACCACGCTTCTGGCGGTGGCCAGCAAGGCGGCCGGCTTCGGCCTGCTCCTGCGCTTCGTGGACGGCGTCTTCCTCGGCTCGAATGCCATGAGCGTGGACTGGGTCTCGCGCTTCTCGTGGGTCATGGCCGTCCTCGCGGCCGTGACCATGACCTACGGCAACGTGACGGCGGTGCTGCAGCGCAACGTGAAGCGCCTGCTCGCCTACTCGTCCATCAGCCACGCCGGCTACCTGCTCATGGGCATCGCGGTGATGACGCACGCGCCCGTGCCGGGCGGCCCGAACGAGGCGCTCGGCAGCGAAGCGCTGAAGTTCTATCTCGTGACCTACTACCTGGCGACGCTCGGCGCCTTCGCGTGCGTCATGGCGCTGGCCAATCGCTACGGGGCCGAGGACACGGACGACTACAACGGCCTCGGCTGGTCCTCGCCGTGGATCGCCGGCGCGCTGGTTCTCTTCCTCGCGTCGCTCACCGGCCTGCCCCCGACCGCCGGCTTCACCGGCAAGCTCATGCTGTTCCGGGCGACGCTCGACAGCGGCATGAGCTGGCTCGCGGTGGTCGCGGCGCTCAACTCCGTCGTGGCGCTCTTCTACTACTTCAAGATCGTGCGCGCGCTCTTCCTGCGCGGCGATCGCGCCGCTGCGGTCGTCGGTCAGCCGGCCCGCGGCCTTCTGGCGCTGCTCGCAGCCGCCTCGATCCTCCTGCTCGCGGGCGCCACGCTGTGGTTCGGCATCGGCGGCGGCATCGACGCGCTGAGCGCGTGGGTAGCGAACGCAGCGCTTTGAGCGCACGCCGTCCGCTTCCCGGGACGCACTTCATCCGCCGACCGCCGCGCTCATGTCCGGTGCACCCATGTCCGGTGCACTCGTGGCCGACGCACAAGTGTCCGACGCACAAGTGGCCGACGCACAAGTGGCCGACGCACAAGTGGCCGAGGCGCCCGGACGCGCCGGACGCCGGACGATGAAGCGGCTGCTGGCGGGCGCGCTCGTCGCCGCGCCGCTGGGGCTGGTCGTGGGTTCTGCCTGCGCGCTCTTTCTGTGGTCGCTCGATCGCGTGACGACGCTGCGCTGGGAACACCCGTGGCTGCTGTACCTGCTGCCACTCTCGGGTCTTGCGGTCGGGATGCTCTATCACGCTCTCGGCCGTTCGGTGGAGGCCGGCAACAACCTGCTGATGGACGAGATCCACGAGCCGGGCGCCGGAGTTCCCAAGCGCATGGGGCCGCTCGTACTCATCGGCACGCTGCTCACGCACCTGTGCGGCGGCTCGGCGGGGCGCGAGGGCACCGCGGTGCAGATGGGCGGCAGCATCGCGAGCTTCGTGTCGCGTCATGTCGGCCGCTTCGTCGCGCGATGGCAGCCGGAGGGGAGCGAGCCCTTCGTCGACGCGCGCACGCTGCTCATGGCGGGCATCGCGGCAGGCTTCGGCGGCGTCTTCGGCACGCCGCTGGCCGGAGCGCTCTTTGCCCTGGAGGTGCCGACGATCGGGCGCATGAGCTACGCCGCCGCGATCCCGTGTCTCGTCGCCTCGGTCACCGCGGATCTCGCGTGCGCCGCATGGGGCATCGAGCACACGCAGTATCGCGCGCTCATCGGGCCCATCGCGGAAAGCGGCCACGGCCTCTCGTGGTGGTTGCTGGGAAAGGTCGCGCTGGCCGGCATCGCGTTCGGCCTCGCGAGCCGGGCGTTCTCCGGGCTGACGCATGCGCTGCAGCGCGGCTTCGCGGCGACCATCCGCTGGCCGTACGCGCGGCCGGTCGCAGGCGGACTGATCGTCATCGCCCTCGTCCTGCTGCTCGGCACGCGCGACGATCTCGGCCTTGGCGTGCGCTCGCCGCTGCCCGGTGCGGTGACGATCGAGTCGGCGTTCCGCGAGGGCGGCGCGCATGCGTGGAGCTGGTTCTGGAAGCTGGTCTTCACCGCCGTGACGCTCGGCTCCGGCTTCAAGGGCGGCGAGGTCACGCCGCTCTTCTACATCGGCTCGACGCTCGGCCAGTCGCTCGCGTTGCTTCTCGCGGTGCCCGTGGCGCTGCTCGCGGCCGTCGGTTTCGCGGCGGTCTTCGCGGGCGCGACGAACACGCCGCTCGCCTGCACGCTCATGGCCGTGGAACTCTTCGGTCCCGGAGACGTGGCGTACTTTGCCGTCGGCTGCCTGGTGGCCTACGTGTGCAGCGGCCACACGGGCATCTACGCGTCGCAGCGCATCGCCCGCTCGAAGTTCGGCAGCGCGGCCGTGCCACCCGGCACCTCGTTGCGCGATGCGGGCACGCGCCCGGGCGGCCGCGCATGAGCACACGACACACGACGCGCATGACATGACGCTGCCCCGCACGGGCGCCTGGTGCGCCGCGTGCGGGGCAGGTGTCGGGTCCGCGGGGCCGCCGGAGCGGCTGCCGCACCGATCGGCAGTTACTGGATCGTGATGAGCAGGCCGTTGGTGGCGGCCTTGCCCTTGGCGCCTGCCGGGTCCAGCAGCCAGTGCTGCAGGGTGATCTGCATCCCGATGATGCCCGGCGTGTTCGGCAGCGCGCCCATGACCACCGTCGTGCCGCCGGGACTCGTGATGAGGCCCGCGGTCGCAAGGACATTGCCCACCAGGAAGGTGCCGCCCAGCGCGGGAATCGCCACCTGATCCGTGCCGATGAACAGCGTGCCCGGCGCGGCGGGCTTCGCGCCGCTCGTCATGAGTGTCACGGAGCCGCCCGGCGTGGCCGAGCCGCTGCCCGCAAGCGCGGGAGCGATGCCGCCCTGCCCCGGCGTGCCCGCGCCGTACGGGATGAACTGCCCGCCGCTGACCGGCCCGAGCGACAGAACCTGGAAGTCGTCGATGTTCCAGCCGCCGTACTCGACACCGCCGTCCGAGATGAGCTCGAACTTCACGGACACCGACGGGTTGTTGTCGGCGATGGCGGAGATGTCGAAGTCCTGCGCGATCCAGCTCGTGTCGAGCAGGTCCGTGGCCGACGGGTTGGTGAAGACGATGGTGTTGTTCACGTACACCCGCGCCAGATCGAAGATGCCCTTCTCCACGTTGAGCCAGCGCCGGAAGCGCAGGCGCGTGCCGGTCTTGCCGCTCAGGTTGAACGTCGGCGAGGTGAGGTTGTTGTTCACGTTGGGCTGGTAGATGCCATTGAAGCCCGCGAGGCCGAGGTCATTGCCCCACACGCTCGATCCGGAGTACGCCGTCGCCGGGTCGGTGGAGGCTCCGTTCGGGCTGCCGTGATTCCAGTCGTCCTGCGTCGCGATCTGCTGGTGGACCCAGCTTTCGTCGCTCACCGGCTCGAAGTCGTAGAACTGGTGCACGGTGACCGTGCCGACGTCGTAGCTGAGGAAGTCCGTCGGCGCCTTCGCCGGGAAGCTGTTCCCGTTGCTGGCGAGGTCCGTGGCGCGCACGTAGTAGCCCACGACCGCCGGCGAGACCTGGCCGGGAATCTGGCCGCTCCACGTGTTGCCCGAGACGAAACTCATCGGCACGGACGAGAAGTTCGCGCCGCCGTTGGTGGTGTAGAAGAGCTTCACCGCATTCAGCGCGGCGTTCGCTTCGACGACGGTCGCGTTCACCGTCACCGCGCCCTCGCTGTTCACCGGGCTGTTCACCGGCGTGACGCTCACCGTGAACAGCGGCAGCGTGAAGCCCGGGAAGCCCTGTTCCTTGAAGGCGGCGTCGATGGTGGTGTAGTTCGGCGTGCCGTTGTTCAGGTTGCCGTCGTTGTCGTCGAGCATCAGCCAGTGATCCTCGATGATCGACTTGATCTGCGAGTCGTTGAAGGTCTGGAACCACGCCAGCAGATACTGGTTGGCAAGCGCGCTGCCGGCCGGCGCGCCGAGCGAGGTCTTCAGGTTGCGACGCACCTTCCAGATGGCGCCCATGAGCGGTTCGCCGTCCGCGTGCACCTCGCCGTAGCAGCCGGGATTGCTGTCGCCGCAGAAGGCGCTGGTGTTGTCGCCCGTGCGGATGTTCGTGCCGAGGCCGAAGAAGTCCTGCGCGACGACGGGATTGTCGGCGATGTACATCGACCAGCAGTCCGCGCCGCCTTCGCCGAAGCCGTCGCCGCCGTTGCCCGAGCCGTACAGATCGTTGGCCCAGTGGCCCTCTTCATGCCACACCACCGTCGAGTACGAAGTGTTGGGGCAGCCGCCGCCCGCGAGGAAGAAGTTGAGCGAGCCTCCATCGTAGAAGGCGTTGCAGGTGTCGGCCTCGTTCACGTTGGAGAGCAGCTGGAAGTCGAAGGACGTGTCACCCGGATCGAGGCTGCGGACCCAGTCGCGGAAATGTTCGACGCTGATGTGCGCGTTCACCTCGGCCGTCGTCTGCTCGGACAGGCTCTGGTTCAGCATGAAGTTCTGACTCACGCCCGGGGCCAGGGTCAGCGCCACCGAGGACTCGCCGCCCGCGATGTTGTCGACGCGCGAGTACATGCCGTTGAAGCTCGCCGTCACGAGCTTGGACGTGTTCGTGCCGGCAAAGGTGAAGTTGCCGTTCGCATCGCTCAGCTGGTTGGGCTCGCCGGCTGCGACGAGCCGCACGTCCTTGAGATTCTGGAGCACCTCGGGGGCGCCGCCGTCGGGCAGCAGGCCGGCCTGGGCATTGCCCTGCACCTTGCCGACCAGGTCGCCGTGCACCAGTGACCAGCTGTCGAGCACCGCGGGCGTGCCGCGCGCCGAGACCACGTACTGGCGGATCACCGGCAGTTCGCCGGTCCTCGGGTTGTAGCTGGCGGCCAGCTTGAACTCGTACGCCGGCATCGCGCGCACCGCGTTCTTGCGGGCGTCGGGCTTGCCGGGGAAGAGCACGTAGCCCGCGGGCTCCACGCTGATGGCCGCGACACCCGTGTCGGCGGCGAAGGCGGCCTGCGCGGCCTGCGCCGCCGCGCCCAGGGTCACCGTCGGATCGAGCTTGACCTGCGCGACGTGCGGCAGGCCCTGGTTGTCCAGGCCGAGCAACCGGCCGTCTGCGGAGAAGAGCAGGTTCACGTAGCCGTGGTGCGTGGGCACGCCGTCAACGACCTGGTGAAACTTGACGACGATCTTGTCCGTCCCGCCCGCGCGCGCGAGCGGAAGCTGCTTCACGCGATCGAGCACCAGCGTGTCGGCGTCGTAGCCGAGGGCTGCTGCCATCTCGTTCACGAAGCTGCGGCTGGCGACAACGAGCGCCTCGGGCGAGAGCGCGTTGGCCGGCACCAGCGGCAGGTTGCCGCCGAAGATCAGTCGCGGCGCATTGGTCTCGTGGGTCCAGCGCACCTGCCACTCGGGACCGTTGTCCGCCTGGAAGCGGCGCATCGTGCTGCCCGGATCGAAACCGGGAAACGTGCTGGCGTCGGCGGGATCAGCCACCTGCGCGAGCGTTGCGGCGCCCAGGAAGGCAGAGGCGAAGAGTGCGGACAGAATGTGTCTGATCACGAACGGGCTCCAGAGTGGGAGAGACGGCGGAGTGGGGACACCGGGATGGGTCTGGGGCGGTCGCTGGTGGCCAGGCGGCAGCCGCATCGGCGTTCGGGCCGAGGTCGCGGCACTCTAATCGCGCGTCGTGGATCCGGCTACCCTCGGTGTCACCGTTGCCTCAGCTTTTTTGAGAAGCCGGGGTCGGCAGCGGGCGCCTTCGCGTCGCGCGCTCAGGGCCGCGAGGCGAGCATGGTCATGGCGGTTCCGAGCGCCGACGTGATGAGCACGAGTCCCACGAAGATCTCCGAGGCGCGGTGGTGGGCGCGACGCGCGTCCTGGCCGGTGCCGACGTCGCTGGGCCGTGTTCCGCGGGCCAGCCGGATGCCGGTCCACACCACGAAGGGCAGCGCGAGGAAGGTGGCCGCCACGGCGCCCATGTGAATCGTGTGCACGACAGACGAGGTGCCGTCGAAGACGAGGCCGCGCCCGAAGGTCTCCGCACGCCAGATGGCAATGGCGAGGCAGCCCAGAAACAGCGCGACGAAGCGGTAATGCACCGTGCGCCGGTGCGTGACTCCCGACCAGATCACGCCGCCCAGCGCCGCGACGGTGCCCAGCAGCGACAGCACGAGTTGCCAGGCGAGGCTCACGCGGTCACGAGCCGTCTGCGTGTCACGTCGGCTTCGCCGGCTTGACCGCGGCGGGCGCGCCGACTGGCTTGACCTTCTTGCCGGCCGGCTTCGAGGCCGCCTTGCGGGTCGTCTTGCGGGCCGTCTTGCCACGCGCGGCCTTCTTGCCTGCGGCCGCGGACGCGCCCTTCGCGCGGCCGGCTTCGGCCTCATCACCGGCCCCGGCCTCGGCCCCGGGCTCGGCGTCATCGCCGGGCTCATCGTCGTCCGCGCCCCGGGCGCCGACCTTGCCGGCGCGCGCCTTGGGAACCGGAGGAGCGAGAGCCTGGTCGGGGTGCTCCCTGCAGAGCATCGTGCCGTCGGGCCCGGGCTCGGTCATCGCGGCGCCGCAGAGCTTGCCGGTGCGCGACTCGTGGAGGCAGGTCGGCAGGTTCAGCGTGCCGCGGCACTTGGGGAAGCCCGGGCAGGCGAGGAACTTGCCGCGCCGGCTGCGCTTCACATTCATGATCCGGTTGCAGAGCGGGCAGTGCACGGTGCTTTCCACCGGCCACAGCGGCTCACCGGTCGTGGACACCGAGACGGCGCCCTTGCAGTCCTTGGTCTTGAAGCCGGTGCAGGCCAGGAAAGGCCGGCCCCAGCGGTTCACCTTGCGCTCCATCGGGCGCCCGCACACCACGCCCGCCTCGTTCTTGGCGCGGCATGTGTGTTCGGACAGCTCTGCCGCCGCGGCGCGCATGCCGGACAAGGGCACGTTGTTGCTGCAGTCCGGGTAGCGGCTGCAGCCGAGGTAGGCGCCGCCGCGGTTGAAAAGCACGACCATCGGCGCGCCGCACACCACGCCGGTCTTCTCGTCCGGCTTGCTGCACTTCATGTCCGGCACGACGAGCGGCCGGGCGCGGTAGTGCGCCATGCCGTCGCGCGCCGCTTCGAGATCCTTCTCGAAGGGCTCGTAGAAGTCGCGCACGACGGTCTGCCAGTCCTGCTTGCCCTCGGCGATCTCGTCGAGGTCGTTCTCGAACTTGGCGGTGAACTTCGTGTTGACGATGTCGCCGAACTGCGGCTCGAGCAGGTCGGTCGTGACTTCGCCGAGGTGCGTGGCGAAGAAGGCGTTGCGGCGGCGCTGACGCGGGCCGGCGAAGGCTTCCTCGTCGTCCGTCGCGGCGGTGGGCTCGGCGCCGGCCTCGCCGTCGCTGTCGGCGCGGGCTTCGCTGGTCGCGCCGTCCGCGCCCGAGTCTTCGCTGCCATCCTCGAGCTTCGTCCTGCCGGGCGAGTCGTCGGCCCCTTCATCGGGCGGCGCGATCACCGCGCGTTCCGGATGGAGCATCAGCTCGCGCAGCTTCTCCTGGTCGGCTTCTTCGCCGTGGTCCGCGTACTTGCGGTCCACGATCGTGCTGAGAATGGAGGCATACGTCGAGGGGCGGCCGATGCCGTGCTCCTCGAGCGACTTCACCAGCGAGGCCTCGGTGAAGCGCCGCGGCGGCGTGGTGAAGTGCTGGCTGGGCACCACGCTCTTCGGCGTGAGGACCTGGCCTTCCTTCAGCGCGGGCAGACGTTGTTCCTCCTCGCTGTCGGCGCCGTAGACCTGCGTGAAGCCGGCAAACGTGGTGACACGGCCGCTGGCCGCGAAGAGCGCGCCGTTGCGCACGAGTTCGAGCGTGGTCACGAGGTACTCCGCCGGCGCCATCTGGCAGGCGATGAAGCGGCGCCAGATGAGGTCGTAGAGCTTCCACTGCTCCTCGTTGAGCGCGTGGCGGACGGCGTCCGGCGTGCGGAAGGGGTCCGTGGGGCGGATGGCCTCGTGCGCCTCCTGCGCGCCCTGCTTGCTGCGGAAGCTGTTGGGCTTCTCGGGCAGGAAGCGCTCGCCGAAGCGGCCCCGCACCAGCTCGCGCGCCGCGTCGCGGGCGGTCTGCGCGATGTTGAAGCTGTCCGTGCGCATGTAGGTGATGAGACCGACGGCGCCTTCACCCGGCAGTTCGATGCCTTCGTACAGCGTCTGCGCGACGCGCATCGTGCGCTTGGCCGTGAAGCCGTAGCGCCCGGCCGCGGCCTGCTGCAGCGTGCTGGTCTTGAAGGGCGGCTTTGCCGACACCTTGCGTGGTGTCTGCTTCAGGCTGCTCAGCGTGAATGGACCGGCCGGCACGCCCGCCGCGGCGACGAGCGCCGCGCCCTGCGGCACCCCGTCGAGCGGCCAGTTCGTCCGCGCTGCGTCGACGGTCACCGAGCGGTCCGGCAGCACCCTGGCGAGCACTTCGCGGGCGTCGGCCTCGGATTTCAGCTCGCGACCTTTGCCATCCAGTTTGCGGAACTCTGCGGTGAAATTGTCCGCCTCATCCGCGCCCGTATTCTCGACGTGGAATTGCGCTGCAAGCCGCCAGTACTCCTCGGGCACGAAGGCGCGGATCTCGCGCTCGCGGTCCACCACGAGCTTCACGGCGACCGACTGCACGCGGCCGGCGGAGAGCCCGCGGGTCAGCTTCTTCCAGAGCAGCTCGGAGAGCTGGTAGCCCACGAGACGGTCCAGGATGCGGCGCGCCTTGTAGGCATCCACGAGACTGGCGTTGACCTTGCCGGCGTGGTCGAAGGCCTCCTGGATCGCGCCCTTGGTGATCTCGTGGAAGACCACGCGGCGGATGTCCAGGTTCTTCGTCTTGTTGCCGACCAGCAGCTCGACGAGGTGCCAGGCGATGGCCTCTCCTTCGCGGTCCGGGTCGGTCGCCAGATACAAGGTGTCGGCGCCGACGAGCGCCTTGCGCAGCTCGGTCACGACCTTGGCGCGATCGGCGATCGGCTCCCAGTCCATCTCGAAGCCCTTTTCGGGGTTCACGTGGAGGCCTGACCGAGGCAGGTCGCGGACGTGCCCCATGCTGGCCTTGACCGTGAAACCGGGCCCGAGAAAGCGCCCGATGGTCTTCGCCTTGGCTGGCGATTCGACGATAACCAGCGGTTTGGACAAGGGTTATGTCATCCGGGCGAGGGCAATGAGCACGACGGGCAGGTCGCTGACATAGCGGGGCCTCCCGGGCATAGTCAAGCGAAAGGCGAATTGCACCCCCCTGGGCCACCTCCTCGCGGCCTCCTTCGGAGGCCGCGAAAATCCTTGAGGACGGCCGCCGATCGGCGGGCCGACCGGCCGACCGGCCGGCAAGCGAAGCGGCCAGACAGGCGGCCAGCGGGTGGAGGCGGGACGATCCGCCCGGAGCACGAAGCCGCGGTCTCCTCGCCCGGGGCAGCACGCGCGCATCCCGCTCCGCGCCGTCAGTGCGCGGGCAGCAGCGGCTCCAGCGCCGCCGCGAGCGCCGCGCCGGCGATGCGATTGGCGGCCGCATTCAGGTGGTGGTCACGCGGGTTGGAGACCCAGTACTGCGCGAGAAAGTGTTGCCGCTGCTCCTCGGTGACCGGAGCGCCGCCGCGCCCCTCGTAGTCGGCGATCTGGCGCTCACGCTCTTCGAGAAAGGCCGGGAGCAGGTCCACGTACGGGATGTCGAGCCGCTTGCAGGTCTGCGCGAGTGCAGCCACGGGCTGCTCGAACAGGTAGGGATCGAGCTGCTCCATCGCCGGCAGGTGCGCGACGAGGAGCGTCTTGCCGTCGGCGCGCACGAGTTCCGCGAAGCGCTCCACGTCGGCCAGCGCGCGCGCCTGGTTGTCCGGATGGGCGGCATCAAAGGCGCTGCGCACCGCGTCGCTCGACCCGAGGCGCGACACGACGGCGCGGTACAGCGCCGAGCGCCACAACCAGCCCTTGAGCGCGAAGGGCAGCGGCAGCGGATCGACGTACATGACCGCGAGCGACGCATCCCAGAGAAAGGTGCCGCGCGCAAAGTCATTGGGAAAGAAGACCAGCACGATGACGTCGACGTCGGCGAGCGCCGCTCGCTGCGTCGCGTAGAACGCCGCCTCCTGCGCGGTGCCGTAACCGCAGGTGCCGAGGTTCAGCGGAAGGATCGCGCCACCGAGCGCCGTACTCACCTGCGCCGGCAGCGACTCCTCCGCGCGCAGTCCGAGCCCGTACGTGGTGCTGTCCCCGAGAAACGCGACGGGCGTGCGCGCCGCACGGTCCGCGCCGTCCGCACGGTCTGCGCCGTCCGCGCTGCCCGTCGTCTGCATCACGCGCCAGCCGCGCTCGTCGTGGCGATACTCGATGCCGTCGATCACGGTGGCGGCGAGCGGGCGGTTGGTGAACGAGAGCGCGGCGTCCGACACGGAGACGAAGAGGTTGGCTGCATTGAACGCCGCCTGATGTTCCGTCGCGGCGCCGCGCGAGAGATCCACGAGGCCTCCGACGCGCACGACGATCTCGAGCGCGACGAGCAGCAGCGCAAGCAGCAGCAGCGCGAGGCCGATCCGCGAGCGGCGTCGGTTCGTGCGCGGCGTTGGCTCGTGCGGCTCGTGCGGCCCGTGAGGCCCGTGCGGCGCGTGCGGCGCGGAGGCCGCACCGCCGTCGGGTCGCAGCGCAGCGGACATCAGCGCACGCGCCGCACGATGACCGGCGACACGAAGCGCTCGCTCGCGAGCAACGTGTCCACGCTGCCCTTGTCCGGATCCACGACGAGCAGCGCGCCCCGGCCGGTGCCGTAGACGCCCTTCTTCGTGCCGTCCTCGCCGAGCGCGAGCGGGTCGGCGTTTGCGTCGGCCAGCACGAGGCGGCCGTCGGCCAGCACGTCGCCGCCGGCGGGATCGACCATGGCGCGAGGGCGGCCCACCGTCAGGCTGTCGAGCAGCTTGTGCAGCGAGGCGCCGTGCGCGGTGAAATCCACGCGAAAGAGCGCCCCATCGCCGACGACGCCGCTCTCCGTGCCCTCGTTGGCGTCGAGCAGGAAAAGCGTGAGCTTCGGGTCGGGCACGTCATCGATCGCGCCGTCGGGCGCCGCCGGAGCGCTGTCGTCCGCGGCATCCACGTCGGCAGCGGCCTTGTCGCCGGCCTCTGCGCCCTCGTCGCCGCTCTGCGGTTCGTCCTGTTCGCCTGCCTCGCGCGACTCGCTGGATTCGCGTGGCGCGTCCGGTTCGCGCGGCGCGTCCGGCTCGCGTGGCGCGTCCGGTTCGATCGGGCCGCGCCCGATGCGGATCACGTGTCGCTCGCGGTTGCGGCTGCGTTCGCGATCCCGTTCGCGCTGCAGCTCGCGCGGATCGCGCCCGTCGCGCTCGATGAGCGCGACGGGCGAGACCGTGACGTCGGGCACGAGCAGCTCGACGAGCGCGCCGTCGCGCACTTCGAAGAGCACGCCGGGCGTGGCGGCGCGGCCGTCGGCGAGGTGCATCTGATGCGGGTTGGAGTCGGCGTCCATGACCAGCACGCGGTTGTCGTTCAGCACGACGAGCGCGCCCGGCGTCACCAGCTCCGGCCCGGCCGCGGCGATGGTCGCCTCGCCCGCCGTGTCGTCGGACGCGATCGGGATCGCGAAGACGCAGCCGGTGTTCTGCCCGAGGTCCAGCGGGTCGGCGTCGCGGTCCGAGACGTAGAGCATGCGGTCGCGTCGCGAGAAGGCCATCGCCACGAGCTTGCGCGCGCGCGGGTCGCTCCAGAGCAGCGTGACCGGGCCGCCGGCCCAGTAGGTGCGGAAGATCGCGCCGCGCGCCGGGCCGTCGTCCGGCTGCCACTGCTGATCGAGGATGAGCACGCACTTGTCGGGCAGCACGAGGACGTCCACCGGCTCGCGCCAGCGGCTGTCCTCCGCGAAGGTGCTCAGCTCGAAGCGGTTGGCGGCGTCGCCCTCGTCACCCTCCGGGCGGGCGCGGAAGATCACGCCGAGGCGCTCGCCGTCCGGCTGCGCGGGGCCGGCGTCCATGTCCACGATGAGCAGGTCGCCGGCCCTGGGGTCCGCGGACCCGCCGAGGTCGCCGCACGCCGACGTCAGCCCCGCGAGTGCGACGGCCAGCACCCCGCAGGCCGCGGCGAAGGCACGGCTGCGCGAGGCCCCGGCGCGTGTGGTCACTTGATGCGGCATGGGAGGTCAATGATATGCTCCGCCGCCCGCGCCCGGCGTGCTCAAACAGGCGTGCGCGGACCTCCCCCTCGCGACGGACACGACCATGAAAATCACCACCATCGAGCAGGCCGGTTACGAGCGCGTCGCGAAGTGCGAAGACCCTGCCGCGGGCCTCACCGCCTACATCGCCGTGCACAACACCACGCTGGGCCCGGCCCTCGGCGGCCTGCGCATGTGGAGTTACGAAAGCGAGAAGGCCGCCATCACGGACGTGCTGCGCCTCTCGCGCGGCATGACCTTCAAGTCCAGCGTCGCGAAGACGGGCCTGGGCGGCGGCAAGTCGGTGATCGTCGGCAATCCGCGCACCGACAAGACGGCCAAGCTCTTCGAGGCCATGGGTCGCTTCGTGGACAGCTTCGGCGGCCAGTACATCACGGCCGAGGATGTCGGCGTCGGCATCGAGGACCTGATGCACGTGCGCAAGACCACCAAGTGGGTGACGGGCCTTTCGCGCGCCGACGGCGGCAGCGGCAACCCGAGCCCCTACACGGCGCTCGGCTGCTTCGAGGGCGTCAAGGCCGCGGCCATCGAGGCCTGGGGCAGCGACGATCTCAAGGGCAAGGTCGTGGCGATGCAGGGTCCGGGCAACGTGGGCTTCCCGCTCGGCGAGCAGCTCGTGAAGGCCGGCGCGCGCCTCGTCGTGTGCGACGTGAACCAGGAGAACGTGGACCGCGCGGTCAAGCAGCTCGGCGCGCAGGCCGTCATGCCCAATGACATCTACGACGTGCCGTGCGACATCTTCTCGCCCTGCGCGCTCGGCGGCATTCTCAATGACGACACGATCCCGCGCCTGAAGTGCAAGGTCATCGCGGGCGCCGCGAACAACCAGCTGCTGGACGAGGTCAAGCACGCGGCGGCCGTCACCGCGCGCGGCCTGGTCTACGCGCCGGACTACGTGATCAACGCCGGCGGCATCATCAACGTGTCGCTGGAGCTGGAGCCGGGTGGCTACAACGAGGCCGCCGCGGTGAAGAAGATCCAGAACATCTTCGAGGCGCTGCGCTCCATCTTCGAGACCGCCCGCAAGCAGAAGATCACGACGCACGCCGCCGCCCAGGCCGTGGCCGAGGCCAACCTCGCCGCCGGCCCCGCGAAGAAGAAGGCTGCAGCTCCCGCGGCGCGCTGAGGCTGATCCTCCTGCGGCGCGCTTGAAGCGAGGCCTCCGCGGCGCGAGTCTCTGGCGATGTCCGTCGTCCCGCCCGCCGCTTCCGCAGAACACCCGGCGTCCGGCGGATCCGATGAGCCCTCGAGTGGATCAGGCGCCTCCGGTGCTGCGGGCGCTGCCGAGGCCGCTGGCGCCGCCGGGGCGCCCGTGAAGCACGCGCCCGCCGACGAGAAACACTTCCTTCACTCCGCGTGGACGGTGTCCGCGCTCACGATGCTGTCGCGCGTGCTGGGGCTCGTGCGCGACCAGATCACGGGCGCTCTGCTCGGCGCCGGAGCAGTCAACGACGCGCTGATCTGGGCGTGGTCCATCCCGAACATGTTCCGGCGGCTCTTCGGCGAGGGCGCGCTGTCGTCGGCCTTCGTGCCGATCTACTCGCGCGTGCTCGAGAAAGAGGGCGTGGCGCGCGCGCGCCAGGTCAGCAACCAGGTCATCTCGTCGCTTGCGATCTTCCTCACCGTGCTCGCGGCGGCCATGGCGCTGATCACGCTGCTGATGCCGCCGCAATGGCTGGCGGACTGGACCGGCAAGGATCTCGCCAAGGCCGAGCTCATGCTGCGCTACACGGCGCTGCTCACGCCGTATCTCGCCTTCATCTGCGTCATCGCGCAATTCATGGGCGTGATGAATGCGATGGGCGAGTTCGCCATCCCCGCGATCGCATCCGTGATCCTCAACCTGATGTGGGTCGCCGGCGTCATTGCCGCCGCGTGGCTGATGGGCACGACGGCGAGCACGCCCGAAGCGCTCGAGGCGCTCAACGCGCGACAGGGTTACGTCATCGCCAGCGCGATCCTGATCTCCGGCCTGCTGCAGTTCCTGTGGCACCTGCCGGGACTGAAGCGGCTCGGCGTGGGCTTCGCCTTCACGCTGCCGCGTCGCACTGCGGAGCTCAAGGCCGTGCTCGCGTCCACGGGACCGATGCTCATCGGCATGGGCGCCGTGCAGCTCAACATCCTGATCGATCGCGCCGTCGCCGAAGGCTTCCTCTCGGACGGAGCCGTCACGCACCTCTACTACGGCCAGCGGATCATGCAGTTCCCGCAGGGTCTGGTGTCGGCTGCGCTGGTGTCCGCGGTGTTCCCGGCGCTGGCGCGCATGTCCTTGCGCGGCGACGGGAAGAGCGTCGTGGCCACCACCAGCCTGGCCATCCGCGTGAACTCGCTTCTCACGCTGCCGGCGGCCATCGGCTTCATCGTGCTGGCCGCGCCGATCGTGGCCCTGCTCTTCGAGCACGGCCACTTCGATGCCTCGGCCTCCGCGCTGACGGGGCGAGCCCTCATCGGCTTCTCGCTGGGCATCCCGTTCGCCGGCATGAACATGCTGCTGGCCCGCGCCTTCTACGCCCACGGCGACGTGCGCACGCCGATGCGCATCGGGTTGTTGGCCGTCGCGGTCAACGTCTTGCTCGATTTCGCGCTTGTCGGGCCGTTCGCGGAGCTGGGCCTCGCGCTGGCAACCTCGGTGGCGACGGCCGTCAATTCGTGGATGCTGCTCACGGCCTTCCGCGCGCGGATGAGGCTGCCGCGCGAGGAGCGCCTGCTCTCGGGCCTGGCTCCCGCACTCGGTCTCACGGCGCTCATGGGCGTCGTCGTGTGGGGCGTCGACTTCGGTGTCGAGCGCGCGGTGGCTGCGGCGGACTGGCCGGCCGGCGGCCTGCTCACGCTGGGCGTGCGCTGCGGCGTCGGCATCGGCGCAGGCCTGGCCGTCTACCTCGGCCTCGCCAGCCGCCTCTGCCCGCAGGAATGGAACGAGCTCTCCCGCCTCTGGCGGCGCCGCCCCGCCTGAACACCGCGCGCCGCGCCGCGCGCCTGTCTGCCCACCCGTGTGCCCGCCTGCCTGCGCACTTGTGTGATGTAGAGGCACTGCCTCAACATCACACAGGTCGCGAGAGAGGGGGGCGCACGAGCTCTTCGGCTCGCGGTCGGGCGGTGATCGCGACGGATCGGCCTGCTGCGGCGACCGCCAGCCGACTGGCGCGGCTAAGATGTCGCGCATGACTGCCGAGCCGACCGCCTCCGCCGCTGCTTCCGTCTGCAGGCCGCTGCCGGCCGGCACGCGCGCGCGGGTCGTCGCGCTGGTGCGGCCGGTGCGCCTGGACGCCGTGATGGAGGCGCTTGCCGTCCTGGGCGCCGACGCGCCGCGCGACGTGCTCATCGAGCAGGTGCGCGGCTACGGCCGCCAGAAGACGCACCTCGACTTCTACGAGGAAGGGCCCTGCGAGGGCGGCTTCGTGCCGAAGGTCCGCCTGCAATTCACGGTGGACGCGGCGGGCCTCGACGCGGCGGTGACCGCGCTGCGCACCGGCGCGCGCACCGGCCGCATCGGCGACGGCAAGGTCTTCATCCACGCGGTGGAGCGCGCATGACCGCACCCGACGCGACGCCCGACTCCGCGCGCGACGCGACGCGCGATGCGACGCCCGACGCCACTCCCGACATCTGGGAAGAAATCGTCGCGTGCCGGCGCCGGGGCGAGGCCGCCGCGCTGGCGACCATCGTCTCGACCATCGGCAGCACGCCGGGCAAGGACCCGATGAAGATGCTCGTGCGCGGCGACGGCACCTTCGTCGGCAGCGTCGGCGGCGGCTGCCTCGAGGCCGAGGTGTGGGAGCACGCGCGCGCCGTCATGCAGAGCCTGCAGCCGATGACGGTCACGTTCACGCTTACGGAGAAGGACTACCCGGACAGCGGTCTCATCTGCGGCGGCTCGCTCAGCATCTTCATCGAGCCGGTGACGCAGCCGTCCGTGCACGTCTTCGGCGCGGGGCACGTCGGCCTCGCGACGGCGCGCCTCGCGCATGAGGCCGGCTTCCGCGTCACGCTCTACGACGACCGCCCCGACATGCTCGCGCCGGCGCGCGTCGGCCCGGGCATCGCGTGCGTCGCCGGGGAGTTCGAGGAGACCGCCGCGCATGCACCGCTGGGCGACATGGCGCACGTCCTCGTGGTGACGCGCGGCCACCACGACGATGAGCGCGTGCTGCGCTGCCTCGCGCGCGGCCGCCGCAACCCGCGCTTCCTCGGCATGATCGGCAGCCGTTCCAAGCGCACGCTCCTGCTGCGGCGCCTCGGCAGCGAGGGCATCGAGCAGGCCTGGCTCGACCGCATCATCTCGCCCGTCGGCCTGCCGATCGGCGCGCGCACGGCGCCGGAAATCGCGGTCTCCATCGTGGCCCAGCTCATCGAGCGCTGCCGCGGCGGCGGGATGGGCAACGAAGCCGCACGCTCCGCCGCACGCGCCCGGCAGGCGTCGCCTTGACCGCTCTCTCGGCGGCCCCGTAACCTTTCCCGTTTCGTCCTCGTACAGAGGAGGGCGGCCTGGAGGCGGTCAACCGCCGCAGGTCTGGCCTGCCAGTCCGCAACGCTGCGCCCCGACGCCGGAGTGTCCCGTGATCCTGAACACCGTGAAGACCGCGATGCTGCCGCTGCGCCCGCTGCTGTTCGTCCTCGCGCTCACAATGCTTGCGGGCAGCCTGCGTGCCGACACCATCACGATGTTCGACGGCACGGTGATCGACGGCGTGCGCGTCAAGACCGAGTCCTGGGAGAAGGTCGAGTACCTCAAGCCCAAGGTGACGACGCTTCAGAGCGCCCAGTCGGCGGACGTGAAGGACGTCGTGTACGGCCAGACGAGCAAGGACTACATCGCGGCCCTCGCGCTGATCGACGAGGGCAACGTCGTCGACGCCACGCGTTACTTCGAAGCGGTCTTCAGCGACGAGTCGCTGCCGGAGCCGCTGCGCGCGGCGGCCGGTGCGGAGCGCGCCGATCGCCTCCTGTCGATCGGGCAGCTCGACCTGGCCCTCGATGCCTACGGCCAGCTCCTGACCGCCTTCCCCAACACTCGCCAGCTGCCGCGCGCGCTGCTGGGCAAGGGCCGCGCGCTGTTCTTCAAGAAGCTCAACGACGAGGCCCGCACGGCCTTCGAGAAGCTGAAGTCGGAAGTGGACGCCAAGAAGCTCGGCGAGCTGTGGCTCATGCAGGCCGACTACAACCTCCTGCTCCTCGACGAAGTGTCGGGCGGCAAGCCCGAGGAGACCGCGAAGGGCTACGAGGCCCTGCGCAGCGCGGCGGGCACGCGCTTCCCGCTCATCGCGAGTCAGGCGGAGCTCGGTCTTGCCCGCGCCAACTTCGCCGCCCAGAAGTACGACGCGGCGCTGCCGCTCTACGAGGACATCATCGACAAGCGGCTGGATTCATCGAAGGACATCGTGGCCGCCGCCTTCAACGGCCGCGGGCAGATCAACTTCGCGGTGGCCGGAGCGGCGATCGAGCGCTCACAGAAAGCCGGCGCCAAAGGAGACAAGGCCAAGGCCGATTCGGAACACGAGAACGCGATGGAGGCCTACGCCGCCGCGCGGCTCGACTTCCTGCGAGTCGTCACCAGCTATCCGGACGTGGTCGCGCAGCAGCCCGACGCGATGTATTACGCCGCGCAGTGCTTCATCAACATCGGCGGACCGGACTCGGACGCCCGCGCCCGGTCGCTGCTCGCCCGCTGCGCGCAGCGGTATCCCGAGACCGCGTCGGGCAAGAAGGCAGCCGCCGCGAAGTGACGGCGCGGCCTCCCGCACTGCACCCGTGAAGAGCTTCCGCGTCTCGCCGCTGCTGCCGCGCTCGTCGCTCGAGGCCTTCGGCTTCGACTTCTTTCACGGCCTGTTCCGGCTGGTGCTGCGCACGCTGTACCGCATGAGCCTGGCGGACACGCGCGCGCTGCCGGACGGCGCCGTGATTCTGGCCGCCAATCACCGCTCCTTCATCGACCCGCTCGTGCTGGGCCAGGCCACCGAGCGCCGCACCACCTTCATGATGAAGGGCAAGTACTACGACCTGCCGGCGCTCAACTGGTTCTTCCGGATGTCGCGCTGCATCATCGTGGATTCCGAGCGCGATAATCGCTCGACGCTGCGCGCGGCGAAGGAGGTGCTGGAGGCGGGAGGCGTGCTGGGCATCTTCCCCGAGGGGCACATCTCGGACGACGGCAACCTGCAGGCGGGGCAGGCAGGCGTCGCGTGGCTGGCGCGCCGCACCGGAGCGCCGGTCTATCCCGTGCACCTCGGCGGCACGCGCGAGGCGCTGAAGAAGCGCGACAAGCGGATGCACCTGTCGCATGTGACGATGCGAGTGGGTGAGCCGCTCTCCATCGCGGACTACCCCGACACGCGCGAAGGCGCCGAGGCCTTCACCGTCGCGCTCATGCAGGCGATCCGCGAGCTGGGAGCGCCCCGCGCAAGCCGCGCCGGCTCGCCGCGCAACGCCGCCTGAATCGGCCGTGCCGTAGCGTGCCGTAGCGCGTGCCGTGCCTTGGTGTGCCGCGGTGCGGTCTGCAGCGGCGACGGCAGCGACGGTTATTTCCTCGTGTCGGCGCCATCAGGTCTCCACTCCGTGCGGGGTCGGTTCGAGGACGCGGAGCAGGCGATGGCGCAGGGGGCGGCGCGCGTGGACACACGAGTGATCGGAGGCGCGTGATGATTTCGCGGGAGGGGGCTGAGGCTGTCGGCGTGACGCCGAGAACAGGCAGCCAGGAAGCTGGTGTATCGCCCAGCGAACTGTCGGCAGAACGGTGCGGCGCCGCGACCTGCGATCTGCGCGGTGAGCACCCCGGCCATGCCCCCTGCGGCGCGCCCGGCAGTGAGCCCGGCCCTGCGCCTAGCCTTGCGCCCCGCCCTGCGCCCGGCCTTGCGTCCGGCGATCCGGCCGGCGACGCGCCCGGCGATGCGCCCCGCAGCGCGCCGACCGACGTCACCGGCGATGGCGTGGGGGGGATGGATGAGCCGGCGTCGCCTTCGGTGCCGCAGGTGCCGGAACGGGAGCTGCAGCGCAGGCTGCTGTGTTTCGCGCGGCGCTTCCTCCGCGATCGGACGGAGGCCGAGGACGTCATGCAGGAGACGCTCCTGCGGGCCCGGCAAAGCGAAACCCGGCTTCGGACTCCGGAGCGGGCCGAGGCCTGGTTGTTCCGTATCTGTCGACACGCCGCCATCGACCATCGGCGGGCTCGCAGAGTGCGGGAGCGGGTCTGGCATCCACTGACCGAGGAGCGTGCCGAATGCGCGGCTGCGGTGCCGGCAGCGCCCGCGGGCCATCCGTCGGCCCGGGTCGTGCGCGTCCTGCGAAGCCTTCCGGCGCATCACCGGGTGCTCATGAGCCTGCATTACGAGCGCGGCCTGCCGCAGGGGGCGATCTGCCAGTTGACCGGCCTGTCCACCTCCGCGCTGCGAGTCCGGTTGTTTCGCGCGCGCGGCGCGCTGTCGACGCGAGGCGGCACGGGCGGCACGGGCGGCTCGAGCGGCCATGGCGTCAAGCGCGAACGACTCGCGGGCCGATAGAGAGCCGTCCATGTCAGCGGCCTGTGGGGCGTGCCGTCCGGGCGGCCCCACGTTTCCGGGCACCACCACGCCATGCTCTCCGCCTCCCACGGGGCCAAGCGCGCTCTCGAACTCGTCGCAGCGACGCTTGCGCTCGTCCTTCAGCTGCCGCTCGTTCCGATCGTGGCGCTGGCCATCGTGGTCGAGTCGCGCGGGCCGGTCTTCGTGCTCCGCCCCGCGGTGGGCGTGCAGCTTCGGCGGCCGCGCGCGGGCAGGGACGTCTCGGACCACCCGCGTCGCGTGCACGACGTCGGCGGCGCGCTGCTGCGGCTGCCCGAGTACCGGCTCACCACGGTGCCGCGCGACGGGCAGCCCGCCCGGCTCACCCGGGTGGGCCGGCTGTTGCGCAGGACGCGACTCGCACAAGGTCCCCGCTTCCTCAGCGTGCTCCTCGGAGACCTCGCGCTGGTCGGCACGCGACCGCTTTCGCCGCAGTGCGTCGCGGAGCTGCGGGCGCGCGTGCCGGGCTGGGACGCACTGCTCGTCGGCCTGAAGCCCGGCCTTTTCGGGCCGGCGCAGGCGCAGGGTCGGCTCGGTGGCGGATGGGTCGCCGCGCTGCGTGACCGCGTGCTCTTCGAGGTCGATTACGCCGAGCGACTGTCGCATGCCACTCGTGTGCGCGACGTGCTGGCGCTCGACCTGTCGGTGGTGCGCGCGTGCTGCGCGCGCGCGCTGAGATCGCGCGTGCCGCTCGGGCACGAAGTCATCCGGATCGACGCGCCGTCGCAACTGCAGCAGGCGTCCGTGGACGTGCGGGCGCTTCTCCGGCCTGCCGGCAGCGGGCTCGCCGATTCCGGCGTGCCGCGCCGCGGGCCGTCGGTGGAGCTGCACCAGCACGGCGCGCGGCTCACGGCCTTCTGGTATCCACCGCGACACCTCTCGCTGCACCGGTCGCTGCACCGGCCGACTGTCCGCCAGCCGGTGGCGCTGGGTCGGGCGGCTGCCATCGACCTGCTGCACACTGCCGACGAGCCGTTCGAAGCGCGCTGGGTCGTGCCCGAGGAGCGTCGCGATTGCCAGCTTCTCGTCGTGCACGCGCTGCGTGCAGACGGCGCGACGGCGACGCTGCCCCCCGACGAACTCCACGTGGACCTGCCCGGCGGCTTGCACGAAGTGGCGCGCCTCTGCGAGCAATTCCTGCCGCTGTGGGAATCGTTGGGCCGCCGGCGCGGCGATGACGCGCTGCCGAACCGCGTGACGCGCCTGATGCTCGCCGGATTCTCGCGCCTCGCGGCGGGCCGGGAGGACGGGCGCATCACGCTCGACGTGCACGTCGCCGGGGACCGCATCGTGCTGCAGTTCACGGCACAGCTTCCGCTGCCCGGCCTGACCGAGCGGAGTGAGCAGCCGCTGCCGCGCATGGTGCTCGCGCCGTCGCTCGGTGCGGTGCCCGTGATGGCCGGCATGCCCGCGGCACTGGCCACGCCGGCGCCTCACCGGTCGCAGCCGCAGGCTCACGTGCCGGTCCCGTCACCCGCGCAGACGCAGGCGCTGAACCCTTCGCGACCGCCCTTCAGGCCGCACTGAAGCGTCGCGTCGCGTCACGCGCGTGGCGTGGCGCCGTGCGCCTCTCGGTGCGGCCTCGCCGTGCACCTTGCGGGGGCTTCCCTTCGGCGCGGGCTGGCAGACACAATGCCCGGCCCATGACCCGCCTGCACAGCACCTACGTCCGCGATGAGACCTCGGCCCGCGCCGCCCGCAAGACCTGGGCGCGCATGCTGGAGAGTTACGACCAGCAGGAAGCGAAGCTGCGCGAGGGCGGCGGCGCCAAGGCCATCGAGCGCCAGCACAAGAAGGGGCGGCTCACCGCGCGCGAGCGGATCGCGCTGCTGCTCGACAAGGACACGGAGCTGTTCGAGCTGGGTCTCTTTGCGGCGCACGGCATGTACGCGGAGTGGGGCGACGTGCCCGCCGCGGGTGTCGTCGCCGGCATCGGCACGGTGGCCGGCCGCCGCTTCATGATCATCGCGAACGACGCCACCGTGAAGGCGGGCGCGTTCTTCCCGATGACCGCCAAGAAGGTCATCCGCAACCAGCGCATCGCGCTCGACAACCACCTCCCGGTGCTCTACCTCGTGGACAGCGCGGGCGTCTTCCTCCCGCTTCAGGATGAGGTCTTCCCGGACGAGGACGACTTCGGGCGCGTCTTCCGCCACAACGCCGTGCTCTCCGCGCAGGGCATCAGCCAGACGGCCGCCATCATGGGCAGCTGCGTCGCCGGCGGCGCCTATCTGCCCGTCATGTGCGACACGCTGCTCATGACCGAGGGCAGCGGCCTGTATCTCGCGGGCCCCGCGCTGGTGAAGGCCGCCATCGGGCAGGAAGTGGACAGCGAGACGCTCGGCGGCGTCGGCATGCACAGCGCCGTGTCGGGCACGGTGGACTTCCGCGAGAAGGACGACGAGGCCGCTATTGCGCGGCTGCGCGCCATCGCGGGGCGCCTCGGGCCTGCAGGCCCCGCGCCGTTCAACCGCATCAAGGCCCGGCCGCCGCGCCTCGACGCCGAGGAGCTGGCCGGCATCGTCCCGCTGGAGGGCGGCAAGGGCTACGACATGCGCGAGGTCATCGCGCGCCTCGTGGACGACAGCGATTTCGACGAATACCGCGCCGAGTACGGCCGCACGCTGGTGACCGGCTTCGCGCGGCTGGGCGGCTGGGCCGTCGGCATCGTCGCCAACCAGCGCATCAACTCCATGAGCGCCGAGCACGGCATGGAGTTCGGCAGCGTGATCTACACCGAGAGCGCCGAGAAAGCCGCGCGCTTCATCATGGACTGCAACCAGAACCGGCTGCCGCTCGTGTTCCTGCACGACGTGTCGGGCTTCATGGTCGGGCGCGACGCGGAGCACAGCGGCATCATCAGGGCGGGCGCCAAGATGGTGAACGCCGTGGCCAACAGCGTGGTGCCGAAGATCTCCGTGATCGTCGGCGGCAGTTTCGGCGCCGGCCATTACGCGATGTGCGGCCGGGCCTACGACCCGCGCTTCCTCTTCGCGTGGCCGTCGGCGCGCTACGCCGTGATGAGCGGCGACGCCGCGGCCAAGACGCTGGTGGACATCCGCGTGGCGCAGCTCGAGCGCGACGGTCACCCCGTCGATCCGGACGGCCGCGAGAAACTGCTGCGCGAGACCAAGGCCCGCTACACCGAGGCGCAGGACCCGCGCTACGGCGCCGCGCGCCTCTGGGTGGACGCCATCATCCGCCCGGCCGACACGCGCGCCGCGCTCATCACCGCACTGGACGTCGCCGCGCTGAACCCCGACGTCCCGCCCTTCCGCACCGGCGTGCTGCAGTGCTGAGCCCCGTGGCCACCGGCCGCGTCCTGCAGATCAACCTCAGCGACGGCGGCGTGCCCAAGCGCCCGGTGCTCGCAGGCCTCGCCGTGCATGTCACGCGCGACGGCATCCGCGGCGATCGCCAGCACGACCTGCGCCACCACGGCGGCCCGGACCGCGCCGTGTGCGTGTTCAGCGTGGACGTGATGGCGCGCCTCGCCGAGGAAGGCCACCCGATTGCGCCCGGCACCTCCGGAGAAAACCTCACGCTGGCGGGCCTCGACTGGGCCCACGTGCGGCCCGGCTGCCGGCTCGTCTTCGAGCGCGGCGTGGTGCTGGAGGCCACGGCCTTCGCGCCGCCCTGTCGGACCATCGCGGAAAGCTTCCGCGACGGCCAGTTCGAGCGCATCAGCGACAAGCGCCACCCGGCCGAGAGCCGCGTCTACTGCCGCGTGCTCACCGAGGGCGAACTGCGCGCGGGCGAGAGCGTCGTGGTGCTGGCCGGCGGCTGAGCCATCCGCAGGGGGCGAGTCACTTGATCCGGTAAACTCCGCGGCGCACTCGCGGGGGAATGTCATGCCGGATCGGGGTGGCTGCAGGGCGCACGCGGCGTTGCTGCTCGTGTTGTCGTGGGTGGCGTGGACGGCATGGACGGCATGGCCGGTGTGCGCGCAGCAGGCCGCGCCGCCGGCACAGGTCGACTCGTGGGACCCGCAGCTGGATCCGTGGGGTACGGAGGGCGGCCGGATCTACGCCACGTGCATGCTCGCGATGGCTGCCATGGAGGCCGCCCGGCACGACTGATCGCGCCGCACGCTAGACTCGTCGCAGCATGAGCCAGTTGAACGACGCGTCCGCCACCGTTGCCGTCTGCGAGACGCTGCGCGACGCGTGGCAGGGGCTGCCACACGTGGTGCCGACCGCGCAGAAGATCGCGTTCGCGCAGCGGCTGCTCGACCTCGGCTTCACGCGGCTGGACGTCGGCTCCTTCGTCTCGCCGCGGCGCGTGCCGACGATGGCGGACACCGAGGCACTGCTCGCCGGACTGCGCGTGCCGGCCGGCGCGCGGCTCACGGCGCTCGTCGCCAGCGAGTCCGGGCTGCAGCGGCTGCTCGCCGCGCGCTGCGCAAGTGGCTGCGCGACCGCGGGCACCAACGCGGGCACCAACGCGGGCACCGCCGGCGGCGCGACCGTTGGCACGACCAGCGGCGCGACCGCAGGCGGCCCCGGCGTGAGCGAGGTCCTGTATCCGTTCTCATTGTCCGAGACCTTCCAGCGCCGCAACACCGAGCGCGGACGCGCCGAGGCCTTCGCGCTGCTGGAGTCCGTCGTGTCCGGCGCGCACGGCGCGGGCCGCACGGTCTACGCCACCATCTCCATGGCCTTCGGCAACAATGAGGGCGACGCCTTCGATCCGGTCGAGCTGCGCGAGTGGGTGGCGCGCATGCACGCCGCCGGGGTCGATCGCGTGGGGCTCGCGGACACGACGGCGATGGCCACGCCGCAGAGCATCGCCGCGATCTACGCGGCGGTCATGCGCGATGCGCGCTGGCCCGTGCCGGGCGCCCACCTGCACGTCTCGGCGCAGAACCAGCGCGTCCTCGTGGACGCGGTGCTCGACGCCGGCTGCCGCGATCTTGACGCGGCGCTCGGCGGTCTCGGCGGCTGCCAGTTCGCGAAGGGCGCGCTGAGCAACGTGTCCACGCTGCCGCTTGCACGACATCTCGCGGAGCGCGGGCTGCGGCTCGACCTGCCGGCCGCCGCGCTTGCCGCGCTGCCCGAGCTGGACGCCGCCGCGCAGGCGCTCGCGGCGGGATGAGCAGTTCGTCTGGCGACGCTCGCGCGCCGTCGAGTGATCGCGGCAGCGACGGCGGCGGCGACGACGGCGGCGACAGCGGCCGCGCGCGCGTCGGTCGCTCCGCGTGGGGTGCGTGGGCGCTCCTGGTGGCCGTGGGCATCGCGATCGTTCTCGTGGTGCCTCGCTCGGAGTGGTTCCAGATCAGTTTCCTGCCGGCGGCGTATGCGGACTCGGACTACGAGCTGCACTGGGCCGCGTCGCAGGCGCTGATCCGCGGACAGGATCCGTACGACCAGGAGACCGTGGCCCCGTTCGGCGCCGCAACGGGCCGGACGTACACGCCCTTCTGCGCCGCGTTTCCGCTCATGGTGCGCCTGTTCGCGCTGACGGGCGGCAAGGACGTCGAGCACTTCGAGGAGGGTTATCGCGCGACGCGGGCGATCAACCTCGGGCTGCTGCTGGTGTCGGTGCTTCTGCTCGCGGGAGTTCTCCGGAACGCGACGTGCGGACGCGCCTCCGTGCACGCTGCCGCGGCGCTTGCGGCTGCGGCGGGCCTGCTCGCGTTCAACGACGGCACGTGGATGGCGCTGCACTACAACCAGCTCAACTTCCTCGCACTCGCGGCGGTGTGCGGCGCGCTCTGCGCGGCGCAGCGCGGGCGGCCGGGCGCCGAGGGCGCGTTGCTCGCGGTCGCCGCGCTGGCCAAGACCTCGCCGGCGCTGCTCATCGTCGTCGCGGCGATGGCGGGGCGCTGGCGCACGGTGCGCGCGGCGGCGCTCACGGCCGTCGCTCTCGGGGCGTTGTCCGTGGCGTGGAACGGATGGGCCGCGCACGTCTCGTGGCTGGCCATGGTCGACCGCGAACTCGGATACGTCGCGACGTTGCGCCCGGGCTTCTTCAACAACAGTCTTCACGCGTGGAATCTGTCGCCCAACGGCGCGTTGTCGCGGGCCGGCAACGTGGCTGGCTGGTCTTCGGCCATCGTGCGCGCCGCCGTGTGGGCCGTCACGGTCACGGTGCTCGCGACGCTCTGGATCGCCGTGCGCCGCTCCGTGACCGCCGGCCGCAGCCGCGCCGACAGCGGTGATGCCGAGGCCCGTGCGCTCGCGGCGCGCATCCTGTTCGCGCAGTACGCGCTGGGCGTGTGCGCGTCGGTGCTCGTGTCGAGCGTGACGTGGAGTCCGCATCTCTCGCTTGCCGTGGTGCCGGCCCTGTGGTTCGTGCAGATCTCGTGGTCGGGGCCCGCGCCTCACGTGAAGGCCTGGTTGCTGGCCGGCGGGCTGGCCTACGCGATGCTCTGTCTGCCGCTTGGCACCTTCGGCACGCCATGGGATGTGCGCCGCGACGTCGACCTCAAGCTCGCCGCGTGCGCGCTGCTTTTCCTGGCGACGTGGTTCCTGGCGGCCGACGAGCCGCTCAACTCTCCGCGCCACGGCGGCCGATGACGCGGCATCCGCTCCGCCCGACCCGGAGACCCGCATGATCAGGCGACTCGGCATCGCGCTCACGACGCTGGGCGGCGTTCGTCGCCTGTGGCCTGCCGCTCCGGCCTGTCCCGTACAGCGACGTGAGCCTGCCTGGCAATCCATCCGGCGTCACGTGGTTGCTGCTGGCGGCGTTCGTCGCCGGCGTGGCGGATCGCATGCTGCGGAACTCCGCGCGCACGTCGATCCTCGCGGTCGCCGCAGGCTTCGGGCGTGAAGACGCTCGGTCAGCCCTCGGTGATGCTGCTTCTCGACAGCTCGTTCTGACCCGCAGCGCCGGCGCGCGTCACCTGCCCTGCCGCTCCGGCGCGGCGGCGTCCAGCTTCGCGAGGCTTCGGGCGTAGCTCTCGATGCCGGAGCGCGCGCTCAGGCCGTGGAGCAGGATGCTGAGCAGCACGGTCACGACGACGGTGAGGCGGATGACTGGCTCGCCGGGCTCGGGCGGGCCCTGCTCCAGGAAGACGAGGCCGAGCACGATGGACGCGAGGCCGCGTGGTCCGAACCAGCCCATGAAGAGCACGGTCGCACGCGAGAGTTTCGTGCCGGCGAGCGCGAGCGCCACGGGCAGCATGCGCACGAGGGTGAGGCTGAGCAGCGCGTAGAGCAGGTGCGGCGCGGCGAAGAGGCGCCAGTCCCGCGCGACGACCATGCCGAAGCAGAAGAAGACGGCGAGGTTGAGGACCTGGCCCCACTCGTCGGCGAACTCGACGCTGTGCTTGCCGGCCTCCTTGTAGCGGACCTGCACGACGAGGCCGGCGACGAAGGACGCGATGAACATGCTCGCGCCCACAGGCTTGCACGCGAGCACGCAGGCCAGCGGCAGGGCGACGACGGCGAGCTGCCGCGCGGAGTCCGCCATCCACCCCCGCCGCGCGGCCGCGGCGAGCAGCCATCCGCCGCAGAGGCCGATGGCGATGCCGATGAGCGCGCCCAGGCCGAGCTGCTCCCCGACGAAGCGCGCGAGATTGGCCTCGTGCGTGGCGATGCCGCCCGTCGTTGCCAGCGCCATGAAGAAAAGGAGGAAGGGCACGGAGAGCCCGTCGTTGAGGCCGGCCTCGACGTTGAGCGCACGGCGGATGCGCTCCGGGACACGCGGGCTGTTCACGATGACCTGCCCAAGGCCCGCGTCCGTCGGCGCGAGGATGGCTGCGAGGATGCCCGCTTCCCAGAACGAGAACTGCGGGAAGACGAGCAGCGCGGCAAGTGCGCCGAGCAGGATCGTCAGCAGCATGCCCGTGCCGAGCAGGCGCATCGGCAGGCTGTGCCGGATCCGCAGCGCACCGAGGTCCGTACGGCTCGCGTCGGTGAAGAGCAGCAGCACGAGGCCGATCTCGGCGACGTGAAGGAACACGCCGGCCTGGCCCTCCGCCCATTTCATGTCACCTGTCACGAGGAGCAGCGCGAAGCCCGCCACGGTGAACACGATGGGCGGCGTGAGCACGCTTCGCTCCAGCCGCCCGGAGACGAGGCTGTGGACGAAGACGAGCGCGAGAAACGCGGCGACGAGACTCACTGGCTCTCGATGCCCAGCCTCATGCTCACAAGCATGCTGAAGGGCTGCGTGTCTTCCTTGTCTGCAGCCTCCGCCTTCATGCTCGTCTTGACGGCCAGGCTTCCGTTGACGAATCCGACCTTGTCGAGTGCCAGCTGGAGGTTGCCTGATCCGGTGTTTTCAAAGGAGATCAATCGGATCCGCTCGGTCGGCGTGCCGGGCGGGACGAAGACCTGTGCAGGTGCCTTCAGGGACACCGCAAACGAGACGGAGACCATGTTCCCCTCGATGCCGGTGAGCGTGCAGGTCGAGCGCTGCCGGACGTCCATGCCGTCGAGAACAAGGTTTTCCTCGACCTGCCATCGAGCTCCGATGCCGACAGGCTCCTCCGGCAGCGTCCAGGCCGAGGCGACGAGCGACTGGTTCATCCCCCCGAGCGCCTGCTGCTCAGGCGTCAGCGACTCCTGGTTGATGATCCCCTGCTCCTTGATGACGCCTCGGTGGCTCTCCACGACGAACCAGCCGAGCCCCTCCAACGCCTTGAGAAAGGCTTGCGCTCCCTCGGAATCCGCCGAGACCTTGCGGACGAAGCTCTCGAAGCGGATGTCGTTCCCGGGCGTGACGTCGACGACCTCGGTGTCGAACCAGATGCGCGCGGCGTGAGTGGTCGAGTCCGCGGGCGTCGCCTCATCGGAGGACGCGGGCGTCTCGATCTCGAAGGTGAACAAGGTGGATGACTTGTCGCCGGGCCGGGCTTGCAGCCGGAGCTCGGTGAGCGGGGCTCGGCCCGGGCCGAGGAGAGTGACACTCACGGTGCCCACGCCTGGCGCGGTCGCGGCGGGGCCGGCGCACCCGAGGCCGACGAGAATCGCGGAGCAGAGCAATGACCTGGGAGACATGCATTCCTCCTGAAGCCCGATGGCGTGGGGGCAGCCCGAAGCGCGTGCCATCGTAGCGCCGCGGCCCCTCGCGAGAGCCGGCGACGGCGGAAGGCGCGATGACCGCGGCCTCTTCCACGCGCTCCCGCACCGGCACCGCCCGCATTCGCCCGCAGTCACCAGCACCGCCGGCACTGCCCGAAGTCACCGGCAGTCACCAGCACCGCCCTCAGTTGCTGCGCAGCAATCGGAGTGTCATCAGACGGCTCGCCCCGGACGGGATACGCTGCCCGCCCCCTAGGAGAGTCCCCATGAGAGCAGCGATCGTCTTCGTGCTGATGGCCGCCAGCGCGGCTGCCCAATCGGGCCTGATCCAGAACGCTGCCCAGCTGGAGGCGACGCTCGGTGACAAGCTGCAGCTCGAGGACTTCGAGGGCCTCAGCCTCGCGGGCGGCACCTCGACGCCCGCGCCCAATCCGCTGAATGCCGGAACCAAGCCGTCATGGCATCTGCTCTCCGGCGTGAGCTACGACTCGACTCACAACCTCGGCATGTACACCGGCCAGCTTCTGGGTGACGACAGCAACATCCTCGCCGGCGTCGGCAGCAGCACGAACGACGTCACGATCACGTTCGACGCGCCGCAGCTCGCCGTCGGCTTCTACCTCGTGGACATCACGGGCAATCTTGCCTACCACGAGACGATCACCTTCCTGCGCGGCGCGACGGTGGTCGGCACGACCAGCCTCGTGCTGCCCAGCGCGAGCGAGCACTTCATCGGCTGGCAGGACGCGTCCGGCATCACCTCCGCACGCGTGACCTCCGATGCCTTCGCGATGGTCGACAACGTGATGTGGGGTGTCGCCGTGGCTCCTGTGGGTGTCTGGTCGAGCCTCGGCTCGGGCCTCGCCGGAGTCAGCGGCGTGCCGGGCCTGACCGGCTCGGGGACGCTCGCCGCGGGGTCCTCGGGCAGCCTCTCGCTGATAGCAGCGAAGCCGTCGGCGCCGGTGTTGCTGTTCGTGTCGGCATCGAGCAGCCCCGTGCCGTTCAAGGGCGGAACGCTGGTGGCCTTCCCGTACCTCGTGACGGTGCCGCTGAGCACCAGCGGCAGCGGGGCGCTGCTGCTGCCGTTCACGTGGCCGTCCGGGCTGCCCGCCGCGACGACGGTCGTCTTCCAGTACGCCGTCCAGGACGCGGCGGCCGTGAAGGGCGTGGCGCTGAGCAATGCGCTGCAGGCCCTCACGCCGTAGTCCGCGCGGCGATCGTATAACCTGCGCGACCGATCCGGTGCAGCAGCAGCAGGAGGGGGCGCGCGCGAGGCGCCCCGTGCCGACCGGACGCAGCATGAGGAGGGGGCGCGCGCGAGGCGCCCCGTGCCGACCGGACGCAGCATGCCGGACACGTCGGGAGGTCGCGCGTGAAGACAATTCAGCATCACTTGTTCCGCGGCGCCGGGAGCATGGCCCTGGCGTTGCTCGCCGGTTGCGCGAGCAGCAAGGGGCCAGACCTCCTGACGTCCTACCGGCCGCCGGCCGCGGGCGAGTCCCTGCCGCCGCAGTTCTGGAACGAGGCGGCCTCCGCCGCCGGCGAGTCCGGCTACGAGGCCAGCTACTGGTTCCTTCCCACGTGGATCAGGGGACAGAGCACCGAGGTCGCGCCGAGCGGTGACAGCGTCTCGTCCAGGGGCGCAACGGTCGTCAACCCGGGCCTGCTCGTCCTGCCGTGGCTGCCGCTCTGGATCTCCGTGGACGAACAGCGCGACGGGAAGTCCGGCAAGCGCGAGACGAACAGCATGAGCTGGTCACCGCTGCACACGTCCAACGACGACGCGGGCTGGCCTGCCGACGAGCCCGCCATCCGCGCATCGGGCTGGCCGCTGCTCTACGGGCGCTTCACTTACGGCACTGCCGCCGACGCGCCGCAGCTCGAGATGAACAACACGCTGTGGACGCTCGGCCCGTCGTGGGGAACCGCCGACCTGAAGACTGAGGACGGAGCCGTGAAGGGATGGTTCTGCGTGCCGATCTTCGCCGCGGGGCTCGGTTCGCTCGCGTGGTTTTCGGCGTCGTTCACCACGCCGACCGAGGAAGTCACCGCTCACGGCCCGCTGCAGGGCTGGCTCGGCTACCACTCGGTCGTCGATCACGAGGAGGACGACTTCAGCCGCGCCGTGGTGGGCGGCGTGCTCTGGTGCGACTGGGCCAACGCCGCCGACCCCGAGCAGGCGACGGACTCGCACCACGGCCCGCTGTGGGGCATGTTCGGCTGGGGTCGCTCGGACGGCGAGCCCGCGCTCTACCTGCTCTGGATACCGATCAAGGTCTGAGCGACGTCGGGAGCGTTCGCAGGGCACGCTGCGGAGCGGCGCCCGGCGTCCGGCCTCAGCGCCTTGCCTTGCGCCTGCTCGCGCCGCCGGTCGCGGCCACGCCTTCCACCGGGCGCACGTAGGCCTCGTTGGCGACGGTGCCTTCGCGCAGGTAGCAGTTCACGCAGATGTTGTGGCACTGCGGCGAATAGACCGAGGCGCGCATCGCGTCGTAGGCCTCGCCGGTCCAGATGGACCAGAAGTCCGGCGACTTGTCGAGGTGCCCCAGCGCGATGCCGCCGCTGTTGCAGCACGGAAAGATGGAGCCGTCGGCTTCGAAGAAGGCCTGATCCCAGAGGTAAGGGCAGCGACCGAGGTATGCGGTCGGCGGCAGCTCGGCGGGGCGGGGCGCGGCGCGCTCGACGGTGCCGGTGCCGGCCCAGGCCTCGCCGCTGATCTCGGCAATGGTGGTGGGCACGCTGCCTGCCTTGCCGACGCCGGCCGGATGCGCGGCGCCCGAAGCTGCACCGGTGTCGACAGGCACGCTGCCGGAGGCCGCGATGGCCGCCGCGGTGCCGGCCGAGCGCGCCGCGGCCTCGGCGGCCTGCGCGGACTCCATCGTCTCGTGCCCGTCGGGGATGGCGAGGTCGAAGTCCGCGGGCAGCACGACGACCTGGTTGCGCGAGGCGGCCCGCGCCCGCGCCTCGGCGAAGGCCCGGTTGGCGCGCGCCTTGTGCTGCACCAGCGACTGGTCCTTCAGCTCGGCCATGAAGACCTGCAGGTGATTCGTGTAGAGGTGGTCCACGCCGAGGTCCTTCGCGAGATCCACCATGGCGGGCAACTCGTCGATGGTGTCGCGCATGAGGATGTAGCGGATGTTGTATTCGGGCGTCCGCTGGCCGCGCGCGGCGCGCCCCGCGGTGAGCATGCGCACGTTCTCGCAGACCTTGTCGAACTTGGCCCCGCCGCGCAGGCGCTCGAAGGTGTCCTTGGTGGCGCCATCCATGGAGATGTTCACGCGGCCGACGCCCTGCAGGATGCGGTCCAGCATGCCGGGCTTGCTGACCAGCATGGCGTTGGTGGTGAACTCGACGAAGACGCCGTGCTCGCGTGCCGCGTCGAGCAGCTCCTGGAAATGCGGGTCGTAGAGCGGCTCGCCGCTGACCGAGAGGGCAAGCTGGCGCAGGTAGGGGAAGACCTCGGCGACGATGGCCTTCACGTGCTCGGCCTTCATGTGCGGGCGGTTGCTGCCGTCGGGCTTGGCGTCCCACTGGTTGATGCAGAACTCGCAGCGGATGTTGCAGCGCGAGGTGCCGGCCACGGTGATGAAGCCCGGATACGCGCGAAAGCTGCTGTCGCCACGGGCCTCGGCGCGCTGAAGCTGCTCGCCGTTCACCTTCTTCAGGCTGGCGAGGAAGGCGGCCCTGCGCTCGGGGCCCATGCGCCGCGCCATCCGTCCGGGCAAGAGACGCCCTTGTCGGGTGGCCATGAGTGCTGGCCAGGTCGCGCGAAGCAAGGTCTCGGTGAGGCTCATGAAGGGCCGCTATACTATCCGATCCATTTTTGAGCCCGGCTTTGCCGACAGCAGAACAGCGGACTTGTCGGCGGTTGAAGGCCCCGAGCTTTTGTCCCGCACCTCGACCGCACCTCGACCGGACCTGAAGATCAGCACCTCGATCAGCACCGGGTTCAGCACCCGGCCTGCACTTCCGACCGCGATCCCGCACGACTTCCCGATCCCGACCACGCCGCGTCTGCCCCTGACCGCTTTCCACCCGACCCGCGCCGAGCGCCCGCACCGATGAAAATCCTCCTCGTCTACCCGCCCGACCGGACGCTGCCGACCATTCCCTTCAGCAGCCTCGCGGTGCTCCAGGGCTGCCTGCGGGCCAAGGGTCACGAGACGGTGGTGCGCGACATGAACGTCGAGGTCTTCGCGCACCTCGTGAAGCGCGACAAGCTCGCCCACTATGCCGACATCGTGGGCGGCTGGTTCTCGGAGCTGGACGGCAAGCCCGAGCTGACCGAGGCCGAGTACGACCGCTACCGCTTCCTGGCGCCCCTGGCCGCCGTGCCGCGCGAGGTGCTGCTGCGCGCCGAGGAAAGCCTCCACGTGATGAAGGACCGGAAGCGCTTCTACGAGCACGCCACCTTCAATCGCGCCTTCGACGACCTCGCGGCGATGATCCGCTTCCTGTACGCGGCCAGCCCGATGTACGACGTCGAGTCCGCGGACTTCGTCACGAAGAACGTGGACGCGCTGCTGGCCTTCGGCGGCGACCCGGTGCAGGAGGCCTACGACGCGCTGCTCGACACCGTGGTGGCCGAGAAGCCCGACGTGGTCGCGATCACGATGCCGTTCAGCTTCCAGTTCTTCGAGGGGCTGCGCTTCGCGCACCTCTTCCGCAAGCGCCTGCCGAACGTGCCCATCGTCATCGGCGGCTGCACGGTCAACGACTACAAGACCTCGCTCTTCAACGAGCCGCGCCTCTTCGACGTCATCGACTACGCCATGCCGGGCGAGGGCGAGGACGCGATCTGCGAGCTCATGGAGATGATCGAGGGCAAGCGGCCCATCGAGCAGGTGAGCAACCTCGTCTGGCGCGACGCTGCGGGCGCGATCCGCTTCTCCACGATGCCGCCGAGCTACCCCGACCTCGACAAGGTGGCGCCGCCGGACTTCACCGGCGTACCCTTCGAGGGCTACCTCGTGCCGGATGGCATCGCCAACCTGCAGACCTCGCGCGGCTGCTACTACGGCAAGTGCACCTTCTGCGGCGACTCCTTCCGCCGCAACTTCCGCATGCGCAAGCCCGAGCTCGTCTACCAGGACATCAAGGGCATCCACGAGCAGAGCGGCGTGAAATACTTCCTCTTCTGGGACAGCCTCGCGCCGCCCAAGACGCTGCGCACCGTCGCGGAAGGCATCATCCGCGACAAGCTGCCCGTCATGTGGTTCGCCGAGACCAAGTTCGAGAAGCCCTACGTGAATGCGGATCTCGTCGCGACGCTGAAGCGCGGCGGCGGCTCCTTCCTGCAGTTCGGCTTCGAGTCGGGCAGCCAGCGCGTGCTGGACCTCATCGACAAGGGCAACGACCTCAACCGCGTGGACCAGATCCTGCAGAACATGCACGACGTGGGCCTCAAGGCAGGCGTGAGCTGGTTCATCGGCTTCCCGGGCGAGACGCCGGAGGAGGCGCGCACCACCTTCGACTTCGTGAACTCGCGCCGCGACCGCATCGCGATCTCGGTGTATGCCGGCACCTTCATGCTGGGCGCGGACACGCTCGTCTTCGCCAACCCCGAGCGCTACGGCATCGACATCGTGCGCAGCGAGTCCGGCGGCTGGGACTACAAGCACACCGACGGCAGCCCGCGCTACGACCGGCAGCCGCTGGACGATGCCTTCCGCGCGCGCAGCGACCTGCCGCTGCTCTGCCACGGCGCCTACCTGATGTACGCCTGCAACAAGGTGGAGGACCTGGAGAAGGTCACCGGCCTCGGCCGCTTCGGGCCGATCGCGCGCGAGATGATCGACGACCACTCGGCGGTGCTGCGCGGCAACGACGCGCTGCTCGTGCGCCGCTTCGGCTACGACGGCACGAAGCCGTGGACGCCGGGCGCAGCGTCGGTGAAGCGCGCCGAGGTGGACGTCGCCTACCTGCTCAAGAACGGGCAGACCTATCCGCTCGACGAAGACGACAAGCGCCTCATCGCGCTGGTCGACGGCCGCCGCACGCTGGGCGACATCCTCGGCGAGGCGTGCAAGGCCGGCGCCGCCGGTCCCGCGCTCGACGCCGCCCACGCGAAGCAGCGCGTCGCACGGCTCATCGACCGCGGCATCGTGCTGGCCCCGCGCGACTCCGCCGAGGCCCCGCCCGCCGCCACCAAGCCGGCCGGTACGCCGAGCACCGCCGCGGCCTGAGTGCCGCCGGCCGCCGCGCCGCCGACCGCCGAATTGCCGCGCCCGCGCCGCCGCGCCGGAAGCTCAGTCGCTCACGCCCTCGGCGACCTTGCGCGCCCACTCGGGCACCTCGTCGAGGTAACGGTTCACGGCGGCGCGCTTGCTCAGGAAGTAGCGCACGACGAGGCCCTGCACGACCAGCGAGGTCACGAGAAGCGTGGGGTAGATGATGCGCTGGAAGGCCTCGGCATCGCGCCGCGCGCTGTCGCCGAGGGAACCGAGGCCCGACAGCTGGCTCGAGAACTCCTCGCTGAGCGCCGGCATCACGAGCCATGCGTACAAGAAGTACGAACACATCACGGCCAGCCCCGCCAGCTCCGACTTCGCGACACGCAGCGGCGCCTGCGGGTGCGCGACGCGCAACTGACGCGCCGCGCCGCGCTCGAAGAGGCCGACGGCCAGCAGCGCGACACCCAGGGTCAGGTTGACCACGTCCATGCCCAGGCCGCCTGCGAGCAGGCTCAACGCCCCGCCGATCGTGTAGAGCGTGCCATCGAAATTCGCGACGCGGGCGGCGCGGGCCAGCGGCTTCAGCAGCCGCGCGGCGTCGACGAGCGCCTGCTGCTCCTGCGGCGTGAGCCCGGCGGATGCCGCGCTGCGCGGGGGCTGCTGGAACGGCGCGGACTGCGGCTCGGTCACGCGCGCACACTACCACGCAGGGCCGCGGCTACGATGGCAGCGATGCCTGCCGCGCATGATTCCCCGCACGAGCACCCGAGCCGCGAGCCCTCTGCATCGCGCGGAGCGTTGTACGCCGCGCCCGACCTCGACGCGGACTTTCTGCTCGCCGTCACGCGCACGCTGCACGAGGACATCCGCGCGCGCGTCTCCGAGTTGCTGCACCGCGCGCGCCGTGAGGGGCGGCCCGAGCTGGCCAGCGGCGTCGGCGCCCAGGGCGCAGGCGACATCGGCTACGCCATCGACGACGCGGCCGAGCGGGCGCTGCACGCCTTCGGCGAGCGAGTCGGCGCGCGCCACCCGCTGACGCTCATCGCCGAGGGCCCCGGCGTGCGCCAGCACGGCATCGCGCCCGCCGCGCCGCCCGCCACGATGCATGGCGCGGCGCACGCCACGATGCCCGCCACGACGCACGGCGCGATGCACGGCGGCCCGTCCGCCGCGCCGCCGCTCCGCGCACTCATCGACCCGGTGGACGGCACGCGTTCGCTCATGCACGACATGCGTTCGGCATGGGCGCTCACCGGGATCGCGCCGGATCGCGGTCCGGCCACGCGCCTCTCGGACATCGAGCTCGCCGTGCAGACCGAGCTGCCCACGACGTCTGCCGGCGCCTACCACGTACTGTGGGCGCGGCGCGGTCAGGGCGCATGGATCGCGCGGCACGACGTCGCCACCGGACGCGAGCTGGAACGCGCACCGCTGCGCGCGCGACCCGAAGACGCCATCGAGAACGGCTACCTCTGCTTCACGCGCTTCCTCGCCGTGGAGCGCCCGCTCGTCGCGGCGCTCGAGCAGCGCTTCCTGGAGCGCATCATCGCGGCCCACGCGCTCTCGCCGCGCCTGCTCTACGACGATCAGTATCT
Organism: Planctomycetota bacterium; assembly: GCA_038212275.1. Lineage (GTDB taxonomy): Bacteria > Planctomycetota > B15-G4 > B15-G4 > B15-G4 > JBBQUR01. The sequence goes on from JBBQUR010000016.1 coordinate 85,551, forward strand.
GTGCAGCGCGGGCCAGCTCTTCCTCACCGTGACGGGCCGCTACCGCATGCTCGCGGACCTGCGCGGCTGGCTGCACCGCACGCGCGGCATCCCCAATTTCACGGCCAAGCCCTACGACCTCGCCGCGCTGCTGATCTGCCGCGAGGCCGGCGTGCCCGTGCTCGACGAGCACTTCGCGCCCCTCGACGCGCCGCTGGACACCGAGACGAAGCTCTCGGTGATCGCCTTCGCGAATGAGGCCCTGCGCGCCCGGCTGGAGCCCCACCTGCGGGCGGCGATGGCGGCGATGGGGGCGTCGCACCCGCCGGGCCGGGAGCCGGAAGAAAAGCCTTAACAAGCTCCCGCCCCCGGCGTTGAGAGGCCCGAGTTCCTTCCACGGGGTTCGCCCATGACAGCGATGTCCGACGTGCCCGACCCGGCTGACAGGCTGCCAGCAGACGTGCTGCGCGCCGCCGTCGCGCAGTTCGAGGCGCCGCTGCTGCGCTACGCCACGCGCCTGACCGGCCAGGCCGAGGTCGCACGCGACGTGGTGCAGGACTGCTTCCTGCGCCTGTGCGCGCAGCCGCGCGCCGCGGTCGAGACGCACCTCGCGGAATGGCTCTTCACCGTCTGCCGCAACCGCGCGACGGACCACCACCGCAAGGAGGGCCGCATGCAACAGCCAGCCATCAGCGCGTCGAGTCCCGGCGCGGACGTCCTGTCCGAGTCGGGGACGCACGCCTTCACCGGCGCGTCCGCGAGTTCCGGCACCGACGCGGACCCGCACGCGGTCATCGAGCGCAGGGAATCAGTCGCGCGCGCACTGGCGCTGCTCGGCACGCTGCCGCGCAACCAGCAGGAGGTCATCCGCCTGAAGTTCCAGGAGGGCCTCTCCTACAAGGAAATCTCGGGCATCACGCAGCTCACGGTCAGCCACGTGGGCGTCCTGATTCACTTCGGGCTGAAGTCGTTGCGCGCACGGATGGATCTCGTGCCGCGCCTGGTGCCGGCGCCCATCGCTGCCGGCCACAAGGAGCACCCATGAACAACCAGCACAAGCCTTCGAAGCCGCAGGCCGAGGCGCAGCCGCTCGAAGCGCGTGACCTCGCCGAGGCGCGCCTCACCGCATACGCCCTGGGAGAACTGGAAGGAGCGGAGCACGCTGCCGACCGCGCGGTCGTCGTGGCGCTGCTGGAGAGCGATCCGGCCGCCGCGCGCTCGGTGGCGGAGATCCGCGAGCTGGCCGTCGTGCTCACGACGGACCTCGTGGCGGAAGCGGCCCAGGCCGCGCCCGCTGCCGGCCTCACCGCCGAGCAACGCCGTGCGATCGAGGCCGCGCTGCCGCGCGAAACCTCAGCCGGCGCGACGCCCACTGCTTTCGCCGCGCCCGCCGGCGCCACGCGCGGCTTTCCTCGCTGGCTGCGCTTCGTGCCCGCGCTGGCAGCCGCCGCACTCATCGCAGTGCTCGTGTGGCGGCATCCCCTGGCACCTGGTGAGGCCAGCTCCGGAGCGAACAAGGACCTCGGTCCCGTGGCCGCCAACGAGAGGAAGCGGCCAGCCGACACGGCTGAGACGGCTCGCGATGCTCTGAGCGCTCTCGGCTACCTCGGCTCGCCACGGGCGAGCGGAAGCAGCAGGACCGACGGCGCCGCGTCACCCGTCAGTTCGGCCCCGGCAGGCGCCCTGCTCGCACGCGAAGGTGCGACGGCGAAGCGCGCGGGAAGCGACTCGGAGACCATCATTGAGGAGCCGTCGAGTGATGATGACCTCGGCGGCTTGACGAGTGCGGACATCCAGTTGCTCAGTGCTCTCGGCTACGACGGCGGCCTCTCGGGAGGCGGATCCTCTGCAGGTCAGCAGGTCGCGGTGGTGGATGCCTCGACCAGCGCGCTGGCGTTCGGCGCGGCGGGCGCGGCGGCGGCTGCCGCTCCGGCGCCCCCGTCTTCGGCTTCGCCATTCACTTACGACCTCTTCGGGTCTCCGCGTGGCAATGCCGACTCCGACTCCATGGACACGGACGAGGTCGACGAAGGCGAGGCGCCGCTGAACGCGTTGCGCCACGGTCTCGACGACCGCAACCGCGATCACGGCTACCGCTACTTCCGCACGGCGCCGGGCGGCGAGGGGTATCAGCCCATCGTCGAGAGCGGCTTCCAGTCGCCGCTCGTCGCGCCGCGCTCCACCTTCTCCGTGGACGTGGACACGGCGAGCTACGCGAACGTGCGCCGCTTCCTCAACGCGGGGCAGCTCCCGCCTGCGGATGCCGTGCGCCTCGAGGAGCTGATCAACTACTTCCACTACGAGTACCCGCAGCCGGACGGCGAACACCCGTTCTCGGTGAGCGCGGAGGTCACGAGCTGCCCGTGGGCGGAGAGTCACCGCCTCGTGCGCCTCGGGCTGCAGGGCCGCACCGTGCCGCAGGCCGAGCGCGCGCCAAGCAACCTCGTCTTCCTGGTGGACGTGTCGGGCTCGATGGACAGCCCCGACAAGCTGCCTCTCGTGCAGGCCTCGCTGCGGCTGCTGGTCGGCAAGCTGGATGCGCGCGATCGCATCGCGCTGGTCACCTACGCCGGCAATGCGGGCCTCGTGCTCGACTCCACGAGCTGCGAGCAGAAGCAGGTCGTGCTCGATGCGCTGGACCGCTTGAAGGCCGGCGGCTCCACCGCGGGCGGCGCGGGCATCGCGCTGGCCTACCAGGTCGCGTCGCAGCACTTCATCAAGGGCGGCACGAACCGCGTCATCCTCGCGACGGACGGCGACTTCAACGTCGGCGCGACCTCGCGCGAGGCGCTGCAGTCGCTCATCGAGACGGCCGCGAAGAGCGGCGTGTTCCTCACGGTGCTCGGCTACGGCACCGGCAATCTGCAGGACGGCACGGCCGAACTGCTCGCGGACAAGGGCAACGGCAACTACGCCTACATCGATTCGCTGGGCGAGGCGCAGAAGGTGCTCGTGCAACAGATGGGCGGCACCCTCATCACCATCGCCAAGGACGTGAAGCTGCAGGTCGAGTTCAACCCGGGGCGCGTCGCCGCCTACCGGCTGCTCGGCTACGAGAATCGCGCGCTGGCGACACGCGACTTCAACGATGACGGGAAGGACGCTGGCGAGATCGGCTCCGGCCACAGCGTGACCGCGCTGTACGAGGTCATCCCGGTGGGGGCCGCCGACGCGCCGGCGCCGGACGCGCTGCGCTACCAGAGCGAAGCCGAGGTGCCCGCCGCCGCCGCGCCTGTGCTCAACGACAGCCCGGAACTGCTCTACGTCGCGCTGCGCTACAAGCAGCCCGCCGCAGACTCCAGCGTGCTGCTTGGCCAGCCGGTGATCGACGGCGGCGAGCGACTCGGCGACACCGACCGCCGCGCCGCCGCGGACGCTGGCGACACCGGCACCGGCGCGGCCGGCGCAGAAGGTGCGACCGGCGCGGATCATGGTCCGCGCTCCGCCCAGGCCGTCGCCGACCTGCACTTCGTCGCCGCCGTCGCGGAGTTCGGCATGCTTCTGCGCCACAGCGGCAACGCCGGTAGCGCGACGTGGGAGAGCGTGCGCGCGCTGGCGGAAGCCGGCCGCGGCGCGGACCGCGACGGCTACCGCGCGGAATTCCTCCGCCTCGTCGGCATCGCGCAGAGCCTGCAGTCTCCGTCTCCCCGCTGACCGGCTTCGGCACGCCCGACGGCCGCGCCGTCGACCCGGCAAGCGAGGCGCGCTAAGGTGGCGCCCGCGAACGGGCGACTCGGAGGCTGCGGGCGATGGAAGCGGCGGGCAGGCGACTCGGGCTGCTGCTTGGCGCGGGGGCGCTGATCGTCGGTTTGCTCCTCTGGTTGCTGATGCGCGGTGATGCGGTGCAGCGCGACGATGCGCCGATTGCGGTGCTGAAGGGCGACCGTGCGGACGTTGCCGCCACGTCGCCGGCAGTGCCGGCTCCCCGCGCACCAAGCGGCACACCGGAGTCGCTCGTTGTGGCTGCGCCGCACGCACCCTCGGATGAGCCTGCCGACGCCGCGGCCGACGCCTTGCCCGGCGCGGCAGCGCTGTTCACCGGCCGCGTCGTGGACGAGCGCGGCGCGCCGATCGCGGACGCGATCGTGTGGCACGTGCCGACGCGCACGCTGCGTCGCCCGCTCGGCTTCGTGACGGGACGCTCGGGCATCGACCTCGCGTGGGAGCTGCTGCCGCAGACCTCCACCGACGCCGAGGGCCGGTTCTCGTTCACGTCGCGCGAACTCGCGCGCGACCCGGAGGCATCGCCGGATCCCGCACGCGAGGGATATCTGCATGGCGTCTACGGCGGTGACCTCCCCGGGCTCGTGGTGCGCCATCCCGCCTTCGCGATCGTCGTGCATCCCTGCGCGTCGTTTCGTTCTGCCGCCTACGACGCGGGTGACATCGTGCTGTCGCCGGGCGGCGAGCTGACCGGGCGCCTGCTGTCCACGGAAGGTGGTGTCGTGGTCGAGGCGAGCGTCGGCCCCTCCCGCACGGGCTTCGCGGACACGCTGCCCCGATACGGAGACTTCTACGTCGCGCGCCACTTCCTGCAGGTGCTCTCCGGCGCGGACGGCCGGTTTCTCGTCGGGAGTTTGTGGCCTGGACAAGTGGAGCTTGAAGTTCAGCACGGCGACTTCGTGCCGCTGACGGACCGCGCCACGAGCACGGCCGGCGAGGTCTTTGATCTCGGCGATCTCGAACTCGAGCCGGCACGCCACATCCGCGGCATCGTTCTCGACGTGGAGGGACAGCCCCTGCGCGGCGCCCTGCTGCTGGCGCGCGGCTCCGCGCAGCGCATGGAGGCGATATTCGGCGGGGCCGACCCGCTGCAGCAGGAGATCGGCAGCAGTTCGAACAACCCCGGCAAGCACGAAGTCCGCCTGACGGCCGACGCGGACGGCGCCTTCGATCTCGGCACGCTCAACCAGACCTACTACGACGTCTTCGCGGATCTGCCCGGGCACGAGGCGACCTGCGCGCGCGACGTGCAGGCGGGCACGGACGACGTCGTGCTGCGCCTCGCTCGCGAGGCGACACTGCTGCTCAGCGTCGTCGCTGCCTCCGATCGCGCACCGCTCGCCGGCGCGACCGCGCGCGCTTGGCGCCTCAGCGACGTCAAGAGCATCTTCGGCGGGAGCTTGGGCAGCGAGATCCAGGTGGTTGCGGGTCGCGAGGCCGCGGCGGCGGCCGGATTGCCCGGCGACGGCGTCGGCCTGCTCCTCGTGCAGCGCGCCGGTGACGATGGCACGGATGTCGTGGTGTCCGCACCTGGCCACGCGACGACGGGCTTCGCGCTGCCAGGCGTGCGCCCGGGCCAGCGGCTCGAGCGCACGCTGGACCTCGCGCGCGAAGCGGTGCTTGAAGGTCGCGTGCAGAACGCCGCGCACGAGCCCATCGCCGGCGCGAGCGTCACGCTGTCACGGCCCGCGGACGCGGGCCTCGAACTTCCCGCGCGCACCGCCACCTCGGATGCGGAGGGCCGCTTCCGCCTGGATGCGTTGCTGCCCGGCACGTGGTCGCTTTGGGCGGGCGCAAAGGACTACCTGGAAGCGCGTCCGACTCCGCTGACGGTGACCGACGCCGCGGAGCAGCCGGAGGCCGTCATCACGCTGCTGCGCGGCGCTGCGCTGAAGGGGCTGCTGCTCGATGCCGACGGCGCGCCCGCGGCGGACGTGACCCTCGAGCTCACGATCACGAGCGGCGACTGGGCAGGCAGGCAGGTTCAGGCGACCAGCAGCAGCAGCGGCCGCTTCTCGTGGGAGGGACTCCCGCCGGGCCCCGTGATCGTTCGCGCATGGCCGGGGGTTGAGGCTGACCTCACGCTCGTCGCCGGCGAGACGGCGGAGGTCACGCTCGCGCTGCGCCACCAGCCCGCGATCCGCGGTCGCGTGACACGCGGCGGGCAGCCCGTCGGCATGGCAAAGGTCGTGGCGGTGCTTGTGAAGGCAGCGCCGTCGCCGCCCACGGCGCCCTCGTTCTTCCACAGCGGCGACGGGAGCAGGCATGCCGGCACGACGGCCACCGGCGAGTACGAGCTGTCGACCACGACGCACGGCAGCTTTTTCGTGCAGGCGCAGGCCGGCAGGACACGGAGCCGGGCGGTCATGGTGACTGCAGATTGGGATCGCGAGGCGTTCGCGGATCTCGACTTCGGAAGCGCGCGGATCGCGGGCCTCGTCACGGACGCGCGCACGGCGCAGCCCATCGCCGGCGCCGAACTCGGCTTGCACGATCGGGCGATCGACGCGGAGGGCGCACTCGCGGGTTTCAAGCGCGGCGCAGAGCTTGATCAGACCGCCACGACGGACGCGGAGGGCCGCTTCGCCTTCGAGCAACTGCAGCCCGGCGCCTTCGTCGTGAAAGTGCGCGCCACGGGTTACGCGGACGCGTCGCACGAGGTGCAGCTCGCCGCGGACGACACGCTGACTCTCGATGGCGCTGCGTCCGCGGGCCTCGTCTTCGCGCTGGAGCCAGGAGTCCGCCTCAAGGGCACGCTGCGCATGGCCAGCGGCAAGCTGCTGTACCCGGACCTCTGCATCGGCCTGGAAACGGCCGGCCACCCCGCGCAGAAGAATTACATGCAGCTCAGCGCCGCAGCGCCTTCAGTGAAGTGGACCTGGTCGATGCCCCTCGCTCCCGGCCCCTGCACCTTGAAGGTCTGGCGTGCCATCTCGACATCCGTCGGTGATCTCGCCGAGAAGGACGTGCTCGTCACCGCGTCCGCGTCGCTCGTCGCCGGCGAGACGCGTGTGGTGGACCTCGTCATCTTCGACTGAGCCACGCCGATGTGCGCCGACCATCGACCCGGCAAGCGAGGCGCGCTAAGGTGGCGCCCGCGAACGGGCGACTCGGAGGCTGCGGGCGATGGAAGCGGCGGGCAGGCGACTCGGGCTGCTGCTTGGCGCGGGGGCGCTGATCGTCGCCGCCGCCGCGCAGGCCGCGCTGCCCGGCGTCGAGGCGCTGTTCACCGGGCGCGTCGTGGACGAGCGCGGCGCGCCGGTCGCCGGCGCCGTCATCACCCACGTGCCGGCCTGCAAGCTGCGCAAGGAACTGGGCCTCATCACCGAGCTGTTCAAGGGCACGCTGGCCTGGGACAAGCTGCTGCAGGTCCTGCACGGGGATTTCGTGCCGGCTTGCTTCAAGACCAGCACGCGCGTCGGCGAGACGACCGACGCGGGCGATGTGACTCTGGCACGCGGCGACGGTATTCGCGGCGTCGTGCTGGACAGCGGGGGCCGGCCGGTCGCGGGCACCGATATCCTGGTGCGCGCTTCGGGCCTCGGCGTCGGCAGCGGCGTCGATGGCTCCGTCCTCATGGAGCTGAAGATGAGCGTCCGTCCGCGCGGCCTCCGCGAGGTGCGCACGCGCACCGGAGCTGCCGGCGAGAAGAAGGTCTTGGAGCTTGTCATCGATGCCTAGGCGCAGGGCACACGCCGCACACGTGCGCTGGCCCGTGGTCCTCGCGACGGTCGCGGCGGGAGCCGTGCTGCTCGCGCTCGTGCTCGTGCTGATGCAGGCAGAGCGTGAAGCCGAGGCGCCGGCGACCGCGGTGCTCGCGGCGCCGCGCGCGGCATTGGTCGACCGCGGTCTCGTCGCGAGCGGCGGGGCTGCGAACGGCGCGGCCGCGACGCAACCGCTCCCGGCAACGCCTGAGCTGAACGCGGACGGCACGCCCGTCGCGGAGGGCGCCCCGGTCGCTGCCGCCGTCGCGTCGGACGGCACCGTCGAGGCCGCGTTCACCGGGCGCGTCGTCAACGATGCCGGCCAGCCTGTCGCCGGCGCGTTCGTGCGGCACGTGCCGGTCAGCCAGCTGCGCGACACGCTGGAGCTTGTCGCCGACAAGCGCACGGGTGAGCTGCGCTGGGAGCAGTTCGCGAGCACGACCACGGATGCCGAGGGGCGCTTCACGCTGCCGACGCGCGAGCTGCCGCGCGAGTTGCCGGAAGCCGTCGAGGGCGAGGCCGGCGAGGCCGGCGAGGACGGCGCCGCCGCGGGCGAGTCCGAAGAGGCGCAGGTCATGCGGATGCTCCGCGGCACCGTGTTCACCTCGCACGGGTCGATCCGGCAGGCGTCCGGCCTCGGCTACTTCGGCAGCCAGAATTCGTGGAACTTCGGCGGGAGCTCCGACGAGGGGGACGGCGCGCTCCCCGAAGCGCCCGTGCTCGTGGTGTCGCACGCGGGCTACGCGCTGGCCGCGCTGACGTGCAAGGACTTCCGTCGCGGCGAGTGCGCGGTGGGGGACGTCACGCTGCGGCCCGGCGCGGTGCTGGTCGGTCGCGTCACGGATCCCGACGGGCGCGTCGTGCCGGGCGCGCGCGTCGGCCCGCCGCACGACGGCTGGGTGAGCACCGACACCGGGCATTGGGAACTGCTGCGCCAGTTGCTTCGCGCCGAGTCCGGCACGGACGGGCGCTTCCACCTGGAAGGCCTGTGGGCCGCGCAGTACGGCATCGAGGTCAGCCATCCCGACTTCGTGCCGACGCAGGAAAATCCGGAGTTGCCCGAAGGCGGCACGGCCGATCTCGGCGACGTGCGTCTGCAGCCGGGCCGCACGATCCGCGGTCGCGTGCTCGACGTGGACGGCAAGCCGCGCGGCGGCGCGGAGGTCATGGCGCGCCCGGCCTTCCTCAGCCCGGAAAACCCGGGCCTCGACACGCTGCTGCACGAGGCGAAGAGCGATTTGTCCAACCGCGGCTCGCATGAGGTGCACACGACGTCCGCCGCCGACGGCACGTTCCTGCTGAGCACGTTGAACCACGACTCCTACTCCGTGTTCGCGGACGCACCGGATCGAGACCCGGCCTGCGAGCGCGACGTGCGCGCGGGCACGCAGGGCCTGCAGCTCCGGCTCTCCACGGCGGCCTCGCTGCTGCTCACCGTGGTGGACGGCGCGACCGGCGCGCCGCTGCGCGACGTGGAGGCCAGTGCGATCCGTCGTTCGCGCCACGATGGCGGCGGCCCGACGCAACTCGACCCGATGCTCGATGTGCTCGTCGGCGCCGACGCGCTGGAAGAAGTGCGCGCGCGCCGCGAGGCCTCCGGCATCGCAGCGGATCCGCCCACGGTGCCAGAGCCCGGTGCCGCGCCTGTCGCCGATGCCGCCCATGCCGCCGATGCCGCCGATGCCGCCGATGCGGGCGCCGGCCTGATCCTGGTGAAGCGCGCCGGCGCGTTGCGCACCGACGTCATCGTCTCCGCGCCGGGGCACGCGACGCGCGGCTTCGTGCAGCCCGGCGTGCCGGCCGGCGAACAGCTCGAGCGCACGCTGAAGCTGTGGACCGAGTCGGTCATCGCCGGCCGCGTGCTCGATGCGGTCGGCCAGCCCATCGTCGGCGCGCAGGTCTCCGCCAGGCCGCCGGAGGACCTGCGCGTGCCGCTGGAGGGGCGCTTGGAAACCACGGGCGCGGACGGCAGCTTCCGCATCGGCTCGCTGGTCAACGGCGAGTGGCGTGTCTCCGCATTCAAGCGGGGCTTTCTCGCTGCCGATGAGCGTCCGGTCTTCGTGCGCCGCGAGCAGGTGCGCGAGGGTGTGGACATCGTGCTTCAGGCGAGCGCGGTGCTCACCGGCCTCGTGCTCGACCCGGACGGCGCGCCGGCCGTCGAGGTCTACGTGAACGTGAGCCAGGGCGAGGGCGATGACCAGATCGCGCAGGGCTGCCAGACCAATGCGCAGGGCCGCTTCCGCATCGACACGCTGCTCCCCGGCGCCGCGAAAGTGCAGTGCTGGCCGGCGCTGCCGGTGACGCTTGCGCTCTCGTGCGCGCAACCGATCGACATCGTGCTGCGCCTGCGCGCGCGACCGAGCATCACCGGACGCGTCCTGGCCTCGGGCCAGCCCGTGCCCGGGGCGTCGGTCTGGGCGCGCGGCCAGAGCCGGGGCAGCACCCGCATCGAAGCGTCGGAGACCGGCACGTTCGAGCTGGATCTCTGGGATGCGGGCGAGTGGGTCGTGTTCGCGATGCCCGCCCCGCCCGCGCGTTCGGCAGCCACGCAGCCGGTGCTCGTCACCGTGGACTGGAACGGGCGCACGCAGGTGGACCTCGTGTTCAGCGGCGTCACCGTGTCCGGGCGGATCGTCGATGCGATCAGCGGCCAGCCCGTGCCGGGAGCCTCCGCGGTGCTCACGGATCGCGTCGTTCCGAAGGGCAGCGCAGCTCCGTCCGTGCCGCAGTGGAAGCGGCGGCCGTCCGCTACGGCGATTGCCGACGCGGAAGGCCGCTTCCGCATCGAGTGGGCGCAACCCGGCGAGTGTTCGCTGACGGCGCGCGGTCCGCACAGCCGGATGGTCGAGCCGCTCGCGTTGACCGTCGGAACCGAGCCGCTGGCGGACCTCGAATTGGCGCTGCCGCAGGGTCAGGTGTTGCGCGGCACGCTGCACACCGCGAGCGGCGAACCGCTTCCGCCGGAGCTGCAGCTCTGTCTGGTGGCGGACGGAAGCGATAAGGCCTGGTACCTCGACTTCGATGAGGACGGAAACTGGGAGTGCGGCTTCGAGCTGGCGGCGGGCAGCTACCGAGTGCGGGTCGTGCAGCAGGTCGGCAATTGGTTCGGCGAAGATTCGGAGCGCGAACTGACCTCGGCCAGCGTGAGTCTGGCCCCAGGCGAGATCCGCATCCTGCAGCTCACGATCGACGGTTGAACCGTTGCCGGCTGCCGTGCGGTGCGTGCGGACGTCGCGCCCCGCGCGGCCGAAAAGCCCGGCGCGGCCGAAAAGTCCCGCGCAGCCGAAAAGCCCCGCGCGCCAGCGTGTCACCTTCCGCGACACCCGCGCTGGCCCTCGCGCTACACTCCGCGCCCATGTTGCCCGGACCACACGCGCCGACCCCAACAGAGCCGCACGGCGCCCCGACGGACGAGGCGCTCATGCTGGCCGCGAGCCGCGGCGAGCGCGCGGCCTTTGCCGCCCTGGTCGAGCGCCATCAGGCCGAGCTCTACGCGCTGTTCCGGCGGCTCGGCGCGGATGGACACAGCGCGGAAGACTGCGTGCAGGACACCTTCCTGCGCCTGCTGCGCGCGCACGCCGCATGGACGCCGCGTGCGCCCTTCCGCGCCTTCCTGCTGGTGCTGGCGCGCAATGCCTTCATCGACCAGTGCCGTCGCCGTCGCGCGCGGCCCGCCGAGGCGTTGCCGACGGGCGAGGACGCGGGCGGTGCGGCGGATGCGCTGCGGCTTCCTGGCGGCCACGCGCCGCAGGACGTGCGCGATGCGCTCGCCGCGCTGCCCGAGAAGCAGCGGCTCGTCGTGCAGCTCAACCTGTGGCAGGGGCTGCGCTACCAGGAGATCGCGGCGACTCTCGACGTGCCCGAAGGCACGGTGAAGTCGCGCATGTTCCACGCGCTGGCGCGGCTGCGAAAGGTGCTGCAACGTGACCACCTCGCCTGAGCACGACGACGGCGTCGGCGACATGTCGCGGCACCTGTGCCCGTGTGACGCGTGCCGGCAGTTCGTGCGCGAGCACCAGCCGCCGGCCGGGCTGCAGGAGCGCGTGCTGCTCGTCTGCGAGAGCGAGCTGGCGTCGCTGCGCCGCCGTGCAGCGCTGCGCCCGCCCCTTGCGCTGGCGGGTCTTGCCGCGCTGGCGCTGTTCACGCTGACGCTGCACGTCTCGCTGCTGCCGCCGACGGTCGTCGCGCCCGGTGCAGCCGACACGGCCTCGCTGGCCGCCGCCGCGTGGACGCCCGCTCCCGCCGCCGCCGCGTGGACGCCCGCTCCCGCCGACGCCGCGTGGACGCCCGCTCCCGCCGCGGGCGCGCACTGGCTCGCCAACACGCTGCGCCCCGACGGACGCTTCGACACGGGCAGGCTTGAGGTCCCGCACGCCGACGAAGTGGGCCTGCACGCCCTCGCGCTGCTGGCGCTGGCCAGTGCCGACGAAGGCTCCGAGCGCACGCCCGAGACCACGGACGCCGCGCTGCGCGCCGCTCGCTGGCTGCTCGACCAGCAGGACGACGACGGCTCCATCGGTGCACCGGTCGGTGCGGGTTTCGATCACGCGCTGGGAACCGTCGCGCTGCTCGAGGCCGGCGTGCTCACCGGCGACGCCGAGGTGCGCGCCGGCGCCCGGCGCGCCGTTGCGCTCATCGCGGAATGTCAGGAGCCGGACGGCGGCTGGCAGCCGCGTGCGCCGGGCCAGGCGGGCGCCTCGCTGGCGCAGACCGCGTGGACGCTCGCGGCGCTGCTGCGCGCGCAGCAGCTCGGCGTCACGGAGCTGCAGCCTGCCATCGCACGCGGCCAGTCGCGGCTCGCCACGGATCTCGGGCCGCGCGAGCTGGCCGACCTCGGCCCCGGCGTGGGCCGCGTCCTCTCAGCCGATCTCGCGCGCAGCGTGACGCCGTCCGAGCTCGATCTGCCGGCGGTGCGTGCGGTGGCGCTCGGCGCCAGCCGCCCGCGTGCGCCGACGCCGGCAGGCGGACTCTACGCGGCCTCGTTCGCGGTGCTCGCGCTCCCCGCCTTCCCGCATTGAGCTTCGTTTCCGCTCCGGCCAGAAACTCCGGACCCATGCACCACGGACCGCCGCGCAGGTGGCCCTCGTCGGTCCACTCCCAGATGTTGCCAGCAAGGTCGAGCACGCCCTCGGGCGTGGCGCCCTCAGGGAACGAGCCCACGGGCGCCGACTCTTCGAAACCGTCGACCGCACCGAAACCGTCGACCGCACCGAAGCGGTCGGCGCCGAGCGAGTCGCCCCAGTTGCAGCGGTGCGGATCCCAGACGTCGCCCCACGGGTAGACGCGATCCTCCGCACCGCGCGCGGCGAGCTCCCACTCCGCGTCGGTGGGGAGGCGCACGGTCTGTCCCGACACGGCCGAAGCCCAGGCGCAATAGGCGCGAGCGTGGTGCACGTTCACCGAGCAGACGGGATGGAGGGCGCGCTGCGGAGGCGGCGCGCCGTCGACCCAGTCGCGGAGGAACGGCTCGGTCGGTTTCGAGCCGGGATGCTCGGCGCCGTCGTAGCCGGTGGCGCGCACGAAGCGCGCGTACTGCTCGTTCGTCACTTCGCAGCGCGAGATCAGGAACGACGGTTGGCTGCCGTGTGCGGGAATGGAGACGAGGTCGAAGCGGACGTCCGGGGTCGAGCAGCTCGCGAGCAGGAGAACGAGAGCGCTGCGCGCCGTCCAGATCACCTCATGCTCTCGGCAAGCGCGGTCCATGCGGGCAACTCGGGCGAGCCGGGCTTGCGCTGGCCGAAGAACTGCACGACGGCCTCGCCGTCCGAGGCGTAGCACTCCAGCGCGGTGACCGTGCCGTCCGTCGTCGGCTTGCGCACGATGAACGCGGAGGCGATGCCGGACTCGCGCAGGTGCAGGTTGAAGTCGGGGTCCAGCACGTTGAACCAGCCATTGCTCTCGAGCACCCGGTGCACGGGGCCGGTGTGGATCTCGATGCAACCCGCGCTGCCGACGAAGACCATGATGGGCAGTCCGCTCTTCGCGGCGCTGTTCAGCACCGCGCGATGGCTGTCCGTCGCGACGGCCGTCACCATCTCGGGCGCCGCGAGGCGCAGCGCCTGCGTGCGCGTCACGCCGAACTGTCCGAGCAGGCGGAAGAAGTCGTGCGTGTCCTTGAGCGAGGCCCATGCGGCGCGCAGGCCGGCCACGTCGATGGATGCGTCGGGCTTCTCCGCGGACGGCGCGGGTCGCGGCGTCACGGCGAGCGCCGGGCCCTGGTCGTCGGCGCGGAAGCTGGTGACGAGCGCGTCGTATGCCGGCACGTTGCTGTCGTGCACGAGGAAGAGCTTGTGCACGGCCGTGCCGTCGGCGCCGAAGACCTGCAGGCTGCGCCGCGGGCCGGCCTTGCCTTCCTCGACGACGGCGAAGGCGTGCTGCCAGTGGCTCATGAAGAGGCGCAGGTCGATCGCGCCGCCGAGCACGAGGCCCATCGGTCCGCGCACGGAGATGCCGTCGTACACGCCATGCTTCTCGATGACGGCGTGCTCGTTGCGCGTGAGCGCCATGACGCGGCCGAGCGCCGGCAGCGCGGCGAGCAGCGCGGGGAAGTCGGGGCGCAGGCGCGTGACGCCCTCGCCGCACTGGCTGGCGAGCAGCTCGCCCTCGCTGCAGCCCAGCGTCACGGCGGCATCGCGGATGCGCACCTCGGGATGCTCGCGGCGGAAGTCCTGCCAGGTCTGGGTCAGCGGGTGCATGGGCGCTTGTGCGGACATCGGTGTTCTCCGGGATCAGGACGGGACGGCGGCGGGCCGTGACAGTGTGAACGATGAGGTGGCTTCCGTGCACGGGACTTCGTCGGGAAGCGCGGCAATGACGGGATGCGGCAGCGATGCGTGGTGCAGCGCCAGCGTCCGCGTCGCGAAGACACGCTCGATGAGCGCGGGCGTGAGGACGGCGTGGGGCGGCCCGTCGGCCTGCAGCCGACCTGCCTGCAGCACGAGCACGCGGTGCGCGTGCTGAGCGGCCTGGTTCAGGTCGTGAAGCGAGACGAGCACCGCGCCGCCGGCCGCCGCGAAGCTCCGCGCGAGCCGCAGCGAAGCCTGCTGGTGGCAGAGGTCGAGTCCCGAGAGCGGCTCGTCGAGCAGGAGCACGCGCGGTTGCGTGCGCGCCTCCGGCTGCGGGCGCTCGTCGAGCTGGCACAGCACGCGCGCGAGTTGCACGCGCTGCTGCTCGCCGCCGGAGAGCGTGGGAAAGAGCTGGTCCGCGAAATGCTCGCCGTCCACCGAGGCCAGTGCCTCGCGGGCGATGCGGTGGTCGTGAGCCGAGGGGCGTCGCGCGCCGCAGTGCGGCGTGCGGCCGAGCAGCACGACCTCCAGCGCCGTGAAAGGGAAGTTGATCGTCGAGTGCTGCGAGAGCACGCCGACGCGACGCGCGCGTTCGCACGACGCCCACTGCGCGAGCGGCCTGCCGGCGAGCAGCACGCTGCCGGTGCTCGGCGCCAGTGCGCCGGAGAGACAGCGCAGCAGCGTGGACTTTCCGGCGCCGTTGGGCCCGAGCAAGGCGGTGACCTCGCCGGCGCGCTGCGTGAACGAGACGTCGTCGAGCAGCAGGCGCGCGCGGCCGTCGCCGGAAGCGCCGCGGCCCGGCGCGCGCACGCTGAGTTGCTCGGCCCGAAGCATCAGGCGCTCCATGTCGCTCGGCCGCGGACGAGCAGCACGAGGAAGACCGGCGCGCCGAGGAGCGCGGTGATGATGCCGAGCGGCAGTTCGGCAGGCGCGACGATCGTGCGGGCGAGCAGGTCGGCAAGCAGCAGCAGGCTTGCGCCGAGCAGTGCCGATCCCGGCAGCAGGGCGCGATGGTCCGGGCCGAGGACCAGCCGGAGCAGGTGCGGCGCGAGCAGCCCGACGAAACCGATCGTGCCCGCCGCGGCGACGCCGGCGCCGGCCGCGAGCGCCGTGCACACGACCACGCGTCGCGTGAGCCGTCGCACGTCGAGACCCAGGTGCCCGGCTTCCGCTTCGCCGAGCAGCAGCGCGTTGAGCGCGCCGGCCGAGCGCAGCAGCACCACCAGCGCCACGACGAGAAAGGGCGCGACGCCGGCCACGATCTCGCGGTTCGCGCCACCGAGGCTGCCGAGGTTCCAGAAGGTGAGGCTGCGGAGCTGCGCGTCGTTGGCCGCGAAGGTGAGCAGGCCGGTGCCCGCGCCGGTCAGCGCATTGAGCGCGAGGCCCGCGAGCAGCAGGACGCCCGTCACGGTGCGGCCGCGCGCCTGGGCACAGCGCCACACGACGAGCGTGGCGAGCAGCCCGCCGACGAAGGCGCACGCCGGCAGCACGAGCGGCGATGGCGTGGCGCCGAAGAGCGCGCCGCCCGCGACGATGGCGCCCGCAGCGAACAGCGCCGCGCCGCCGGACACGCCGAGCAGGGCCGGGTCCGCGAGCGGATTGCGGAACAGCGCCTGCAGCGCCGCGCCCGAGACCGCGAGGCCGGCGCCGGTGAGCACGGCGAGCAGCGCGCGCGGAAGGCGCAGGTCCAGCACGACGCTGACATGCTGCGGGTCGACGGCCCAGGGCAGCGTGAGGCCGAGCGGCCGGGCCAGGCTGGCCAGCACCTGCCCCGGCCCGACGGAGACCACGCCCACCGCGAGCGAGAGGCCGAAGGCGAAGAGCGTCAGCGCGGCGAGCGCGCACAACACGAGGCGCGGACGCATTCGTCCAGGCGTCGCGCTGCCGCGCAGCGTCGTGCGGACGGCGATGAGCGGAGAGCCGATCATCGTCCGGAGGTGTCCGTCCGGCCGCTCGCCGCGGGCTCGGCGTGAAGCGCCCGCACGAGCTCGGCCAGCGCCTGCCCGGTGCGAGGACCGAAGCCCACGAGCAGCTGGTCGTCCATGAGCACGACGCGGCCGGCGCGGCCGGCAGGCGTCAGTGCCAGACCCGCTTCCTGCAGCAGAGAGGTCTCGCCCCCCGAGACCTCTGCGCTGCCGCGGGGCAGGAGGATGACGTCGGGCGCGGCGGCGACGGCCGCTTCACCGCCGAGCGGCGCGCTGCCCGACAGCGACGCCAGCGCATTGACGCCACCCGCCAGCGACACCATCGCGTCCATCGCGGTGTGCGCGCCGCAGGCGTGCAGCGTGCCGCGTCCTCGCGCGTAGATGCAAAGCACGCGCGGCGGCGTAGCGTCCTGCAAGCCCTTCAGGAGCTGCTGCGCGTGTGCGACGTCGGCGCGCAGCGCGGCGAGCAGAGCCTCGCCCTGCGCCGGCCGGTGCAGAGCCTGAGCGACTGCCGCGATCATGGTCTCCGCGCCTGCCAGCGAGAAGTCCGTCGGGATGACGTTCACGGCGACGCCGGCAGCGCGCAGCTGCGCGAGCACGGTGGGCGGCCCGGCTTCGGGCGACGCGAGCAGCATGTCGGGCCCCCGCGCGAGCAGGCCCTCGGCGGAAAGCGCGCGCTGGTAGCCGAGCTTCGGGAGCGCGCCGGTTTCGAGCGGATACCCGCTGCCGTCGTCCACGGCGAGGACGTGGTCGCCGGCGCCCAGGGCGAAGACGATCTCGGTGAGCGCGCCGCCGACGCAGATCAGGCGCATCGGTTCGGTGGTTGTGGCCACGGGCGCTGAGGCTGGTGTCGGCGTGAGTGGCGCGGCGACGGACTCGGCGATCTCGCCGGCCATTGCCTCAGCCGGTGCAGCGCGCCAGGCCATCAGCGCCAGCGCCAGGGCCAGCGCGATCGCGAGCGCGGCGAGCGAGCCGAACAGGAAGACGCGTGCGAGCATCACGATCACCTCGTGCGGAAAAAGTGGGGCCCGGATGGGCTTCGAGGCCATCCGGGCCCCGGGTGCCGGCCGCTGCCCCGTGAGGAGCACCGGCGCGACACCCATGCCATCGGCCGGCGTCCGCGAGGTCATGCGCGGGGCCGGCGCGAGTCGGTCAGAGTTGCTTGTTCTCGAACAGCCGTGTCTGGAACTGCTGCGCCGGGTCGCCCACGATGACGCCGTTGGCGGTCTGCAGCACGTCGAGATCGCCGTCGTGGTCCATGTCGAAGAGCGTGGCGCCGTAGCTGATGAAGTCGCCCGGATCGAACCAGAACTGGCGCAGCATGCTGCCGGTGACACCGGCCTGTGCGCCGCCCTGGTTGAGGTAGAGCGCCTGGTCCGCGCCCGCGAACAGGTCGTGCACCGTGACGAGGACGTCGAGGTCTCCGTCCGCGTCGATGTCCGCGGCGGAGATGCTGAGGCGGATTCCGTCGGCCACGGTGCTGTCCTCGAGGAAACTGTTCGGGTCATCGAGGAAGACGCCTTCGGTGCCGCCCTGCGCGCCACCCTGGTTGATGGACACGTCGCCCGACTCGTCGGTGCCGGTGCCGAGCACGCTGTTGGCGACGAGGATGTCGAGGTCGCCGTCGCTGTCGATGTCGGCGAAGACCGCGTCCTGGCTGTTGTCGATGAAGCCCGGGAGCGGGAGCAGCTGCGTCCCCGAGACGTCGGTGAACTCGCCGGCGCCGTTGTTCAGCAGCAGCACGTTGGCCTGCGCCGGCGTGCCGCGCACGATGAACAGGTCGAGGTCGCCATCGCTGTCCACGTCGCCGGCGCGGATCCTCTGCGTGCTCGCGGTGGGGTTGTTCCACGGAAGGTCGTCGAAGCTCTGGCTCTCGACGAAGCTGCCGTTGCCCTGATTGAAGAGCAGCCGGTCGTAGCCGCCGGGCACCGCGAGGTGCGACTCCTGGCCGGCGGCGATGATCAGGTCGAGGTCGCCGTCGGAGTCGACGTCCGCGAGCTCGAGGCCGTGCGAGAGGCCCGTGCCTGCGGGCAGCAACGCGGACTGCGTGAAGCTGCCGCTGCCATCGTTGAGCCAGAGGCGGTCGGGGACGCTCGCGAAGTCGTCGTAGCCGCCAGCCGTGATCAGGTCGATGTCGCCGTCGTTGTCGACGTCACCCGCGACGATCGCGGAGACCTCGTCGCTCGGGAAGACGATGCTGCTGGCCGTCACGTCGCTGAAGTGGCCCTGCCCGTCGTTGCGCCAGAACGCGACGCTGTTGCCGCGGGCGATGATCAGGTCCTGGAAGCCGTCGCGGTTCAGATCCGCGTGCTCGATCGTAGCGCCGTCGAGATCGTCGTAGCCGGCGGGCAGGTGGCTGGACGCGACGTCCACGAGGAAGCCGGGCGCAGCGGGGAGCGGCTCCAGCTCGGTGGCCTTCACGTTGGACACCAGGCGCGTCCCGTCCGGGCCGATGAACAGCGCCTGGAAGAAGACCGCGAAGCCGCTGCTCACCGGGCCGAACTGGCCGGACGTGCTGGGGACCTGCGCTTCGAAGCGGCCTGTGGCGTCGGTGCTCCCGAAGAACAGGAAGGCGCTGCCGACATTCAGGCCGAAGACCGGAAGCGCCGGCGTGAGGGGGACGGTCGGCCTGCCATCGAGGCCGTACATCAGCAGCAGCGGGGCGGCCGGCGCGGTGGTGCGCAGGTCGAGGCGCACGGGCTGCCCGCCGATGGCCGCCCCGAAGAAAAGCTCGGCGCGATGACCGAGGCCATCGCCGGCATGGGCGGACGCCGCGGCGCCAAGCACCAGGAGGGCCGGGGTGAGTACGGACAGCACGCGGGACAGAACGATCGACAGCATGGACGGAGGGCTCCGAAGTCAGGGGGATGGGACCAGGCCTGCCTCGAAGCTGTCTCCCTCCCCGCACCGGCTTCCCGCCGTTGTTGAGACTGAGACGCAGAACTAGGCCCAAGTGATAACGAGCCATTCGCCGGCTGTCAAGGCCACCATTCCGGGATCGGCAGCAACCAGGGCGCGGCGGGCGCCACCTCCGAAAGGCGGCGGCGATCGGGCTGCACCAATCACGCCGCCCTCGGGCCGGGCGCTGCGCGGAGTACGCTCCGTCCATGCCCGAAGCACCCTTTCCCCAGTCGCTCCCGGCGCGCCAGGAGATCAGTGCGGCGCATGTCGCCAGCCTCAGCGCCGCGGACATGAGCGGATACTGGTGGTACGCCGTGAGGCAGGCGCACGTGGACGCATGCCTCGCGGAGTCGCGCGAGGCCGGGATGCACTACCTCGACTTCGGCTGCGGCGCCGGCGGCGTGATGTCCGCGGTGATCGCCCGCCGGAAGCCGCGCGCGGCGCTCGGCCTCGACGGCACGCAAGCGGTGGTGGACATCGCGGTCGCACGCGGATTGAACGCCCGGTATGCGGATTTCCGCAAGCCGCTGAGCCTGCCCTTCGAGCCCGATGCGATCACGTGCCTCGACGTGCTCGAACACCTGGAGGACCCGGTGCTCGCGCTACGACACCTCGCGGGCGTCACGACGACGGACGCGCTGCTCGTCGTCACGGTGCCGGCGATGCCGTCGCTGCACAGCCGCTGGGACGACGTCTGCGGGCACCATCGGCGCTACACGCGCTCGCTCCTGGCGGAGCATCTGCGTGCCGGCGGTTGGAAACCGCGCCGCATGCGGCACCTGTTCAGCTACTGCGTGCCGCCGGCCTGGCTGCAGCGGCGCGTGCTCAAGCGCGTGCAGGAGATGGAGTTTCCGCCGGTGTCGCCGCTGGCCAACCGGGCGCTCACGTGGGCCGGCGCCGTGGAGCGCTCGATCGGGAGCCCCTTCCCGTTCGGCACCTCGCTCATCGCGACGGCGACGCGCGGCTGAGCGGAGCGCCGCTCAGAGCGGCTGACGATGGGCGTAACCCGTGTCCACGTGATGCCACGCGACGAATTCGGCCTCGCCACGTTTCCAGCACAGGTGGACGAGCACGCCGTCCCGCACGTGATAGAGGTCGAGCAGGCCCGTGTCGACGTCCTTCACCGTGGCGCCGCGCGCCGCGAGCGAGGCGAGCACCGTGTTGAAGGACTCCTCGAGGCTCTTGAGCTGTTCGAGCAGCGCGAGGCCTTCCTCGTGGTCGGGGCACGAGTCGGAGTTGACCGTGCTGCCCCAGATCATCTCCAGCGCCGTGAGCTTGATCTTGGCGGCGCGCAACTGCGTGCGCAGCGTGTCGAGGTCGGCGAAGGCCGCCTCGAGCGCCGGCACCAGCACATTGGCTTCGGTCAAGGTGTAGACGCGCGGCCCGACCATCAGCGTGGCGTGCCGTGCGCGAGGTTGCCTGGCCGGCGGTCGTGGTTCACGGCTGTCTCCGGAGAGCGGCGCGGATCGCGCAGCACGCACGGGCTTTCATAACACTCAGCCGGGCGAACTGTCGAGGCGGCGCGATGGCCGCGTGTCGACGGCGAGCCAGCGCGCGACACCAGCGGCGCGATGGCGGGCATGCGCTCCGACAGCTTGCGTGCTGCCACGTCTGTTATCCCGCTGCGTGGGCGGTTCCATCGCACCATGGCCGCATGGGGCGGCCGTTCTCAGTGGGGGAATTCATCATGAAGTGTTCACATCAGGATTCTTCGTCATCGAGCTCTGTCTCGACTCCGGTTTCGAGCCGGCTCCGAGGTCGCAGCCGTCTGGCGGCGGCGGCCTGCGCTCTTGCGCTCTGTGCGCTGATCCTGCCTGGCCCCGTGGCACGAGCAGGCATCGGCGGCAGCGGGTATGCCAAGCCACTTCCTCCGACCACGCCGCTGACGCAGTGTCTGCAGCAGTGCTTCGAGCAGTACCTGAAGAATCACGAGCGCTGCAAGTCGCTCTTCTGCGACACCTTCCTCTTCATCACGCTCAGCTGCGACGACGCTGACTATGCGATGTGCAAGGCGCATGCCGAGGATCTGATCGACAGTTGCATCGCCGGATGCGTGGTCGCGAATCCATGACCCGCCGAGGAACAGCGCTCGCGCTGCTCCTGCTGGTCACCGCGGTCGCGGTGTGGGGCTTTCTGCGCCTCGCACCGCGGCCTCCGGTGTCCGGCGAAGCGCCGGAGATCATGAAGGCACCTCCGGCCGAAGCAGCATCGACCTCGCCCTTCAGCGCGGAGTCGGGTGCGCGCAGCGCGCATCCCTTGACGGCCGTCGAGGTCTCGCCCGCGATCCGCGTGACGGCGGAAGGACGCGCGGCACGGGACGCGGGGGCGGGAGCCGTCGATGCGGTGGCCGCGCTCGTCGCCGAGCTGGAACGACTGGACGCCGAACGACCGATCACGTTTCACGAAGAGGCCGCGCGATTGCTCGAGGCCTTCGTGACGGCGGAGATCGTGACACGCGCCGGCAGCGAGGCCACGACGGCAGCGCTCGAAGCCGAACTCGATGCCCGCGTGCACTCGGCGCGTGTCGGCGGGGCGCTGCTTGCGGTGCTCGGTGGATGGGGAGGCGCAGGCACGGTGTTCGCGCGGCTGTCCATGAATGATGCGGAAGAGCTGCGTTCCGGCATCGCAGGGCTGGCCTGGGACGCCGGGAAAGGAGACGCGGAGGAGGCGCTGCTGCTCCGACCGATGGACTTCCTGTCGCTGCAGCCTCGCGCCGGGCTCAACGTGCTGGACCTGGCGTGGAGCCGACCGCCCGGGGAGGTCGAGAAAGGCTGGCTGCTCGCGCAGGCACGCGTTCCTGCCGGAGATCTCGCGTCCCTGCTTCAGCGGGAGCTGGCCGTGATGGCGCTTGGCGTCGAGGTCGATCAGAGCGCCGACGCGCTCGAGCAGTTCAGAATCTGGCTGATGGATCGCGATGCGAACGTGCAGCAACTCCGGCCCGTGATCGCCTACGTGCTGGCTCACGCCCACGGTGCCGCGGCGCGGGAGGTGCTCCAGCGTTTCCTCGAGGATGGGCAGGTCGGTGACTACGGCAAGTTGCTCGCGCGCTGGTGGTTGTCGAAGCAGCCTGCGATGGAGGGAGACCTGAAGTCCCTGGCCGCGCCGCTCATGGACGAGAACAGCACGGAGGGCGCCCGGATCCTGGCCGCCGGTGCGCTGCTCTCCCGCATCTCCGATGCGAGCGAAGCAGACCTGGCGCAACTGGAGGAACTCCTCTCCATGCGCGTGCTCCAGGAGCAGAACGATTCGGCTCGGATGGCGGCCATCGCCGTGCTGGCCAGCGTCCCGGGCGGGTTTGCACGGCTGGGAGCACTGGAGCAGACGCTTCGGGCGGAAGCAGACCCGAGGCACCGGAAGGTGGCCGCCCGGGGACTGGCCGGGACGCAAGGCGCACTGCGGCAGGAGGCGCTGTCGATGCTGCGCGCGGCTCTCGGCTTCGAGAAGGATCCGGACGTTTCGCAGTACATCGGGGAGTTGCTGGCGACCTCGGGGCAGTAGGTCCTGCCGTGAATCCGGGTGCGCGGCGCTTCATACTGGCTTCGTGAACCCTTACCTCGACTTGCCAGCCGCCGCAGCGGCACTTCACCGCCGGGCGCTCGTGTTCGATGCGCATGCGGACACACTGACCGAGATGACCGATCGCGGTTACGACCTGGATGCCGCGCCGGAAGACAGGCACCTCGACTTCGCCCGCTGTGCCGGCGGGGTGCTGGATGCACAGGTCTTCACGTGCTTCGTGCATCCGCGCTACGTCGGAGCAGGCGCCGCCGATCGCGTGCGCGCCATGCTGGACACCATGGACCGGCAGCTTGCGCGATTCCCGGACCGGCTGGCGCTGTGCACGGGCCGCGGGCAGATCGGGGCGGCCCGCGCTTCGGGTCGGCTGGCGGCGGTTCTTGCCATCGAGGGCGGCCACGCCATCGAAGACGACCTTGACGTGCTTCACGAGTTCTTCGGGCGCGGCGTGCGGAGCATGACGCTCACGTGGAACAACACCAACGAATGGGCCGACGGCTGCGGCGATGAGGGCCGGCACGGCGGACTGGCTCCCCGCGGCCGCGAGGTGGTGGCTGCCATGGAGGAGCTGGGCATGGTCGTGGACATCAGCCACGTGGCTCCCTCGACCTTCGGCGACGTGCTTGCGATGGCGCGCCATCCGCTCATTGCGAGCCACTCTTGCGCGCGTGCGCTGCGCGACCACCAGCGCAACCTTCACGATGATCAGCTGCGCGCGCTGGCGGCTGCCGGCGGTGTCGCCTGCGTCAACTTCTATCCGGTGTTCCTGGTGAGTGAAGGCGAGGCCGGGTTGAAGCACGTGCTCGACCACGTCGAGCGCTTCCTCGCGGTGGCGGGCGAGGATCACGTGGGGCTGGGCACCGACTACGACGGCATCGGCATCACGCCCACGGACCTCCCGGACGTGGCCAGCCTGCCCCGGGTCACGGCGGGACTGCTGGCCCGCGGCCACTCCGAGCGCACCATCGAGAAGCTGCTCGGCGCCAACCTGCTGCGCGTCTTCGAGGCGGTGCTGCCGGCGGAGAGGCAGGCATGAGCGCACCCGTGGTCCTGCTCTCGCGCAGCGGTGTGCTTCGACTGCGCGACGGTCATCCGTGGATCTTTCCGGATCACATCGAGAGCACCGACTGCACGGAGGCGGGTCTCGTGCAATTGCAGGGGCCTGCCGGTCGCGTGCGGGGCTGGGCGGTGTTCAATCCGCGTTCACGCATCCCCTTGCGCCTCGTGGTGCGCGGCGGCGCCGCCGCCACCGAACCAGGCGAGCGCTGGTGGCAGGATCGGCTCGATGCCGCGATCGCGGCGCGTGCTGCCGAGCTGGCGCCCGGCGAAACCGCCTGCCGCTGGGTGCACGCGGAGGCCGACGGCCTGCCGGGGCTCGTCGTGGATCGGTACGCCGACATCGCGGTGCTGCAGGCGGGCTGCGAGTGGGCGGATCGGCTTGCGCCCGCAGTCGCCGAGCACCTGCTCGCGGCGCACGGCATGCGCGGCGTCCTCGCCCGGCACGACGGCGGCTTCCGCAGACCGGAGGGCCTGCCCGAGGGTGTCGCGCTGCTGGCAGGCGACGTGCCTCATGCGGTGGCCTGGACCTCCGGCGGCGTGCAGCGCAGCATCGATCCTTGGACCGGCCAGAAGACGGGCGCGTATCTCGACCAGCGCGAGAACCAGCGGCTCTCGCCCGAGCTGCTCCCCGGACAGCGCTGTCTCGACGCCTTCTGCAACGACGGCGGCTTCGCGCTGCACCTCGCGCGTGCGGGGCGTGACGTCGTCGCGCTGGACGGCAGCGAGGCGGCGCTGGCGCAGCTGTCAGCCAATGCCGAGGCCAACGGCGTGTCGGCGCGCATCGAAGCCTTCAAGGTGAACGTCTTCGATCACCTGCACCAGCTTGCCGTCCAGGCTTCGGCCGGGAAGGCCGGGAGCGACGCCGTTCCCGGAGAGGGGCTGTTCGACGGCATCGTGCTGGATCCGCCCGCGCTCGTGCGGCGCAAGGCCGACCTCAACCAGGCGCTGCGCGGCTACAAGGAGCTGAACCTGCGCGCGCTGTCGCTGCTGCGCGTGGGCGGCCGGCTGCTCACGTGCAGCTGTTCCTTCCATGTCGGGCCGGAGGAGTTCCTGCACATGCTGCGCGGCGCTGCGGCCGATGCGGGCCGTGATGTGCGCATCGTGTCGGTGCGTGGCGGCGCTCCCTGCCACCCGCGACGGCTTGCCTTCCCCGAGTCGTCCTATCTGAAGGTGGTGCTGCTGCAGGTCACGGGCGCGTGGTGATGGCCGGGCCGGAGGCGCAGCGGCGCGGCGAGGGTTCGCCGGGAGCGCGCGCCGTGCCGCCATCGCGGCTTCAGTGGGCAGAGCTGCTGTTCATCGCGGCGTTGTTCGTGTGGTCCGGCATCGGTCCGCAGCTGCGCGAGGTGTGGGCGATGGAGACGCTGCCGGTGGTGGTGGGTCTGGTGGTCGTGGTCTGGCGCTGGCGCGCCTTCCCGTGGACCGACCTCGCCACCGCGCTGATGACCGTTTTCGCCGTCGTGCTCCTCGTCGGCGGGCACTACACTTACGCGCTGGCGCCGCTCGGCGAATGGTTGCGCACGAACCTCGACCTGCAGCGCAATCCCTACGACCGCATCGGGCACTTCCTGCAGGGCGTCGTGCCCGGGCTGCTGGCACGCGAACTGCTGCTGCGCTGCACGCCGCTGCGGCCGGGCAAGGCGCTGTTCTGGGTCGTGGCCTCCGTCGCATTGGCCTGCAGCGCCTTCTACGAGCTGACCGAGTGGTGGACGGCCGTGCTGGTCGCGCCCGAGGCCGGCATCGCCTACCTCGGAGCCCAGGGCGACATCTGGGACGCGCAATGGGACATGGCCTGCGCCCTGATGGGAGTGCTCGTGGTGCAACTCCTCTGCTCGCGTCTGCACGACCGGCAGCTCGCGGCGCTGGCCCGGCAGCGCTCCGCACGCTGACCGAAGCCGGCTCGCCGCGCCCTGCGCCCCGAGCCCGACCTCCCCGAGCACCGCACCAACGCACCGCCTTGCCAACGCACCGCCGCACCACCTCGCCACCTCGCCACCTCGCCACCTCGCCAACGCACCAACGCACCAACGCACCAACGCACCGCCGCACGCTGCCATGCGCAGTCGGGCCGGCTGCGATATCGTGTCCGGCTCGAATCACTTCTCAGGAGGCTCGTTCATGTTGCAGTTCGTGACGGATCGCGGTGGGCGTTGCACGCCTGGTGTGTTGGTGCTGCCGGTGGCCGTTGCGCTGCTGCTCCTGGGTGCGACAGGCACGGCCGCGTCGCAGACGGCGCCCGCGTCGCCGACACCTGCTCCGACCCCGACTGCACAGGCGGCGCTGGCGCAGAACGCGCAGACCGCACCGACGCCCCCGCAGACTGCACCGACCGCACCGCAAACCGCACCGCAGAACCCTCCGCAGACCGAACCGACCCCACCGGAGACCGCGCCGAAGGTGCCAGGCGATCGGCAAGGGCGTGGGCCCAGGGGGCCGCGCGGCGCGCCGCCGGCGCCCGGCCAGGAGCCCGCGGATCTCGAGGGAGTCATGGACGGCATCAAGGGACAGCTGAAGTCCCTGGCCGGCGCGATCGGCACCTCGAACACCGAGGCGGCGCTGGTCGCCGTCAACGACATGGAGCGCCTCGTGCTGCTTGCCAAGAAGTACGGGCCGAACAACATGAACACGGTCGCGGCGGCCGATCGGCCCGCGCACCAGGTCGCGTATCGCAAGGCCTTGCTCGGCGTGCTCAAGGAACTCGCGGACGTCGAGCTCAACGTGCTCGACGGCAAGTTCGACGCAGCGATGGAGCAGCTCAAGGGCCCGCTGGCCGAAATGCGCGACGACGCGCACGACAAGTTCCAGGCCGCGCACTGACGTTGCGCACCGAAACGGCGCACTGACGCTGCTTGCCGGGACCGCGCGCTGACGCTGCGCGGCAGGACTGCGCACTGACGCTGCTTGTTGGGACTGCGCGCTGACGTTGCGCGCCGTCGCGTTGCGGACTCAGCCGCGGCGCAGGCGCTCGCCGAGTTCGCGCAGCAGCAGGAGCGCGTCCAGCGGCGTCATGTCGTCGGTGTCCACCGCGAGGAGGGCGTCCAGCACCGTGCGTTCCGGACTGCCTGCGCGCGGATCCGCGGCGCCGGGCGGGACGAGCAATTCCTGGCGCGGCGTCGGCGCGGCCGCACCGGCGGGCAGCTCGCCGGCGCCGGGGCGCAGGTCCGGCGCGCGCGCCTGAAGATCCGCGAGGATCTTCCGCGCGCGCTCGATGACGGGCCGCGGCACGCCGGCGAGTCGCGCGACGTGCAGGCCGTAGCTGCGGTCCGTGCCGCCAGGCTCGATGCGGTGCAGGAAGACCACGTCTTCGCCCTGCTCATGCACGGCGACGTGCAGGTTGCGCACGGCGGGCAGCTCGTCGGCGAGATCCATGAGCTCGTGGTAGTGCGTCGCGAAGAGAGTGCGCGCGCTGGCGGAGGTCACGAGGTATTCGCAGATGGCCCACGCCAGCGAGAGGCCGTCCCACGTGGAGGTGCCGCGCCCGACCTCGTCGAGCAGCACGAGGCTCGAGCGCGTGGCGTTGTTGAGGATGGCCGCGGTCTCGGTCATCTCCACCATGAAGGTGGAGGCGCCGGACGACAGGTCGTCCGCGCTGCCGATGCGCGTGAAAATGCGATCCACCACGCCGACGTGCGCGGAGGCCGCCGGCACGAAGCTGCCGATCTGCGCGAGCAGCACGAGCAGCGCGACCTGCCGGATGTACGTGCTCTTGCCGGCCATGTTCGGGCCGGTGACGAGCAGCAGCCGCGCGCCGGTCTGGTCGAGGCGCACGTCGTTGGGCACGAAGACGCCGGGCGGCAGCAGCGCCTCGAGCACAGGGTGGCGGCCGTCGCGGATGTCGATGACGTCGCCGTCGTCGACCTCGGGGCGCACCCAGCCGCGCTCGGCGGCCAGCGTGCAGAAGCTGCACAGCACGTCGACGCGCGCGACGGCGCGGGCCAGCGCGCGCAGCGCCTCGCCGTCCTGGCCGGCGCGCTCGCGCAGCGCCAGGAAGAGCTGGTGCTCCAGCTCGCGCGCCTGGTCGTCGGCCGTGAGCAGCGAGGACTCCAGGCTTTTCAGCTCGGGCGTCACGTAGCGCTCCGCGCCGGCCAGCGTCTGCTTGCGCACGTAGTTGTCGGGCACCTTCGCCGCGTGCGCGTGGCCGATCTCGATCGAGTAGCCGAAGACGCGGTTGTACTGCACCTTGAGCGACGCGATGCCCGTGGCCGCGATCTCGTCGGCCTGGAAGCGCGCGATGGCGGCCGCGCCGTTCTCGCGCAGCGCGACGAGTTCGTCGAGGCGCGCGTCCCAGCCGCGCGCGATGAGGCCGCCCTCGTGCAGCACCGGCGCGGGCTGTTCGAGCAGGCCGCGCTCCAGCACGTCGAGCAGTTCGGGCAGCGGGACGATCTCCGACCCCGCCGCGGCGAGCGGTGCGCTCTGGCAGCCGGCGAGCGCGGCGCGCAGCGCGGGCGCAAGGCGCAGTCCGTTGCGCAGCGAGGCGAGATCGCGCGGCGAGGCGCGACCGGCGAGCAGGCGCGTCGCGAGGCGCTCGAGGTCCGGCATGCTGCCCAGCGCCTCCCGCAGCGCGACGTGCACGTCGCGGCGCGCGAGCAGTTCTTCGACGGCGAGTTGCCGCGCACGGATCGGCGCGGGCGCGGCGAGCGGCGCGATGAGCCATTCGCGCAGCAGGCGTGCGCCCATCGCGGTGGCGGTGCGGTCGAGCACGGAGAGCAGGCTGCCTTCGCGGCGGCCGTCACGCTGCGTGCCGAGCAGCTCCAGGCAATGGCGTGTCGCGCGGTCGAGGCCGGCGCTGGCGCCCGGGTCGTGCCGGCGCAGCGCGGAGACGGCGGGCAGCGCGCCGCGCTGCGTCTCGCGCACGTAGGCCAGCACCGCGCCCGCCGCGCGCACGCAGGGCGCGGTGTCCTCGAAACCGAAGCCCGCAAGCGTCGCGACGGCCAGCTGTTCGCGCACGAGGTTCAGCGCGTTGCCGGCCTGGAAGGTCCACTCGGCGCCGCGCACGAGCGGCGCACGCGAGACGCCGGCGAGGCGTCGCGCCATCGGACCGTCCGGCTCCGCGAGCAGCGACTCCGGCAGCAGGATTTCCGCCGGGTCTAGCCGCGCGACCTCGTCGGCGAGGCGCGAGAGCGGCACGTCCACCGCGCGGAAGTCGCCGGTGGAGACGTCGATCCACGCGAGGCCGCAGGTCGCGTCCTCGCCGGCAGCGCTGCTCGCACCCGCGTGTGCACCCGCGTGCGCGCCGGCGTGTGCACCGGCGTGCGCCGAAGTGCGCGAGCCGCGCGAGGCGTTCGGCGCGACGCCCGGCGCGATGGCCAGCAGCCAGTTGCTCGTGCGGCGGTCGAGCAGGTCGTCCTCGTAGAGCGTGCCGGCGGTGACGATGCGCGTGACGGCGCGCTCGACGATGCCCTTGGCCAGCTTCGGGTCCGACATCTGGTCGCAGATCGCGACGCGGAATCCCTGGCGGATGAGTTGCGCGAGGTAGCCCTCGTAGGCGCGGGCGGGCACGCCGGCCATGGGCAGCGCGCCCTCGCCCTTGGCGCGCGAGGTGAGCGTGATGCCCAGCGCGCGCGACGCGATCTTCGCGTCCTCGCCGAAGAGCTCGTAGAAGTCGCCCATGCGGAAGAAGAGCAGCGCGTCGGGCGCCTCGGCCTTGGCGCGCAGATACTGCTCCATCATCGGCGAGGTCTTGCCGCTGTCGGTGGCAGCCGGCGCGCGCGCGGGTTTGCCGTCGGGCCGCGCGGGGAGCGCGGTGCGGGCGGGGGGCACCGAGCGAGCGGGCGGCGACGAGCGAGCGGGGCGCGAGGTTCCGGGTCCGCCGTCGGCGCCCGCCTGAGCGGTGTCCGGCTCGGGCTCGGCGCCGAAGAGTGATGCCTGCCCGGGTGCTGCGCTCATGGGGCGCGGATTCTAGCGCGCAGGGCTCGGCGTGTCGCAGCACGCCGGCCCGGACGCGAGGAGGCATCCCGGGACGGGTCGGGGGCAGGTCGTGTGCCGCTGAGGTGACGGGCGTCGCCGCGCGCCGTCCTGCGGTCTCGGGATGTCCGCACGCGCCACCGACGCCGTCCGCTCAGCGGCCGCTGCTCCGGCCAGCTCGTCGACGCCGGACGCCGTGTCGCGCCACGGATCCGCCGCCGACGGCTACCGCCGTCGTGAGCCGGAGACGTCCGTGCTGTATCAGGTGGTCGCGCGGCACCTCGCGACATTCCTGCAGCGCGTGGAGCAAGGCGAGAGCCGCGCCGGGCTGCCGGCCTTCGTGCGGCGCGAGCTCTCGG